>SHZF01000061.1 GCA_009692425.1 Myxococcales bacterium | reverse complement strand
AAGGCAGCGAAGACCGCGAAGTGCAAGGCTCTCGCTGCAGCCCAACGCAAGGCCGAGGCCCAGCGCAAGCTCGCGGCGTTGTGCAAGCAGAAAGCCCAGCGCGGCACCAAGGCGTGCAAGGCGTTGCGCGCCGCCCAGGCCAAGCACCGCAGCCACGGTTCGATTTGCGGTCGCCGCTACGGCACGGCGAAGAAGAACGAAAAGGTCGCGTCGTTCGCGCGGCGCTACAAGGTGGCCGAGGCCCGTGTGCGGGAGCTCAACGCATTGGCGGCTGCGACGAAAAAGCTCAAGGGCGGCAAGCGCTACGTCGTGTTCAAGTCGCCGCACGAGGGCGTCGTGCTGACCAATGGCGTGCTGCTCGAACCTCTTGCCGGCATCGTCGGGTTGCAGCGCCCGCAGCGCGGCTGGGGCAAGCCGTTGCTCGTCGATGCACTTCGCTTGGCCGCCGAGGCCGTGCAGCGCAGCGCGCCATTGGGCACGACGCTCGTGATGGGCGACCTGTCGAAGCAAGGCGGCGGCTGCCTGCCACCGCACCGATCGCACCGCGGCGGGCTCGACGCCGACATCGGGTTGTACTTTCGCGGCGGTCACCAGCGCACCTGGCTGGGGCAGGCGACGCCCGACACGCTGGACGCGGACCGCACCTGGCTGCTGCTGCGCGTGCTGCTCGCGACGGGGCGACTGCAGTACGCGTTCATCGACCACGGGTTGCAGCCAGCCCTGCACGAAGCCGCCCTGCGCGCGGGGGAATCGCCCGACACGCTGCAGGCCATCATCCAGTGGCCGCGGCCCATCGGCGAACACGGCGGCGCCATCGTGCGGCACCTCGGCGGCCACGACGACCACCTGCACGTGCGGCTGGCGTGTCCAGAGGGCGATCCGTGCGCCCTCGACGACCTCGGCCGCGCGCGCCTGGGGGCGCTGCAGTTCGATCGCCAAGGCGGCGTCGCGGCGGAGCAGGTCCGCAGCACCAGGCGGTCGTCGCGTTGGGTGCAGGGGCCAGGTGTGGCCGTGCCCGCCGCGCTGCCGTGATCCACACGGCGGCTCGATCTGGACAAGGCGCTGCACGTTGCCGAATTGGATCGGGTTGACGGCACCCGCCCGCTGGCCGATCCTCGCGCCCGCTTTCGCCTGACCAAAGAGGCCGCCATGCGCCTGCTGCCCTGTCTGTTGTGCACCCTGTCTTCGGCCGTCGCGCTCGCCGTCGCCGCCAGCGTGGTGCCTCTGCCTGCGCGGGCCGCTCCCGCCGCCAAGCCTGCGCCGGGAGCCCCGTCGAAGCTCAAGCCCATCGATCAGGCGCTGTACATCACGCGCAACGGCATCAAGTCGGCGGATTTCCACGCCCGCGGCATGGCCTATCGCGCACTCGCCTGGGACAAGGGCAACAAGGAAGCTTGGCAACTCCTCAAAGACGGTGCGACCGACCCGCAGTGGGTCGTGCGGCGCGGCGTGGCCGAGGCGATGTTCAAGCTCAAGGTGCCGCAGTGGACCCAAGTCGTGCACGAAGGCCTCGGCCTGCCCGTGCTCAACCCTTACGAAGTGTTGCCGGTGCTCGACGAGTTCCCGGACAAGGACGCTTTCGCGGTGCTGGCGGAGACGCTGGGCGACAAGGAACTGGACCAGAAGCAGCAGGACCGCATCGGCTCGGCGTTGGTCGGCCGCAATCGCCCGAATCTTGGCGACTTCCTGAAGTTCGCGTTGGCGTCGAAAGACGCGCTCGTCGTCCAAAGTGCCCAGCGCATGGTCGTGCGACTCGACCCCGTGCTGCAGGGCAAGGCGCTCGACATCGTGGCCAAGGCGCAGCCCCAGAATGACGCGCTCGTCAAGGCTTTGCTCGACATCGCAGCGGCGGCCGACGACCGTGTGGGGGCTGCGTTCCTGCAGTCGCTCAAGCCGAAGGACACGGCACTCCAGGCCCGCCTGCTGACGGTGCGCGCGCTCCACGGGGACCGCGGCGTGGGGCAGGCCCTGGTCGCTTCGTGCGCGGTGCAGCAGGGCAAGGAGCAGTTGGAATGCCTGGCCGCCTACAAGCGGGTGGCCGACAAGCGCGATGCCGACGCGCTCAAGTCGATCATCGCGAAGGGAGGCACCCACGAACTGCTGTTCGCGGCGTACGAACTGATCGCGCGGATGGGCGACCGTTCGATGGCGTCGCAGGCCCAGCACCTGGCCGAATCGACAGACACCGACATGCGGGCCACCGGTGTGTTCTACCTCGGGTGGGTCGGCGGCGTGGGGCGCATCTCGGAAATGCACGAATACCTCGACGACGGCATCGCGGCGGTGCGCGTGGCGGCAGGGCGGGTCCTGGGCTACATCGCCAGCCCGATTTCCGTGGCGCCGCTGCGCGATCGGCTGGACCGCGAGACGGAAGAGCGCGTGAAGATCGAACTGATCCGCGCGCTGGCCGCCATCAAGCACAAAGATGCGTACCAGGGGCTGATGTTCTACACCCGCGAAAAGGACAACGACGTGCGCCGCATCGTCGTGCGGGCCCTGGCGGAGTCGGGCGACGTGCAGGCACGCCAGGGGCTGCAGAACGCCTTGAATGACAATGACCCGCGCATTCGGGCCGAGGCCGTGCGCGGCTTCTTGCTGTCGGACCCCGCGAAGTCTGTCGACGTGTGGAAGCGGATGGTCAAGAAGTTGCCGCGCGGCACCGTGATTGACCTGACGCGCGAAATGACCACGACGATGACCGGCTTCCTCGAACTCGCGCTGCTGGGGCTCGGCAACGACGACGACGGCACCGCGTTGCGCGAAGAGGCCCTGCTGGCGCTGCACCTGCTGCCCCAGGAGGAGCCGATCCTGCTCGACAAGGTGCTCAACACGACAGAAGACGAGGACCTGCGGATTCGCGTGCTGCGGCAACTCGTCGAATTGCAGCCGGCGAAGGTGGGTGTCCAGGTCAAGTCGCTGGCGCTCGCCTCGCCGACGCGGGTGCGGGTAGCGGCCACGCGCTTGCTGACGAAGCTGAAAGGCGACAAGGAAGCCGGCGAAATCCTGGTCAAGCTGCTCGATGAGACGGACGAGCGCGTGCGCATCGCCGCGGCGCTCACGCTGCTCGGGGGCTGAGAGGTGGGCAGGGGGCCGGGGCGCGCCGGCACGATCCCCCGCGAGGCTGGGTTCTCTCGGCTGTGCGTTGCTGCCTGCGCTGTCTTGATCGCAGGCGGGCTGGCGGCCTGCGCCCCGGTACCCACGCCGACGCAGCCCGCCGCTGCCGACCGCGTCGCCCGTGCGCTGCTGCACGGGCAACCGACGCCCGCCGGTTGCCGCACTGACCGCGACTGCGTGCCCGTCGGTGCAGCCGGGACCGGACTGTGCACGCTCGGGACATGCTTTGGCCTGCTGACGGTCGATGCCGCACCCGCGCGCGCCGCGCTGGCCCACCGCCTGCGCCGGGCATCTGCGACCGTGCGGGCCGCCGCGCTGCCCGCGCTCGTCGCAGCGCTGACATCCTGGGAGGGATCGGGTTCCGCCCGCATGGGCGCCATCCTTGGCCTCGGCGCGCTGCTTGCGGCGGACCCGGCGCTCGTGTCGCCGTGCGGCCCGGCGTGTACGGCGCTGCACGCCGAGGCCGCTGCCGTCGATCCGCGCCGTGCGGTCGCTGCCCGCCTTGCGCTGGGCCGGGCCGGCGACGCCCGTGTGACGTCCGATCTTGTCGCCGACGCGCGGCTCGGCACTGAACTGTTGCGCGCCGACGCGATCGACGCGCTCGCCGGATTGGTTGGAGGCAGCGGCGCCGCTGCCGTGGATGCGCAGGCAGCCCTGATCGCTGCCCTGGCGGACCCGTCGACTGTCGTGCAGGAGGCTGCGGTGCGCGGCCTGGCTCCCCTGGTGGCGCGGTCGGCGGCCATCCAGGCTGCATTGCGCGCGGCCCGGGAACGCCAGCCGCATCGCGTGGGTTATGCCATCGACCGCGCTTTCGCCGCGGCGGCAGCGCCTGCGCGCTGAAACTCGACGAATTCACTTTGCCGACTTCTCGGCGCAGCGTCCGGCTGCGGAGGTCAAGCATGCTTGGAATACGTGGCGGCACACCCGGGAGCGCGCTGGCGTTCGTCGTGCTCGCTCTCGCCATGTGTCGCGAGGCGCCTGGCGGCCCCACCGCCCCGGCAGCCGCCCAGACGGCGCCGCTGCCGCCGCCCGTTTCCGAAGCCGAAGGGCCCTACATGTTGCGTTATTTCGCGCCGGCGACTGGCGAACTGCTGGCGGTGCGGACGCCGGCGCAGGTGCCCGAAGGGGCGCGCGGGCAAGTCATCGTGTCGCCCGAAGACCCGGCGCTGCAGGGTCCCTGGCTGTTTGTCGCCGACCTGACCCAGAAAGTCGGTGCGGGGTACTCCGTCCGCGTGGTCGATCGCAGTGAGACCGAGGCCAGCCGCGCAGCCGTCGCGCCCACCTCGCCGGGGGCCCCGTCGAACGCAGCCGCCGCGTCCGCTGTGGCGCGGGCCTCGCTTGGGTCGGGCGCTGCACTCCATCGAGGCGGTTCCGCAGGCGGGCCGCCCGCGGCGGGCGTCGGGGCGTCGAACCTTGCGCCTGTCGCTGGCGCAGTCTTGGCGGGCGCGGATCGCGAGGTCATCCTGTATCGGACGCCGTGGTGCGGCTACTGCAAGAAAGCCGGCCAGTACCTCAAGCTCAAGGGCGTCCCCTTCATCGAAAAGGACATCGAGCAGGATCCCGGTGCCCGCGCGGACATGCTCGCGCGGGCCCAGCGAGCCGGCGTGCCCGCGTCGGCGCTGCAAGGCGTGCCGATCCTGTACGTGCGCGGCAAGATCATCAGCGGCTTCAACCGCGACGCCATCGACCGGGCGCTGGCCGGGGGTTGATGGCCTTGCCGACCCCGCGCATCGTCAATCGATTTCGAGCCCGCTGAACCGCCCGCCCGCCGGTTTCGCTGCGGGCGCCGCGCCAGGACCCGACGCAGTCCCCGTGGCTGGCGTCGGCATGGCGGCAGGGGCGGTCCCCGGTTGTGGGTCCGGCACGCGCATCTGCGCCGCCTGGCGCGGGGCATCGCGGCCCGCTCCCGTGATGCGCACCTCATCACCGCCCACCGACCGGGCATAAACGTGTTCGCCATCGACGCGCATCTGGCCGAGCTCCTGCGGCCCGCCGCGGCCCTGCAGTTCGCGAATCAGCCCCGCAAACGACAGGTGCATCAGGTTCGCCAGTGGGTCCGCACCCTCGCGCGCGATGGCCACGCCCGGCGTCGCCTGCGCTTGTGCCTGCGCCCCGCCGCGCACGAGGACGGTCGCGGCCACCATCGCGAGTTGCATCGGATCGTGGTCCTTGAGCCGATCGAACACGTCGGCAACTCCCGTGAGAGCTTGGGCGAGTTCCTGCACCGTCGAGCCCGACATGTCGGCGCGATCGTACTTCACGTCGATCAGCACCGCATCGCGGAAAATGGCACCGACGAGGTTCGCCTCGCGCAGATCGACACCCACGAGCACGGCGCCCGTGAAATCCGCCCGGAACAGGTTCGCCCCGCGCAGGTTCACATGGCACAACACCGCACCGGCCAGCCGCGCGTTGTCGAGCACAGCGCCGCCCTGGCGGGCATCGGTGAAGCGGCTGTGCAAGATGAGTGCCTCCTGCAGGTTCGCGTGGTTCAGGTCAGACTGGGCGAACTCGCACCCGACGATCATCGAGCGCTGCAGGTTGGCCGCGGTCAGGGGCGTCTCGGCGAACTGGCAGTCGAGCAGGCGGGCGCCGGGCCATTGCGCCTCGTGGGCCTGGCTGTTGGACACGACCCAGTTCTGCATCTCAGCGCGCTCGAACCGCGTGCCGCGCAGGATCACGCCGCGCGCATCGACGCGGTGGCTGGTCAACTCGGCGATGTGCAGGCCGACGAGCTTGGTGCCGACCATGCGCACGTTGTGGAGACGGACCTTGCCGACGTCGGTCGGCGGCAGATCGATGGCCGGCACCTCGGCGCGATCGAGACCACCGTTCTGCAAGGCCTGTCGAAGTTCGGAAGCATTGGCAATCGCGTGGAGGTCGCTCATGGCGGCAAGCGTACCACAGGGGAGCGGTCGGCAGGTAGCCGGGCTGCCGAAGCGCCGGGGATTGGCGGCCCTGCAGACGTTGTGCCATCCTGCGCGCCGGCAGCCTTGGCGTTGGCGGGCGCTCCCCGTTGCCCTTGTTCCCACCCAGTGCCCCGTCGTGCCGACGGCGCGCGGGTTCAGGTAGTCCGTGGCGGAACCCCCTCCTCACGCCGGCGAACGGCGCACTTCACGCACGACCATCGATGCGATGCTTGGCGGCGTCGTCGACGGCGACTTTGAGGTCCAAACGGTCATCGGGCAGGGAAGCCACGCCGAGGTGTACCGTGCCATGCAACGCAGCGTCGGCAACCGCGTCGTGGCACTCAAGGTGTTGTCGCGCCACTACTTGAACATCCCCGAATCGGACTTCCGGCGCGCCGCGCAGAACCTCGTGCGCGAAGGTGAATTGCTGGGCAGCTTGCACGCCGCCTGCTTCGTCGACGTCTACCGCACGGGCGTCCTGCCCGACCAGCGGCCCTACATTGCGCTCGAGTTTGCCGAGGGCAAGACGCTGGCGCAGGTGTCGAGCGGCACCACACGGCTGCGCCTCGACCAGATCGTCGACGTCCTGCACGAGTGGGCCGAGGGTCTCGCTGAGTTGCACGCGCGCGGATTCGTGCACCGCGACGTGACGCCGGCCAATGCGGTCCTGTCGGAGACGGTTTTTGGCACCCAGCGGGTGCAAGTCTACGACTTCGGCACGGCGGCACCCGCCACCGGCAGGCCGGATCGCTTCCGCACCGGGTACGACCGCGACCGCCCCCAGGGTACGCCGGCCTACATGAGCCCCGAGGTCGCGTCTGGCAATACCGTCGATGCGCGCAGTGACCAGTACCAGATTGCCGCGATCGCGTACGAACTGCTCACCGGGGTCAGGCCGATCGCGGTCGCGGGGCCCGGAGCGGCGGCGTTGCTCGAAGCGTTGCGCGGGACGGCCCCCTTGCCGAGCCGGAGCGTCTCGGAACTGCGCCCCGACCTTCCCGCCAGCGTCCAGGAGGTGGTACACAAGGCCCTGTCGCGGGTTCCGGACGCGCGCTTCGAAGGAGTCCAGCACTTCGTCCAGGCACTGGAGGCGGCCGTGGCCGGCGTGGTGCCCGCGGCCCCGCAACCCGTGGGGCTCCTGCGACGGATGCTGTCGCTCGTGGGCGTCGGCGCATGAAGGCCGGAATCGCCTTGGCCGCGATCCTGATCCTCGTGGCTTGCGTGACCTTTGCGCTCTACCACGCCCTGCGCTGGCTGGCGGCGCTGAGGGCACCCGGCCAGGTCGCGGCGCCCGACGACGCGGCGACCCGTGCACTGCAAGACGAGCGCCGCCGCGTACTGCAGACACTGCGCGAGGCCCGCGCCGATTTCGAGACCGGCAAACTCGACGCGGCGGACTACGAACGGATGCGCGCGCGCGGCGAACGCGAGGCGCTTGCCGTCCTCGACTGCATCGCCCGCCACAACACGCCATGAAACAGGCTTGCGCATTCGGACCGGCATGGGCGCTCCTTTTCGCGCTCGCAAGCCCCACCATCGCGGCCGCCAGCCTGCCGACGGGCCCTGCGGCGCTCCCGACGGGCCCTGCGGCGCTCCCGACGGGCCCTGCGGCGCTCCCGACCGACGTGTCGGCCCTGACCGCCGCGGTCGAGGTCCAGTTGCAGGCCGACGAGGCCCGTGTCGTGGTGCTGATCGACCTTGCGTTGGCGACGGACGCGGCGCAGCCGGTGCGCGTCGATGGGCTCGCCGTGCCCTTGCTCGCCCCGCTTGTCCGCGGCCAGGTCCTCGACCGCGGCCTCGTGCCCCCTGCCGGTCAGTCGTTCGAGGTGCAGGCCGAGGGGGGCGTCGATGCCGAGCGCACGGGCGGCGCGATCCGGTTGCGCGGCCAGGTCACCGCCGAGGCGCCGGCCCGCGTGCGCGTGCGCTACGTGCTGGTGGCCCACACTGCCGTGATGCAGCTGGGTCTGACGGGGCGTGTCGCCCGCACGCACCTGACCCTGGCTGCGGGCGGCTCGGCACCGGTGCGCATGCGCCTCGAATCGGTGCGACCGGCGCGACCGACCCAGTACGACGCGGGGCGCGAGCGGCTCGTGGGCCTGACGCTGCTCCATCCGCTGCGGCTCGGCGAGGTCGCCGAGTTTGCGGTGTCGGACCTCGCGGGACCGCCGCGTCAGTTGCGCGCAGCGCTGGGCACGGCAAGCGCGATTGCGTTCAGCGTCGCAGCGCTTGCCATCGCGGTTGCCGTGCGCCGCAGTCGTCGCCGCCGACCAGACATGGGGGCCGTGGGTCGCCCCGCGCTGCCATGACGACCGAATCGCGTCTGGCAGCCCGCGGGCTCGGCTGGGCGACCGGCGAGCGCTGGGTGTTGCTCGACGCCGAAATCGATCTTCGCGCAGGCGAACTCGCACTCATCACGGGCGGCAATGGCGCCGGCAAATCGACCCTGCTCGAATTGCTGGCCGGCGTGCGTGCGCCGGGGCGCGGCACGGTCCTGCTCGATGGGCGCGACCTGCGGACCCTCGCTGCCGACGAGGTGGCGCAGCGTGTCGTGTTGCTCGGTCACCGCCCCGGCCTGTGGCTCGACCTTGGCGCGCGCGAAAACGTGGCGCTGTTTTGCGCTCTTGCCGGCGTCGACGCCACGCGGCAGAGCGTCGAAGGGTGGCTCGATGCCGTGGCAATCCGCCCCAGCGACCGATCGCGGCCCGTGCGCGGCTTCTCGCGGGGCATGGCGCAACGCGTCGCCTGGGCCCGCGTCCTCGCCTGTGGAGCCGATGTGTGGTTGCTCGACGAGCCGTCGACGGGCCTCGACGTGAACGGAATCGCCGGACTGCGCCAGCACCTCGCCGCCGCCCGTCGCCGCGGCGTGGCGATCGCCGTCGCCACGCACGATCCCGCGCTCGAAGAATTTGCCGATCGGCGCCTCGAAGTGGACCACGGCCGCGTCCAGCAGGTGGCACCATGACGCTGCGCTTGACCTGGCTGCTCCTGCGCAAGGACCTCGTGGTTGCGGTGCGCGCGCCCGAGGTGCTCGGGTTCATGTTGCTGTTTGCCCTGCTGTGCGTCGTTCTTTTCGCGTTCGGCTTCTTGCGTGCGGGTGCGGCGGCGGCGGCCCAGGTGCCCGGCGTGCTGTGGGTGACTCTGCTGTTTTCGGGCACGGTCGGCCTGCTGCGCTTGTTCGCGCCGGAAGAGGAGGGCGGGGTCCTCGTGCAGGCCCAGCGCACCCGCCGCGGCGCGCTGCCGTTGTTCCTGTCGAAGGCGGCCCTGCAACTCGCGTTCACCGGCGTCGTAGCGGCGATCACCTTGCCCGCGGTGCTCGTGTTCTTCGACGCCGAACTGCGCGAGCCAGTCGTGGTGCTCGCAGCCCTGGCACTCGGCCTGTTCGGCCAAGCCGTGCTCGGCACCCTGTGCGCGGCGCTGCTCGTGCACGTGCGGTTGCGCGAAGTGATGCTGCCGCTGCTTTTGTACCCGCTGCTCGCGCCCGTCCTCTTGGCGGGCGTTCAAGTGACCGTACTCGCACAGGATGACGCCGGGAGCGACGCGACGACCGGGTGGTTGGTCCTCATGGCCGCGTTCGACGTCGCCGTGGCCATCGTGGCACCCTGGCTGCACGAGAAGGTATCACGCGGGTGAGGCCTGTGGCATCCTCCATCGTCCGCGCCACGTCGGGCGCTGTGCGCTGCTGTGCCTGTGCCGGGTCAGGCGCAGCGTGTTGGGCGCGATGACGGGAGCCGTGACCCACAGCCGCACGCCCACGACCTTGCTCGCCGCCGTGGCGGGCGTCACGGCATTGTGGCTGGCCGCTCTCTACGCGATCGTCCTCGTGGCCCAACCCGACGCCATCCTGGGCATCGTGCAGAAGGTGTTCTATGTGCACGTGGCCGCCGCGTTCGCGATGCTGATTTGCCTGTCTGCCGGCTCGGTGGCCAGTCTCGTCGATCTCCTGCAACCCAACGACCGCATCGACGCCGCCGCACGCGCCCTCGTCGATACCGGCGTGCTGTTTGCGCTCGCGGTTCTCACCACGGGCCCGCTGTGGGCGCGCAAGTCGTGGGGCATGTGGTGGACGTGGGAGCCGCGCCTGACGCTCACGCTCCTCGTCCTGCTGATTGCCGTCGGCGTGCTGGCGGTGCGCACCCTGGCGCCACCCGGGCCTGCTGGCCGTCGCGTCGGGGCCGCCTTGGCGACACTCGCCGCGCCGACCGCCTACCTGATCCACGTCGCCGTGCAGCGCTGGGGCGGCACCCATCCCCAGGTCATCCAAGGCGGCGGCATCCAGAGCCCGGGCATGCGGCTCGCTTTCTGGGTGACGGTTGCGGCAATGCTCGGCCTCGCAGCCGTCGTGACGACCTTGCGTTACCGGGTCGCCCGCCTCGAAGATGCCGTGGTCGCGCTGCGCCTCGATCTGTCGGCCCGCGACCTGCGCCGCGCCCGCACCGCCGCACGGGAGCCAGTTTCATGAACGAGATCGCCAGCACTGCGCCGCCGCCGCGGGACCTCTCTGCCTATAAGGAGGAGCCCGTGCCGGGCGGCGCGCTCCTCGTCGTCGCCTATGCCGTCGTGTGGGTGCTCGTGTTCGTCTGGATTGCCCGCCTCGCGCTGCGCCAGACCCGCCTCGAGCGCGAGGTGCACGCGCTGTCCGATCGTGTCGATGGCGGGGCGGAACCGTGACGAGCGAGCACGTCTTCTTCATCCCGGCGATGCTGCTGGCCGGAGCGGCCCTGGGCTGGGTGCTTGGCCGCAGGGCGTTGTTGGCAGAACAGGATGAACGCCGGCGGACCGCGCAGCGCCGGGCGCAACGTCAAGAAGCAAAGGCGAGAGAGGAACTCCAGCCGAAAGCGCCGCTGGGACCATGAAAGCGCTGGTGCGATCATGAAAGCGCAGCAGCGATCATGAAAGCGCAGCAGCGATCATGAAAGCGCAGCAGCGATCATGAAAGCGCTGGTGCGATCATGAAAGCGCAGCAGCGATCATGAAAGCGCAGCGGGAGCCGTGAAATCGCCTTTGTGATCGCTACTTTTTCGCGCCTCCTTCACTGCCCGTCTCGCCCCGATCGACGGGTCGCCGCGATGGGCGCGCCACGGTCGGCGTCGCGCTCGACGTACCCGCTCTGCCGAGATCGCTCATCGTCGCCATGCCCGGCGGGCGCGCGACCGCCACGAACGGCTTCAAGATGATCTGGGCGCGGCCCTTCGGCTTGGGTTTGGGCGGCTCGACCTCCTTGTGCACCGTGACGAGGCGCGTTTCGAAATGTGCCACGCGCCGCAAGCCCTGCACGCCGTCGAGCGCGTCGGCCTCCGGTCCCGCGTCGCTGGTTGCGCGCAGCGGGACTGCACGCGCGCCTGCTTCTTCGGGTTCGCCGTCGTTCGCCATCGCCTTGTCCCTCAGCTAGCGGTCATCGCGCCGGAACGTCTGCCCCGACCCCGTGACCGAAGCACTCCTGCGCTGCACCAGCCTCGACGCGCGCACATCGAGGTCGCGCAGGTGGCCGACCAGCACGGGCGTCAGCGCCTGCAGCAAGTTCATCGCCACCGGATGGAAGCACGCGCTGTACATCGCGATCTTCTGCGCATCGATCGCGATGAACTGGGCATTCGTGACGGCGACGACCTCATACGGCGACGGCTGCTGGTCGATGAGAGCCAGCAGGTTCGCCATGTCGCCGGGCCCGTAGCTGGCGAGCTCGCGCACGACCTTGTTGCGTACGACCTGTATCACGAGCGTACCTTCGACGACGATGTACACGTGCTGCGGCCGGTCTTCCTGCTTTTGCAGCACCTTGCCGCGCGCCTCGGTGCGCAGGCTGGCCATCGCGAACAACTGGAGCGCCAAGGCTTCGTCGACCCGAGCGAAGAACTGGCTCCGCTCGCGCAGCCACGGCAAAAGCCGCACCGGGTCCTCGTTGCGACGCCCGACCGCGGTCGGAGAGTGGGGAGCGCCTGCTGCCATCGATCCCTCTGGCCGGGAGCATGGGGCGCGCCGCTGCGCCCGAGACAAACTACATCGATTCGCCCACGGCCGCCACTGTGTACGGCGACGCGTCCGCTGCGGCCCGATTGAGCTTCCCTCACCCCTGCACTATCCTCCCGCGCCCCGCGTAAGCGTCCCCTTTTTCGGGCGCCCGCGCCGCCCACCCTTCGACTCCGCAGGAGCACCGCATGGCACCCGCCGTCCCCGCCCATGGCCAGCCGATCACGATGAACGCGCAGTTCCAACTGCAGGTGCCCGACCACCCGATCATCCCTTACATCGAAGGCGACGGCACCGGTCCCGACATCTGGCGCGCGTCGCAGCGCATCGTCGATGCGGCGGTGGCCAAGGCCTATGGTGGCCGCCGAGCGATAGAGTGGATGGAAGTGCTGGCGGGCGAAAAGGCCTTCAACCAGACCGGCAACTGGCTTCCCGACGAGACCGTCGCCGCCTTCCAAACCTACCTCGTCGGCATCAAGGGGCCGCTGACGACTCCTGTCGGCAAGGGCATCCGCTCGCTGAACGTGGCCTTGCGCCAGTTGCTCGACCTCTACGTGTGCCTGCGGCCCGTGCGCTGGTTTGCGGGCGTGCCGAGCCCGGTCAAGCACCCAGAAAGAGTCGAGATGGTCATCTTCCGCGAAAACACCGAGGACATCTACGCAGGCATCGAGTACGCGGCCGGTACGCCAGAGGCGCAGAAAGTGCTCGATTTCCTGCAAGCCAACTTTCCAAAGGAGTTCAAGAAGATTCGCTTTGGCACGCAGGACGCCGCCGACAAGTGGGAGGCGCTGCTCGAGTCCGTCGGCGCGCCGGTGCGTCCGGCGGTCGTCCAGGTCGGCATCGGCTTCAAGCCCGTCAGCCAGCAGGGCACCGAGCGCCTCGTGCACAGCGCGATCTCGTACGCCTTGAAATACAAGCGCAAGTCGGTGACGCTCGTCCACAAGGGCAACATCATGAAGTTCACCGAGGGCGGCTTCCGCGATTGGGGCTACGACGTCGCGCGCACGATGTTCCGGGCGCAGTGCGTCACGGAGCGCGAGACCTGGATTCTCGCCAACAAGGAGAAGAACCCGGCGCTGGCGGTCGAGGCCAATGCCCGCATGGTCGACCCGGGCTACGACATGATGGTGGCGGACCAGCAGGCTGAGATCCGCGCCGAGATCGAGACGGCGTTGGCCCTGTGGCCCACGCACGGTGACGGCAAGTGGAAGCAGTTGCTGCTCGTGCGCGACAGCATCGCGGACATCACGCTGCAGCAGGTCCTGACGCGGCCCGAAGAGTTCGACGTCATCGCCACGCTCAACCTGAACGGCGACTACCTGTCCGACGCGCTGGCGGCCCAGGTCGGCGGCATCGGCATCGCCCCCGGTGGCAACATCAACTACCTGACTGGACACGCGATCTTCGAGGCGACGCACGGCACCGCGCCGAAGTACGCCAACCTCGACAAGGTCAACCCCGGCTCCGTCGTGCTGTCGGCCGTCATGATGCTCGAGCACCTCGGCTGGCAAGAGGCCGCCGATGCGATCGTCAAGGGCCTTCAGGCCTCGATCGGGCAGAAGCGCGTGACCTACGACTTCCACCGCCAGATGGAAGGCGCAACACTCTTGAAGTGTTCGGAATTCTCGACCGCCGTGATCGAAAACCTCGGCTGACCTTCCGACAATCAGTCTGCCGGCCAGGGATCGGCCGGCACCTGGATCGGCGTCTGGGCGGAGAGCTTCACCAACGCGTCAAGGAACTTGTCCACGTACTTCATGTCGTCGGCGACGTCGGGGTCGGCGCGCACCTTCAGCCACTTCGTCACCTGCGGCTTGAGCGCCTGTAGCACGCCGCGCGCGGCCCCCGCATCGGCATCGAACGCCTGAGCGCACGCCATCTGGAATGCGGCGAACAAGTTGAGCATCACAAAGCCCTTCTCGACCGTCGGGGCCGAAAACCAGCCCTCGGGCGGCGCTTGCCCGGGCGCGTGCGGGGCCACCAGCGCGGCGACCTGGCCATCGACCTTGCCCGTCACCGGGTGGCGCCATTGAATTTCGAGCTGGCCGATCGCCTTGTCCGGCACGCCCGCCAGCGGAATCAGTTCAATCAGGATCGCGCCACCGCCACCGCGCCGCCCCTCGGTGATGGAAGCTGTCGCGTCCGTCCGTTTGGCCAAGTACAATGCCGGGATGGAGATCACGCCGCCGAGCGGCCCACCGACCCAGCCGTGTGTGCCGTAGACGCCGCGGATCGCGTACCCTTTCGCGGGCCTGAACGTGATCTTGGCGTCGAGAGCGAGCGCGTGGAAGGCCGTCTTCACCTCGTCGGTGAACACCTCGGCCGCGGCCTTGGGCTGCTCCAGGAAGTAGAAGTTGCCCGCGCCCGCTTCCGCCACGTCGCGCATGGCTTCCACGTCAAATTCCTTGCCGACCCCGATCGTCGACAGGCCAATGCCCTGGAGCGCGTACGCCTTTGCCAGCGCCCGCAGCTTCGCGCGCACCTGCAGCCCGACATTGGCGGCGCCATCGGACAGGAACAATACGCGCGCGGACCGGCCCTTGCCCTGCTGTTTGGCGGCGATCTGGTATGCGGTGAACAGGCCGTCGTAGAGATTGGTCTGGCCGCTGGTCTGGATTTGGCCGATCAGGCCCGCGAGCTTCGTCTTCTGGTCGATGCCGACGCCTTGGAAAAGCGCATCGGCGCTGTCGCTGAACACGACGAGCGAGAGGCGATCCTCTTTGTCGAGGTAGTCCAACATGCGCTTGAGGCCCTCGCGCACGAAATCGATCGGCTCGCCCTGCATCGAACCGCTCACGTCGATGGCGATAACCAGATCGAGCGGCGGCCGGGGCAGGGTGGCGGCGTCGAGCGGCGTGTTGAGGCCGATCTGGACGATCGTGCAGTTCGCCCCCGTGATCATGTTGCCCATGGAGCCGACGAGTCCGTGCATGCACAGGTCCTGTCCGCAGGTGGCCTTCGGGTAGTCGAGCTTGTGCTCAGCGAAAAAACCGAGATCGTCTAGCACGTTGGGCGCCGGGACCTTGCCGGCGTCGAGGACCTGGCGGAACAGGCCGAAGTCCTGCGCGCCCGCCTGCGTCACGCCGTGGCTGCCTGCGGCTGCGGCGGTGCCCTGCCCACCGACACTGCCGCCTGACGTGGCCTCCGCGCTGCCGCTGGCGCCAGGAATGCTGCCCTCGCCGCACCCCGCGACCGCGCCGAGAAGTGCCGCCGCAGCGGCCATGCAAAGACGGCTCATGGTACCTCCACGTATACCGACTCGATGAGTCGGCTGGCGGGCACGGCGGCCGACGTGCCGAGGCACTTGGGGTCGCCTGTGATCTGATCCTGGGCGCGCACCACCCACAGCGTGCGCCCCTTGCCGACGGCCGCTGCCTGACCGGGCGCCAGGACCTTGCTGGCGAGGCCATCGACGTCGGTCAACTCGACGCCCAACGCCACGCCGAGCGCCCCGCACGCGTCGAAGTGGCCATCGCAGCCCGGCTTCGGCGCGAATTTGCCTTTGCCCTTGCCGAAGTAGACAAGATCGTTGCCACGCCCCAGTCGAACCAGCTTGCCGTCGCCCGTGATCTCGACGCCGTCGATCGGACCGAACGCCTGGCCCTTGGACGTCGCTGCCAGCGTGATCGTGTCGCCGCTGTCGAAGGGCAGGGCGCCGGGCGGCAGGCACACGAACCAGCGCTGGGTGTTCGTCTTGCCGGCGAGGTCGAGTGCGGTGCAGCCGTCGGGCGCTTGCTGGCGTTCGACGATCGTGTGGGTGCCGGTGGGCAAGGGAAGCTGCCATGCGACTCCCGTGGCGTCGCCCGGCAATTCGCAGCCGGGCGCCGGGCCCGGATCGAGCGACGGTGGTGGGGCGAACAGGGCCGGGTGGCTGCGCCATGCCAGAGGTCCGGCGTTGTCGGCGGCGACGGCAAACAGATCGGTCTGGCCCGACGAAGGCACCGTCCCTGGAATGGAGCGCGCCGGCCACTCGGACTTGATCCAGAACGCCAGCGTCATCGGCACCTTGGCCAGGCCGTCGGCCGTGCCGCCGTCGATGAGGTACGCCGCGCAGTCGCCGGCGGGCAATGTGTCGCGAGAGAAGTCGATCGTGCGCGTCGAATCGACCCCCCACACCGCGGCGGGCGCGAACAGGCGGCGCGACAGCAGCAGGCCGGGCTTGGCCTTGACCGCGGCACAATCGACTGCCACGCCTTTGCGCAGAGGGCGCACGCGCAACAGCAAGCCGCGCGTAGTCCCGTTGCCGATGCCGAACGGCGCCGTGAACGACACGCCGCTCACGGGAATCCCGCCGCCAATTGGCTCCGAAGTCTCGTTGCCCAGCAGGAACACGCCGGCACTGGCCAGCGCCGCCCAGCGCAAGGCGTTCGGCAAGCGCGGGTGGGGTCGAGCCGCGAGCATCGCCGGCCCACTCGCGAGCACCGCCGCCCCATTCGCCTGCGCCCCCGGCCCGGTCGCCAGCGCCCCCGGCCCGGTCGCCATCGCGCGCCCGAACACCCAACCGCCGACCAGGAGGGCCGGCAGCGCCGCCAGGTCGCCGGCATCGACGACCATCCGGCGCCACGGCAGCGGCGTGAATTCGGTCAGCCACGCCCACCCGTGGGCCGCCTCGGCCGACAGGTTGACGGCGGCGAGAAACCCGCCCACCGCGACGTTGGCGGCAACCCACCCTCGGCGGGAGCGAACGCCCAGCAGAACGGCGAGTACCAGCGGCGCGACCAGCAGGCCCGTGACGTCGCTCAGCTTGCCGGTCAGCCACCCGGGCAGCAGGCCGCTGCCCTTGAACACATGGTCGTTGGCCACCATGAAGGCCAAGCTGGCCAGCCACAAGGGATGCGCGAGTGCAGACCAGGGGCGCAGCGCAGGCGGTCGGGCGGCGGGTGCCATGGCGACTCCGGGGCGCCGAGCAGGGGAAGGGTTCAGCATCGACCCACCGTACTGGTTGTCATGGGCGCAGTGCAACTGCGCGCCCGGCCGTCGCGGGGTGCAATTCCGTGCGCGCCCTAGTCTTCGTTGCGCAGCAGCGCGCCCCGGTAGTCCCGGTTCAGTTCTGCGATGACGCGCACGGCAATCTCCTTCGGGCAGACCGCCTCGCACTCGTACAAGTTCGTGCAGGCGCCGAACCCTTCGCGATCCATCTGCGCGACCATCTGCAGCACGCGCCGGTCGCGCTCGGGCTGCCCTTGCGGCAAGTGCGCGAACTGGCTGACCTTGGCGCCGACGAACAACATCGCTGCCGCATTTTTGCAGGCGGCCACGCACGCCCCGCAGCCGATGCACGACGCGGCGTCCATCGCGAGGTCGGCCGCGGACTTGGCAATCGGCAGCGCGTTCGCGTCCGGTGCGCCACCTGTACGCACCGACACGAAGCCGCCCGCGGCCTGGATGCGGTCGAACGCCCCGCGATCGACCACGAGATCGCGCAGTACGGGGAAGGCGGCGGCGCGAAACGGCTCCACCGTCACCACCGCGCCGTCCTGGTAGTGCCGCATGTGCAGTTGGCAGGTCGTGGTGCCGCGCTCAGGCCCGTGCGGCACGCCGTCGATCACGAGCGAGCACGCCCCGCAGATGCCTTCGCGGCAGTCGTGATCGAATGCGATCGGCTCCTCGCCCTGGCCAATCAGCCGTTCGTTGACGACGTCGAGCATCTCCAGAAACGACATGTCCGGCGAGACGTCGGGCGCGGCGATGGACTGCAGCGCCCCGGTTGCGTGGGCGTTCTTCTGGCGCCACACCTTCAGGGTCAGGTTCATCGGCATCCCCTACTGGTAGCTGCGTTGCGACGGGTGCACCACGTCGAAGACGAGCGGTTCCTTGTGCATGCGTGGCGCCGAGACGTCGCCCGTGTACTCCCATGCCGCCACGTGGGTGAAGTCTTCGTCATTGCGCCGCGCCTCGCCATCGGGCGTCTGGTGCTCTTCGCGGAAGTGGCCGCCGCACGACTCCTCGCGATCGAGCGCATCCTTGACCATGAGTTCAGAGAACTCGAGAAAGTCGGCGACGCGGCCCGCCCGTTCGAGCGCCACGTTGTAGCTCTCCCCGTCGCCCGTCACGTTCAGGTTGCGCCAGAACTCCTCGCGCACCCCCGGAATCTGGTCCAAGGCGCTCTGCAAGCCCGCGCGGTTGCGTGCCATGCCGCAGTGGTCCCACACGAGCTTGCCGATCTGCTTGTGAAAGCTGGTCGGGCTGCGCTTGCCGCCGATGTCGAGCAGGCGTTGTGTGCGGGCGGCGACTTCGGCGCGGGCGGCGGTGAATTCCGGTTCCGTCCCCGTCACTTTTGGCTGCCGCGCCGTCGCGAAGTAGTGGCCGATCGTGTAGGGCAACACGAAGTAACCGTCACACAGGCCTTGCATCAGTGCCGACGCGCCCAGACGGTTCGCGCCGTGGTCCGAGAAATTCGCCTCGCCGATGACGTGCAGGCCGGGCACGTTCGACATCAGGTTGTAGTCGACCCAGAGGCCACCCATCGTGTAGTGCACGGCCGGATAGATGCGCATCGGCACCTGATAAGGATTCTCCGCCGTGATGCGCTCGTACATCTGGAACAGGTTGCCGTAGCGATCCGCCACCGCTGCCTGACCGAGGCGCTGGATCGCGTCGGCGAAGTCCAGGTACACGCCGAGGCCACCGGGTCCCACGCCGCGCCCCTCGTCGCACACGCGCTTGGCGGCCCGGCTGGCGACATCGCGTGGGACGAGGTTGCCGAAGCTCGGGTACTGGCGCTCCAGGTAGTAGTCGCGCTTTTCTTCGGGCAGGTCGCGCGGCGATTTCGCGACGTCGGCCTTGTCTTTCGGCACCCACACGCGGCCGTCGTTGCGCAGAGACTCCGACATGAGCGTCAGCTTCGACTGGTGCTCGCCCGCGACCGGGATGCACGTCGGGTGGATTTGCGTGTAGCACGGGTTCGCGAACAGGGCGCCGCGCTTGTGGGCCCGCCACGAGGCCGTGACGTTGCAGCCTTGGGCGTTCGTCGACAAGAAAAACACGTTGCCGTAGCCGCCGGTCGCCAGCACGACCGCGTCCGCCGCCCACGTCTGTATCGCGCCGCTGACCAGATCGCGCGTGACGATGCCGCGGGCATGGCCGTTGACGATCACGAGGTCGAGCATCTCGGTGCGCGGGTGCATCTGGACGGTGCCTAGGCCGATCTGGCGCTCGAGCTGGCTGTAGGCGCCGAGCAGGAGCTGCTGGCCGGTCTGGCCACGCGCATAGAACGTCCGGCTGACTTGGGCGCCGCCGAACGACCGGTTGGCAAGGTGGCCACCGTACTCGCGGGCAAACGGCACGCCGAGCGCGGTCATGTGGTCGATGATGTTCACGCTCAACTGGGCCAACCGGTAGACGTTGGCCTCGCGCGCCCGGTAGTCGCCGCCCTTGACCGTGTCGTAGAAAAGCCGGTGCACGGAATCGCCGTCGTTCTGGTAGTTCTTGGCCGCGTTGATGCCACCTTGGGCCGCGATCGAGTGCGCGCGCCGCGGGGAGTCCTGGAAACAGAAGCACTGCACCGGGTAGCCGAGTTCGCCCAGGGTGGCCGCCGCCGATGCGCCCGCCAGGCCCGAACCCACCACGATAACAGAGTATTTGCGCTTGTTTGCCGGGTTGATCAGCTTCATCTCGAACTGGTGCCGCTCCCATTTCTCGGCGAGCGGGCCACTGGGAACCTTTGCGTCGAGGTGCATGATCGGCTCCGTCAGCGCTGGATTGGCAGCAGCACGCCCAGTTGAACGGCGAGCGGGATCGCGACGAACCCGACCACCAACACTGCCGCCAGCGCGCGGCCGCCCCATTGCGTCAGGCGGCGGTACGGTTCGGTCACCAGCCCGAGGCTCTGGAACGCCGACTGGATGCCGTGGCTGAGGTGGACGCCCAACAAGACTTGCGCCACCAGATACACGCCCGCAACGAGCGGGTGCTGGAAGCCGACCACGACCATGTTGTACACGTCGTGGCGCCCGTCTGGCAGCATCTGGTGGAATGCTGCGGGGTCTGCACCCCCGAACGTGAAGTGCACGAGGTGGTAGATCACATACAGAAGCACCAGCACGCCGGAGACGCGCATCGTGCGCGCCGCATACGTCGCCGCGATGGCCTTGTCGATCGCGTAGCCTTGGGGCCGCGCCGCCCGCGAACGCCGCGTCAACAGCCCGGCCGCCGCCACGTGCGCGACGGCGCACGCCAGCACGCCCCCGCGCATCACCCACAGGCCGGCGCCGAGGTCCTTCAGGCCCTGGGCGTACGCATTGATCGCGTCGCCGTTAGAGCCCTTGAAAACCAACAGATTGCCGACCAAGTGACCGACGACGAAGCCGACGAGCCCGGCGCCCGACAGCGCCATCACGAACTTCAGGCCGAGACTCGACTGCAGCACGCGGCCGACCGTGCGCGCCATGCCGGGATGCTGACCGCGGACGCCGGCGTCCTCCATCGAAAAACCTCGCGCCCGACGCTGCCGCGCAGGGCCTCGCAGCCGGTCGATCAGGCCTTGAGCAGGTCTGCCACCACGGCACGCTCGCTGACCAATTCGTCCGTCGTGGCCTTGATTTTGCCCGCGGCGAACGCGCTGATCGGCAGGCCCTGGACGACCTGGTAGCTGCCGAGGCCGTCGGACCGCAGTGGCAGCGACGCGTAGATGCCCAGCGGCGCACTGTAGCTGCCGTCAGACCAGACGCCGGCCGAAAACCACTGTCCAGCAGGAGTCTTCGTTTCGAAGTCCCGCACATGGTCGATGGCGGCCGAGGCCGCAGATGCCGCCGACGACTTGCCGCGCGCTGCGATGATGGCCTTGCCGCGATCCTGCACGGCCTTGAGGAACCCGCCGCGCAGCCACTCGCCGTCTTGGATCACGTCGGGCACCAGGCGGCCGTGGATGCGCGCGTTCTCGAAATCCGGGTACATCGACTCGGAATGGTTGCCAAAGATTGTCAGGTTCGACACGTCGCCGTTCGTGACGCCGGCCTTCTGGGCCAACTGGTGCACGGCCCGGTTCTGATCCAGGCGCGTCATCGCGCTGAAGCGCTCCTTGGGGACGCCGGAGCAATTCGACGCGGCGATCAGGCAGTTCGTGTTGCACGGGTTGCCGACGACCATCGCGCGCAGGTCCGCCGCGCCGCGTGCGAGCGCCTGGCCCTGGCCGACGAAGATGGGGCCGTTCTCCCGGATCAGGTCCGCCCGCGCCATGCCCGGCCCGCGCGGCTTCGCGCCCACGAGCAGCGCCCACGAGACACCGTCGAACGCAACGTTCGGATCGCCGGTGCACACGATGCCGTGCAGGGTCGGAAAACCGCAGTCCTGCACCTCCATCGCCACACCCTCGAGTGCTTTCTGGATTTCCGGAATCGGCAGATCGAGCAGGTGCAGGATCACCGGACGGCTGCCGAATGTCTCGCCTGACGCGAGGCGGTACAGCAAGGAGTAGCCGATCTGGCCGGCGGCGCCGGTGACTGCGACACGGATGGGGCTCTGCATGGCGGGTTCCTCGCGGTGGGGTTGACGGCGCTGGGGGCCGTTGGGCGCGCGATCATCGGGCGCGAGGCAGGCGTGTCAAGCGTCAGGGTCGGGTCGATCGTCACCGGTTTGCATCCCGGCGGATGCGTTCGGCTTGCCTGAATCGCAGGGGTCCGCCTGGGCGTCGTCTGCAGCGTCGCCCGGGGCCCCCTCCACCGCTTGGCGTTGCGCCGCCGCCGCCAATTCGCGCGACCGGATCAGCGCGTCGGCCAGCAGGATCGTGTCGGCGCTCGCTTCGGCCCCCTCTCCGGTCTCCTGGCCGCGCAGGTGCAGGGTGCGACCCTCGAACGCGACCTCCTCCCAGTCTGGGCCGCTGAACGGCTCGCGATCGCGCACATAGGCTTCGAACTGGGCACCGAAGAAGTCGTACAGCAGTTCCACGGCCTCGCGTTCACGCAGTCGCGCCTTGCGGGCATCGACGCGCGCATCGACGAGGTAGACGCGGTCGCGGGCCGGCGTCGCGAGTTCCCAGCGCATCGAGACCCAGCCGGCCTCCTCGCTTGCCGTGACCGCCAACCCCTCGCCCGGTCGCAGCCAGCGCGCGAACAGATCGTGCAGCATGCGCTGGACGCGGCGGGCCTCGAACTCGCTGACCACCTCGCGCGCCATGTCGTACCAAATCCCTTGAATTCGGCTCGGTGCTCGCTCGCCCGCGCCGGCTGCGGCTGCGTTGCTCAGGCTCGAAATCCTCGTACTATAGCTTCGTCTGCGCGCCTTGCCTCGCTCGAGGCGTTCGTCGGAAGCCCTCGATCCGATTCGGCGGGCTTTGGTATCAGAACCGCCACCACAGGTCGACACTCGGACGCACGGGCCAGCCCGACAGATCCCACCACTCCAGTTCAGTCGCCGTCACGCGCTCGCCCACGGTGATGCCCGCCATCACATGGGCCCGGCGAAACATCGTGAGCGCGCGCACCCAGCGCAGGTCGAGTGCAGCGGTCGCGACTTCGGCCTCGCCCACCACCCAGCGCGCGTAGGTCTCAGCCACCCACAGCGTGTTCGGTGCCGCCAACCAGTGCACCTGCAGCGCGGCCGCTGTGCCGTGCTCGAGAGCCGTGCCGAAGTGGACCGCGTACGACGCCGTCGTCGTGAGCGCCAACTGGTCGCCGGCGTACCAGGTAAACGTGAGACCCGGATGGACTTGACCCGGTGTCGGCCTCGTCACATCGCTGCGCTTGTACATCGACACGATGCCGTGCCCCGCGAGCGCCAGGATCCAGCGCCGTCGCTCGAACAGTCGAAACCGCACGCCGGCATTCCACGTCAGCAGCAGGTCGAGGATTGGGTGGGTGTGCAGCGTCAGGTCGTTGGTGAGGCCGACCGACAGCGGCGCTGCCAGGCCGACGGTCGCGGCGCCCTGCTCGAGCACCTGTGCCGTGCCGATCGTCACCTCGCGCACGTTGCCCCAGTCCGCCGAAGCCGACTGCGCGAGCGCTGATGCTACGACGAACCCGGCGATCGCGCAGACGCTTGCGGAGCGGCGACACATCTAGGTAGAAAGTCCCCTCGGGTGCGCCGCGCGCCCCCTTCTCCCCTGCGGCGGTCCGCAGCCGCGGCCTGCACGAGGTGCCCATGTGGACCAGGGAGTTTCGTTCATTCCGCGTGCGGGAACCCGCATGGGCATCTCTACACTCCGCGCGTCCCACCTTCGGGCGCCCGGTTGCAGGCTAGCCCATGTTCGCCGCCGCGCAAGGCTCCACCCCCGCGCCTGGCGCCCACACGAGGCGCAGCGTTGGTGTGGAGTTCAGTGTCCTCCTTGCGGCGCTGGCGGCGCTGACGCTTGGGGTCAAGGTCCACAAGGCATGGCTGGCGGTCGGCGGTCACGTGCCGTGGCGACATGTACCGGTCGTGTTGGCCGACGACGTCCTGTCGGTGGTCGCGTGGGGTGTCGGGTGGGGTCTCCTGCTGGTGGCCCTGACCGCGCTGGGGTGGCCGCGCGGGGCCGGCTGGGCCCAGCGCCTGTTCCGGCTCGCGACGGTCGGCCTGGCCTTGCTGGTCATGATCGAGCACGGCTTCTTTCTGGCGACCGGCTCGCTGCTCGACACCTACATGTTATTGTTTGGCATCCAGAACCTCGGCGATCGCGGCGGCGTGATCCTGTCGGGGGTGCCGCCATGGCTCTGGGCCGGCGTGGGCTTGGGGCTGGCCGCGCTCGTCGTGCCGGAGTGGCTCGCACGGCGCCGGCCGGGCTTCGCTGCGACGGCCACGGGTCCGCAGCGGCCGCAGCCTCGCAGCGTAGCGGCCCTTGCGGCGGGCGTGGTGCTCCTCGCGGGCGCCGCCGGGGCGTTGCGGCTCCGCACGGTGCCCGGCGACCTCGCTCCGATTCGTGCGGGCTTGTTCGTCGGCCTGGCACGTTCGGGCAGCGCTGCGGCCGCGCCGGTGGCGATCGTGGCGCCGATGGACCCGGTCGAAGTCGTGGCGGGCCCGACAGCGCAGTCCTGGAACGTCGTCTTCGTCATCCTCGAATCGACGCGGGCCCAGTCCGTGCCGCTGGGCAACGGCGACGCGCGCACGATGCCGTTTCTCGCGGAATTGGCGGCCCGCGGCGCCCATGCGACGACCGCCTACACGATGGTGCCGCACACGACGAAATCAATTGTGCCGATCCACTGCGGCATCGCGCCCAAGATCGACGTCGCCAACGACGAAGCCGTGGCCGACGCGCTGCCGGTCGAGTGCCTACCGTCGGTGCTGCGGCGGCGGGGCTACGCGACGGCGATGTTCACGTCGGTCGATGAGGCCTACGAGGCGGGCGATCGCTTTGCCAGCAACTTCGGATTCCAGACATACCGCGGGCCCGAGTCGCTGCCACAGGCCGGATTCGACCGCTGCAGCTACTTTGGCTTCGAAGACGACATCCTGCTCGACCCGGCGCTGGCGTGGGTCGATCGGCAGCGGGTCCCATTCGTGCTGTCGCTGCTGAGCGTCGTGCCGCACCACGAATACAAGGTGCCCAAGGGCTTCCCGCGCGAGACGCTCGTCGCTGCCAACCCGGCGCTCGACGGCTACCTGAATTGCCTGCGCTACTCCGATCGTTGGCTGAAGAAGCTGCACGATGGCCTGCGCCGGCGCGGCCTGCTCGAACGTACGCTGCTGGTCATCGTGGGCGATCACGGCGAAGGCTTCGGCGAGCACGGCCGCTACCAGCACGACAACGTGATCTACGAAGAGGGGCTGCGCGTGCCTCTCGTCGTCGTCGGGCCTGGCGTCCCTGCGGGCACGCACATCGAAGGACTGCGCCAGAACATCGACATCGTCCCCACTCTCTACGAATTGCTGGGCCTGCGCGTGGCGAGCGGGCGGTTCGACGGGCGCAGCCTGCTGAGCCACCCTCCACACGATTCGCTGCAGTTTTCCTGCTACTACCAGAACCACTGCATGGCGCTGCGGCGCGGCGACATGAAGGCGATCTACCACTACAGCCGGCGCCCGACCGAGGTCTTCGATCTCGCCCAGGATCCGTCGGAAGCGCACGATCTCGTCGCACTCGATCGGGCCCCTGCGGGCTTTGCCGACGCCGCCGCGACGGAACTGGAGGCGTGGAAGGCACAAGTCAACGGCCGCTACCTCGCGCGCGCCACCCAACTGCGCGCCACGTGGCTACGTCCCGCACGCTGGGCGTCGCTGCGGCCGCTGGACCTGCGTTGGCCCGAAGCTGGCGTGGTCCTGTACGGCGTCTCGACATCGACCGGGCGCGCCCAGCCGGGCGAAGTCGTCGAAGTCACTCTCGACCTGACGCTCGACGGCAGCGGCCGCACACCGCCGCGCGGCACCGGCCTGTTCGTGCACCTGCTCGGCCCGGCCGGCACACAAGTCAACATCGATCACGTGCCGGTGGGCGGCAGCCACCCGTTGGCCGAGTGGCGCGCGGGAGAACACGTGCGCGACCGCTTCACTGTGCGCGTGCCGGGCGGCTGGCAAGCGGGACGCTATCGCCTCGTGGTCGGGCTGTGGAACTCCGATCGCGGCTCCGGCAGCGAGGGGCGCGTGCCTGTCGTCGGGCCGGCAGCTCTGATCGACGGCGCCCGACGCGCCACGGTCCACGAGATCGAGGGTGCGGCGCCGGAATGACCCGCCTTCGCCAGAATCAGGTGCAGCGTCGAAAACAGACGCACCTGCACTGGATTCTCGTTGACACGCTTTGGCGACTCCCCTAGATTCGCGGCCCCTCCGAACGGGCCACCCCCGGTCGGAGGCGACAGGCGCGTAGCTCAGCTGGTTAGAGCACCACGTTGACATCGTGGGGGTCAGCGGTTCAAATCCGCTCGCGCCTACCACAGGGTTCCGATGCGTTGCGGGTCGCCGCTCCGCAAACGGGGCCTGCGCTCGGGCGGTTCCGTCGGTCGACGCGAACTTGCACTCTCTGATTCGCGCGCGGACGCCCGCTCGCAGGAAACCGCATGGCGATCAGCCCCCCGCCGGGGAAAGCCGACGACCCCCGCAATCGCGAGCCGCGGGTCAACCACCGCATCCGCGTGCCCGAGGTTCGACTGGTCGGCATCGAGGGTGAGCAGCTCGGCATCGTGTCGATCGACGAGGCGATGCGCATGGCGCAGGACGCTGCAGTCGATCTCGTCGAGGTGGCGGCGTCGGCGCGTCCCCCGGTCTGCCGGTTGATGGACTATGGCAAGTTCAAGTACCTGACCAAGAAGAAGACGGCCGATGCCAAGCGCTCGGCCACCCACGTCGAGGTGAAGGAAGTCAAGATTCGCCCCAAGACCGACCAGCACGACTTCGAGACGAAGCTGAATCAGGCGCGGCGCTTTCTGGCAGAAGGCAACCGCGTGAAGTTCACCGTGATGTTCCGGGGCCGCGAACTGGCGTATGCGAACACGCAGCGGGAGCGCCTGATGGGCATCTCCGTGCTGCTCGCCGACTGCAGTGCGCTCGACGTGCCGCCGAAGGTCGAGGGCCGCAACATGTCGATGATGCTCAACCCGAAGCGAGGCGGCAGCCAACCCGTCGCATCCAAGCCGGTCGTCGCCGAAGTCGCACCTGCGCCCGCGCCGCAACCGCATCAGCCTACCGTGCAGACCCGCGGGTCTGCATCGAGAACGAACTAGCACCATGCAGACTCGCGGGTCTGCATCGAGAACGAACTAGCACCATGCAGACTCGCGGGTCTGCATCGAGAACGAAC
>SHZF01000060.1 GCA_009692425.1 Myxococcales bacterium | reverse complement strand
CCACTGACTGTTTTCGCCGGCCACTGAGTCTTTTCGCCGGCCACTGAGTCTTTTCGCGCGCAACGGGCACGGACCGCAGCAGCATTCGTTCTCTACGGCAACCGTCCCTCGCTCCGTCAAACGGTCCTTCGCTCCGTCAAACGGTCCTTCGCTACACTACCCGCGAGCTCATTTGAGGATTGGCGGAATCAGCAGGCGGCGCCCCGGTTCCACCTGCAGGGGGTCATCGATGCCGTTCGCGGCCGCGATGCGCCGCCACTGCGCCGCGTCATCGTATTCGCGGTACGCGATGCCCGACAGCGAGTCGCCGCGGTTCACCAGGTGAACGTGCGCGGTATCGGGCGACAACTTCACGGCGGTCTCGGGGACCTCCGTCAACGTCAGCTTGCACGTGCACCGCACCGGCGCGCCGTTCGGCAAGAACATCGTGTAGTTGACGTCAAGGCCGGTGACGAACCAAAGCCCGGCGTTGATCTGCCCGTCGCGATCGCCCCAGCCCTGGCCCCACAGGAACATGACCATCGGCGGCCGGTGCAACTGCTCGTCGAGCTTGATCAGCGCCTCAAGCCGCGTCACCTTCGACGTGTAGACGTTCTGGCGCGTCTCGTAGGTGTCGAACAGAATCTCGCCGAATTCTAGCTGGGCGGCATTGCCACCCGTGAATTGCGGCGACGGCGCGTTCTGTCCGGCCGCCTTCTGTTCCTTCGGCTTGAGCGTCTTGGTCACGCGCACGGCCTCGGGGTTGAACATGAAATCGACCGAGAATCCGGCGCCGAGCTTCGACTTCCCGGCATCGTCTTCGTAGACGGCGATCTTCGCCTTCTGCAGCGCTCCGTTCTCAGCCATGAATCCCCCTTCTCTCGCGCTCGCGCTTGATGCGGACCATCACGGACCGCGCAATCTTCTGGGCCAGCGCGTCCATGTCCTGCGCGGCGTGATCACCTGGCGTCTCGGAGCGGTCGCCACCGCCCTTGCCGCCTTCCCCTGACTTCTTCGAGCCCGACTGGCCCTGCATCGGCATGTACATCGACGCGTCTGCGCCGCTGGTCACGATCGATTCGGTCAACGGCTTGGCGGCGGCCGCATGCACGATCGCGGACGCAGCCGGCGCCACCAAGGGCAGCATGTTGTCGGTGGGCGACGCAGTCACGGACAGCACGCGCGCCATGGCGCCCGTCTGGATCGTGCGCGCAGTGGCCGAAGCGCCGCGGCCTCGGCCAGCGTTCGTCACCGCACGCTGCACCGCCGCCGCTGGGTCGACGAATTCGCCCGCGGGCCGGCTGAAGTCGAAGTTCGACGGAATGTGGCCCAATCCTTCGGGCTGCCCGGCGCTGGGCGCCTGCAGCAGTTCGCCGGTACCCGCTGCCACGGCTGCGATGTGCCCGCGCCCAAGGCGGGCCGCGCGCCGTGCGAACACGAGGCTCGACAGCCGATCGGCCCCGCGTGCCGCTGCCGTTGCCGGGGCTCCGTCGCCGAAGAACGACGCACCGTCGGCACCAGACAGGCCGAGGAGTTCGCCGGGCCCGAGGCCCGCAGCCCCGTAGCCGGCGCCGCCGTGACCAGATCGCCCGACCATGCCACCCACGCGCGGCGACACCCGCGACAGGAGGCCCGCGCGCCGCCCGCTCGACAAGAGACTGCGTCCGCGCCGGAGCCCCGTCGGGACGAATTCGTGCAACTGGACCGCATTCGACTTGGCCGCTGACCTCGCAGCACGGCCGGAGCGGACATCGCCGCGTGCAGCTGTCGTCGTCGTTGCAAACGCAGTGGCCGCCGCCGCGCCAGGCGCCGGTCGGGTTGAGTCCGGCGTGCCGGGGTCCAGCAGCGCCCGTTCCGGATCGCCGGTGCGAAGCGTCCGCTCTGGCCCACCCGAGGAGTGCAACACACGATCTTGCGGGCCCCAGTTGCGCTCCGCGCTGCGCTGGAATGCGGCAAGCCTGGCGAGTTCGTCGTCGCCAGTCTTCAGTGGCCCGCGCAGCGCCGTCAGTGCGGCGAGCCCCTTGAACTCGACCGAATTGCTATCCTGCAGACTCGATGTGCCATCCCGCACGCTCGTCGGCGCACCGGGGCCACCGGTGCGCGCGCTGGCGCCGCCTTGTGCAGCGCCCCCTGCACCACGGCTGCTCGCCGCGGACCGCTCCGGCTCGAGTCCGAGCATTTCGCCTGCCGAGGACAACCGGCTTGCAGCGTGCTGTGTTGCCGCCGTCTCGGTGGCGCTGGACCAGTTGCTGCGGCCCATCCACTTCGCGAGCCACGCCTGGCCCAGACTTCCTTCGCCCGCTTGGACGCTCGGTCCGAACAGTTGCAACGCCGCCCGCAGCGCCGCGGGTTCGCCGAATTCGCCGATGGCGGCCGCGCCGAGACGCGAAGACGCTGCGGCACCCCCGACGCCCGCGCCCAACGTCCCGCCTGCTGTCGCAGCAGACAAGGTTCGTGCCGAAGCGGTCAAATCGCGGAGTGCTCCAGGCGAAGCGCGCCGGGTGTCGGCAGTGCCCGTCACGGCACGCCGCACGTCGAGAGTTCCCGGTCCAGCGCCCTGTGCGTCGGAAACTCCGGCTGCGGCGCGCCGCCCGCCCTGATCTCGAGTGGCCGCACGCTGCGACTCCGCCACAACGCGGGCCCTTGCGACCTGCAAGGCCGATGCGGCTGGACGCTCGTCCGTACCACCAGGCGTCAAGGTCAACAGTTCCTCATGCGAGAAACGGTCGCCCGGGGTGGCGGCGCCGCCGCGGCTAGCCTCAGCGCTCTGGGCGGTGCCAGCCCGGTCGTTGGGGAGCAGCGGCGACCGCCAGTCGGCGCGGAGCCATCGGCCGCCATCGTCGCGCGTCACGGACCGCACCGCTGCGATCTGGGCGACCTTCTCATCGAGCCACGGGGTCACGGCGTCCGCACGCCCACCTGGGCGAGCCGCCAAGATGCCCGCATGGCCCAACCCGGCGAAGTCGAGTGCAGACGACCGGCCCGCGACGGAAGTGCCTGCCGAAGTCGCTGCAGTTCGCGCCACGCGTCCAGCCTGCGCCGCCACGGTGCGCACGGCTGCCGCAGCCGCATTGGCCCACGCCCCGTTGCGCGCCACTGCCGGAGCACCGTCGTTGCGCGGCGCCGCCGTGCGGGCCGGAGCCGAACCGACCTCAAGTTCGGAGGCGTCCAGCAGTTCGCCGGCACCCGCCGAGCCCGTTAGGCCCCCCGAGCCTGCAGAGCCCGCCCACGCGCCGAGCCCGGCTGTCGTCGCACCGGCCATGCCGTGTACTTCAGCGGTCGGCGGCACGGCGCTGCGACTGCGTCCCGCTTCGGCAAACCACCCGGCGCGATCGGCGAACGACGACGAGCGACCTTCGAGTTTCGAGAGCCAAGCCGAACCCAAGGGCCCAGCGGCACTCCCTGTGTTTCGGTCGCGCGCGTACGTCGCGCCGCCTGCGTGCTGGGCTGCCTGGCGCACGGGCTCGAGCACACCGAGCAGGCGGTCTGCAAAGCCCGCCGCCACTGCCGAAGCAAGGGCTGCGGAACTGCCCGGCACCACGGGCGCCGGGGCACGCCAGCCAAGGCGTGCCGCTGCGCCGGGGGCCGACCCGTGCGCAGCGATTGCGTCCTGAGGTTCCCGGGCGAGCAGTTGCCGGGCGCCGGTTCCGGCCATCGCAGGGGCCTGCGCCCCAGCCGGTCCAAGGCCAGCGCCGATGGCATCGCGTGCCGCCAGCGGACGTGCAGCGGAGTTTGCGGCCGGAGCGACCCAAGCCGGTACACCCGCTCCAGACGACCGTGGCCGATCGTGCGCCGGTTCAAAGGCAAGGAGTTCGCCCGCCCCGCCATCACGCGGCGCAGCAGAAGTGGCTGGGCGCCCGGTGTCCGCAGCGCCCGGCGATTCCGCCCGCAGCCAGCTTGCAGGCCGCAGCCATTGGTCAGTGGACTCAATCCAATGGGCCAGCGTAGGAACGATCGCAGCCAAACGACCGTCGCCGGCTGGGCGCCGACCTCGCCCCGTCCCAAGCGCGGCCAAGTGACCGAAGGCCGCGCCCTGTCCATTGGCCCCTGCGCCGTCCAGGGACCTCGCGCCGTCCAGGGACCTCGCGCCGTCCAAGCCGCGAACCGGGCCCTCTTGCACACGACGCCCGCGGTCGGCAAGACCTTGCTGCGTGGCCCGCTGGGCAAGATCAAGAAGTGCCGTCACCTCATGGCGCTTGCCGTGAGCCGCTGCCGTGGCGATGGCTTGAGTCAGCGCATGGTAGTGCAACGACGGCAACCGGGAGCCAGTGCCAATCGGGCGCGCCGGGTCCGACGCCGTCACAAGCGCAGGAAGCGGGCGTTCCGTCGTTGCACGGCTGCGGGCCGAGGCCCACGCTGCGGCCGTCAAGAACGAACCCGCTGTGGGTTGTGCGGAAGACGCGGATTGTGCGGAAGACGCAGATTGTGCGGAAGACGTGGCGACGGCACCAGACGCATTTCGAAGGCGACCGGCAACCCCGGCCTCGCCCGCAGATGCGGCGGCGCGCAGGACCGAGCCCGGCTGGGCACTGACAGCGTGGACGGGCTCATCGGGCCCAGGCTGCAAGAACGCCAGTTCGGCGGCCTGCTCCGCGAGACGCAATGCGCGGGTCGGCGCCGAGCCCACATCGGAAAGGGACGCCAAGGGGTCGAGCCATCGCGCGGCCGGCAGCGCGCGGCCACGGCGACCCGCAGCAGTCGTTGCCGGTCGTGTCCGGGTCGTGTGCGGCGAAGCGAGCGCCGGAACCCCCATCGCCGAGGACGTCGCGGCACTCAAGCCGCCGCGATCGGCTCCTGCAGAGATGCCGTCCAGTTGGCCTTGGAGCGAGCCAGGAGCCGCTACGAGCAGTGCCAGGGCGCCGCTGCCGGGTGACTGTTCCGCATCCGTTGCCCCTTCCGGAGCCGTTCCTGCTCGCTGAAGGCTGGCCAGCACCTGCCGCAGGTTGCGCAGGCGCCCGCTCTGGGCACCGGTGACTGCCCGACCCGCACGTGCGCGGCTCTTGCCGGCAGAAGCGGGCGTCGACAAGGCAGGCTTGCCACCCTTGCGAGCGCTCGCCGTCGCGCCAGAACCGGGCTTGCCGGCGGGCGCAGCCGCGGCGGCCTTGGCGATGGCGGACTCCAGCGCCGCCGCGTCGGCCGCAACCTCATCTTCGATCACGATCTGTACGAGGTCCGCAAGATCAGCGACGCTCATCGAGCGCGCCGCGACACCGAGTTTCGACAGCAGTTGCGGGTTGCTCGCGATCGAAGTCGCCAGGTTCCATGCCTGCGGACCGAACGTACCGCTCAGCGACGCCAGACCGGGCAGCGCGCCGATCATGCGCTCCGCTGAGGCCAGCATCTGCGCGGCTGGCAACGCCGCACCCGCTGGGCCGCGATCGAGGCGACCGAAGATGCGGCGGTGCAGCGTGAGCACGGCGGACATCCCCGACGCGCCTAGCGGCGTTCCGGCTTCGGTGGCGGTCGGCTGGTCGCTCACAGCGCACCTCGTGGCAACTGCTCGTCCGCAAGAGCGGGCGATGCGTTCGTCTCTCTGCCCGCTGCGGCGGACCCTGCGTTCGTCTCTCTGCCCGCCGCGGCGGGGCCTGCGTTCGTCTGCCTGCCCGGGTCCGCGCGCGCGGCGGCGTCACCGGCCCGCGGGTCCCGCAGCTTTCAGGCGGCTGAGTACGTGTAGTAGTCGTACGCAAACCGCATCTGCTCAAAACCGACCTGGCTCGACATCGAGTTGAACGACGGTCCCGTGTATTCCACGAGCATGCAGTTCTTCAGGTTGTACGTGCCGATCGTGGCCTGCTTGCGGTTCAGGACCTGAATCGTGATGTCCGGCCGTTTCGCATTGTTGCGCGGCGCAGAACCCGTCAAGGCGTCCTTGAGCATGTCGTAGAACTCGCCGGAGCAGGCGAACCAGCCGCGCTTCATCGTCAGCGGCTCGAACTTGCCGGGGCCGCGCATGTTCATGCCGTACCAGTTGTTGCCGCCCTCGCGGACGGGAACGGGCTCCGCCTTCCACGACAGCCCCGCAATCTCCGTGAACATGCCGTAGCGCATCTCGCCGACCAGGATTTCGAACGCATACGCGATGTCGGGATCGCCGACGATGTGCGTGCTTTTCGACTTGCCCGACGACTCGCCCGATTGGACGTTCCCCTCATAGGGCGGCTCGGTCGTCTTCTCGGCGCCCATCTTGTTTTTCGTCATCGCCTGCTTCGGCGGGTCCTTGGTCTCCGGCTTGCCCTTGCCGGCAGCCGACTTCGTGGCGGCAGGCTTGGCCGGCGTGGCCGGCTTGCTTGGCGTGGACGCGGCCGGCTTCTTGGTCGCTTCCATCGCTGCCAGCGCATACGGCTCGTCAGTGGCGACCGGGACCGCCTCCGGCGCGCCGGCCGGCAGCAGCACGATCGTGCCGGTCGAGCGAGCGGGCTCCGGAGCCACCATGCGCAGGGCTGAGCCCTTGGCATTGCGCTTGCGGGACGTTGCGTTCGCGGCGGGTGCGGCCATGTGCATTTCCTCCAGCTGTGCGGACCATCGGTTGCCCGGACCTTCGGGTCCGCAGACATTCGGCGGCAGCGGGCGCCGCAGCAGGTGCGCGGCAAGGGCCACCGAGTCGGAGCATAGTCGGATTGGGCGAGGACGGAATCGATCGCGGCAAGGCGATTTCGGGGCTCCGGGGTCTGCGCACCCCGATGAGTCCAGACCCCAGCGGGCGCTTGACGACACTAGCCCGAGCCGTCCTCCCGGGCGAGCACGTCGATTTCCTGGACGACGCGCACGCCGATGAACTCGGCCGGCCGGTTCGCCGCCAAGCCGACATCGACGAGAAGCTGGCCATTGTCACGTGTTTTCGAGGTGTTGATCGTGTCGTCGCACACGACCCAGAAGGCCTCGGGACCGCCGCCGCCCGCCAGGTAACCCTTGAGCCACAGGTCGTCGAGGAAGAACGTGACATCGCGCTTCACGGTGGACCACAACGTGTCGTCGTTGGTTTCGAACACGACCCACTGCAAGCCGACCTGCAGCGCACGCGCAATCGCGGCGATGGTCCGCCGCACGTTGATGTAGCGCAGTTGTGCGTCCGACGATGCCGTGCGCGCGCCCCACACCCGGATGCCGCGTTGGGCGAACACCTGGACGCAATTGATGCCTTCGTTGTTCAGCGTCGCCATGTCGCCCGGCAGCAGGTACGACTGCAAATCAACGACGCCTTGGAACGCTTCATTGGCCGGTGCGCGAAACACGCCCGCTGCATGGTCGCAGCGCGCATAGATGCCGGCAACGTGGCCGCACGACGGCATCGCCTTGCCATCCTGGCGCGAACTTGGCACCAAGTAGGGGTAATAGAATGCGCAGTAGCTCGAATCGAACAACCTCCTCCACTGCAGCGCGCCGGTTGGCGTCGTGTCGGGTGGAAAGTCGAAGATGGCGAAGCGGTCGCCCTTTTCTTCGCACTGCGCCACGACAGCTTGCTGGACAACCTCCATGTCTTTCGCGGACTTGAATCCGCCAGAGTGCTGCAGGCACCACGGCAGGTCCGGCATGCAGATGAGGTCGATCGCCTCGTTGTCGTACAGGCCCGCGAGGCCGAAACGCGAGCCGGGGCCGAGGTCGGCGCCGATGAAGTCCTCGGCTGCGACGGTGTACAGGCCATCCGTGCCGCCTTCGAGCGACAGCTTGGCCACGTCGAACGGCAGGTTTTCGGGCCACGGCGACATCGAATCGAGGCTGGTGACCGTCGCCAGTTTCGAGCGGCCGTTGACGACGCGTTCGATGAACTGGGGAGCCTGGCGTGCGAGGTTGAGCGCGCGGAACACTTCGCGCTGGCTGTGCGTCTCCAGCGTCAGGTCGAAGGCGACCGGCTCGACCATCGTCGGCGCCATCGACAAGAAGTCCTGCTCGAGCGGCTGCTTCTCGGTCCATGTCAGGTTGCGGCCTTCGACGGCGTGAACGATGCGGTACTCCGCGTGGTTGTCGTCGAAGATCTTGATGAGCGAGCCGCGCGCAAAGCCGTACGTGCTCTTGACCGAGACCTGCGTCTCGCCGTGCCGCGCATCGACCGTGATGAACGTCTGCACGGAAGCCGCGGTCGGGTTCACCGAAACGCGGATCTGGTTGCCCCACATGCCTTCAGAAATCGCCTGCACGAGCAGGGTATTCTGCTTGGCAGTGTCGCGCAGCCGCGCGGTGGCCTTGGTCGCAACCTCCTTGCGGCCGCGCTCAAACAGGTGCGCGATGCGGACGATGTGGCATTCCGTCCCGCCGTTCAGGAAGAAGCCATCGACCGAAGCTTCCAGGTACGTGCCGACGTCGAGGCTGCCGAACATCTCGCGGAACTCTTCGATGCTGGCGACGCGCACCGGCTCGTTCGTGGGCCCGCGCTCGGTCAGGCCGAGGAAGCACGGGATGCCGGACGGCATCAGGCCGAGCGGCGGCGCCCGACCCGGGCCGCGTTCGACGTAGACGCCTGGCGGACGGACCATCATGGCTGACCTCGGCTGAGACGGCGAGCGCCCGCGGGTGCCACGCTGCACGCCCCGCTACTTGCGCGACTTGTTGATCTCCTTGTTGATTTCGGAGATCTCCTTGACCCACAACTGACGCTCCTTGTGCTCCATGCACAGGATTTCGTCGAGCGTCCAGTGGAAGTGGTAGGCGACGTACGCTACCTCCTGGTACAACCGATCCAGGGGGTAGCTTACGATTCCCCCAGATCACCTCCAGAATCCACCTCGAAGGAGTGCCCGCATTCCGGGCACTTCGCCTTGATCATCGCCGTGCCTTCTTCATTCACGCGGCGGTAGAAGTCTTGCAGGTACGCGAGATCGACCGAGTACAGCGACTCGATGATGCTCGGGTTGATCGACTTCAGCGAGCCAAGTGTGTCGATAACGCGCGACAGCAGGATGATGACGAGGTACGCGCGGTTGTTCTGCACGCGGTAGTCCTGCAGCGGCAGGATTTCGTCTTTTGCGGTGGCGAGCCGCATCGTCCCCTTCTTGTGCACGGCCCCGTCCTTGTCGACGTAGCCGCGCGGGAGAGTGAATTCGAACGTGGTCTGAAAAGACATGGGCGCGCATCCTCCGAAGGTGGGAGAGCGCGCAGGAAAGCACAACGCGGGGCGTGCGGCAACAGGCGGGTGCCAGGTCCAGCGTCGTCATGAGCGCACGCAGGACCGCCACAGCCGTCGTGTGCTGCTGGCCGCTGCCGCGAGCCAAAGAAAACGGCAAACTTTGCAGGTCCTGCGCAGTGCCCACAAGCCAGCTAGTTTATTTGGGAACGTGCCTTGCATGTCGCGTTGTCCGCGTGATCATCGCCGGCAGGGACATCGACTGGAACGCCCAAGCAACCATCAACCGCTTCATACCGGTTGGCGAGCAATTCCTCGAAAGTATCGCCTTGGGTCGCGCGCCGAGGAATCGCCCGCACTTCGGCCCAGCAGCCACCCTCGTCCGCCTCGTGGACGATCACCTTGAGCTTCATCGCGCAGCCTCCACCGTCACGATAGTTTGCCAACGCGCCAAAAGCGCCAAGCCGGCCCGCAAAAACACGACGCCCCGCCCAAGCTTTCACCTGGGCGGGGCGCCGCGAATCTACGCGCTGAGACTTACTCTGCGACGTCACCACCCGCCGGCATCTGGCCGATGCGGAAGATGACGAATTCTGCCGGCTTCACCGGGCACATGCCGATCTCGCAGATCATCTGGCCGGCGTCGATGACTTCGGGCGGGTTGGTCTCGTCGTCACACTTGACGAAGAAGGCCTCCTCCGGGGTCTTGCCGAACAGGGCGCCTTGGCGCCACAGGCGGAGCAGGAAGGCGCCGATGTCGCGGGTGACGCGCTTCCACAGCCGGTGGTCGTTCGGCTCGAACACCACCCACTGCGTGCCGAGCTCGATGGACTGCTCGACCATGTTGAACAACCGCCGCACGTTCACGTAGCGCCACGAGGCGTCCGACGAGATGGTGCGCGCGCCCCACACGCGGATGCCGCGGTTGGGGAAGGTGCGGATGCAGTTGATGCCCTTCGGATTCAGCAGGTCCTGCTCGCCGCGGGTGATGTTGTACTTGAGCCCGATCGCGCCGCGCACGATCTCGTTGGCGGGCGCCTTGTGGACGCCGCGCTCCGAGTCCGAACGCGCGTAGATGCCGCACAGGTAGCCGCTGGGCGGCATGAAGATGTTGCCCTTGAAGGGGTCGTAGACTTCGACCCAGGGGAAGTAGTAGCCGCCGTACTTCGAATCGCGCGGCTTCGTGAGCTTGTCGACGCCGCCCTTCTCGATGACCTCCGGCGAGTCGAGCACGGCGAAGCGGTAGCGCATGTTCTCACAGTGCGAGAGCACGGCGTCCTGGATGACCGGGTCGGTCTGGCCGGGCGCGGCAACGATGTTGACGTCGTCCACGTCTTCCAGCGCCTTGAGGCCGGTGCGCGTGCCGGGGCCGTTGTCCGACCCGATGTAGAGCGCAGCCTTCGACGCGAACTTCGGCTTGCCGTCCTTGGGGTCCTGCTTGCTGATCTCGTCCCAGTTGCCGACGTTGACGATGTAGCAGCGCGCTCCGCCGTTGTTGAAGAAGCCGTACACCGCGTGAGCGAGGTACTCGGAGTTCTGGAAGTCACCAAAGTGCTTCGTGAACTGCGACCAGTTCGTGCAGAAGATGGTCTCGTTGACCGGTCCGACGGTGCACTCACCGAGGAAGGCGACGGTGGAGGTGCCCACCATCTCGAGCGGCTTGGTGCCGCGGTCCACTTCCTCGACGTACACGCCGGGGGAGAGATAGGTCGTTGCCATTGAAATTCACCCTTTTCCTGGTTGAGCCCCCGCTTCCCCGCTTCCTGCAGCGATTGCGCAGGCATGCGTGCGGCGGGCTGTGGCCGATCGGAGCGCCGCAGGACAAGCCCGGCAACCGTTCCGACCGGGTCCGACCGCGCCACCATGGCACGGTCGGCCCTGCGAAGAAAGTCCGGGCGTACCGGACGACCTTCGTTCGTGGGGGTCCGGACGCGCCGGACACCCGTTGTCCTTCGGGGAGTCCGGACGCACCGGACACCCTGTGTTCCCCGTCCGCCTAGCGGTTGACGGCGAACTCGCGCCCGATGACGCGCTTGACTTCCGACGACTTCCGGTCCGATTCGACCCGGAAGCGGATGTAATAGAAAAGCGCCGGGCGCATCTCTTCGTTCATCGACCGCCAGAACGACATCAGGTCGTTGTGGTCGGCTTGCAAGTTCGGATAAACATTGAGCTTATCGTCCGGATAGAATGAGTCGCCCTTGAGGTCGGGTCCGGTCAGGATCGTGTTCTCGAGCAACGTCTTGATGACGAGCCCCAACAGCAGGTTCTCCTCGTTTGGCGAGTTGCCCCACACCGAGATCGCGAAGTGGGCGTTCAGGTAGATCGGCGCGTCGCGGTAGAACTCGACGACGTTGCCCTGCTTGTCGTGCGTCGAGACGAGCGATTCGGTGCGCTCGCGGTAATTCTGTGCGAAACCGAGGTGATACAAGAAGGCGTTGACCATCGGCAACGTCTTGATGTTGTCCTTCTTCGGCCGGTCCGTGCTGAGACTGACGGTGGTAAAGCCGTTCGACTTGAAGGCCTCCTTCAGGAGTTCCTTCATCGTCTCGCTCAGGTCGCGGATGACTTCGAACTGGCTCATCGGCTCCGTCCGGTCGGAACCTGCATCCAAGTAGGCCGCATTCGCGGTACAGCAAGGGCGCGGGTCGCAACGGCGCGGGAGTTAGGCACACCACCCAAAGCGTGTCAACAGCGAACGTGAACGCCTTCGATCACTTGCAGACGCCGCACGTCGAGCCCACACAACTCGACGCCTGGCCGCCGGTCTGGGTGCAGCAGTCGCCGTAGGCCTTGCACAGCACGTCGCAGTAGCACTTGTAGGGCGGGGGCGCGGCGTTCGTCTGGTTGCACACCAAGAACGAATCGCACGGGTGCGGCTTCGGCACAGAGCACGGGCTTGCGCCGTCGCAGTTGTCGTCCTTGCCGTTGCAGTTCACTTCCGCTGCGCCCGGGTTCACGCCGCCGTCGCCGTCGTTGCAGTCGCCACCCTTGCTCGCTACGAACGGCGCCTCGGCCTGGCAGGTGCACTGTGCGAGGTTCGTCGCGCCCCAGCCGTCGTTGTCGCCGTCGGCGTACCAGAGCTTGCAGCCCGACGCGCCCTTGGGGTCGTTGATGCCGTCGCAGTCCGTATCGACGCCGTCGCACACCTCAGGCGCCTTGGGGTACGCCTTGTTGTTGTTGTCGTTGCAGTCGCCGCCCGCCGCAGCGGTGTAGGGCGCTTTCGGGCCGCACAGGCATTTGGGCGCGGCGAAGAAGGTGCCGTAGCCGTCCTGGTCGGCGTCGACAAACCATGGCAGGCAGCCTTCCGCACCGGGATTGTCGGAGAGGCCGTCGCAGTCGTTGTCGTCGCCGTCGCACACCTCGGCTGCCTTGGGGTGGATGCCGGCCTTGCCGTCGTCGCAGTCGCCGCCGCTCTGGGCCGTCCACGGTGCCGTCGGCTTGCACAGGCACTGGCCGGCGCCCGATTTGCCATAACCGTCGCCGTCCTGGTCCGGCAGCCACGTCTGGCAGCCCTGGGCGTTGGCTTCATCGACGCCGCCCGCGCAGTTGTCGTCCTTGCCGTTGCACACTTCGGCGGCGAGCGGGCTGATCTGCGCCAACGTGTCGTCGCAGTCGCCGCCCTTCTGTGCGTTGAACGGGGCCCCGACCTTGCACACGCAAGCGGACTTCGTCGGGTCGCCGAAGCCATCGCCGTCTGTGTCGGTCCACGCATCTTTGCAGCCCTGGGCGCCCGGCTCGTCGATCGCGCCGCTGCAGTTGTCGTCCTTGCCGTTGCAGGCTTCCTTCAGCGCCGGACTCACCGTGACGTCCGCATCGTTGCAATCGCCAGCCACCGCGACGACGAACGGGAACTCCGGCTTGCACAGGCACACCGACTTGAGTGCGTCGCCAAAGCCGTCGCCGTCCGCGTCGGCGAAGAACGTCGAACAGCCGCCGCCGTCCTCTTCGTCGATCTTGCCGTCGCAGTCGTCGTCCTTGCCGTTGCAGGTCTCCTTCGCGCCCGGAAACACCTTGGCGTCGCCCGGGTCACAGTCGCCCTTCTTTGCCGCCGGATATTTCGTGTTCGGCCCGCACATGCACGCGCCCGCGTTGACGCCGAAGCCGTCTTTGTCCGGGTCCGCGTAGAAATCGGTGCAGTCGGCCGCGTCTTCGTCGTCTTCGGTGCCGCTGCAGTTGTCGTCCTTGCCGTTGCCGCACCATTCCAACTGCTTGGGGCCGACCTTCGGGTCGAGGTCCGCGCAGTCGCCCGCCGTCTTGGCCGTCTGCTGGCCACTCGGCGCACACAGGCACGCCGCAGCGCCCGTGCCGAAGCCGTCCTGGTCGGCATCGACATAGAACGTGCCACACCCCTGGGCGCCGGGTTCGTCGTCCTTGCCGTCGCAGTTGCCGTCCTTGCCGTCGCCGCAGACTTCGGCCGCGCCCGGATGGACCGCCGCATCGCCATCGGCGCAGTCGCCCTTGCCCTTGGGACACGTCGCCACCACGCCGGAGACGTCGAGGCCGGCGTCGCACCAGTCGTCGCCGTCGTCGTCACAGCCCTCATCGGCCGAGCCGCTACAGTTGTCGTCCTGGTCGTTGCACACTTCCTTGCTCAGGGGATTCACAGCCTTTGCGCCGTCGTCACAATCGCCCGCCGTCGCCGCCGCGTAGAGGTCGGTGGGCGCGCACAAACACTTGGCCTTGCCGCCCGCGCCGGCGCCCTTGCCAAAGCCGTCGCCGTCCGCGTCGGGCCACCAGTTCGCGCACCCGGTCGCATCGGGTTCGTCCGTCGCGCCGTCGCAGTCGTCGTCCAGCCCGTTGCACGCTTCGCTCGACTGCGGGCCCACGCTCTTGTCAAAGGGCTTGCAGTCCTGGTCGTTCGGCGTGCCGTCGCCGTCCTGGTCGGGGTCCACGCAGTCGGCCAGCGCGTCGCCGTCGGTGTTGGGCGCGCCGTCGTCGGGGACGCCGTCGCAGTCGTCATCGACGCCATTGCACAGATCGGGAGCCGCGGGATTCTTCGCCTTGTCGCCGTCATCGCAGTCCGTCGCCGTCGTCGCGGTGTAGGGTGGCGCCGCCGCGCACAAGCACTGCGGGGCGGCGTCGGCCTTGCCGCTGCCATCGCCGTCTGCGTCCGGCCACAGCTTGATGCAGCCGAGCGCGCCGATCTCGTTGGCTGCGCCGTCGCAGTCCTCGTCGCCGCCGCCACAGGTCTCGGTGGCCGGTTGCGGCGCGTCGCACGCGGTCAGGCCGTTCGCTCCGCACTGGCGCACGCCCTTGCAGGTGCCCGCCGCGTTGGTGACGCCACACGGGGTCGAGGCGCCCGCCGCCGTCGCCTGGGGTGAACACGTGCACGGGCCATCTTTGCGGACGCACTGTTTGGCGGACCCTCCGGCCGCGCCCGTCGAGACCTGGCAGGCGGCGCCAACCGGACAGTCGCCATCGGCCTCGCAGGCGCCGCCGCAGAAGCGGCCCTCGTCGCCGTAGCCGACGCACAGCACGTCGACCCCTGCGCTCGCACAATCCGCGTCCAACGTGCAGGGTCGGCACAAGCGCGGGCCCTTGGCCACGCACAGCGTCACCACGTCGCCGCCGGGTGCGACCTTGCACGCGAATCCCTTGGGGCAGCAGTCCGTACACATCTTGGCGCAGCGCGGTCCGGCCGCCGTCTCCAGGCAGAACGCGGAGTCGCACTCGGAATTCTGAACGCACACCGCACCCGCCTGGCCCGGCGCCGGGTTGGCGGGGAATTCGCAGATCGCGGCGCCTCTGCTCCTGCCCGTAGCATCGGCACTCGTCGGGGTGACGGCATCGCTGTTGGCCGTGTCGGTCCCTCGTGCCCCAGCCAGGTCCGCCGCGCCGCCGTCGAAAACCGGCATCTGGCTGGAATCGAAACCAGGTGGCTGGAGCGTACCCGCCCCGTTCGACGGCAAGGCGTCGGCGCACGTCCACGTCCCCACAACACACAGCAAGGCGAGCCCTGGCTGCAGGCGGCGTGGGCCGTGCGCGCGGTGCAGCATTCCGTTCCTCCCCGGACCCTTGCGGGCCGAACGAGCTACCTTACCAGACGCGATGGTCGCTGCGTAGGAAATCCGGGCGGCGCAGGGCGTCGTCAGTACCGCAACAGCGCGCCGACCGGGACGTCGCCCAGGCGTTGCCGACCGCCAAGAAAGCCGAGTTCGATGAGAAACGCCGCGCCGACCGCATGGCCGCCGACCGAGCGCACCAAATCGAGCGTCGCCTGCGCGGTGCCCCCGGTTGCCAACACGTCATCCACCACCACGATCCGCTGACCGGGAATGATGGCGTCGGCGTGCATCTCGAGCGTGTCAGTACCGTATTCGAGGGCGTACGTCTGGCGCACGCAATTCGACGGCAGTTTGCCGGGCTTGCGCACGATTACCATGCCGGAGCCGAGCGCATACGCCAGCGCCGACGCAAACAAGAACCCGCGCGACTCGATGCCGAGCACCCGATCGGGCCGCCACGGCGTGACCAAGGCGGCCAGCGCAAGGATGGCGGCGCGAAACCCGGCCGGATCCTGCAGCAGCGGCGTGATGTCCTTGAACACGATGCCCGGTTTGGGGAAATCGGGGACGTCGCGGATCAGGTGGGTGTAGGCGGCGAGTGGCATGCAGACCTCTGAACAGGATCAAGGTTTCGCTCCCGAGGGCAGCCTGCCCTCCGAAGCGGTTGCGCGCAGGGACGGCCGCAGCGGTGTGTCTGCGGTGGGCACGTCCAGCCCGGCGCCGAGCAGGGTGCCGAGCGTGTGCGCAACGTTGGACAGTGCCGCGTGGCGCGTCAGGTCGTCGCCGAGCGGTGTCACGCTCACATAGCCGTCGCGCACCGCGTTGCAGTCGCTGCCGGCGATGTCGGGCATCGTCACCTCGGAGCCGCCGATCCAGTAGTACATGCGGCCGCGCGGGTCGTTGCGCTCGATTACCTCGTTCGAATAGTAGCGCTGGCCGAGCCGCGTCACGCGGACGCCTAGCCACTCGCCGCCCCCGATCGGCGGCAGGTTCACGTTCAGCGGCAGGCGCAGCGAGCGCGCAGTCTCGATGAGCGGCCCCAGCAGGTCGGCCAAGCGGTCTGCTACGGCATCGAGTTCGGACTCGGAACTGGCGCAGTGGCTCAGCGCAACGCTCGGCACGTCCCAGTGGAACCCCTCGAGTGCGCCGGCAACGGTACCGGAGTACAGCACGTCGTGGCCGAGGTTGGGGCCGGGGTTGATGCCCGCCAGCACGACGTCGGGCGCCAGCTGCAGCTGGTTGATCGCGAGGTGGACGCAGTCGGTCGGCGTGCCGTCGCAGACGAACCGGCGCGGGCCCACCTCGCGCAACCGCAGCGGCTTGAACAGCGTAATCGCGTGGCTGACGCCGGAGCGTTCGGTGTCGGGCGCCACGACCCACACCTCGCCCAGCCGCCCCGCAATCCGCGCCAAGGCGTCGAGCCCGGGTGCGTGGAATCCATCGTCGTTGGTCAGCAGCAGGCGCATGGCGGTCGGCCGCGCATCGTGGGGGAGCCGGCGCCGGGTGTAAAGGCCCGCACCGGCGCGGCCTGATCGGGTGCGACGAGGCCCTTTAGCCGACAGACCAGCGATTTTCTTGCCTGCGCGCCGTCCCGGGACAGGATTTGGCACGGGAAGCACGTCGTGTGCCTGCCTTGTTGCACGGATTACCATGCAATTGCAGCAAGATTTGTTGTTCTGCCGCCAGTGTCGGCGCCACTTTCGCGGGCGCCGTCGCTCGTGCCCGTCTGACGGCGGGCCGCTCGAACTCGTCGGGCCGTTCGAGGGCCGCCCTGGCGATGTTCTCGACGACCGCTACGAACTGGACGCCCAGATCGGCACCGGTGGGATGGGCACGGTGTTTCGCGCCACCGATCGCGTCGCCAACCGCAGCGTGGCCCTCAAGCTGCTGCGCCACGAGTATGCCTGCAACGCGGCGAGTGCCCAGCGGTTCTTTCAAGAAGCGCGGCTGTTGCGCCAGGTCTCGCACCCGTCGGTCGTCGGGTTGCACCGTTTTGCGCGCACCCGCGACGGCGTGCTGCTCATCGACATGGAACTGCTCGATGGCGAGAGCCTGCGCGACCGCGTGCTGCGCCAAGGCCACGGGGTGGACCTCGCCACCGGCCTGCTCATCCTCGACAACCTGCTGGCAGCGCTGACGGCGTGCCACGAGTCGGGGGTGGTCCACTGCGACGTCAAACCGGAGAACCTGATCCTGCCGCGCATCGGCAGCGTCGGGCAGTGCAAGCTCGTCGATTTCGGCATCGCACAGGCGCCCGGCCCGGTGCACCAGACCGAAGACGTCGGCGTCGTCGGCACGCCCGCCTACATGAGTCCTGAGCAGGTGCGCGCCCAGAACGTCGACAACCGGACGGACCTCTACCTCGTCGGCTGTGTCGTCTATGAACTGCTGACGGGCGAGCCGCCCTTTTCCGGAACCACGCCGCTCGACCTATGCCACCACCAGATGCTGACCGCGCCGCCGTCGTTGCAGGCGCGGTTGCCCGACGTCGACTTGCCCGCCGGCTTCGACATGTGGCTCGCGCCGCTGTTGGAGAAGGACATCACCTTGCGCCCGACGTCGACCCGCGACGTGCGCGACCACCTGCGCACGATCCGGCTGCAGTGGATGCGTAACCAGGCGACCGCCCAGCGCGACCAACGCCAGTCGCTGCGTCCGCCGAGTGCGACGATCCTGCGCCGGCCTGTTCCTGCCGCTGAGCCAGTCCGGGCCCCGCGCGAACCGGTGCCTGCGCTGGCGGCCGTGCGGGCCCTCATCGAAGTGCGGCAGATGGCGAGCGGCGTCGTGTTCGGGCCGCAGGCGATCGAGCAACTGGTGCGCCACGTGCTCGCCGGTTCGTTGCAGGACCTGCGCCACGCGGGCGCCGTCGTCGGTGGGCCGGCGGGACCGCACATCGACATCAAGCTCGACTGCGATGGCGACCCGCGCGGCGCCGTGGGCCTGCTGCTCGACGCAGTTGCTTCGATGAACGAACAACTCGGCCGCATCCCGGAGCCGAAGCTCGAGGTGCGCGCTGCGCTGGTGGCCGACAATGCCCCGTGGGGCGGTGTCGCCCAAGGACTGGACCCGCTGCAACTGCTCGGCGTCAGCCCCGCCAGCCCGATCCGCGTCGATGAACACGTCGCCCGCTGGGCCGGTCGCCGCGCTCTGGTTCGCCTGACGGCGTTGCCAAGCCCATCCCGCACGGCTCCGACGAGCGTGTATGCGGCGAGCCTGCACAGTAGCTAGTGCACGCCCCTTGCTAGTGCACTCCGTGCCGCTATTTTAGCACTGCTCGTGCACTCCGTGCCGGTATTTTAGCACTGCTAGTGCACTCCGTGCCGGTATTTTGGCACCGCTCGTGCACTCCGCGCCGCTATTTTACCTTGAAAATCGGAAGTGCCGGTGGGCGAAACAGGGATCGAACCTGTGACCAGTTGCGTGTAAAGCAACCGCTCTACCGCTGAGCTATTCGCCCGAGGCGCGGTAGCCAAGATAACGGCACGGAGTGCACTAACTTAGCGGAGCGGACGGGACTTGAACCCGCGGCCTCCGGCTTGACAGGCCGGCGTTCTAACCAACTGAACTACCACTCCATTAACGACGCTGGCACGCACGGCGCCGAGCGGCCGGTACTGTAGGGGCGTCGTCGCGGGCTGTCAAGGCGCAAACGGCAAGGCTGGACGCGGCCCCACGGTCGAAAAACGCCACGGGCGGCGGTCCCTGTTGGCATGGGAAGCCGCCGCCCGCTGCGCGCTCTGGGGGGAGCGACTACTTCTTCGCGGCGATGCCCACGATCGTGGCCTTGACCGTCTCGAATTCGAGCGAAATCGACGCCGCGTCCGGCTTGCCGTCGCCGTCGGTGTCGATGTCCGCCTTGATCAGGCTCTTGATCAGGGGCCCGAACTGTTCCTTGAGGTCGGGCGGCAGGTCGTCGGCGATCTTCTGAATGTTCGCCTCCGTGATCACGCCGCACAGTTGGCCGCTCGTGGTCGTCGCCCACTCCTTGTCCGTCGTGGTGTTGCCCTTGACGGTGACCTTGCTGATGTTGAGCGGGATCACGATGCCCTGGGCCTCGATCACGAGCGAGAAGGTCTGCTTGTCGCCGCCCGCCGAGAGCTTGCCAGCCGCAATCTTCGCGTTGTCGAACGCTACCTTCGAGGGGCAGTTCGCGCCGGCCGACAGCAGGTCGTAGCTGAGTGCGCTCAGCTTGTACTTGCAGTTCTTGGTCGCGTCGGTGACGTCGCAGTCCTTGTTCGACTCGTCGACGCTGTCGCCCACGAGCGCGTTCATCTGGAAGTCCTTGCCGTCCGTCAAGTACTTCAGCGGCTCGATGAGCAGCAGCAGGCTGCCCTTCTTCATGGCGGAGTCGATCTGGCCGTTCGCCATGCCGCCGATGCCCGAAAACGCGTTGTCCGGCTTCTCGTCCTTGTTGAGGTCGCAGCCGATGCCCTTGGCAGAAATCTTCATCACCGAAAACTTCTGGACGTTCTGGTTCTCGCCATCCTTCGTCGCAGTGCCCCACAGGGTCGGCAGCTTGCACGTCACCTTCTTGCAGGTGTTCTTGACCATGTCGCACGCCTCGTCAGGTTTGCACCCACCCTCGCACGGCTTTTTCGCCGGGGGGACGTCGGCGGCTGGGGCATCCGTCGCAGGCGCCGCAGCGTCTGTTCCGGCGACGGCGGCGTCCCCCGCGCCCGGTGCATCGGCCACCGCGTCGGCCTTGGCAGCCGTGGCGTCGCCTCCGGTCGTGCCGGCGTCGGCTGTCGCGGCGGCGGCATCGGTCGGAGCGGCGGCGGCGGTGCCCCCGGGCGTGGCGCTGTCACATGCGGCGGCGGCGGCAAACGCGCCGAGGACCGCGAAGAGGGAGAGGAAACGCTTCATGTTCAGGGACTCCAGAAAGTAGCGAAAGTTGGTCGGACCCTAGCGACCCGACTCAGGGGCTGCGGAGGGGTCGATACGATACTTGAGCGGTTTCGGCGGTGTCAACGCCGAATTCGCCCGCGGGCCGGTTGGCGGACCGGGGGAGCGGCCTACACCGGCCGACTCGTGTCACCCGCAGCGCCGCCCGCCTCGCCGTGCCCCAGGCGCCGATACAGGGTCGCGCGACCGATCCGCAGGGCGCGCGCCGTGGCCTGGATGTTGTGGCCGAGGCGCTTCATCACAAGGCGAATGCCGGCTCCCTCCAACTCTTCCAAGGTCGGCAGCTGCCGAGCGTCGGGGAATGCACCGGCAAGCGCGCGGTCGAGGCGGTCAGGGCTCGAAGAATTCCACAACTCCGGCACCGCGAGGTCGTCGAGGCCGCGCACGACGTTGCCCGGCACACTGAACGCGAGCGGCGCGAGCGCAGGTGCCACAGGCCGGCTCCCCGCACCGGCGGGCGAGGCCGGCAGTTCCTGCATGAACGACTCCGGCAGATCGCGCAGGGCAACGGAGTCAGTCGTGCACACGACGACGGCGCGGGCGACCACGTTCTGGAGCTGGCGCACGTTGCCGGGCCATTGGTGCAGATCGAACAACCGCAGCACTTCCGGCGCGACGGTACGGATGTCGCGTCCCTCGCCGCGAGACGCCTGTGCGACGAAGTGCGCGACCAGCAAGGGAATGTCGCCCCGGCGCTCTGTCAGTGGCGGCAAGCGCAGGGTGAAGACGGCGAGCCGGTAGTACAGGTCCTCTCGGAAGGTGCCCGCCCGTACCATGGACAGCAGGTCTCGGTTCGTTGCCGCGATGATGCGCGCCTCGGACTGCACGACCTGGTTGCCGCCCAGGCGCTCGAAGCGACCGTCCTGCAGCACGCGCAGCACCTTGGCCTGCAGCGGCAGCGACATCTCGCCGATTTCGTCGAGAAAGATCGTGCCGTCCTGGGCGGCCTCGAACTTCCCCTGGCGGCGCTGGGCTGCGCCGGTGAAGGCGCCGCGTTCGTAGCCGAACAGTTCCGACTCCAGCAGCGTGTCGGGGATGCCGGCACAGTTCACCGCGATGAACGGCGCCGTCGCGCGCGGGCCAGACTCGTGGATGCAGTGGGCGACGACCTCCTTGCCGGTTCCCGATGGCCCCGTGACGAGCACGCCGACCTTCGACGCGGCGAGGCGGTCGATCGCGGCGAGCACCTCGTCCATCTGGCGCGCCTGCGTGATCAGCCGGGTCGAACGGGTTGTGCGCACGACGGTCGACGTCAACTGGGCGACCTCGTCCTCGCGCGCCATCGCGTCAAAGGCGTTGCGCACCGTGATTCGGACGCGCTCATGCAAGTCGGCGCCCTTCGTGATGAAGTCGAACGCCCCGGCGCGCGTGGCGCTGATCACGTTGTCGAGGTCGTCGAACGCCGTCATGATCGCAACCCGGTTGCGCGGCGTCAGCGCCCGGATGCTGTGGAACAGGTCCAGCCCGCTCGCGTCGGGCAGGTGGATGTCGAGCAGGACAACGCCGCGGAAGCCGGCGCGTACGGTCGCCTCGGCCCGGCGCGCGGTCTGCGCGGTGGTGACCTGGTAGCCTTCGTCGCGCAGGACGGCGGCCATCCGCTCCGATAGATCAGTGTTGTCCTCGACGAGGAGGACGGCAGGCGGGGCAACGGCGGCACGCGGCGTGGACATCGACCTGGACCTCGCTCGTGTCGGCGGCGCTCACAAGGGTTGGGATCGTGCGGGTGGTGCGGAAGGCGCACAGGCGGCGCAGCGACGAACACTGTATCAGCTTGGAACACAATGTATCCACGCGCCCGCTTGCGCGCAACGCGTCAACTCGCCACGGCCCGCGGCATGACGCACGCCACCCATTCGCCTACACTGCGGCCACGCGCCGGCCCCTCGACGCGCTTGACTCCACATGGTCAGCATTACCCTTCCCGATGCGTTTCACGGCGTGGACTTCTTGTCACTGCCGCGGCTCGGCTTGGCGAAACTGCTGGCCGATGCGGGCGAGCCTCCATTTCGTGCGGCGCAGGTGTTTCGCTGGCTGCATGGGCGGTTGGAGCGCGATGTCGGCCGCATGACGGACCTTCCTGCTGCATTGCGGGAGCGCCTCGCGCGCGGCCGCCGGCTGGACGCCCTGACCGTCGCCGACGAGCGCACCTCCGCAGACGACGGGTCGAGCAAGCTCGTGCTGTGCACGCAGGCGGGCCACGCGATCGAGTCCGTTCTGATGCCGATGGCCGGCGGCGACGTCACCCAATGCCTCTCGTCGCAGGTCGGCTGCAAGATGGGCTGCGACTTCTGCGCGACGGCCCGCATTGCGACGCGCGCCAACCTGACGGCGGGGGAGATCGTGGAGCAGGTCGCCATCGCGTGCCGGCTGGGCTTCGCCCGCGGTGGCGGTCGTGGCGGCGTGGCCGGCGGCGCCCAGGGTCCGCTGCAGGCCCGCCCGCACAACCTGGTCTTCATGGGCATGGGAGAGCCGCTCGACAACCTGGACGCGCTGCTCGATGCTTTGGAAATCCTATGTGATCCGATGGGGTACGATTTTTCGCCGCGCCGGATCACGGTGTCGACCGTCGGTCTCGCCAAGTTCCTGCCCCGCCTCGTCGCGGCCCAGCCGGCGGTCAACGTGGCGTGGTCCCTGACCGCCACGACGGATGCCGTGCGCGATCGACTCATGCCCGTGAACCGCGGCGTGCCGATCGCAAGAATGGTCGAGGTGCTGCAAGGACTGCCGGCGCGGAGCCATCGCAAGATCACGTTCGAATATGCACTATTGGATGGCGTCAATGCGACGCTTGCGGACGCGGCCCGGCTGGGCGACATGGCGCGCACCACGGGAGCCCACGTCAACGTGATTCCGTTCAACGCGTGGCCGGGTACGACCTATCGGCGGCCCCCGCGCGCTGTCATCCGTGCCTTCGTGGACGAGGTTGTGCGTGCGGGGGCGTCGGTCAGCTTGCGGGAATCGAAGGGGCAGGACATCGGCGCGGCGTGCGGTCAACTGGCGACCGAGTCCGCTGCACCGGGCTAGAGGACCGAACGGCCTCCCACCGCGCCTCCGCAGCGGTCACCCGGCCGCGATGCGCCGACGCCACGCCAGCGCAACGACCGCGAGCAGCAGGCCAACCCAGCCGAGGGAACCTTGCATTGGGCTCTTGGCGGCGGTGCAACCGCTCGACGCCTTGGCCGTGCCGCTCGCCGCTGCGGCGGGCTTGGCGGTCGTGTCGGCGGCCGCATCTGCCCCAGCGCGGGTGCCCTGTGCCGTGTCGGCGCCGCCTGAGGGTGCAATGGCTCCATCGGTACCGCCCGCGGAAGCCGCGTCACTGCCGAGCGAGCCGCCCGCGTCGCCGCCCTTGAACGTTTCCGTCGACGATGCGCTGCTAGTCGGCACGCCGAAGCCGAGGCCGAGCATCCAGGAATCATCGGCGAGCGCCGCGTTCTGGAAGGTCTTGGCCGGAGCGGCGCACTCCTTGTCCATTTGCGGGCAGTTCGTCTTGCTGGCGGCGACGCACGTTTCCAACGCCTTGAGTTCGGGGGCGGCGACCTTCTCCAACTTCCACGCGCTGCAAATCAGCACGCACTGCTGCATCGCGGCGGGATTCGGGTCGATCGGGCCGCTGTCGGCAGGAGGCGCCACGATGTCGGACACGGCCGCGCCGCCATCGACCGGCATGGACTTCGCCTCGTCGCTGCCGGAACCACTCGAGCCGCCGGCACCGGTGAACGGTTTGTCACACTTCATCAACGCCACGCACAAGTCCTGGCAGCCGGGCTGCACCGGCACCTTCTTGGGATCGGCCAGGCAGACGCCCGCGTCGGTCGGGCACCCCGGGGGCACCGGCTGGGTCGACGTGTCCGAACTTGTGTCTTCGACCGGCAGCCACATCTTGTCCTCGGTACCGCCGCCATCCTGGGGCGGCGGCGCCGGCACGCCTGCTCCGGCGTCAGTGGCGGCCTTGGGAGCCGCGCCTGAGCCCGCGTCCGCACTGCCACTGCCACTGCCGGAACTCCCGCCCCCGGAGCCGCTGCTGCCGGTCCCGCCGGGCGTGGTCGACGAGCCACCAGCGCCCCACGGGCACGCCATGTTGCACTGTTGCCACGTCGAGCAACCGGCGCTCGACTTGCACAGCTTCCAAGTCGGTACGCAGTAGCCACCGTGGCACGTGTCCGTGGCGAGCTTGCAGGGTTGGGTCTTGCTGCACCAACCGCCGGCGAAGGCGGCGCCAGGCACCACCAAGAAGGCGGCGGCACATGCAGCCATCAGGATCGAACGAAACATGAAATCCTCCCCCGAGGCGACTCGGAATGCGGGGACCGGATGCAGTCCACCGCGTCATCAACTCAGCAAGAGCCGTGCCAACGGCAAGCGTTCAGTCAACTCCTTTCATTTCAAGGATCTCTATGCACGCCCCGGCGGGCTCACGGCCTGACGCTGCCGAAACGATCCGCACATGTCGAAAAAATCATCACAGCGCCCGCACGAGTTCGTACATCAGGCCCACGCCGTAGCCCGTACCCCGGTTGTCGAGAAACGCGGGGCCGGCCAGATCGATGTGCAGCCAGCGCAGCGGGCAGTCCTCGATGTGCAGCCATACCCACAGGCCGGAAGCCGATGCACTCGCGTTGTTCCGATCGGCGACGCTGTTGCGCAGGTCGGCCACCGTGCTCTTGAATTCCCCGGTGTGCAGTTCGGGGCTGAACAGCATCGGCATCGCGTGATCGCCGCTGCGCAGGCCCGCCGCTAGCGCCGCCGCCTCGAGATCGCCGTCGTTGCTGACGAGGCCCGCGTGCCACTTGCCAGTCGCGATCAGTTGCGAACCCGTCAACGTCGCGGCGTCGATCAGAATGCCCGGCGCGTACGTGCGTGCCAGGTGGCTGGCGGCGTCGGCGAGCGCAATGCGGCCTTCGGCGTCGGTGTTGTTGACCTCCATCGTCTTGCCCGAGTGCATCACGATCACGTCGTCGGGCCGGTAGCTGTCGGGGCCGATGGCGTTCTCTGCAATGGCCAGCGCCGCGATGACGCGCCGCTTGAGCCCCGAGCGCACCAGCATCTGGAACGCGCCGAGCACCGCGGCCGCACCGCCCATGTCGCACTTCATCGTCAGCATGCGATCGCCCGCGATCTTGAGCGACAGGCCGCCGGTGTCGTAGACGAGCCCCTTGCCGACGAGCGCCACTGCGGACCCCGTCGCCTCCGGTGGGGCGTAGTCGAGTACGACGAGGCGCGGCGCCGTCATCGCCGTGCGGCCGACCGCGTGCAAGCCGCGCAGGCCCGCCGTCAGCAGTTCGTCGCCCGTGATCGCGCTGACCGTCACGTGCGCCAGGCCGTCCGCCGCAGTCCGCACCTCGCGCTCGAACGTGTCGCAGTCCAGTTCCGCCGTCGGCATGTCGACGAGCCGGCAAGCGAGTTGGACGGCGTCGCGGCCGGCACGCAATTCCGCCAGGCGGAGGTCGAAAAAGCCGTCCGCCGTGGTCAGGCCGATTTGCACCGACCCTTCGAGGGCGCGCGAGGTCGATTTGCGCGAGTACAGGGGAAAGCTGCGCGTCACGCCAAGGGTCGCCGCCAACGCATGGTCGGCGCTGGCGAGGCCGACGACGACCGCGACCTTGCCGCCGTCGGGCCGGCCGAGCGCGCGCAGGTGCTGGAAGATCTCGTACGAGCGGGCTTCCGACAGGTGGCGCGACACCTTGTCGTGCAGCGCGATCACCTGCAGGGTGCGCGGCAGGCCATTTCCTTCGGGCAGCAACGTCGACGCCGCCGCGCCCGCGCCGGGCTTGCAGTCCGTCTGGAGCCGGGAGACGGCAACGCGCACCGGCTCGGGCAGGGCGCGCACGGGCCAGCCCGCTTCGAGGTCGGCCTTGCGTGCGACCACGACCAGCGTGTGGGCTCCATCAAGTAGTGTCGCGGGATCATTCGAGAAGTCGAGAGACGGCATGAAGGATTCGTCCGGTCGGCGTGGGCGCCGCTGCAGGAGGGGAGGGGACGCCAAAAACGCCGACGGCCACCCGGGCGAGCACGCGGTTCACACGCGACGCTCGGGTGGCCGTCGAACCTGCGGTGGACCTGAGGGGGATCGAACCCCTGACCTCCTCATTGCGAACGAGGCGCTCTCCCAGCTGAGCTACAGGCCCTTGCAGTGTGCGGGTGGCCGTCGGGAAATGGCGCGGCCCGCCTGGCATGATTTGTACGGACTCGCGCTCCCGGTGCCCAGGGTCGGAATTGAACCAACGACACGTGGATTTTCAGTCCACTGCTCTACCAACTGAGCTACCTGGGCGGCTTGTCCGGTGCACCGCGCTGGCGCTGGACCAGTAAGCGGGGGCGCGAAATTTGCGCGAGACCGGGCCCCCTGTCAAGGTCTTTCCGCCGCCGCCGTGCCCTGCTAGGTTCTCTGGCCATGCCGCGCCGGCTCACGCCGGGCCAACCTGCGCCGCACTTCTCGCGGCCTGCCCTGGAGACCCACAATGACCACGTTCCTCAATGGCGCCCGCGCAAGCGCGCTGGCTGCGGCCTTGGTGCTCGGCCTTGGCTTCTCGCTCCCCGTCCACGCCGATTGCGCCAAGAAGGAAGACTGCTGCAAGGTCTGCGACAAGGGCGAGCCGTGCGGAGACTCCTGCATCCCGGCCGGCAAGAAGTGCACGGTCAAGCAGAAGGAGTGCAAGGAAGGCAAGCCGTGCGGCGGCACCTGCATCGCCAAGGACAAGCAGTGCAGCGGCCGCCAGCACTGTGCGTGCAAGAAGGCGGACCTCTGCAAGTAG
>SHZF01000059.1 GCA_009692425.1 Myxococcales bacterium | reverse complement strand
GCCAGTCGGTCCGCCGTAGTCGTCACGTCGGGCGGGAACCCGGTGCCATGCAACTCCCACTCGACGAACTGCTGAAACGTCGCGTTTTTCACGGTCTTCGTTCCCGCGCTCAGCGTACTGAAGTCGGTCGACGGGTCGCTGGCCACGATCTTCAACCCGGGCCGCGCGTTCAGAATGACTTCCATCTGCTCCATCATCTCCCGATAGCCGGAGTCGTCGATCACATGCTTTTGCTGGCCCGGCTCGCCGTGGTCGATCTCGCCGTTGACGAGCGCCGTGATGAACTTGTCCTTTTCCACGCCGCCTGCCCACAACCGATGGTATTCCGGCCAGATCTTCCCAGACGTCGACTTGCCGGGTGCCAGCCGGACGGTCATGGGAACATACAGCCGATCGAGTTCCGCCTGCACGATCTGCAGTTTGGTGGCGAGCTTCGTGGCGCGCACGGCGTCGATCGATTTTTGCTCGTCATTCATCACCTTGCGACAACCCGTCAGCGACGGATTGAACACATACCACAGCGCATCGACCATCTCGCGGTCGTGGCTGTCGTTGTTCGTGCACTCCTTCAACACGCGTTCCGATTGCTTTTCGTAGTTGCCGTTCATCAGGCCGAGGGCCAGCGAACTGCGGCGCGCCATCGTCTTGGGCGCGATCGCGGTGTCCTCATATTTGTAGCGCACGCGCAGCAGCTTGGCCGGCGCGCCGGGCTTGGGGTCGAGCACCTGTACCGTTTCCTTGCTGGATGCCGAAATCTTCAGGTCCGCCGCCTTGATGTCCTTCAACTCGCGCTTGCCGACGCCGACGTTCGCCAGACGCAACGGGCCGAACGCGGTCTGCGTCTGGCGCTGCACCGCATCGAGGATGGCGGCCTCCGAGGCAGACTCGACGACGTACACCATGCCCTCGAACGACAGCTTGCGCTCGAGTGCGGTCTGGCTGATGAGTTCTTGATCCTCGCCTGCTTCCACGGCGGGGGTCTCAGCACCGCACGCGGCAGCAAGCAGCCCGACGCCAAGGAACAGGGGCAGGTGCCGGAGAACTCGTGATGTCTGCATGGAAAACCTCAGATTCGTGCACAGGCGACGCTGACGCCAGCGGGCAGTAGTCTACCACGCGCAAGTGTCGGGGCAAGAGAGGAATTGCCCGCCTTGCCCCGCCTTGCCGGTACGCCGTGCAGTGCGCTAGGTTGTAGGCATGGATGTCGTCTTCCTGTGCCCGTCGTTTCCTTCCGAGATGCCCGAATTCGTGCGTGGCCTTGCCACGGTCGGGGCCCGCGTGTGGGGCGTGGGCAGCGAACCTGCCGGCCAACTGCCCGCCATGTCGCGCCACCACCTGACCGGTTACTTGCAGGTGCGCAATCTGTTCGACGGGGAGTCCACGTTTGGCGCCGTGCGCGACTGGCTGGGCACGCAGCATGTTGAGCCGGACCGCGTCGAGTGTCTGGCGGAGTACTTCGTGCTGACCGCCGCATTCCTGCGCGAGCGTTTCGGTTGTCCTGGCCTCACGGTCGAAGAGACGGTGCCGTTTCGCGACAAGGTGGCGATGAAGCGCAAACTCGACGCCGCAGGGATCCGCACGCCCCGTCACGCGCGCGCCGGGAGCGTTGCGGAGATTCGGCTCGCGGCCGAGCGGTTGGGCTTTCCCCTCATCGTCAAGCCCGTGGCGGGGGCCGGTTCTGCACACACGTTCCGGGTCGAGTCTGCTGCCGATCTGGACCATGCGATTGCGGGGACCGTTGGCGTGGCCGAGGTGAGCGTCGAAGAGTTCATCGACGGCGAAGAGTTCACGTTCGATACGCTGACGCTCGACGGCAAGATCGTGTACCACAACATCGCTTGGTATCGACCGCGGCCGCTCGTGGCGCGCACGCACGAGTGGATCAGTCCCCAGGTCATCGCGCTGCGTGACGTCGATCAGCCTCTTTTGGCAGGAGGCACGGCGATGGGCAACGCGGTCATCTCTGCCCTCGGGTTTCAGCGCGGGTTCACTCACATGGAGTGGTACCGCAAGGCCGACGGCGAGGTCGTCTTCGGCGAGATTGGGGGCCGCCCGCCCGGTGCGCGCCAAGTGGACCAGATGAATTATGCCTGCGATTTCGACAGTTTTGTCGAGTGGGCGCGCATCGTATGCTGGGGCCGCTTCGAGGCGGAGACGCCGCGCCTCTACAACGTCGCGACCGTGTTCAAGCGCGCCGAAGGGGCCGGCCGCATTCGCGCCGTCCACGGCCTGGAGCGCCTGCGCCACGACTTCGGTCGGCACATTGTGTGGGAGAACCTGTTGCCGGTCGGTGCGCCACGGCGCGACTGGCTGCAAACCTTGATTTCCGACGGGTTCATCGTGTTGCGCCACCCGGACCTTGCGGCGACCGTCCACATGGCGGACCGGGTCGGCAGCGAATTGCGGCTCCTTGCCAGTTGACGCTCAGGGCAGCGCCACCACATGTTGGTACACCCGCACACCGGCCGGCGTCTTGAGCGCGAGTTGTCCAACCGGCGCAGGCAGGACCGGCCACTCGACCGCTTGCAGCGGCGCTCCGTCGGTGTTCCAGGTCGGCTTGAGCACCAACCACGGGCCCGGTTCCATCTTGAAAGTTCCGCGCTCCACCAGGACCGGGACCTTGCCCGTCGGGTACTTGTACAGGCCGTATACGGGCGACTGGCCAAGGAGGTCCCGAAAGCGGTTCGTGAGGGCTTCGAACTGCAGCGCACGCACCGTGCCGGAGTCGTCGATGGCCCACCGGCCATACAGGTCGAATGTCGACCCGGGCAGCCACTCGCCGCGACCCGCCTCCGGGATCCGCTCGATGTCGAAGGGGCGCTCGGTGTCCGGAGTGCGCTCGGTGTCAGCCGGTACCCCGCCGCCCGCGTCTACGCCCCTAGCGGTCGCCGCGTCGCCTGCGAAGGAGTCAGTTGCGCCGACTGCGTCCGAAGCAACCGCGGCGTCCGGGCTCGGGGCAGGGCCCGATCCGCCGCATGACAGGCCGACTCCACCCCACGCCAAAATCGCTGCGACAAGGTGCGGCCGTGGCGCTGCAGACTGCCTCATCCTGCCCTCGTAGTACTGCTATGTTGCGAACAAAACCTTGTAGAGCCCCGCAATTGCCTCGCGGCAGCGGTCGGGACGGTCCGCCGGTTTCTTTGCGAGCATGTGGCCCAGCGCAGCCTCGACGCCTTGTGGCAGCCGCAGGTTGAACGAGCGCGGGTCCGGCGGCGCCTCCATCGCGTGGCCAACGAACACGTTGGAGTCGCGAAACGGCAGGCGCCCTGCCAGCACGCGGTACGCCAGCACCCCCAGCGCGTAGAGGTCGGTGCGGCTGTCGACCGTGCCAGATGTGAATTGCTCCGGCGCCATGTAGTGGGGCGTGCCGACGAGCATCGACTTGTCGGCAAATCCATCGCCGTAGGCCCGCGCCAGCCCGAAATCAAACAGCTTCACGACACCATCGGACGAGATGAGGACGTTGTCCGGCTTCACGTCCCGGTGCAACACACCCTGGCTGTGGGCAAAATCGAGCGCCTCGGCAAGCTGCGCCAGAATGGAGTATGCAAACGACCAGTCCGCCATTGGTTCATTGTGGAACAGGTAGTCCGTCATCGGGCGGCCCTCTACGTACTCCATCGCGTAGTACAGCACTCCCTCGGCGTTGCCCAGATCGTAGATGTGCACGATGTTCGGGTGGCTCAGCCCTGCGGCAAGCTTGACCTCCCGCAAGAAGTAGCGGCGGGCGAGGTCGGACGAAAGGGCGCCCTGTGCCATGAACTTCAAGACGACGAACCGATCGAGGAGCACATCGACCGCGCGGAACACGATCCCGTTGCCACCTTGGCCCAGATGCTCCAGTCGATCGTAGCGCGACGACAACGCCTTTGGCACACCGACCGGCCATGCATCTGGCGGCAAGGGGGCCTTCAACTCTTCGCGCGGCGTCGTCGGCAAGACTCCCGTGCTGGATTGGGACGTCCGTGCGCGCTGCGCTTCGCGACTGCCGACATCCGTCGTTGACGTCGGGCGAGCATGCGGGACGGAAGTGTCGAAGACCGTGCGGTCGGACATGCTTCCCGCGAAGCCCACTTCGTCGGCCGCGCGCGGCGCCGGGGTGTGCTGCTGCAGTTGTGGCTGGGGTGGCCGTGGCGCTGGCCTCGGCACAGGACCCTGCGCGGGTCCAGGTGTCGGCGTTGGAGGACCGCCCGATCGACCGTACAGCAGGTTCGGCGCTGCCTGAGGATGGGGCGTGAACGCACCCGAAAGCACCGCGCCAGGTGGCATTCCGGGACGCGGCTGCGGCGGTGTCGGAGGGTTCGGGTTCGCAGGGGCTCCCCACACGTACGGAGTCGGCGCCTTCGACGGGTCGCGAGCGGGTCGCACAGGAGCGGGAGGTTCCTTCGGTTTCGGCTCTGGCTGAGGCATCGACCACGGGCCGGGAATCGCCGGACCCTCCCCAAGTTGGGGTGCACGCCATGCATCGGGTGGTACCGCGGTGCCCGCCAAGGCTCCGCCTCCTTGCGCGGTTCGTCCGTACGCATTGACGGGAGTGGCGGGCTGGGCCGTTGGCGATGCGCTGAACGACTGCCGTGCAGTGCCGGGCCCAGGTGTCGCAGGCTGCAAGGCCGGCCCGCCAGCACGATGCGCCTTGAGCGAGTCCTTGTCCGTGACCGTTGGCACCGGTCCGGCTGGCCGCTGCGCCGGGGCAGGGGCCGCCGGAGGTGGGTCCCACGTGCGCGTCGCGTGGAACGCCACGAAGTCAAAGACCACCACGCCCAACGGGTCCGCGACCATTTTGGATTGCGGGCGGATACCCAACACTTCGCGCAGCAGGCGTTCCAGCGCGTCGGGACCCGTGCGACTTGTCGCCTTGACCCAGCGGACGCCAAAGCCCTGCGGACGCGTGCCTCCCCCCTTGTGGGCGTACACGACTTCGCCTGCCACCAAGACAGTGGGGCTGTTCGCGCCCTTTGGACGCATGGCTATCTCGACCGTCTTGCCCATCGAGGTCGCAACTCGCGCGGAGCAGTACCCGCCGCCTGGGCCGATGTCTGTGCACACAACGTCGAATTTGTGGCCATCGACCTCGGCCAACGCCTTGATCAGCGCCGACTGCCTTGGGAACTGGCGACGATCGGTCTCCATGCTTGCTCGCGGATCGTGCACAACCGTTGGGGTCGCAGACCCCCCGCAACCGCCGCGATGCGGTGCTATGCCGCTGGCGGCCGATCCCGCCTGCGTGCGGCCCGCCGCAAGCGCCCACCTGCACGTGACCGCCGCAGTTTCCCGGCTCCCGATCCCGAGTGAACTGTGCCCCACGCCGCCACCAGCGTGCAACAGAACCGCGACTAGGGCAAGCTGGCGGCACCTTGGTCGGGACTGCGTCCTGAGGAGTGCCCCCGATCGTGTCCGCCCCCGTCCGCCGCCTGCGACTGCGCGTCGGGTCGTTCTTGGGCGCCGTTGCCGCAGTCTCCTTGGTCTGGGTTTCAACGACGCATTTTGCCTCGCGGTGGCTGCAAGCAGAACTGGCCGATGCCGCACGCACCGCCGCCACCCACGGAGTACGCCTGCGCTGGCGCGAAGCCGACGTAGACTGGCGCTTGCGCGCCGTGATCCTGGACCTCCAACTCGACGTGCCGGCCGGCCCGCTGCTCGAAAGGCCTTTGCGCTGGCTGTGTCAGCATGTCACGGTCGCGCCGGACCTTGTTGGCGGGTTGCGTGGCAGCAGGCGCGCATCCGAGGTGGCGCTAACATGTACGGGCAACCACGTTGTCGCCGCCTGGCCGGCGCGCAGGCAAACCTCGTCGACATCCATCGAACGGCCCACGACCCGGGGTGCACGGCAGTTGCAGGGGTGGTTGCAGCGGATTGATCGGATCAACTTGGAATCCGTCTCCGCGCGGGTCAGCGTCGATGCCCGCGTGGGCCCGGTGGCGCTGACGGCCACCACGGAACTCTCTGCCTCTGGCTCCGTCGATATCGGAGGCTCCGAAGCCACGCTGGCGATTGCGGCCCTGGGTGCGACCGGCAAGTTGGTGTTGCACCTCAGCGGTCGCCGACTCGAGGGTGCCGTGTTTCGCACAAACGACCCGACGCAGCCTGCGGTCGAACTTCAGACACCGTACGGGCCGGGTCGCCTCTCCGTCGCGGCCCTGGCCGCCTCGGCGCAACGATGGACTGCGGACGAGATACGCATACGCGGGGAACTCCGCCCACGAGCCGGTCACGATCCGGTCGTGTACGCCGCCCGCGTGGATGCGACGCTTGGTGGGCACCTGAGCGTCGTCATCGACGGACTCACGGCCGACCATTGCGAGGGCGTTGCCGGAATCGTCGCCGCATCGGGCGAACTGCCGCAGTGGGCCGCAACCACGCAGCGTGTATCCATCGGCACTGCCAGCCTGCATCGGGCGGCCGATGGCACCCAGGTGACCGTGCGCGCGGCGGCGGTGTCGGGCAGGTGGGGAGCCGTTGCCGTGCGCGAGGTGACCGTCACGGCCCCGGCGCTGGCCGCTGTCTTGCGTCCCTCCGACTGGACGCGGATCGTCGCGGCGGAACCCTCGCTCGACGTCTCGCACGCGTCGGACTTCTTCGTGCGGCAGCCAGGTCTGGCGAACCTCTTCCGCGGCCTTCATTCCTTGCGATCTCCACTGCATGCGACCCCGACTGCCGACGACGATGAGGAAGGGGACGCCGTTTCCGTGCCGGAGCAGCCCGCACCCGAACCGGCCGCCGGCGCTGGCCGAAGACCGGCGTATTCGTGGATGGCCTCACTCGCACGCGCGCACTTCCAGGTGTTCGAGGCGCACCGGCAGATGGAACGGGCCTGGCCGCAGCGGTGGCTGCCCGAACGAACGTCGGTCCACGTCCGCAGTGGCCGGGTCTCACGACTCGACGCCACGGGCCGTGCCGACTCCGGTTTGCGCGACATCGCGCTGGATATCGATCCCGCCGTCCGCACTGGAGGCGCAGCGCTGCAGGGCGGAGGCGTCCCGTTCGATTCACGCGGCACCTGGGGCAGGATCGGCGTACAGTGGCGCCGCGATCCGACGTCGCTGCATCACAACATTGAGTTGCGCGTCACCGGGGCTGGTTTTGCCCAAGTGGTGGCGGCGCGCATCCCGGGGATGACGCTCGGCGACGCGGCCGACGTGAGCCTGACCGCGCGCGTTGTCGTGCCGGGTCCCGATCGCATCGCCATCGAAGGGCACGCCTTTGCGCATCGGATGGGCATCCGCTGGTGGCGGTTGGCGGACCGGCCAATCGACGACTTCGGACTCGACGCCACGTTCCACGCAGACCTGGACAAGCTCGGCGCCCGCTGGACGCTTCTGTCGCCGGATGTCAGGGTGTTCACACCGCAATCTGACTTGGGCGCCCGTTTTCAAGTCGCGGTCGATGTGGCGCACGTCTCGACACAGCCCCGTGTGGCGTTGCGCATCACCGCGCCGATGCAGGACTGCGGGGCGCTCCTGCACGCGGTTCCGGGCAGCTTGACGCCCACGTTGGGTCGCGTGGATGCCCATGGCGTACTCGGCGGCCACGCAGGCGTCACGGTCACGCTGCCGCGTACAGGCGCCGTCGATGTCGATCTGGCGCTGGCCGATACGCCGTGCGTCGTAGACCGCCTGGGGACGATCGACCTCGACGCGCTGGCCGGCGAGTTTTCATGGCCGGTCAATGAGAACGGGAAAGAACTCGGCGAAGTCCGCTGGGGGCCAACTTCCGGCAGTTGGACGCCCCTCGCTGCGATCCCGAATTGGGTCAGCTACGGGATGTGGGCTACCGAAGACCCGTTCTTGCGCCATCGAGGCCTCAGCGAAGACCTGATCGAGAAGGCGCTGGGCATCGACCTGACGACGGGTCGATTCACCTACGGTGGCTCGACGATCACGCAGCAACTCGTCAAGACGGTGTTCTTGCGCCGCACGAAGGCGCTCGCTCGCAAGTTCGAGGAAATGCTCATCGTGTGGCAGATCGAGCGCCGCCTAGGAAAGCGCAGAATTCTTGAATTGTACTGCAATGGTGTAGAGTTCGGTCCACAAGTGTACGGCATTACGCGCGCCGCATGGGCGTTCTACCAGAAGACACCGGGGCAACTCACTCCCGAAGAAGGCCTCTACCTTGCAATCATCAAGCCGAGCCCGCGCTCCGGGTACTGGACGATGCGTGGCAACGGGTGGGGCGTGTGGTACCAGAGCAAAATGCAGAAATACATGGACAAATTTCTCCGTGAAGGAATCATCACCCGCGACCAGTACGAACGTGCCGAGGTGCGCGCCTTCAAGCCCCAGTTCAACCCGCCGCCCAAGGCGGGCGACCGACGGCCCTGACGTTGCGTCGGACAGGCTGGTTGGCCTAGATTGCGGCCGCGTCTACGCTGGAGCCCCCATGTCACGCTTGCTACTTGGTCCATTTGCCGCCGCGCTCGCGGCCCTCGCCGTCGGAAGCCCCGCCCATGCCCAGGACGGGTCGGTTTCGGCGCCCGCTCCCGTCACACCGGCAAGTGCCCCCGAAGCCGGGATGCCCATCGCTGGTTCGCAGGACCCTGCCCGCAGTCACCATGCAGATTGCTGCGACGACGGCACGGACCCGGATGGCGCAGGATCAGACATGGGCCGCGCTGACGACCCGGAGGGCGAGCGTGAGGCCACCGGCGCCTGTTGCGGCGACGGAGCCTGCAAACACCACGTCGCCCACCCTACAAGCGGCCCCGCAGCAGCTCCGGAAGGCTGTCCGGAATGCAGGGGCAATGGCCCCGGCGAGTGCGGCCGAGAGGTGGACGGCTGCCCAAGGCGCGACGCTCGTGACCACTTGCCGCCCTTCTTGCGCAGCATGCTGGGCGCCCGCAACGCAGGCGTCCGACTGGATCCACACGTGCTGGTGCAGGTCCAGGGCGCGCTGATGACGGCCGATGACAACTTGCTCGAACGCGGCGACCGGGCCGAGCGCCGCGGGTTTGCCTTGCGTCGGGCCCGCCTCGGCTTCACGGGCACCTTGGGCAAGCGTGTGTCGGCGGGCGTCGAGGCCGACCTGTCGCGCGGCGCGGACCTGCTGAACGAGGCCTGGCTCGGCATTCGCGCGTGGCGCTCCGGCCAAATCGTGGTGGGCTCGCACAAGCTGCCGTTCTCGCGCCACGCGCTGTTGGGCTCCGGTGACCAGGCGCTGGCCGACCGACCACTCGCGGTGCAGGCGCTCGCTCCGTTCCGGCAGGTTGGCGCGACCGTCCACGGCAGCTACCAACTCGGCGGCCTGGCATGGTGGCTGAGCGCCGCGAATGGATTTGACAGGCAGTCGAATTTTTACGCCGGCGTCCGCGAGAACGAGGGCCTGAAGGGCAACCGGACGGGTGGCCTTGCGATGGCCGCGCGCGTCCAGGCCGAACCTCTCGGACGCTTGGGCCGCTCGGTTGCGGATCATGAGCGCGGACCGCTGCGGTTCGAAGTGGGGTCTGGTGCGCTGATGTCCCAGGGCGGCGCGACCGACAGCCTGTCGATGTCGGCGGACTTGCAAGTCAAGATGCGCGGGTTCCACTTGCTCGCCGAGGCGCTCTGGGACCGCACGGTGCCGCAAACCCAGCCTGCTGCAACCGGTGGCCTGCCCGATACCGTGCGCCGCGAGGCGCTCACGGTCGAGGCGGGCTACGCCTGGTGGCGCCTGCACGGCGCCGCGCGGGTGGAAATGATCGACGCCGACACCGGCATCGAAGACAACCGCGACGAGATGGTGGTGTCTGCCGCGATCGGCTACCAACTGCCCGCCAACCAGTTGCGAGTCCTGCTCCAGTTTGACACCCGTATCGAGCGCTTTGTGCCGCAGGTGGCGAACGACACGCTTTTCGCGCAGGCCCAACTCCAACTGTAGGCGGGCCCGATGATTCGATGCGTTCCGCCTGTCTCGCTCCTGGCCGTCGCCCTGCTGGCGGGTTGCGGCGACGCCCCATCCGTGCCGCTGCGGGCGTTTCGCGCCAAGCTGCGCAGCGAACTGGTCGGCGGGCCGGTCGCCTACGCAGACGTTAACGATTTCGTGTTGGAAAACGATAAGGTCCGAGTCGCGATTCTCGACGAAGGGCGATCGTGGGGGCCCGGCGTGTTCGGCGGCAGCCTGGTCGACGCAGACGTGCGACGCGACGACCCCCTGACTCCATCCGGCGCGGGGCGCGACCGGTTCGTGGAGATGTTCCCGTTCGCCAACCTGCTCGTGCCGGCGCCCGTGGGCACGCAGGTGCGCGTCGAAAAAGACGGATCGGACGGCAAGGAGGCGGTGATCCGGGTCGAAGGCGACGGTCGCTACATGTTCGAGGCGATGGCCGTGCTGCGCAACTATCGGCCGTTGGGGCTGGACCAGCTCTTTGCCACCGTGCGCACCGCCATCCGGTTCCGGACCGATTACCTCCTGCGTCCCGGTGATGCGCACGTCACGATGCGAACTTGGTTGCTGCTGGGCGCCGAGCCGGAGGGCACCGTGCCGGCATTCGCCTGCAAGGAGGACCTGGGGTGTGAGACGGGCCATGCCTGCGTCGAGGGTTTTTGTGCCTGCAAGCCCCTGACGTGCCCGACTGCGTGTCCGCCGGCCATTGCCTCCGACAAGGATTCGGGGCGCGCCTTCGACCCGGCGACTGGTTGCCTGGCCTGCGCGTGTGCCCCAGAACCGCTGAAGATGCCCCTCACCGACGGCGACGAATCGGTGTTCGGTACGATCCTCGGCGACGACGAATTTTCCGCAAAGCGCAAGCTCAAGGCGGGGGTCGGCGCCGGCGACTTCGTGTTTTTTGGCAACCAGAACGACATTTTCGTGCCGGGGCACGGCTTCGACGAAGAAAAACCCATCTGGGACGCCCTGTTCACCGGACGCGATACGTTTCACAAACCGCTCGCGTTCGACTTCGTTGCGGCAGCCGGCGGAGACGTCAGCTACGCGTACTTCCAGAAGCGGGCCGCGGCTGCAGACGTGCAGCCGAAGGTGCTGGTGCCGATTTTCACGTCCGCAGCAACCGCATTCATTTCTGCGACGTTGAACTGCGTGTGGGACGCCGCCGATGACGCCGCGTGCGAGACCGCTCGCGTGTACGAATTCGAGCGCTACCTCGCGATCGGCAATGGCGACATCGGCGCAGTGGCCGACACGGTCTGGCGCGTGCGCGGAACCGCTACCGGTCGGGTCGAAGGCTGGGTGCGGTGGAAGGACACGGGCGCGGCCGCAACCAAGGCCGGCATCTTCGTGTTGCGCCAGCCCGTGCCCGGTCGTGCGTGGCCGTCGCTCGATGCGCTCGTGGCTGCCAACCGTGCCGTCGATGGAAGCCCCGGCGTGGTACTCGCTTGGGACGCCGACGTTGGCCTCGACCGCCAGCTCGACGCCCGCTTTGGAGGTACGTTGCCGGCAGGCAACTATGTCGTGGTGGCGATGGACGAGCACCGCGTCGTGCACAGCGTGCCCCTGTCGGTGGAAGTCACTGCGGGGTCGACGCTCGTGGTCGCGCCGGCGCTCCCTACACCGGCGCGCGTCAAGGTGAGGGCCGTCGATCAGGGCGGCGCAGGCGTGCCGAGCAAAGCGACGTTGGTGCGGTTGGGCGACGACGGCAAACCTCTTTTCCGCGATGGCGGGCGGCGCCCGTACCTGGGCCAGGGGCGCCTGGGCGCAGGCGTGCAGCACATCGCGTTTGGCATGGACGGCCGCTTCGACATCGCGGTTCCCGCCGGCCGGTACCAACTTGTCGTCTCGCGGGGCGTCGAATATGGCATCCACGACACGGCGGTGGACCTTGCCGACGGCGACGTCACGGTCATCACCGCGCTGCTTCGTCGCGAAGTCGATACGGCGGGCTGGGTCGCCGGCGACTTTCACCTGCACGCCGAGCCCTCCTTTGACTCCGGCATGCCGCTCAGCCAACGTGTCCGCACGGTGGCAGCCGAGGGTTTGGACTACGTTGCATCGACCGACCACGACGTTGCGAGCGATTACGCCCCGTGGGTCAAGACGCTCGGTCTCGGCCAGTGGCTGAAGACGGCGGTCGGGTCTGAGGTCTCCACGCTCGAGATTGGCCACTTCATCGGATTCCCACTCGCATACGACGCCTTGCAGGTGCCGCACCATGCGTCGGTGGACTGGTTCTGCAAGGGCTCCGACGGCATCTTCGACAGCATCCTGGCGCAGACCGGGCTGCCAGCCGGTGGGCGTCCGACCAGCATCGTCGCGCACCCCCGTGATGGGTTTCTGGGATGGGCAGAACAGGCTGAGATCAACGCATATTCTATGACGCGAACGCCAGTCAAGCCCAGCGATCCGCCCGGCAACCCCGTGCTGCGCACGGTCGGGTGCGATTTCGACGCGATGGAAGTCTTCAACGGCAAGCGCTTTGACCTGATCCAGACGCCGACAGTGCGCGAGGTGCAGGTGTTCTGGCGCTGCATGCACCGCATCGACTCCCTGCGCATCGAGAGCGCGCCCGGGGTACTCGACGAGGCCGCCACGCGTACCGCACTCGCAGCGACATGCCCCGAACTGGCGGACGACCCGATCGGCGACCCGGCGCGCGTTGCGTGCCCGGCCAGCGAACCGCTGCCGGAGTGCACGATGCGAGTGCGCATGGCGGTGGCGCGCGCTGTATCGACCCAAATCCTGCAGCGCACGCCCGCTGAGCAGACTGCTTGGCTGCGTCTGGTCGAGGGACTGACGCCGACCAAGGCGCACGACAAGGTGGTCGACCTGGAGCGTTTCTGCAACGTGAACACCGGCAAGGGCTCGACAGAACTCTCCAAGCCGCTGGACCAGGTCGTGCCGCCCGACCAGCAGGACCTGCCGTGTACGCGTTGGGTCGGCTCGTTGAGTGACTACTTTCGCATGCTGGAACACGGATTCGTGAAGACGCAAGTCGGCGGTTCCGACAGCCACGGCTACAAGGTTGAACCAGGGGCGCCGCGGACATGGGTGCGCTCCTCGCGCGACGCGGCCGGGGACGTGGACCCGACGGAGATTGCGAAGAACCTGCGCGCTGGCCAGGCCATCGCCTCGTATGGCCCGTTCATCGACGTCCGCATCGCTGGCAAGGGGCCCGGTGAGACGGTCGCGGTCAAGGCCGGCAGCCTGACGGTGCACGTCAAGGTCCAGACGGCGTCGTGGTTCGGTGTCAACCGCATCGAGATCTATCGGAGCGGCGAACTCGTCGTGGTGGAGCCCGTCGTGACTCCAGTCAGCGCGATCGTGGATGTGGACAAGGACTACGCGATCGACATTCCTGCGGGCCGAGACGCGTGGCTCGTCGTCGTCGCGATGGGGACGGACGGAGAGCGCCTGCTCCGCCCCGTCTATCTCGACATCCCGTTCGGCGAACTGCAACTGGCCAGGGTCACGGCGCTTGCCCTGAAGAACATCACCTTGCCGGTCAATCCGTTCAAGGAACCGCCGCGCGTGCCTGACTTCTCGCCGGTGTACCCGTACGGCATGACGAACGCCGTGTTGATCGACGTCAACGGCAACGGCAAGTACGACGCCCCGCTGCCTTTCCCCGGATTCTGTTCACAAGCCTGCGATGCCGTCACCGGCAAGACGGCTGCTGGCAAGCTGTGCAGCGAGTTGCAGCAAGGCTACACATGTCTAAAAACAGAGAAAAAGTGCGGTTTTGACATCCCTGGTGTGTGCGACATCTACAAGCAGGCGGCGTCAAAAGCGGCTGTCGGACGCACGTTGCCGTGATGTGCCGCCATGCCAAGCTGCGGGACGCGGGAATCCGATGATGCTCGACGAGTCGACTCCGGCGTCCGCGCCCACCAGTCCGGCTGTAGCTGCGGGCGCGCCGCCGGGTTCCGGAAGTGCGCAGGTCGGAGCCAGCGAGGTCGTGCCGACCGAGGCGGCGCTGCTGCGTGCGGAGCAGAAGCCCCCCTTGTACCGGTTCTTTCGAGGCGGCATCTACGTCTTGTACATGGCGATTGTCGTGTGGTTTGTCGTGTCGATCAGTGTTGCAGCTGCACGCTCGGTGTGGGGACCCGCTGGCGGCGAACTTCGCGCGCGTGGTACCGCAAACATTCCCGTGTCGGCCTCGCCGGCGTCCGCAGATCCATGACATTACAGGAGTTTTCCTATGCAGACCGTACGACTTCCGCAGAGTGAACTCGAAAAGCACCTCGTCGGCCGTCCCAGGCACGTCTTCATTTCGGGCGCGTCGCGCGGAATCGGCGAAGCGGTGGCGCGCCTGCTTGGGGAGGACCCCCATCGCATTTCGCTCGGCGCGCGCAGCTACAATCGGATGCTCGGCATCGCCATGGACCTCGGTCAGGAACGCTGCTTTCCGGTGCGGCTGGACCTGGGCGATACGACGTCGATTGACGAGGCAATCGTGGCGTCCGAACAGAAGTTCGGGCCCATCGACGTGCTCGTTGCCAATGCCGGGATCAACCTGCCGACACCGATCGACGATACAACGGACGAAGGGCGCCAGCGCTTTCGGCGCGTGCTCGACGTCAACCTTACGGGCACCTACTTTCTCGCTCAGCGCGTGATCGACCACATGCCGAACGGTGGCCGCATCGTGTTCGTGGGCAGCGTGCTGGCACGGATGGGCGTACCGGGCGCGTCGGGCTACGTCGCAAGCAAGCACGCTCTGCAAGGCCTGGTGCGCGCCATGGCAGTCGAACTCGCGCCCCGCAACATCCGGGTGAACATGATCAATCCCGGCTGGGTTGATACCCAGATGGCCCACGAGTCCTTGCAGCGCATAGCCCAGGCGAGCGGCGAGACGCTGCAGCAGACGACCGCGAAGATGATGTCCGGGCAGTTGATCCGACGCATGATCAAGCCGTCCGAAGTCGCGGGCTATGTCAAGTTCCTGCTCTCCCCAGCGGGCGATGCGATTACCGGCCAGGGTCTCGACCTGTCCTGCGGTCAGGTGCTGATCTGAGTGCGGAGGACGTCGATTTCGCGGCGGGGCGCACAGACTTTGAGCACGCGTCGGCACTCTTGGCGCGCGGCGAATTGGATGCAGCGCTGGACCTGGCCGAGCGCGCGTTGGGTGCATTCGGGCGTGCCGGTCGGCCGGACGCTGCGTGTGCCGCCCACAACTTGCTGGGCCGCATCCTTGTGCGTCGTGGCGATCCGGATGGGGCGCGCGCGGCGTTCGAGGCAGCCGTCGGTCTCGCACAGCGCCACGGACTCGAAGCGCGTGAACTGTCGGCACTGACCGAGATTGCGACCCTGCACGAGAGCCAGGACGAACTGCGCGACGCGATCGCGCTACATCGGGGGGTGCTGGAGCGGCAGCGGCTGAGGCAGGACTCGATCGGGATCGCGGTGGCCGCTGGCAACGTCGGACGCTTGTTGCCGCGGCTGGTTCCCGGCCTGAAAGGACCTGAAGCCGTCGCGTTGGAGTCCGATGCACGCACCCTCTTGGACGAGGCGGGTCGACGATTTGCGGCAGCCGGCAATCTGGCGGGCGCAATCAATGCGTTGGTGTGCGTTGGCGACCTCGAACGGGGTGCAGGCAAGTTGCAAGAAGCTGAGATGGCGTTCGCATCCGCGGTGCGCCTCGCCGATCTGCCTGCGCTCAGGCCGCTGCTCGCGAACGCCCTGCTGAATCTCGGGCACGCGCAGCGCGACCGCGGTGATGCACAGGCGGCCCAGCGCGCATTCGTCCGCAGTGCCCAGGCCGCCCAAGGTGCAGGCGACGCCGTGGGTGTCGCGCGGGCACGCCTGGCAGAAACGATGCTGCGCGCCGATCACGAACCACCGGCCTCCGTGCTGGAGGCCTTCGCCGCGGTCGAGCGCATGTTCGACGCCGTCGGTCAGCGCTCTGGCACCCTCGCAGCCCGAGTCAATCGTGCAGCGCTGCTGGCGCGTTGCGGACACCTCGATGCTGCGCGCGCCGCGCTCGAAAGTGCGAGCCTCGCGTTCACACAACTGGGAGACCTGCGCGCCGACGCAGATGTGCGCCTCGCATGTGCAGAGGTTGCCGTCAGCCAAGGCGACGTCGCAGACGCAGCGCGCCACGTCGCCGTCGTTCGCGCCCGGCTTGGCACTGCACCCGATGGTCGCCTCGGCCTGCGATTGGCCCTGACCGACGTGCGCGCGGCCTTGCGGGCACTTCAGTTGGACCGTGCGGCCGCGTGTCTGGAGGACTGCGGCCGGACAGAACCGAGTGCGGCAGAGTCCTTCGCCATCGCTCGTGCGAGCTGCGAGATTGCCGCATGGCGCCTGCTGCCCACGACCTCGGAGCAACTGGCCCGCCTTGCAGCCGTCGCGGACCAGGCGGGGGCCTTGCGCGACACCGCCTGCGTCGCCCTCGCCACGGCGAGCTACGCCCTGTGGTGTGGGCACCTGGACGCGATCGACGGCCCCCTCGTTCGTGCGGTTGCCACGTTTGCCCAGTTTGCCGAGCCCCTGTCTCTCGCCACATGCCAGGTGCTGGCCGCTTGGCGAACGCTCCTCGTTGGGCGGCCACCGACTGTGCTGAACTTGGCAGCGACGGCGCAGGTCCCAGCCCTGGCGGCGCGAGCCCGCACCGTGGCAGCGCTTGCCCGATGGCAGCAGGACTCTTCCTGCGCGGGTGCAAGCGCCGTCGAGGCCGAAGTCGCGGCACTCGATGCGCTCGGCGACCACGCAGCGGCGCTTGAACTGCTGGTCGTCGGTGCTCGCCTCACGCGCGCCCCAGCGCTGTACGCAGAGGCGCTGCGACGGCTCGCGGTCGCTCGCTTGCCCGTTCCGGGTCTGCTGACTGCGGTCGACGCCTGATCCGGATGTCACGGTGCGCGGGGTCGCCTTGCTGGATCGCCACCGCGCGCTATGCTGTGGGCAGGCGTGCGCCGCACCCACCCGGGGCGCGCAGCCGCGGCGCACCTCGCGCCCCTACAAGGGTCGAGCCACCATGTCCAGCCAGCCTCCTGTCCAGACCGGCGGTACGCTCCACAACCTGCCGATCCTCGCGCTCCGCAACGCCGTTCTGTTTCCGGGTGCCGTGATGCCCGTCGTCATCGGCCGCGGAAAGTCCATCAAATTGCTGGAATCATTGGGAGACCGCCGGGCCGCAGTGGTCGGCGTAGTGGCACAGAAAGACAAGGGCATCGACAACCCGAAGCCGGACGACCTGTACTGGGCGGGCTGCACCGGGCAACTCGTCAAGGTGCTGCGCAATGGCACCGAAACCTATCACGTCGTCATTCGCGGGGTAGACCGCTTCAAGATCGTGCGGTTCGAACAGGAAGACCCGTACCTCGCGGCCGAAGTCGAGTTGCTGGCCGAAAAGCACGAGGCGGACCCGCAAATCCAGGCCCTGGTCCACTCAGTGCGAGATACCGCCATCGAACTCGTCAACATGGTGCCCGAGCTGCCAATCAACGCCGCGGATTTACAGGAAAACTTCGAGCATCCGGCGCGCCTCGTGTACCTCCTGCTGACCCATCTCGGTGTTTCCGTGGAGGAAAAGGTCGATGTCCTGCAAGCCTTGTCTTTGCAGGAGATGCTGACGAAGACGCTGCACCTCGTAATCCAGCAGGTCGAAATCCTCCGCATCAGCCAGCGCATCAACTCCGAGGTTAAGGGCGACCTCAACAAGAGCCAACGCGAGTACGTGCTGCGCAAGCAGCTCAAGGCGATCCAGAAGGAACTCGGAGACCTCGATGGCGGCGACGGCGACGAACTGGGCGAACTCGAAGAGCGGTTGATGAAGGCGAACTTGCCAGAGGAGGCGCAGAAGATCGCAACCAAGGAACTCAAGCGCCTGCGCAACATCCAGGCGGGCAGCCCAGAGTACACCGTGGCGCGCACGTACCTGGAGTGGTTCGCCGACATGCCGTGGGCGCAGACGACGGACGACAATCTCGACCTTGAGAATGCCGAGCGGGTGCTGGAGTCAAAGCACTATGGCCTCGACAAGGTCAAGAAGCGGATCATCGAATACCTCGCCGTCACGAAGCTCAAGAACGACATGCGCGGCCCGGTCCTGTGCCTCGTCGGTCCGCCCGGCGTCGGCAAGACGTCGCTGGGCCACTCGATCGCCGACGCCTTGGGTCGCAAATTCCAGCGGCTGTCGCTGGGCGGCGTCCGCGACGAGGCGGAAATCCGCGGCCATCGGCGCACCTACATCGGCGCCATGCCCGGCAAGATCATCATGTCCCTCAAGAAGGCAGAGACACGCAACCCCGTGATGATCCTTGACGAAGTCGACAAGCTGTCGCACGACTGGCGGGGCGATCCGACCGCTGCGCTGCTCGAAGTGTTGGACCCGGAGCAGAATCACGCGTTCAGCGACCACTACCTCGACACGGCGTTCGACCTGTCCAAGGTCCTGTTCATCGCGACGGCGAACACGACCGACACGATCCCGGCACCGCTGTTGGACCGCATGGAGGTGATCGAACTGAGCGGCTACACGCACGAGGAGAAGTTCCACATCGCGCGGCAGCACTTGATTCCCAAGCAGCTGAAAGAACACGGGCTCAAGCCGGAGCAACTCGACATCCCCGACGCGATGCTCGACATCGTGATCGGGCGCTATACCCGGGAAGCCGGCGTCCGCGGTCTCGAACGGCGGGTCGCCGACGTTGCCCGCCAGGTAGCGGTCGCGGTGGCCAAGGGTGGCGCATTCGGGCGGGCCATCACGGAAGCCGATCTCGACGAGATGCTCGGCAACTACCTGTACACGCCGGAGGTCGCAGCGCGCACCGAACAGGCCGGTGTGGCGACGGGCATGGCGTGGACACGCGCCGGCGGTGACCTCCTGTTCATTGAAGCATCGAAGATGCCGGGCAAGGGCAAGCTGCGCCTGACGGGTCAACTCGGCGACGTGATGAAGGAGTCCGCCCAGATCGCGCTCAGCTTGGTCGAGGCCACGGCCGAGAGCCTCGGCATCGAGCGCAAGTGCTTTGAAGAATTCGACATCCACCTCCACGTGCCTGCTGGGGCGACTCCCAAGGACGGCCCTTCGGCGGGCGTCACCATGTACACCGCGCTGGTGAGCCTGCTGACGGGCGTGCGCGTCCGCGGCGATGTGGCGATGACGGGTGAGGCGACGCTGCGTGGCCTCGTGTTGCCGGTCGGCGGCATCAAGGACAAGGTCCTGGCCGCGATGCGCAGCGGCATCAAGAAGATCATCCTGCCGGAGCGCAATCGCAAAGACTTGCGCGACATTCCGGCCGAGGTGCGTGAAGGCATCGAGTTCGTGTTCGCCCATCGGATGGCAGACGTGCTGGAAAACGCCCTCGAAGTGCCGCCATCCGCACGCCAACCAGGCGTTCCGCAAGCGACAGCATGAGCAGCGCCCGTTGAATTGGACCGCACCCTGCGCGCGCGGCACCGCCGACCTTGCTGCGGCAGAATGTCGCGGACTGGGCCTGCGCGTGACGGGCGAGCGCCTCGACGGCGTCGCGTTCGAGGGCGACCTGCCGGATGCGGCGCGGGCCTTGGTGCACCTGCGTGTGCCGAGCCGGTTGCTGCTGGATCTCGCCTGGTTCGATGCCCGCGATGCCGATGCACTCTACGAGGGCGTTGCGCGGGTTGCATGGGAGCAGTGGCTCGACCCGCACGCGACGTTCGCCGTGTTTGCCAGCGGAGACCTGACCGACGGCCTGCGCACGCACGTCTTTGTCGCGCTACGTACAAAGGATGCGATTGCCGACCGCTTGACCCGGCATTATGGACGACGTCCGGACGTCTCGCGCGAAGATCCCGCCGTGCGCATCGTCTTGCGGGGTCGGCAGGGTCGCTGGCATCTGGGGCTCGACGCCGCACATCCGCCGCTCCATGAACGCGGTTTTCGCGCCGCCCAGACCGAGGCCCCTTTGAAGGAGACCCTCGCGGCCAGCATCGCGATGGCCGCCGGCTGGCGCACTTCGGATGGTCCGCTGCTCGACCCCATGTGCGGGTCCGGCACCCTGCTCATCGAGGCCATCAACCTTGCGCTCGGGATTGCCCCGGGCTGCACGCGCCGCTTCTCCTGCGAGCGGTGGCCTCACCACGGTGCACGGTTTCGCACGCTGCTCGACGGCGAGCGAAGCCGTGCCGTCGAACACGCACGCCGCACGGTCGAACGGCCACCGGCTCTGCGCGTGGAAGCCTCCGACCTCGACCCGGTAGCGGTCGCCGCTGCGCGCAAGAACCTCGCCGCGGCTGGCCTGCTCCGCCTGGTTGCCCTGTCGACCGCCGACGCGCGCACGCGGCCCCTCCCGGCGAACTCGACGTTGCTCAGCAACCCACCCTACGGCGAGCGACTCGGGGGCGAAGACGTCGTCGCACTGTATCGTGAACTCGGCACGGCGTGGCCCCGGGGCGACCGACTGCACGCGTGGGTGCTCGACGGCAATGAACTCTTTGCTGCCGCGTTCGGACACGAGCCTGCGTCAACCCGCCCGCTGCGAAACGGTCGCCTGGCTGTGAATCTGCGCGAGTATCGCTTCTGATCAACACACCCGTGTCCGGCGTCGATGTGCCCCCGCCCGCGTCGGTCGTGGTTGTGCCGCCGCTTGACAGCTCCGTGGAAAAAAAAGGGGCCGACGGGATAAGGCCAGCCAGCGCCCTGTCAACAAGGCTGCAAGCCGCGCGCGACTCTGGTATCTTCGCGGCAGCCCGGAGGGCTCCCGCCGCCATGCTCACCCGCCGCCTCGTGCTGGTCTCGCTCGCAGCCGCCGTGTCGAGCGCCTGCGGGGCGAGTCCACCGTCAGCGACGGCGCGGCCTGCCGAGGTTGACGCTGCCGACGCCGCCGCCTTGGATTCGAAAGCACCCAGGACCGCGGATGTATCGGTTGTTGCTGCGCCCGATGCGCCTGCGAAACCGGTGCTGCCGGGCAAAGTGGCCGCACCGGTAATTGCGTCCGTGGAGCCGGCTTCGGGTTCGACCGCCGGCATGGTGACCGTCCGCGTCGTGGGCACGCACCTCGGCAAGGTCGATCAGATCGCATTCGGCGATTCTCCGGGCCTCGCGCTGCAGGTGCTGTCTGACACGGAGGCGCTCGTCACCGTTCCGCCGCATCCGCCCGGGATGGTCGATGTCGATGCCCGCGTGCCCGCACAGCCGGATGCGATCGTCGGCACCCTGGCATTCGGCTATCGCTATGTGGCGCCAGTGGAAATCCACAGCGTGACACCGCCAACTGGCCCCGCGACTGGGGGTACGCTCGCGACGGTCAAGGGGAAGGGATTCGTGGCAGGCGCGGCCTTTGCGGTCGGGGACCGGTTGGCGATTGGCGCCACGGTGCTTGACGAGAGCACGGCGACGTTGATTACGCCGCCTGGCGTGGCAGGCAAGGCGCGCGTTGCAGTTCAAGCCCCGGATGGCGGCGCCGTGCTCCAGGACGGTTTTGCCTATCGCGCGGTGCCGCACGTGGCATGGGTGACGCCGGCCCTGGGACCACTGGCGGGCGGGACAGCTGTTGTGCTCCACGGCGAAGGGTTGGTGGCCAGTGGCAGCGCGCTGCGCCTGGTGCGGCCCGACGCCGAACTGACCGCCCAGATCACGGGCGCCACACCCGACGCCCGCACGCTGTTCGGCATCGTCCCGCCCGGAACCGCTGCGGGCGCTTGGGATGTGCGCATCGCGACCGCGGAGGGGGGCTTTACGGTAGCGGGCGCATGGACCTACATCGACACCGCGTATCCCCCTGGCGACATCCCCGCGGTCGTCGGCGTTGCGCCTGCCCAATTGCCCGTCAACAAGCTGCAACCCGTTGCGATCGCGCTGACCGGCGTCGTCGCGGGCCTGCTCGGCGATGTGACCGTGTTCTTCGGAGGCAAGTTATCGAAAATAATTGAGAAGAGCGCATCCGGCGATTTTGGCGCGACCCTGCTTGTGCAGCCGCCGCTTCCGGCGATTGGAGCACCCTTGCCGCTGTCGATCGACGTCATCGTACAGGTCGGGTCGCACGTGGTGGCAAAGCCGGAAGCCTTCCAGTACCTGCCGGTGGCCCCATCGATCGTACTCGCGGAGCCCGTGGTGCTGCCAGCGGCAGGCGGGGCTCCGTTCCAAGTCAAGTGGGTTGGTGCGCCTTCGGCCTGGGGTTCTGTGGTCGCCGTCCGCGTCGGCGCCTTGGCGTGCGGCAAGTTGCTCGCCAGCGCGGTGCACGCGGTCTGCACGTCTCCCGTCGGTGCGCCCGGTCGCGCGACCGTTGCGCTCGAGTTTGCTGGCAAGCAACGGCTGGAGGCTCCCGATGCCGTCGAATTCGTCGGGGTGCGCGGCTTGGCGATGATCATTGCGGCTCGCGGCGCCCAGGCTGGCGGAACGCTCGTGGATGTCCTGGGAGGCGACCTGCGCGACCTCAAGGAAGTCTGGCTCGGTGCCACCAAGGGGAGCGCGCTGCACGTCGTCGATGCGGGACTTGCACACGTGCGCACTCCACGCGGCAGCCCCGGCACGGTCGATGCAGTCGCCGTGTTCTCCGGTGGCGAGCAGATCGGGCGCGAGCGCGCCTACACGTACTTCGACCCGGTGGCGGGTGACTACGGCACCTGGGGGGCGCCCATCGGCGGGGCCCTGAATGTGACGGTGACACGCAAGGGCAAGGGCGGTCCGGTGCCGGGGGCAACCGTGGTCGCCGATGCCCCGGGGCACGCGGCCTTGTACGGGATGACCGACGATCGAGGCCAAATCACGTTGTCTGTTGCCGGGTTGCGCGGTCCTCTGCACGTGCACGCGACGGCCCCGGGCTTCCAGGCAGGCTCCGTCGTCGCGCTGGCCGTCGAGAATGTCACGATTCGCCTTGCGGGACTGCCCAAGCCCGGCAACCCCGCACTGCAACCCGACGTACCACTGCCCGACGGTATGGTGACCGGCACTGTCGTCGGTGCAGACAAGTATGCGGTGCTCCCGATCGGCTCATGCGTTGGTCTTCTGGCGACCTCGGGCAACTGCAAGCCTTGCAAGGCAGACGACGACTGCTTCTACGGCACCACCTGCGAGATCGTCACGCCGCCCAAGGGTTCTCTGCCGCTTGCGAACGTGATGGACCCGGACTTGCCGGACGCTCCGACCGATGTCGTCACCAAGCACTGCGCCAAGCCCTGCGCTGTCGATGCGGACTGCCCGGCCACCTTCGAGTGTCGCGGCATCGGCACGACGCTCGAAAGCGCTAAGTATCGCTGCGTGCCGCGGATCGGCGTTCGCGAGACGCGCTGCGAAACTTCTGGTCCGTCGATTTTCGGTGGACAGGCGGCACCTGGACCGGGCGGCATCGTCGATACCAAGGGGCGCTTTGCCATCCACAGCCATCCTGGCGATGTCGCCGTGGTATGCCGTGCCGGCTACGTCGAGCCGAAGGGGGAATTCGTGCCCCTGGCGATGGGCCTGAAGCGCGGCTTGTTCGTCGGCATCCAGCAGAAGGTAACTGGCGTCGTCGTCGCCATCCAGACTCCTCTCGATCGTGCGCTGCGGGTGCGGATGGATCGCATCCCGATGGGGAGCGATGCGACAGGCATCCGGTCGCTGACTGCAGGGCTCGATCTGGGCGGCGAGGGGTACGTACGCGTCGCCGATGTGCAGACCAACGCGCGGACGGACACACTGTCGCTGCCGAGGCAGCCACACGACTCCTTGTTTTCCGGCGACAATTCCGATATCCGCTATGAACTGTACGGTGGTCTCTCCAACAAGTACGGCGGTCCGCCGAGTTCGACCGCGCTCGCGATTCGAGTGGCGGCCCATGGCTTTGACCACCCGGCGCAGTGGCTTGCAGGCGAGCCGGTCCCAAGCGAAGGAACTGGCTCGCTGGGCATGATGCACGCCGTGGCTCACGGCGGCGACCTGCGCCTTGCGGTTGGTGCCGCCGGGCGCATTGCGCAATGGACGGGTGGCGGCTTTACCTTGCAACCGAGCCCGACGTCTCGCGCCCTGCACGCTGCGTGGCTGAGTCCCGATGGGCAGGACGGCTGGATCGGTGGTGACGACGGGGTTCTGCTGCGCCGCACGGCGCTGGGCTGGCAGATGTGGAGCGAAGCTGCAGACGCCCAGGTCATTGCCATCCACGGTCGCGCGGTCCACGACGTGTGGCTCGTCGATGCGGGCGCCCAGTTGCAGCATTGGAACGGCAAGGAGTGGACTCCCGTCGCGGGGCCGTGGCCCAAGTCCGAGGCGATGCCCGGGAGCGCGCCGAACGCTTCCCCGCCGCGGCGAATCCATGCCTTGTGGCACGCCCCCGACGGCACACTGCTGCTGGCCGGCGACGACGGAGCGCTGGTGCTCGGCGAGTGGATGCCCCTAGGATTCCTGAAGTTCACCAAACTGGCGACCGGCACGCTGCAGAGCCTGCGGGCGTTGGCGCCGGCCCCGGACGGTGACGTGTGGGTCTGTGGCGACCGTGGCGCGCTGGGCCGATGGAACGGTGCGTTCGTGAAGTGGATCCCGACCGGCACCCAGCGCCCGCTGTACGCACTTTTCGGCGGCCAGGGTGTGGCAAGTCCCCTGCACGCGGTGGGTGCCCAAGGGACCTGGCTCCGCATGACCCCGACGGGGGCCGTCGAGGATTTTTCTGTGCCAGAACTCCGTGTTGATCTGCGCGGCGTGCTGCCGACTTTCAATGGCGGCTACGTTGCCGTCGGTGAGCCGGTGGTCGTTCTCGGGCCGTATCTTGAAATGCCGTACATTGCCGTGCCAGGTCCAGCCGCCGCGCTCGGCCTGACCGTGCGCTGGGCCCACGCCGGCGGCGTGACTCCCTCGCTGAACATCTTGCGCATCACCGACATGGCTTACAACACCCGTTGGGAGGTCTTCTTGCGCGGGCCTGTCGATGAAGTGCGCCTGCCGGATTGGAAGTTTTTCGGCGCTGCGACGCCACTGCCGGCAGGCAACGTCATGCTGCGCATCTGGCGTGTGCTCGCTGACGGGCTCGACGTCGATCACTTCAATGCCAAGCTGCTGAATTCGTGGGCGTGGACGTCGTGGGCCTACAACAACGGCACGGTGTCGAGCTTTGTCCAGCCCGACGGCAACGTGCGCGCCAAGCCGCCGAGCGCCGCGCCGGGTCGCGCCCCTGGCTTGCCGCCCGGTGACAATCCGCCCAAGTAGCCGTCAGGCGGAGCCGCGCCGAACATGCAGAGACTACTGATTTTCATCAGCTTGCTGTGTGCGCTTCCAGCGCAGGCGGCGCCCCACGCTTCTCCCACCGCACCGGCCTCTGAGCCAGATTGGCGCGGACTGGACCAGGGGCCCGGCCGGAAAAAGCCCGCGCCCAGCCCGGTTACCGCGCTCGTGCAGAATGCTCCCTACCGAGTCGAGGTCGCGACGTCGGACGTAGGCAAAGTGCTGCTGACGCAGGCGTTTACGCTGGAGCGCAGGCGTGTCTGGGAAGCAGACTCACCGGTCGCAGCCCTCGCCTTTTCGCCGGACGGAGGTTGGCTCTACGCCGCCACACTCGCAGGAGAGGTTGTCGCACTTGATCCGGACAAGGCGATCGCTCAGCCGCTCGCTCGCGTAGAACTCGCCGCGGCAGAGGAAATCATCTCGCTTCAAGGGGCGGGAAACGCCGACACGCTCAACGTCGCGGTGTCGATCGGCTCGCCGGAGCCGCGCTCCGATGACGGCTGTCCGACGTGGCACGGCGTGCGGCGTCTCTTGCTGCGGCGGGCGGCCGGCAGTGGTGTGCCTGCCCGTCACGAACACGTCCAAGGCTGGTCAAGCGGGGGATCGGGTTGGCGCACGTCGGCCGTTTCGCCCAACACGAAGTTCCGCGCAGAGGTCGCGGCAGGCAACCTGGAGGCTCGGGGCCGATTCGGTGCGACTTCCCAACGCGTCAACGCACAGCCGCTGCCAGCCGGCATCCTGGGCATTGTGTGGATGCGGGACAGCCGCGGCATCGTGCTCGGACACCCCCGCAGCGGTGGCGCAGGCCGGTGCCGATCGGGCGTGGGCGTGCGCGCCTACCGATTTGGCGGCGCACCCGACGGCGCGTGGACCGAGTGGGCCCTGCCGGCAGCCATCGATGTCACGCGACCCGCCATTCCGGGCGCAGCGCTGGACTGGGCGCCGGACGGCATGCGGTGGCTAGGCGTCGGCCCGCGCGGCGTGATGCTCGTCGAACCCGCTCCACGCCACCGTGGCCCTGTCGCGTGGATCGCCCCACCATCCGGCGCCTGGCCTGTGATCCGCCCGGGCGTGCGGCCGCTCGTCGTGGCGAGTACCGGAGCGACGCTCCATGCAGAGTTGTTGATGGAGCAGGGGAACGTGGATGCGGCGGCACGCTTGCTGGCCACGGCGCCCGCGGGTGCCGAGGTAGTGCGACTGCGGGGCCGCCTCGACCACCTGCGCGAGGTGACCATCCGGCGCGCACGAGAAATGGACGGTCGCTCCGACGCGGCCGCAAACGCGAGGGTGGCCACCCCGGGCGCCATGCCTGACGCCGCCTCTCCGACCGCGCCCTAGGACCCATCGACGGAATCCGGACTTGCACGGTCCCTGATTGACACGGTCCGCCTTGCGCCTACCCTGTCGCAGGCGGGTGTGGCCGCGCCGTAGGAGCCTCCAATGCAGATCACCAGTACCGCCGTCCGAAAAGTGCGCGAGATGGGCGACAAGAATCAGCCCGAAGGCTACGGCCTCCGCGTCATCGTCGATGTCGGCGGACCTGAAGGGTTTTTCTACGATCTGGACTTCGAGACGCAGTCACGTGCGGACGACATCGTCACCGTGGCGGACGGCTTGACGGTCTACGTCGATGCGAAGAGCCATGACCGGTTCAAGGACGGCACGATCGACTACGTGGAGACCACGGATTTCGCGGGGTTCCATTTTGATAACCCGAACAAGCCCGCCGGACCGGGCGACGCGTCAGCCCTCAGCGAGCGCATCCAGTGGGTGCTCGACACCGAGATCAACCCCGCCGTCGCCGGGCACGGTGGCAACGTGAGTCTCGTCGAGGTTCAAGACAACAACGTATTCCTGCGGTTCGGCGGCGGCTGCCACGGCTGCTCGGCGTCGGCTGCTACGCTCAAGCACGGCATCGAAGAACGGCTGCGTGCGAAGTTTCCGGACCTCGGCGAAATCGTGGACGCCACCGACCACTCCACCGGTGCCAACCCATACTTCGCGTAATCCCTAGCGCGCGGCTCCGTCTCGCGGAATTCGGTGAGACGGGTTCTTCGTTCTGTCACTTCCGACGCGACACGTTCCGGATTCAAGCGTTGCGAGCCGCGCCCGTCTCACCCCCCGTCGTGCACAGGTGAGACGCGTGGGGTGAGACGGGTACTGAGACGGGCAGTCGGCTGCTTCTCAAATCCACCGTCAGTACGCAACTTGCTGATGTAACAAATAATAAGTCTCTGCGTGGGCCGAGCCCTGGTGTTGGCACGGATCGTGCAAAAGCGTCCTCCGGCCGTCCGCCACCTGCGGCCACCCGGAGGATTCCATGCGCCGCTTCATTCTCGCCGTCGTTGCCTGTGCCGGACCCTGCCTG
>SHZF01000058.1 GCA_009692425.1 Myxococcales bacterium | reverse complement strand
TGAGGCGTACCTGCACTTCCTGGAGGAGGCGAAGAAGCGCAACCACAAGAAGCTGGGGGCCGCGCTCGACCTGTTCCACTTCCACGACGAGGCGCCCGGGGCCGCGTTCTGGACGCCGCGCGGATACACGATCCTTCAGGAATTGCTGGCCTACTGGCGCCAATCGCAGAAGGAGCGCGGCTACCAGGAAATCTTCAACCCGATGCTCTACCGCAAGGAACTCTACGTGCGCTCGGGTCACTGGGAGCACTACCGCGACAACATGTTCATCGTCGAGCACAAGGCCGACGCGACGTCGTACTGCCTCAAGCCGATGAACTGCCCCGACACGTTCCTGTACTACACGAGCCGGCCGCGCAGTTTTCGCGAACTGCCGCTGCGCATTGCCGAAGGTGGCATCCTGCACCGCAACGAACTCGCCGGCGCGCTCAATGGCCTGTTCCGCGTGCGCCAGTTCCTACAGGACGACGCGCACATCTTCGTGTCGCCGGATCAGGTCGAGGCCGAGATCGGCGAAGTGCTCGACATCGTCGACGAGGTCTACAAGCTGTTTGGCCTGACGTACTCGTTCACGCTGTCGACGCGGCCGGAAAAGGACTACATGGGCGACATCGCCCTGTGGGACCAAGCTGAGGCTGCACTGCGGGCGGCGCTCGAAAAGCGCGGGGCCAGGTTCGACGTGAACGCCGGCGACGGCGCCTTCTACGGGCCCAAGATCGACGTCCGCATCGACGACTGCCTGGGGCGCAAGTGGCAGTGCGCGACCGTGCAACTGGATTTCCAACAGCCTCTCAACTTCGACATGGGCTACACGGCGTCGGACAACACGCGCCAGCGGCCGATCGTGATCCACCGGGCGATTTTCGGCAGCTTCGAGCGCTTTATCGGCGTGCTGCTCGAACACACGGGCGGCGCGTTGCCGACGTGGCTGAGTCCGGTGCAGGCCGTCGTCGTGCCGATCACGGACAAGGTGCTCGATGCAGCGTTCGGCGTCGTCAAACTTTTGAAAGCGAAGGGGATTCGCGCGGAAGTGGACGAGCGCCCGGAGAAGATGAACTACAAGATTCGCGAGGCCGAGCTGCGCAAGGTGCCGTACATGCTGGTGGTCGGCGAGCGCGAGGCGGCCGACGGCACCGTAGCGCTGCGCACGTACCGCGCCGGCCAGCGCGGGGTGCACCCGATGGGCACGGTGGCGGACGAGATCGCCGAGTGCATCCGCACGCGCGCCTTCGACGTCGAGATCAAGCCGCTGCGGACGTTTGATGCCGACGACGAGGCGGCGACGGCAGAGATCGAGTACTGAGCGGGGCTCGTGGAGCGCGCCACATTCATGAATATATCCTTTGTTCACAGGCAGTTCGATGAGCTGACGCTGCGAGAGCTCTACGACCTGCTGCACCTGCGCGACCTCGTGTTTGTGGTGGGCCAGCGCATCACGGCGGAGTGCGAGGTCGATGGACATGACCCGGAGTACGCCCATGTGCTGGGCCGCGCCGACGACGGGCGGCTGGTGGCGACGGCGCGGGTGAACGTGGCCAAGACCCCGATGAAGGTGGGGCGCGTCGCGGTGCACACGGACCTGCAGCGCGCGGGCTTGGGCACCCGGCTGATGCGCTACGTTCACGACCAGGTGATGCGCGATGCGCCGGGCGAAATGAGCGCGCAGGCCCATCTCGTGCCGTGGTACGCGTCGCTGGGCTGGCGGCCGCAGGGCGAGGTGTACATCGAGGCGGAGATCGCGCACCGGTGGATGGTGCGGCCGTAGAGGGGGCGTCCAGGTGAGCCGCTGGGGCAGCGTGGCCGGGCACTTTTTCCGATTGCGCGCCACCCCAACCGCGGCTACAGTTCCGCGCCCCAATTGCTAGGCCCGCCGATGCCCGAGTTGCCCGCCGCACCCCTGCACACCGCCGCCCCGGCAGCGCTGTCGATTGCATCGGCGCCGCTCTCGATCGCTCTGGCGCCCTTGTCGATCGCCACCGCAATGCGCGGCCGCCACGTTCTGCTGACGGGCGCAACCGGCTTCCTCGGCAAGGTGACGGCGGCGATGTTGCTGCACCGTCACCCCGACGTCGGCCACCTCTACCTGCTGATTCGCGGTCGCAAGGGGGACAGCGCTGAGGCCCGGTTCTGGAAAAGCGTCGCGCGCAGCAAGGCCCTGGAGCCCGTCCAGCAGGCGTGGGGCGCGGCGTACGAAGACATGCTGCGCGCCAAGGTCACTGTCATCGAAGGCGACGTCACTGCCGAACACCTCGGCATCTCGGAGCGGGATCGCGCCGTGCTGCGGCCGGCTGTCGACCTCGTGCTGCACTGTGCCGGCCTCATCAGCTTCACGCCGCCGCTTGACGAAGGCATCGGCATCAATGCGCAGGGCGTGCTGTACATGGCGGACTTCGTGGCGTCCTGCGCTCACGCTGCGCTGCTCCACGTTTCGACCTGCTACGTGACCGGTTCGCGCGACGGCGTCATCGTCGAGACCGAGGACCCGACCGGCTTCTATCCGCGCCAGGAAGAACTGCGGATCAGTTTCTCGGCTGAGCGCGAATTTCGTGACTGTCTGGCCCACATCGCGCGCGTCGAAGGCGAGGCCGACGGCCAGGAGCGCCAGACCGCCTTCACGCTGACGGCGCGGGCCCGCCTGCGCGAAGACAACGCCAACCCTGACGACCGCGAAGTGCTCGCCGCCGCCGTCCGCAAGGAGCGCAATCGCTGGGTGCGCAACACTTTGCGCGACCAGGGTGCCGACCGCGCCGCGCACTGGGGCTGGACCAACACCTACACCTACACCAAGGCGCTCGGCGAGCAGTTGCTGTTCGGCCAGCGCGATCGCGTGCGGTTTGCCATCGTGCGGCCGGCGATCATCGAGACGGCCGTCGATTTCCCCAGCCGTGGCTGGAACGAGGGCGCGAACACGTGTGCGCCGATCATGTACCTGACGTACCAGGGCCTGCGCTTCATCCCCGCCGCCGACAAGGCGATGCTCGACGTGGTGCCGGTCGATGCCGTCGCCCGCACGCTGCTGCTGGTCGGCGCGGCGCTGTTGCAGAATCAGCACGAGCCCATCTACCAGGTCGGCTCGTCGGACCGGAACCCCGTGTCGGTGCGCCGCGTGATCGAACTGACCACGCTGCAGAACCGCAAGCAGTACCAGCGCCGCAGCAGCGAGCCCAAGTGGAAGAACCTGCTGCTGCAGGCGATGGACTCCGTGCCCGTCGACCGCACGACGTACGACCGCTTCGGCTCCTCGCGCATCAAGAAGCTGGCGACGGCAACCGTGGCGCTGACGGGCCAACTCGGCAAGCCAAAGGGCCTGCTCGGCGCGCTGCTCAGCCAGGTGCGCGAGGCGGCGCGGCAGGTCGAGAAGCTGGCGGAGACGGCGGACGCGATCCTGCAACTTTTCATGCCGTTTACGCACGACAACGCCTACGTGTTCGAGTCGAAGGCGCTGGCCCGCCTCGAAGCCCGCCTGCCGCCTGAGGAACGCGCGTGGGGTTTCGGCATCGAGACGCTCGATTGGCGCTGGTACTGGCTCGAGGTGCACGGCCCCGGCCTGCACGAACACGTCTACCCCGAACTCGACCGCAAGCTGAACGACACGAAGCGGCCGATCCGCTCACACTGGGACCTCGTCGACCTGCTGGAGTCGTCGGCGGCCAACTTCGGCGACCGCGTTGCCCTGCAGCAGGTGTCGGGTCGGCGCGTCGAAGGCGTGACGTACCGCGAACTCGGCGAGCGCGCCCAAGGCGTGGCGGCGGCGTTGGCGGCGCGCGGCTTTCCGCCTCACGGCCTCGTGCTGCTGGCGAGCGAGAACCGGCCAGAGTGGGCGATCACATACCTCGGCGTGTTGGCGGCGCGCGGCTCGACCGTGCCCGTCGATGCGACGCTGTCGGCGCGCGAACTGGCCGACCTCGCCCGACAGTGCCGACCGTGGGCCATCGTGCTGTCTGATCGGGTGCGCCTCCGCCTTGAGGCCGACGGCTTGCACGCGGCGTTCGGCGCGCTTGAGAACCAGCCACAGTTGTTGACGTTTGCCGACGTCCTGACCCGCCCGACCGCGGCCCTGCCAGGACCGCATGCGACCGGCACGGAACTCGTGGTCACCGACGCGAAGGGCCGGCCGCGCCTGGGCGAACACGTCGCGGCGATGCTGCTGACGTCGGGCAGCGGCGGGCAACCCAAGCAGGTGCTGCTGGCGCACCGCAACTTCACCGCACTGGTGTCGAGCGTGAATCAGGTGCTGCGCATCGGCGACAAGGACGCCTTCTTGTCCGTGCTGCCGCTGCACCACACGCTCGAACTGTCGATGGGCCTGCTGCTGCCGTTGTCGCGCGGGGCGACGGTCACGTACCTTGACGACCCAACGCCCGACCGCATCAAGGCGGCGCTGCACGACCACAGCATTACGACCGTAGTCGGCGTGCCCCAACTGTGGAAGAAGCTGCACCACGCGATGGTCGCCGAGATCGACACCCGCACGCCCGGCGGCAAGGCTTGGTACGACGCGCGGGTCACGGTGACGCGCTGGCTGCGCGACAAGCTCCACCTCAACGTTGGGCGCGTGCTTTTCGCCTCCGTACACCAAGAACTCGGTGGGCGGGTACGCTACCTGCTGTCGGGCGATGCGAGCCTGCCGGCTGCAGTCAAGCAGGCGTTCTACGACCTCGGTTTCGACCTGCTCGACGGCTATGGTCTGACGGAAGCGGCGCCGCTCATCACGCTGCGGCGGCCGGGCGAGAAGGCGCGAGCACACGGCGTCGGCCGGCCGCTGCCGGGCGTCGAGGTGGCCATCGACAACCCGGACAGCAACGGTGTCGGTCAGGTCGTCGTCAAGGGCCCCAACGTGATGCTCGGCTACCTCGACGCCGACGCGACGCAAGCCGCGCTGACGCCCGACGGCTGGCTGCGCACCGGCGACCGCGGTCGCCTCGACAAGCACGGGCAACTGCTGCTCGCGGGGCGCGAAGACGACGCCATCGTGACCGCAACCGGCGACATCGCCTACCCGGACGACCTGGAGCAGTTGCTGGGCGGGCATCCGCTCGTCGATGAGTTCTGCATCGTCGGGCTGCTCGACGAGGCCTCGGGGGCCCAAAAGGTGGCCGCGCTCGTGCGTCCCGTCGCCGATGCCGGGCGCCCGCGCTTGGATGGCGGCACGCTGCAGGCCATCCGCCAGCACTTCGATGTCCAGGGCGCGCGCATGCCGTGGACCCACCGCGTCAAGGTGCTGCGCTTTACCGGCGACGCCCTGCCGCGTACGGCCGCGCGCAAGCTGCGACGCCGCGACGTCGAAGCCGTGCTGCGGCTGTTGGATGCCCACGCAGGCCAGCCGCTCACCGCCAAGGACTCGGGACTGCACTTGCTGCCCGAGGAGGCGGCGACGTTTGGCGGCCTGCCTGAGGCGATGCGCCCTCAGACTTCTGGGCGCGCGCACGCCGTCGGCCGGGCCGGCGACCTCTCTACGCCCGAACTGTCGCGTTCGCTCGGTGGCCGTCTCGAACTGCCTCGACCGGTCGCCGCCGCGGTTCAGCGCGGGCTGCGCGAGACGCAGCGCCTGGTGTACGACCGTGGGTTTGCCGTCAAGGTGACGGGGCGCGCGCACATTCCGTTCTCGCAGCAGGCGATCGTCGTCGCCAACCACAGTTCGCACCTCGATCAGGGCCTCGTGCGCCAGGTGCTGCGCGACTGGGCGCCGGAACTGCGCACGCTGGCGGCGGCGGACTATTTCTTCGACAACGCGGCAAAGCGGACGTGGTTCGGCCAACTGACCAATCTCGTGCCGGTGGAGCGCTCGGGCACGCTGGAGGAGTCGCTCGCTACGGCGCTGCACATTCTCGCGGCAGGCCAGCCGCTGCACCTGTTCCCCGAAGGGACGCGTTCGACGACCGGAGAAATCCACGAGTTCCGCCAAGGTCTCGGCTATCTGGCGCTCACCGCGCGCGTCGGCATCTTGCCGCTGTTCGTCGGCGGTACGCACCGCGCGCTGCCCAAGGGCGCCGTGCTGCCGCGCCGCCGTAACCTGAGCGTTCGAATCGGCAAGCTTTTGCCGTACGACGCCTTGGCCGTCCGCGTCGCGCACCTGCCCGAGAAGGCGGCGTGGATGGAAGTGAGCCGGCTCGCGCGCCAAGCCGTGCTGGCGCTGAAGGCCGGTCGCGTGCTCGAACTCGATGCGGGTGGCCAGGAGCGGCACGACGCCGTGGCGGCGAGCGCGCGGGCCCAGGCCGAGCGCGAGACGGGCGAATTAGAGCAGGTCTTCGCCGCGTTGAAGGAGCGCTTCCAGCCCCACGTCGCCGATGGCCAGGTCGCCTACTACTTCAGCCTAGGCGACGCACCGCACCAGAAATGGACGCTGCGGGTCGGGCGGGAGGGCTGCGAAATTGCGCCGGGCAAGCCGAAAGGCGCCGACTGCGTGGTCAAGACGAGCCCGGACATGCTGCGCAAGATGGTGCTCGAGAGCTACCAGCCGGGGCTGGACGAGTTCATGAGCGGTGCGATCAAGACGAGCGACCCGGACTTGCTGGTCAAGTTCCAAGGGATTTTCGGCTACTAGGCGTTTGTCGGACGGACCGACAGACTTCTGGCCGCGCGAGCGGGGGCGGTCCATGGCAGTCACGTACCTCGTCACGGGCGGCACCGGCTTCCTTGGGCGTGCAGTCGTGCGCACGCTGCTGGCGCGGCCCGGCGTGGTCGTACGCGTCCTCGCCCGTCACGATGACGCAGAGTTGGCGCGACTCGGTGCCCAGTTCGTGCGCGGCTCCGTGCTGGACCCCGACGTCACGCGAGTGGCGACGGATGGCTGCGCGGGCGTCTTCCACCTCGCCGGCAAGGTCGAGCGCGACCCCAAGGCCGCCCACACTCTCTACGAACTCCACGTCACCGGGACACGCACGGTGTTGGAGGCTGCCGCCGACATGGGCGTGCGGCGCGTTGTCGTGGCTTCGACCTCGGGCACGGTCGGCGTGACGCGTGACGGCCGCAGCGTGCCGGATGACAGCGCGCCCCACGTCACGGAGTTGGCGCGCGAGTGGCCCTACTATCTGTCGAAGATTTATGCAGAATCGACGGCGGTCCAGGTCGCCCGCCGGCGGCAGCTCGACGTGGTGCTGGTGCGGCCGACGCTGCTGCTCGGCCCCGGCGATCGGGAGCGGAGTTCGACGGGGGACGTCGTAAACTTCTTGTACGGGCGCATCCCCTTGGTGCCGTCGGGCGGCCTGTCGTTCGTCGACGTGCGCGACGCCGCAGACGCCTTCGTTGCGGCGATGGAGCGCGGCCGGGGGGGCGCGACGTACCTGCTGGGCGCTTGCAACCTTACCTTCGGCGCGTTTTTCGAGCGCCTCGAACGGGCCTCGGGCGTCGCCGGTCCGCGCGTGCGGGTGCCAGACGCCGCTGCGCTGGCGGCGGCGCGCGCGCTGCAATGGTCGCTGCGTGCGTTGGGGCGCCGCCCCGATGTCGATGCGGTGTCCGTCCGCATGGCGCAGCACTTCTGGTACATCGACTGGTCGGCTGCGGTGCGCGACCTTGACTTTGCGCCGCGCGACCCCGACACGACACTGCGCGACACCGTAACGTGGTTGCGCGCCTATGAAGCGATGAATGCTGGTCTCGAACCCGACGCGCCGGTCGCTGCCGCCACGGTGCCGCCGCCGGAGCCCCCGCGCACCGGCGCGTGGCGCCAACGAGAGGCCGAGGCCCGTGCCCGTTTCGACGCGGCGCTGCACGTGCTGGTAGCGCCCATGAAGGTATCGATGCGCGCCTCGATGCCAACGGCGGCCGCCATGGCTTCGACCGTGGCGACGACCGCCGTGGTGGCATCTACGGTCAGCGCGGCGACGTTCGGTGCGCCGGTCGAGGCACCGCGCACGCACCGCCAGCAATTCGACCAGTCGCAGCACGCGCACTCCACGCACTACACGCACCACCCGCACTCCGCACCCAGTGCCTCCGCCACCCTGGACACGCACGGTTCCGCGACCGTCGACTCGCACCCGGCGCTCGATGTCGCCGCGGCCCTGCCGGCGTGGGGTCCGCATGGGGGCCGCAGCCGCATCGTTTACGAGTCCCTCGGCGACGGACCCGGCCTCGAAACGATGCTGGGCGGCGCGGTAGATGCCTTGACGAGCGCGGTCGGCGGCAAGGGCGTCGCAGCGACGGCGAACGGCCTCAAGCGCTCGGCGCGCGGCCTCGGTTCGCAGATGGCGAGCGGCAAGCTGCCGGGTGTGCCCGGGTGGTTCAAGCCCAAGAAAGGCGATTGAACCGTGGGCCGCGCCGCGCCGTCGCCTGCAGGCTCGCACCCGAGCGCCACTCCGACCGCCGCGCAGTTCAAGGACCACTTCTCCGGCCACGCCGCCCAGTACGCCGCGAGCAGTCCGGCCAGCAGCGCCACAAGCATAGAATCAAACCGCAAACGCTTGCCTCGAGCGTGGCGCGCCGCCAACTGCTACGGCGTCGGAATGCGTTCGCGCTCCATCCGAACCGCCATGCGGGCGTCGATGAGGGCCCGGTCGGGACTTCCCGGCCACGTGAAACCGCCGCTACTTCAACTGAATCCCCCCCGGATACCCATACGCCGTCGCATTGCCATACCCATACACCATCAACCCGAACGGCTGGTCCCCCTCGAACGCATGGGGGCCTTCCTTGAACTTCACATACCCACGCTCCCACGTACCGTCGCCAAAGGGTTGGAACTCGCCCGCCGCAATCGGGTTGCCATCGAGCGACACCTTCGCGCCAAGCTTGCGGACCACGGACCCATAGTTCTTGTCATACCCCTGCGCCGTCAACACCTGGTAGTTGTCGCGGAACTCGGCCTTGGGCGGCACCACCATCATCGTCGTGTCGCCGATGAAGTCGTCGGTCTGCTGTTGTGACACGATCATCTGCACCACCTGGACTTTGCCCGTCGCCTCCAGCATGAAGCTCTGCTCCGTCTCGATGCGCACCCAGTTGCCGGGCTTGGCAAACGTCTTGCCGTCGAGGTCCTTGATCGAAGGCGTCGTCTTGACCGTGGTGCCCGACTCGCCCGCCATGATGAACCAGATGTCCTTCTCGACGCCGCGCGGCTTCGTCTTCACGCACAGGGCGTCCTTGCCCCACGCTTCGAGCGGCAGCAGTTGTTCTTCGATATGCTCGGCGCAGCACGACTCCTTGGGGCCGCCCTCGTACGTTTCCAGCGTCTCTTCGTGGCCGCCGAACACGGCGATCGGCTTGTCGGCGTCGATGAAGGAGCCGGTCAGATCTGCTGGCCCCTGAAGGCTCAGTTCTCCTTCAGATTCAAGGCTCAAGACCTGTCCCATCTCGAGCGTCGCAGTCCATGATTGGCCCTTCTTCAACGCGGGGATGCCGAGCGCGGCCACGGCGGCCACGTTGGCGGTTGGCGTCACGGTCACTTTCGTCGTGCCCTTCGATGCCGCGATGACGGTGAAGTAGCCATGCTGGGCCTTGAATCCCATGAACGCGATGCCCGAGGGCCGCGTGACCGCAAAATACGACTTGCCGAGCACATGCTGGGGCAGCAACAGCGAGCCGTCGTTGCTGGCCGCGCCCTCGCCATTGAAGGGGTTGAACTGCCAGGCCACGATGGGCTGGTCGGCGAGCACGTGGATGCCCTTGTGCCAGATGCCGCTGCCGTCGCAGTTCATCACCGGCATCTTGAATTCGACCGTGGCGCCGGCCTTGACCACCGGATTGGGCAGCGCCAGCTTGTAGGGTGCCGCACTCGCTTCGTCGCCGCAGTGGCCCTGCAGGCACTTGCCCTCTGGCTTGCACTGCGCGCCGCCCTTGCAGTGGCCGCGCAACTCGAACGTGATCGTGGCGTCGAATTGGCCGGGGTTCGAGATCACGATCGAGTGCGGGATCAGGTCCGGTTGCTTGGCACTAAACGGGTCGGGGTAGTTGTCGAGGTCGGCGCTCCAGTACTCGCAGCCCACGTTGCCCGTCACCTTCACGTTCGTCTCGCACTGCGACAGGCACTTGCCGCCGAAGCACACGCTGCCCGGCTTGCACTTGGTCGGTTGCGAGAAGCCCTGGCCGTCGTCGAGGCACGTCTTGAACGTGGTCTGCTCGGCGCATTCCGCGATGCCGGGTGTGCACACGACGTCACGGCAGGTGCCGGCGGCGCATTGCTGGGGCGCCTTGCATTTCTTGGGCACGATCGCCTTGCCGTCGGCGGCACAGACCAATTCGGTGGTGTAGCCGTCGCAGCCCTTTGATTCTCCTGGTTTGCAGTCGACCGGAGTCGCGCACGTGCCTTGGACGCAGAGTTGGCTGTCGGGGCACTTCGCCTTGAGTTCGAACTGGCCGTTGACGCACACCTTGGCGACCGTCGCGGTGTGGCAGAGGGCTTCGCCTTCCGTGCAGGCGCCGGCTGGTCCCGTGTCGGCCGGCGTGCCGTCGCTGAGGTCGGTGAGGCCCGTGTCGTTCGCGGTGGTTGCGTCGGAGTCCTTGGTTGTGGCAGCCGCGCTGTCGCCGAACGTGGCGCCGTCGGGGAGCTTGCCGCCCGTGGCGCCGGCCGGGGTGGTGTGCGGTGAGGGGGAACTGCAGGCGCTGCCGAACTGGAGCGCGGCGAGGGCGAGGGGCGCGAGGTGGGTGGCAGGGCGGTGCATGGGGGCTCGCTGTGCCGCGGCAGGGGCGCGCGGCGGGTCGGCATCTTCCCAAGTGGGGTGACCGGGGGCAAGGTCGAAGCACGCCGCGCTGCCGCACACTGGTCACCGGCGCGACAATGCCGCAGGCTACTAGCAAAGCCCGCCGAATCGGATCGAGGGCTCGCGACGAACGAGACGAGCGAGGCAATGCGCTAAGGCCACTGAATAGCATGAGTATTTCGATCCTGAGCAGCGCAGCCGCAGCCGTCGCGGGCGAGCGAGCACCGAGCCGAATTCTAGGGATTTGGTAGAAGGGCGGCACGTCCACTGCGGGTGCCGAGACTGTCGATGTCGCTACTGCTCCTGCCACCCCAATGGCCTGCCGCGCTCATGCGCAGCGCGCCGCCCACGCCGGTGCCGCAGCCGACGTTGTTGGCGCTCAATCGTCCACTGGCCCTGCAACTCAGGCTCGACGCGGTCGCTCTGGCGACGCCCGCCGGTGCCGCGGTGCTGGCGGGCAATGCCCCTGCGCTCGGCACCGAGCCGGTCGCACTGGCCTACGCTGGCCATCAGTTTGGCAGCTTTGTGCCGCAGTTGGGCGATGGGCGAGCGATCCTGCTCGGCGAAGCGCTCGGAACCGACCAGCGGCGCTATGACGTGCAGCTCAAAGGCGCTGGCCGCACGCCGTTTTCGCGCAGCGGCGACGGCCGCGCCGCACTGGGTCCGGTGCTGCGCGAATACGTGGTGAGCGAGGCGATGGCGGCGCTTGGCGTTCCGACAACCCGCTCGCTCGCCGCCGTGCTGACCGGCGCGCCGGTGTTTCGCGAGACTGTCCTGCCCGGGGCGGTGTTGACGCGGGTGGCGGCCAGTCATCTGCGCATCGGCACGTTTCAGTACTTTGCGGCTCGGCAGGACCGGCAGACGCTGGCCGAGTTGACCGAGTTCGCGCTCGATCGCCACTTTCCGGCAATTGACCGCACTGGCGGGGCGGCGCTGGCCCTGCTGGGCGGCGTCATGGCTGGCCAAGCGCGGCTGATCGCGCAATGGCTGGGCTTTGGCTTCGTCCACGGCGTGATGAACACCGACAACATGTCCATCGGCGGCGAAACGCTCGACTACGGTCCGTGCGCGTTCATGGACAGCTTTGACCCCGCACGAACGTTTAGTTCGATCGACCACGGCGGGCGCTACGCTTATGCCAACCAGCCGCAGATCGCGCAGTGGAACTTGGTGCGGCTAGCCGAGTGCCTGCTGCCACTGGTCAATGCCGACGCCGACCGCGCCACCGAGGTGGTTTTGGCCAAGCTTGCCGAATTCACCGGCCTGTTCGAGACCGCCTACGCCGACGTGTTTCGGCGCAAGCTGGGGCTGTTTGAATCGCGCAACGGCAATGGCGAACTGGCGCGGGCCCTGCTGGCGATTTTGGCCGCCGAGCGTGTCGACTTCACCAGCTTTTTTCGGGGGCTCGCGACTTGCATGGCCGGTCACGAACCGCTCGACCACCGGTTCGCCGACTCGGGACTGTGGCAAGGATGGTGGCAACAGTGGCACGCGCGTCGAAACTTGGAGCAACGGCCAGCGGCCGAACATGCAGCGCTCATGCGCACGGCCAATCCAGCGTTCATCGCCCGCAACCATCGGGTCGAGGAGATGATCGCCGCCGCCATGCAGGGCGACCTCGGGCCGTTTGAGCGGCTCAACCGCGTGCTGAGCCGGCCATTCGACGACCAACCCGACGCCGCCGACCTCGCCGAGCCACCCGGCGCAGCCCAATGGCAGTACCGGACTTTTTGCGGTACCTGATTGGCGCGGTCAGCCGCCCTTCGCGACAATCACAAACTCGACCCGCCGATTCTTGGCCTTGCCCTCCTCGGTCGCATTGTCCGCTGGCGGCTTGGTGTCACCAAACCCGTGGGCCTCGAGGCGCCGCCGCGCCACAACTAGCGACCACCCTGAAGTTGCCGGCGACGTGCGAACGTTCCGGCGCCTCACGAACTGGGGCCGAGGCGGTCGCGAAACTCAACCAGCGTGGGCTACGCTGCGGCAAGCAGCGGTTGGCGTTTGAAATCCTACAGGCGGTCCCCACGCCGCAGGGCGAGGCTGCGTAGGATTCAGGCTCGTGCGAACCGCCACCGACGGCAAGCTCCTGTGGAACCAGGCGTACGGCGGCTCGGACCACGACCGCGCCCGCAGCTTCGGCCGGGCCTACCGAGGCGGCAGCTACTGCAAGGCCGAGATCGCCAGCCTGCGGGCGTCGACCCGCTCCTCCGGCAACCCGGATGACCCCGGCCCCTCCGTGGGCTGCCGCTGTGCCAGGTTGTTCCCCTAGTGCGAGTCCGCTCCCGTAGCGCCGCTGTGCTGCTGATTCGCCCCGCTTGCCCCAGTCACGAAGGCGTTGCGTCAGGACACCAAGCCCGCCCCCGCCTCCCGCAACAACCCACCCAGCATTCCCATGAACCGCTGTACAGCAGCCTGCGCATTGACCCCGTCCGGGTCCACCATCTCCTGGATCATCAGCCCGCAGTAGGCGCCGAACACCGTGGCGGCGAGGCCCTGTAGCCCGGCGTCATCGAGGCGGTCGGCGACCTCGGGCCGCAGCAGGTCCGCAATGGCCGAACGGGCACGCCGGTAGAACTGGGCCAGCGCCTCGCGCACCTTGGCGTCGTGGCGAGCGTGGATGGTAAAGTCGATCCACAGCGGCACGATGACCCGGCCGCGGCGGATTTCGCGCTCGAGCGCCAGCGTCGTCTCGGCAATCGCGTCGGCGGATCGAACGGCTTGGAGGAACTGGCCCATCATCTGGTCCACGATGTCGCGGGTCCACCCTTCGAGGATATCGAGGAAAACGGCCTGCTTCGAGTCATAGTGCCAGTAGAAGGCGCCCTTGGACGCACCGGCCGCCGCGCAGATGTCGTCGACCGACGTCTGGTCGAAACCGTTGTCGCGAAACAGATGCCACGCGGCGTGCAAGAGCTCTTCCTTGCGGCTGTCGGCCGACGCGGGCGCTGACCGCGCAGGCGACTGGCGCGCACGATCGGCCGGTAGGGACCGTGAGGGTCGCGGCGGGCTCATCCCGGCACCCCCGCCGCGCTCACCTGGCGGGCGGCGCGGGCCCAGTCGACCTCGAGCGCGCGCTGCAGTCGTTCGATCAGTTCAGGCCGCAGGCGGGCCGGCGGAATCACCGCGTCGAGCGAGCCCACGCGCACGGCCCGCTCCACCGAATGCACCGCGTCGAACTCGGCGGCGACTTCGGCCTGCGTGGCCAGCACGACGTCGGCCAGCACGTGGTCGAGCCGCTCGCGCAAGCGGGGCCGCTTGGCCGCTGGGGCAGCCTCGACGGCGGCGCGGGCGGCGACCACGCGCGGGTCGCCATCGGCACGGCGCCGCACCTCGCGCGGGAACACGACGGCTGCGGCCGGCGCGCCACCGATGACCGAAGCAAAGCTCCCCTCGACCGCCAGCGCCTCCAGTCGCGGGTTCAGTGCCTTGCTGAACACGACGTAGGCGCCACCGTGGTAGCGCCCGACGACGGCGAAAAGCAGCGGTCCGTCGAACTCGACGACGGCCCGGCCGATCTCGGCACCATGCTCCAACTGCAGCCGCCGCATCGACTCGGGGCTGCCGTCGAAGCCTGACAGGTTGGCCAGCACGACCACGGGGCGATTGCCGCTCGCGGCCCGCAGACCCCGCGCCACCTTCTTCGACGACTGGGGGAAAAGCGTACCGCCGGACCAGGTGTCCGGGCCATCGATCGGCACGGCGCCGCGGCGCGCCAGGGGCTGGCTCTCGAAGCCCATGACGGTGCACGGGATGCCGCCCAGGTGGGCGTCCCACACCACCGCCGTCTCTGCGTCGCGCCACCACGCCCAGCGCTCGAGCCGTCCACCGTCCTGATCGATGACCGCAGCCATCACTTCGCGGATGGCGAACGGCTGTTTGCGCCCGGGGTTGCGCGCCTCGTCGAAGATGTCGCCCACTTTCTCGAAGCCGCCGGCGGCCGCACGATACGGGGCGTCGAGAACGGAGCGTGCGGCCGGGTCGGTGGTCTCGAAGCGCCGCGGCCCCGGCTCGCCGCGCCGGCACCAGGTGAAGCGGTAGTGCTCGAACAGGATCGCGTACGCCTCGCCGAGGTCGCGTGCCAGGAACTGCGCCTGGCCATTTGGCCCCATCACGCGGTCGAAGCCACCGATGCCGCGCTCGTCTTCGGCCGCGACTGAGCCGGAGACTTCGAGGGCGCGCTTGCCCGTCAGCACCATGGCCGCATCGGGTGTCATGACGAGGATGCCGCGGGTGTGCAGCAGCATCGTCGCCATCGCGTTCCAGTACGACTGCGCGCCGACGCAGGTGCCCGCGACCAGAACGTGGACCACGCCTCCAGACCGGGTGAACGTCACGATGCGGCGCAGCACGCGCGCGGTCCAGTCGAGGTTTTCGGTACCAGAGTCCATCGCAATGCGCGCGCCGGACGACACGGGCACCCACTCGACCGGCAGGCCGCGCTGGTCGGCGAGGTCGAACGCGGCCAACACCCGCCGGCACTCCGCCTCGCCCAGCGCGCCCATCGCCATCGTCGGGTCGGACGCAATCAGCACCCGTTCGATGCCGTCGGGGTGCTTGCGCGTGGCGTGGCGGATGAGACCGACGACCACGCCCGCCGCGTTTTGCACGGCCGGCCGACTCACCGGCACGAGGCGCGCGCCGCTCGGGTCGAGGTCGTGCTCAATGAAGCGCCCTCGGTTCAGGTCGGGATGGGGCGACAGGCCGGCCGCAGCCTTGCCCTCCAGCATCCGCACGAGTTCGTAGGGACATGTGGCGCCCAGCCGGCGCGCCTGGATGCGGCGCAGGTCGGCGTCGTCGAGCGGGCGCACGCGGTCGAAGCTCGGCAACAGTTCGCGTACGTCGAGGCGGTGCCGGCCGGGCGTACTGATCACGAACACGCAGCGCCGCGCCGGTTGGCCGGCAGTGGCGGGCACGCGCGCCGAAATCACGACCTTTTCGAGGCCGAGCCCGCGGGAGTGCGGTGCCATCCGGGCCGCGATCCTTGCGATGTCATTGGCCTTCAGCTTCAGTTCGGGGCGGACATGGAACACCATGCGGTTCATGTGGAGGCGCTTGCGCGGGTCGCGGCGGCTCTGCACCTCGCGCAGTAGGCGGGTCGCTTCGAGAAAGGCGAGTTCGAAGGGCACGAGGTGGACATCGCTGCTGGCCGGCGCACGCTCGGGCAGGTCGCGCACTTCGGCCAGCACGATGTAGCGTTCGTCGTCGGTGTGGCTGCGGGCGACGGCGCGCAGGGCGAGCAGGGGCTCTGGTGCCGGCAGTCGCTCCAGTTGGAACGCGCTGTAGCGCCACAGTTCGAGCCGGATCGCGAGGCCCACGTCCACGCCGGGCAGGATCGGCAGGTCCGCGTCGGGCGGCAGGGGCGGCGCCAGCGGGGCCCCGGCGTCGTCTGCGCGGTCCAGCGCACCCTGCCCTGCGTCGCCCGTCACGCGGCGACTCGCGCCGGTCGGGTGCGCTTCGACCTCTGCCCGCCAGGCCTGCCAGCGCGGCAGGAGGTCGAGCACCAGCAAGGCCTGCCGCGCATTGTCAGCGACGGTCGGATGCGACGGTGCGGCCGCGCGGGCGACCAGATCGAGCGTGTCGCGCAGACCCGGCGGCAACGGCAGCCCGACTTCGTGCATGCCGAGGACTGCGCGCAGCAGGGTCGACACCGCGCGATGGCGTGGACCCGCGTGCTGGTGGGCGCGCGCCATGCGCCACAGGGCCTCGCGCACGGCGGCAGGGTCCGCGGCGGCCGTCAAGCCGAAACACGCCAGGGCGGCGGCCAGGCGCGGAACCTTCGCCGCTTCGACGGCGGCATCGCGCAGCCCCAGGCGCCGGCACAGGTCGTGAAACGCAAACTCCGCCGTGAACCCGTCGCTGCCGACCTCGCGCAGGAACAGGGCCTCGATCGACGCAAAGTCCGCGAGCAGGTCGGCCAAGGGGCGCCAGCGTTCTGGGTGCGCGAGCAGGCTGAAGTCCAGTTCCTTGCGCATCAGCCCGTCGAGCAACCGTTCGCCGTGGGGCGTGATGTCGTAGCCGAGCAGCAGTCCGCACGCGAGCGCTTTCAGTCCGTCGAGCGCCGCTGCCGCGCGGGCCTCGTCGAGGCGGTCGAGGCGCTCCGGCCGGATGGCGCCCTGATCTACCAGCGCGTCGAGTGGAGCCGGCGCGGCCGCGGGCAGGGCAACCGTGGGCACGACGTCGTCCTGGCCATCGGCGTCGGCTTCGAGTTCGAGCAGCACCTGACCCGCGGCAATCTGTTCGTGCACGCGGCACACGACGGCTTTGACCCGGCCGGCCACTTCGGCGAGCAGCGGCAACTCGAGCTTCATCGCTTCGAGCGTCAAGAGCGGCGTGCCGACCGCGACGACGGTGCCAGGCTCGACATGGATGCGCACGACCAGGGCCGGCGCGGGAGCACGCACGACACCGCCGGCCGCCAACGTGACAACGTGCACGCTGCCGTCGACTTCGAGGCGCAGGCCGTTCGGCGCGGGACCGATGAGCACGGCATGGCGGCGGTCTGCCACGTGCAAGGTCAGGGCGTGCGGCCCGTCGACATCGCAGCGCACCGCATACAACTGGCCGCCGAGATCGACGGTGCAGGCGCGCGGCCCGGTGCGGTACACGATTGCGGCGTGGCGCTGGCCGCCCAACTGGAGTTCGAGCGCACTGCCATCGGGCGCCGGCAGGTCGCGGGGAAAGCCAGCCTGGGCGGCCGCGAAAAACGCCTCGACCGCTCCCGCCGTGCGGCCATCGTGCAAGTGGACGGCCGCGGCCAGCAACGCTTCGAGGGGTCGCTCGGGGCTGCGCAGTTCGCCGGCGGGCAGCGCCCGGTCCATCCACCCGGTGTCAGCACTGCCGTCGACGACTGCCGGATGGCAGAGCAGCGCGGCCAACAGCGGCTTGTTGTGGGCACCGTCTTCGATGACGAGTTGCAGGTCATCGATCGCGCGCCGCAGCCTGGCCAGGGCGAGCGGGCGGTCCGGCGCCCACGCCATGATCTTCGCCACCATCGAGTCGAACTGCGGCGCGATGTCCATCCCTTCTTCGACCGCGGCATCGACGCGAATGCCGGGCCCAGCGGGCATCCGCAGCAGGCGCACCCGCCCCGGCGCCGGCGCACAGCCCCGCTCGGGGTCCTCGGCGCACAGGCGGACCTCGATCGCATGACCACCGGGCGCATGGGCCGGGCGCCGCCACGGCAGGCCGCGCGCGATGTCGATCTGGGCGTGGACAAGGTCGATTCCGGTCGTCAGTTCGGTAATGGTGTGCTCGACCTGCAAGCGCGCGTTCACTTCGAGGAAGGTGGCTTGTCCGGTCGCCGGGCTCCACAGGAATTCAGCCGTGCCGACGCCAACGTAGCCGGCGCTTTCCGCGAGTCGGGCTGCGGCGTGGCACAGGTCATCTGCCGTGGCCTGTGGCAGCACGGGCGAAGGCGCCTCCTCGACCACTTTCTGGTGGCGCCGCTGGATGCTGCAGTCGCGCACCCCCACGCCCACCGCACGCCCATCGACGCCGGCGACGATCTGGACCTCGACGTGGCGGGCGTGCTCGACACACGCTTCGAGCAGCACGCTGCCTTGGCCGAACACCCGAGCTACTTCGGCGCGGACACTCGCCACCGCATCCACCAGTTCAGCGGCGTGGGTGACCTTGCGGATGCCGCGCCCACCGCCGCCCGCGGAGGCCTTGACCATGAGCGGAAAACCGATCTCTTCGGCCTTGCCACCCAGGGCCGCGGCATCGTCCGAGTCGTCGACGTGGGCCCATGGCGCCAGTGGAACGCCCGCCAGAATTGCGAGGTCCTTGGCCCGCCGCTTGTCGCCGAGCGCCCGCATAGCGGCGGCCGACGGCCCCAGGAACGCCATGCCGGCTTGCGCGACTGCCTCGACGAAGTCTGGATCTTCGCTGGCAAACCCCCAGCCGGCCCACACCGCATCGCAGCGCTGCGCGAGTGCCAGTTCGATGACGCGGGCGGTGTCGAGGTAGGCCGATCGGGTGCGGCCGTCGGCGCCGGCAACGAGCGGCGGACCGAGCGCGACGACAATGTCGGCCTGGCGCAGCCACGGAGCGTCCATGTCGGGGTCGCTGACGAACGCGGCGGATTCGGTCCGCGTGCCCCGGTGCAGATCGTATTCGCGCAGGCCGCGCAGGAAGCGACAGGCGGCCTCGCCGCGATTGAGCACCGCGATGCGAGAGAAAGTGCGCTCGTTCATGTCGTTTCCTCGACGATGACCATCGCGCCCGCGCACGGGCCGTCGTGGCTCAGGCTCAGGTGCAGGCGCAGGCCCGCCCCGAGCGCCGCGCGCACCTGACCGTGGACGTGCAAGCCCGGACGGCCCCACGGGTCGCGCACGACCTCGATCTCGCGCAGGTCGAGGGTCGCCAACGCGGGCGGGTGGCCGCGGCGTGCAGTCGACCACGCCTTGACAAAGGCCTCCTTGGCCGCGAAGCGTACGGCCAGGTGGAGCGCGGGGTCGCCAGGGCCTTGCGTCGCCGCCGCGCGTTCGGCAGGGGTGAACGTGCCATCTGCGAACGCCGACGCCGCATCCGCCAGCTGGTCGCGGAACGCGGCGACATCGACGAGATCCAGACCGATGCCGGCAATCACGACGCTCCTCCCGGCGCTGTGCCACCGCTCTGCGGCGCACTCTCCGAGCCGTGGCCAGCAGGGCGGCCACTGCCGTAGCGCCCATCGGCCTGCAGGCGCGCGGAGCCGTCGAGCAGCAGGGCCGCTTCTTCATCCTGTTGGGCGTCGCTGCCGTCCGCCGCCCGAAAACGCCGGTGCGTGCGCCGTTCGTACAGCGGCGTCTCGCCCATCAGCACGCGGGCCATGCGCCGGCGGCCGGCCTCGCTGCGCAGGGTGGCGCGCCGGTCCCATTCACTGCGGTCGGCTTCGGCCAGGGAGGCCCGGAAGGCATCGGGGTGCAGCACGAGCACGATCGCGCCCACATGGCCGAAACCCAGACTCGTCAGCACGCCGGCCCGCAGCGGCCCACCGGTCTCGATGGTGGTGTCTGACCAGCACAGGTGGCTGTGGCTGCGCAGCGCCGGGTCCACCGAGTCGAGGTTGCGGTTGCCGGGGATGGTGCCGGTAGCCAGCGTCTGACACAGGCCCGCCAGTTGCCACGCCGCGGCGCCCCCTTTTGCATGGCCGGTCAGCGACTTCTGCGACACGACATGGAGCGGATTGCCCGCGCTGCGGCCCAGCGCCCGCTGGATGCGGTCGTGCAACCGCGACTCGTTGGGGTCATTGGCGCCCGTCGAGGTGTCGTGCTTGGAGACGACGGCGATGTCGTCCGCAGTCAGCCCGTATGCCGCGAGTGCCTGCCCGAGGGGCGACGCCATGCCGCCTTGCGCGACGGCCAGCACACCTTGTCCCGGTGCCGGGATCGAGCGGTGTACTCCGTCGGCGAAGCTACCGGCATACGCGACGACACCATGGACCGGCAAGCCCAGCCGCAGTGCAACGTCGCCCCGCGTCAATAGCGCCGTTCCGCCACCCTGCCCTTCGACAAAGCCCTTGCGGCGCAGGTCGTTGGGGCGCGACATCTGCGCCGGTTCCAGCCCCATCGCCAGCATGTCGTCCGACGAGGCCGTGGCGTTCATGTCCTGGAAGCCGACCGCGCCCTCGGGGCCGTAGTCGTCGAAGCCGCCCGCCACAATGAAGTCCGCGCGCCCGCACAGCAGCTTGTCGCAGGCCGATTCGATGGACGCGGCGGCCGTCGCGCAGGCGCCGACTGGGTGGCTCATCGTACCGTAGCTGCCGACGTAGGCCTGCACCGCGTACGCGCCCATGACGTTGATGAGCGTTTCTTGCAGGGCGTCCGTCTGGCGCTCGCGGCCCAGCACGGGGTCGAGGTAGAGACGGTGCAGGCTTTTCATGCCGCCGATGCCGCTGCCTTGCGTGTTGCCGACGCGCGCCGGGTGCACGTGCGCGAGCAGCGCCTCGGGGTCGAGGCCCGCCATGGCAAACGCGTCGGCCGTCGCGACGAGGTCCATGAGAGCCGACGGGTCCGTGGAGCCGATCATGTCGCGCGGGACGCCGAGGCGAGCCCAATCGATGCCGTCGGGCAACGTGCCGGCGACTTGGCGCGACAGGGCGAGCACCTTCGGCACGCGTACTTCCGCGCCCTTGGTGCGCGTCACCCGCCACCCGTCGCTGGCAGGCTCGATGCGGGTCCACTGCGGGTCGGCAGCCTGGCATGCGCGGGCGTCGGCTTCGGCGCCCACTGTGAACGTCACGTCGCGGTCGAGGAAGGTCGAGACCCACGTCTGCAGCGCCGCCGGGTCGAAGCCCGCCGTCTTGGGGTCGACGCGGCGCAGCCCCGTTCGGCGGCGGATGTCGGTCTCGTAGCGCGTGGCGAGGTCGGCGTCGGCAACCGGTTCGCCGGTCGCGGTGTCGAGCCAACCACGGCCCGCTTCGTAGCGCGCCAGGCCCGTCAGCCACGCCAATTCGGCGGCAGCAGCAGGCGAGAGCTGGTCGGCAGTCTCCAGTTCCCACCGCGTGCGCAGGCTGCCGCACGGCCCCAATTCGCCGAGCCCGACGATGACGACCATGCGCTCCAAGGGCGTCGGCCCGAGCGGCATCGACGGCAACCCATTCGGTGCAGGCAGAGCCGGCGTGGGCCAGGTCGGCAGCGCACGCAGGGCGACGACTTCGGTCGCGTCCGTGCCCAGCCGGGCGGCTTCGGCGCGGCGCAGGCCGGCCAGCGCGCGAGCAGCGGCGACTTCGGAGTCCAGCGCGCGGCGCAACCCATCGACGGTGCCTTTCACGTCGGCCAGGGCGCCAAAACCACCCGTCAGGTCGAGAGGTTGCGGTTGCTCCGCGGCGGCCGTGCGCGACGCCGGACCGCATGCCTCGGCCAGCAGCGCCCCCATCTCCGCGGCGCTGAAGGTCCGCACGCCCGTCGCGGCTTCGAGGCGCGCGGCCACGGCATCGTTGGCATCCATCAACCCGGTCCCGCGCACCCAGCCGATGCGCGCCAGCACCAGGCCGACGCCGCGCCCCCAGTTGGCCTGTTCGCTGTGCCAGCGGTGGGTGAGCGTCTCGAGGCCCGCCTTGGTCTCCGCATAGACGCCGTCGCCGCCGAACTGGCCGTGGTTGGGCGACAACGGCAGCACGACGTGGCAGCGGCCGGCCAACTCCGCTCGCGTTGCCCGCTGCCGACCGATGCCGGCAACGATCTTCTCCACGCCGATCAGCATGGCGCGCAGCGCCGCTTCGGCACGCGGCCCCAGCCCGTCGAGGGTGCCGAGGTCCTTGAGCGCGGCAAACGGCAGGCACAGGTCCGGCGCCAGGCCGACCGGGCCGTGGAGCCAGCCGAGCAAGGCGTCGATGTCCTGCGCAGAAGCCTGGTTGAACGGCACGAGGTGCAACTCGGCATCGGGGCCGGCATTGCGCTGCCAGAAGCGGCGATAGGTGCGCAGACGCGCGGCGTTGTACGTTGAAGTCGTCAAAACGACGCGCGCACCGCCGCGCAGCAGGTGGCGCACGACTTCGAGCGCGATCGACCCGGGCGAGGCCCCCGTGACCAGCGCCGTGGCGCCCCGAAAGTCCCCCAGGGTCGCATCGGCTTGCGAACGCACGGGGCCAGTACGCGGCGTCTCGTTGACGTCGAGACGCCCGTCAGCCAGCACCGTGGTGACGGGTGCCATCTGCACGACGGAAACCGGTGCGCCGGGGCCGCGCGCGGCAATCCGCCGCAACTCGCTGGCCAGGTCCCGATTGCCGGCCACGTCGGCACGGCGCGCAAACCAGGCAACTGCATCGCGCACGCGGGGCTCGGCGTGAAAGGCCTGCAACCGCGCCGCCTCTTCCCGTGCGGCTTCCGGCGCCAACCGCCCGCGCTGGGCGTCATGGAAAAGGCGCGCCACATCGCGCTGGGCAGTGGCCCACGCAGACGCAAAAGCCACGTGCTTGCGTGCGTCGAACGACGGCTGCACGAGGCGCGCAAACTCTGGTCCCAGTTCGGCCCGCAGCAACTCTGCATCGGCGCGCAGCGCGGCATCGGCGGGGTCCGGGTCGCTGGCGGGTGTCGGGCCGTGACCCAACTGACTGGTCAAGGCGCGTGCAGCCTGCACCAACACGCCGTCGCGCCCGAGGATGTGCTCGGCCAGATCCCGTACGGCGCCCGCATCGACCGTGCCGCCGCTCACGATGGCCGCCCCGCGCCGGGCCAACCCGACGCCGACGCGCTGGGCCCACGCGCCGGCGACGCTCTCAACCAACGCCAAGCCCGCCGCACGGTCGGCCACTCCCGCCGCCTCGACCGTCGCCAACGCACCGCCGCGCGCCGAGTCGCCGGGTCGGGTCGCCGTGGCAAACGCGATGAGCACCGCATCGGCGGTCGGCTCGTCCAAGCCGAACGCCGCTTCGAGGTGCGCCACGAGGTCCTTGCGCCCCAGACCGGCGCGCCCGAGCACGCGCTTGCACGCGTCGTCGATGGCCGCGCGCAGGTATTTGCCTGGCGCCCGCCAAGACGGATTGCGCCGCTGCAACTCCGCGACGAGCCCCGGCAGCGGCTTGTCGTGGGCGCCATCGATGGCACCGACGCCGAATTCCGCGCCGAGGTCGAGAAGAGCCTGGTTGCGCCGCGACGACACGCCCTCGAACACCTCGTCAATCGTTTCTGTATCCCGTACTTGCTCCGGCCGGAACCGCGCTTGCAGGGCCAACAGAGCGACGAGCGCGTCGGCGGCGCTTGCGGGACGGCTTGGCGCCGGCTGGTTTGCCGCCTGTCCCGGGCGGGCGGGAGGTGCAGCGACGACCGGGGCCGGCGCCACAGCTGGCAGGGGCGCAGGCCCGGTCGGTTGCAGCGTCGCGACGGTCGCCGCGTGTGTCGCCTGCGGACTGTCCGGGTCGGAGTCCTGCTCCAGTACGACATCGAGATGCGCTTCGGCGTTCAGCAGCGTCACGCGCGGTGCAGCCGGGCCCGCCACGTCGAGCGTGGCACGCGCCATGTTCGTCAAGGTCGGCTGGTGGCCCACGCCGACTTCGATGCAGCGCTCGATGCCGAGGCCGCCGTCGGATTGCCGCGCAAACAGGACATCTTGCGTCTCGATCCAGCGCACCGGGCTCGCGAACTGCCAGGCGAGGAGCTCGACCAGCAGCAACCGCGCCAGTTCGTCGGGTCGTGCCTGCCAGCCGGCGACGTCGCGCAGCACGGCGGCCAACGCCTCGGAACCGGATGCCTGGTGGACGGCGGAGACGAAGCTCGCGTCGAGCGAGAACGGGCGGGCGACGAGGTTTGGAATGTAGCGACCGACCAGGCGCTCGGCGTCCATCGTTGCCGGCAAGCGCTCGTCAAGCACGCGGCGAAATGCCGGCACCGCGCTGCGCAACACGTCGGAATGGAACGGCACATCGATGCCCGGCACCGTGACCCACGCCGGCTTGCCACCCTTGGGCTGGCGCCGGGTGAGCTCCCGTTCGAGGACGGCGAGCGCATCGACGTGTCCCGTCACCGAATACTGCCGGTCGCACACGTTGTGGTTGACGATCTGGACGAAACGGCCGCTCACGGCTGCCACGTCGGCCACCAGGGCTTCGGCGCCGGCGTGGTCGAGCCCCGCCAGGTTGGGCCGCACCACGCCCATGCGGTACGGGCTGCGCCCGGCCGCGTCGCGCTCGACGACGGTGTGCATGGTGCAGCCGCGCATCCACACGATGTCGATGACGGATTCCAATGGCAGCACACCGACATAGGCGGCGAGCGCGTCGTATTCTCCGACGCTGTGGCCGCACGTCACCGCGCCCTCGACGAGGACGCCCGCCTCGCGCAGTTCTGCCACCTGGGCCACCGCGAGCACCGCCATCGCCACCTGGGTGAACTGCGTCAGGTGCAGTACGCCCTCGGGATGCACATGGGTATCGAAGCCAGCCCCCAGCCGCCGCGGGTTGGCGCGAACGACGTGCAGCAGCGAGAAGCCCAGGTGCCCGCGCGTGAACGTGTCGGCACGCTCCCACACGGCCCGCGCCGCCCGCGAGCGTGCGTGACCATCCATCCCCATGCCCTGCTGTTGGATGCCCTGGCCGGGGAAGATGTAGGCCGTCCGCGGCGGCGCGACGTCGATGCGACTGCGCGCCACGACGCTCGAGTCCGCGCCGTCGACAACTGTCGCCGTTGCTTCGACGCTGCGCACCCCGCGCCGCACGCCGGTCCGCACCACGTCAAAGCGCAGGCGGGCACCCAAGGGCACCGGGGCGAGAAAATCGGCGCTGGCGCGCACGAAACGCCCGTCAGCGCTGCCGGCTGCGACCGCGGCAAAATGGTGCAGGTTCGCCGCGGTCCACATGCCGTGCACGATGGGTGCCTCGAGGCCGGCGAGCCGGGCCGCGGCGGGGCTCGTGTGGATCGGGTTGCGGTCGCCGCTGACATCGGCAAAACCCGTGGCATCGGCGGGTGCGGGCAGGTCGAGGTGGCCCAGCGTGCGCCGCGGCGTCGGGACCGGAGCGGCACCGGGCACGGGCAAGAGGTCGGCCAGCACGCGCAGGGGATGGTGTGGCCCCGTCCCCGCCGTCGCGGGCAAGTGGATGCTTCCGACGGGAACACCGTGGCGCAGCACCCGTCCGCTCGCCGAGACGAGCCAACGCCCATCTACGCCGCGCTGTTCGATCACGTCGGCGTCGAGGTGCAGCACGTCGCCGACCCCAACGTCGCGCCCGTCGAGCAACGTGAGCCAGCGATGGCCGAGCAGGAACGTGCGCGCGGCAGCATCGCCCAGCGCAACGCTAGCAACGAACGGTTCGTGCGCCCGCCCCACGACCGCATGGCGGGCGGTGCGACCGAACGCGGCTTCGCTCGGCAGCGCGGCGTGCGGCCCGCGCAACAGCAGGCGCGAGGTCAGCACGACGCGCACGGTGCCCTCGCATGCCAGCACCGACCGCACTGTCACGGCGCGGCCGGCTTCGGAGTCGTCGACCCGCACGGCGCGGGCTTCGATCTCGGCCGCCCGCCCCAAGCCGCGCACATCGACCACCTCGAGTCCGTGGGCTGCGTGAAGCAGGTCGAGCCAGCCGCCGCGCAGTTCCGGGCACGCCAGCACGCGAAACATGGCCGGCAGGGCGAGACTGAAAGCGAGGTCGGCAGGAACCGTGCCACCTCCGGGCGTCGCGCCGGCCAGCGCGGCGTAGGCGGCGCTGCGGTCCAGCGGAAGTTCTTGGCGGTCGTGCGCGGCTTCGAACAGCGCGACGGGTTCGGCACTGCCGCTGGCGATGGCAGCGAGGTAGAGCGCCTGGACGGCGTCGGCGCGCGCCGCAGCGTCGATTTCGAGCACGAACGCCCCGCGCTCCAGCGTGCGATGCCGCAGCGGCAGCACGAGGCGCGGCCGGCCCAATGCGCGGGCGCAGGTCACGACCAGTTCGAGGGTCTGGTCGTGTCCGGCGCTGCGTTCGAGGCGGACGACCTCGCCGGTCGGCCCCTGCCAACTGAGCGCCGCCAGGACCGCCCCTTCGTCATGGTCCAGGTGCAGGACGGCGCCCGGCTCCGCGCGACACAACCGCCGCACCGGGGATGCGATGCGCCTGCCGCCAGTAACGACCGCGACGTCACCACATGCGGCTGCGACGGGCCCCGCAAACCGCGCGGCGACCGCCTCGAGCCACTCGGTGGCGGCCGCCCCGCCGTCGGCGCGCAACTGCGTTCCGGTCGGTGTGGCTTGGGCGACGACGCCCAATGGCCACGGTGTGGGCAACGCGGCACCGGCGCCCGGCGCGGCCTCCCCTTCGACGGCCGTGCCTGCGCGCTCGAGGTGTTCGACGACGGCAGCCTCGAACCGCGCCAACAGGTCGGCGACGGGTTCGTCGGCGCAGCGAATGCCGGCCACCGCTTCGGGCCCCGGAATGACCAGCACCGCGTCGGCGGCATGGCGTGGGTCCTGCGCCTGCCACAGCGAGTCGGCCTTGTACCAGCGCCGCACGTCGGCATCGAGCACCGGCACGAAGGAGACCGGCTTGCCCGGCCGCCCGCACAGATCGACGAACCAGCGCAGGTCGGCCGGGTGTGGGCGTTGCTGGGCGGCGGTCGGCCAGCGCGCCGCAAAGCGTGCCACGGCATCCTGCGGGTCATCGAGGTCCGCACGGTCGCCCACGATGGTCGGCACGGCGTCTGGGCCGAGGTACAGGCGCTGCTCGGCCCGCTGCACCAATGCCTGGGCGCGCTCGCGGAACGTGACGTCGGGCCACGCTCCGTCTTCGTAGCGCCCGCCACGGCCGGTCGCGAGCAACTCGACTGCGCGCTGCACGATCGCAAGCCACGACATCGATTCAAAGTCCCCGAACCAGGGTTTTGCGGTGCGGGCGAGCGCCGCCACGATCTCGTCCTTGCGGGCGAGCACCGCGTCGGCATCGCCCGCCACCGAATCGAGCAAGCGCCCGGCACGTGCGGCGGCATTGTCGAGGTAATGGATGTCCGCACCCAGTTGGCTGCGCCCCGACGTGACGCCGCCGTGCGCGTCGCCGGCATGGACCCAATTGCGGGTACCGCCCGCGCCGACGAGCGCCTGCTTGACAGAATCGGAAGCGGTCGCCTCCCGGCACGCCATCGCCAGCGTGCCGAGGAACACGGCATCGACCGGCATGTCGGGCATTGCGTAGCGCCGCGCCCACGTGCCGGTGAGCAATTCGACGGCGCGCGCTTCGTCCGCGATGCCGCCGCCGACGCAGAGGACGAGATTGCGCGGCTGGCGCAGCTTGGCGTAGCCGTCGAGCAGCAGTTGATCGAGGTCTTCCCACGAGTGGTGCCCGCCCGCCTTGCCGCCCTCCACATGGGCAAACAGCGTGAC
>SHZF01000057.1 GCA_009692425.1 Myxococcales bacterium | reverse complement strand
GGCGGCGGCGGCGGCGGCGGCGGCGGCGGCGGCGGCGGCGGCGGTGGCGCAGGCGCAGGCTCTGGCGGCGGCGGCGGTGGGGAGGACGGGGCTTCGGCCGCAGGGGGTGCTGGCCGAGTCAGGGCCGGCGGCGGCGGCGGCGGCGGCGGCGGGGCGGCAGTGGGCACCGACTCTTGCCACTTTGAGGACCATTCGCTGGCGGGCTCGTCCCCGGCATCGCCGCCGAACCTCGCAGGCTCGGCAAAGGCGCCCGCATCGATCCCCGACAGTCGCGACAGATCGTCCTCGTCGAAATCCAAACGCATCTCGAATTGGCCGCACAGGAACAGCGTGCCATCGTCGAGGGCGCTGGGAATGCCGGCCTGCAGACGCTCCTGGTTCACGAATGTTCCGTTCGACGAGCCGAGGTCCTCCACGGCGTAGCCCGCGCCGTCGAAGTACACGCGTGCGTGGCGGCGCGAGACGCTCTGGCCGGAAGATCGGACGTCGCACGTGCTGTGGCGGCCGATCACGATCTCGAGCGCTGCCGGGCCGATCCCGATCTCGTGCAGTTCGTTGTCGTCGCCGTAATAGCAAATTCGCGCCACGCACGCCTCCTCTCGAACCGACGGCCTGGACGGGCTGCGCCTACGTTCGGCCCCCCGGGCGCGGAACCGGGCGCTGTTCGGTCGGGCGGATTGTCGTCGCAACGCGGCCGCGCGCGCAAGCACGGCACTGGACGCCAATCCCCACCCCGGAAACTTGCGCCGCCCGAACTGTGGGTCGCCTTGCGCCACCAGTTCGCTCGCGGACTCTACAATGCAATAAAATCAATGCGAACGGCCAGCGTTCGGACCGCCGCGCCAGGCGCAAGCCCTTTCACACCCTGCCAGGCCTTCTGCAGGCACGCCGTGTAGGCCGCTTCGAGCCCGCTGGAGCCGACCTGACTCAGCCGTCCATCTGGGGCCACCTCCAGGCGAATCTCCACCGAGCCGAGCATCTCGTCAAAGCCCGCGGCCAGGATTCGGTCGAAGCAATGGCGCGCCGCGTCGAGCGGAATGGTGGCCTCGACGACCGTCCGCGTGGCGTCGTCCGGCACCGGGTCGAGCCACACCCGGGCCCGCTCGCGCGACAACGGCACTTCGTCAGGCCGGTAGCGGTTCAGGTTCTTCTTGATCGAGGTGACCCACGGATTCGTGGCGCCGCGCTCCCTGGCCGCCGCCCACGCCAACGACAGGGCCTTGACTGCCTTCGCCTCCATCGATTGCGCGTAGCCGGCCAGGATGCCGCGAAACGTCTCTTGCTCGTCGGCGGCAAGGTCGATGGGCACGGGCGCGGCCGCGATCGAGTCTGCCAGGTGTTCCAACAGTCGGGCGCGATAGACTTCTGCCGCGAACCACCAGTCCGTGCTGCCCAACTCACCGACTTTCGTCCGGTACTCGTCGTACAGGCCGCCGGCGCGCGGCACGGCGGTGCGGGCATCGTCGCCGGCGGCCGCCGTCACCTGCGCGCTCTTGCCAATGGCCACCTCGACCATCGCGAGGAACTGCTTGCGCAACGCTGCGATCTGCTTTTCTGCTGGACCCTTGGGCGGCGGTTCGATCCGGCGTGCCACGAATGCCTGGTGCTTCGGCTCGAGCAGGCGGAACCAGGCCTCCGCCGTGACCGTAGCGACCGCCCCCCCATCTTTTGCGAAGTTGCCGGCCGCCCACGCCTTCGTCACGTCGAGCCAGATGGCCTCGGCCCTCTTGCGGTTGCCGCCCTGCACGTACAACTTGGCCAAGCGGGCGCGCGCGCCGAATTGTTCCTCGGGCGGCGCCTTGGTCCCCGGGCCGCGCAGCCAGGCTTCCGTCGTCGTCACTTCTTCGCGCGGGGCGGCCGCGACCGGCAAGCCAAGGCCGAGGCCGGCCAGCATCGCGGCGAACAGCCAGCGGGTCGCGATGGGTGTGCGGTGGGGCACGCGGGCTCCAGAACCATGAGGCAATCGAAGGATGCACGATGCGGCCGGCATGGCAAGCAAACGCGCCATCGGGCGGACGATTCGCAGCAAGACAAGCACTGGGCATCGCTTGCTCCTGCGTCGGGCTTCCCGTAGCCTTTCTACGGCAGACGTCCCCGCGGAGTGCCATGTCAGACCCGCCGTACCGAGAATGCTGCCTCCCCCGACGCCGAGGCGCGTCGATTGGGTCGCGCCCGGCGGGTGCGGCGCTGCCGGCGCAGTGGCACGGGATCCTGCTCGCTGGGGCTACAGCCGTCCTGCTGGGATGCTCTGCCAACGACGAGGCCGTGGCCGGTGCCGATGTCGGCCTGGACCTTGGGCAGGACCTCGGCCTCGCGAACGCGGCCGCCCATGCGACGCCCCCGCCCGATGCCGTGCTCACTGCGGATCTGTCGCCGGGTGTCTCCGCCGGCGGCGACGCGCGCGCAACGTTGGATGCGAGCCCGCCCATCGCCGACACCGACGCCACTGCCCGGACCGCGGACGCCACGCGAACGGGCGCGCCGGATACATTTGACGAGACCAACCTGGCCGACGCCGGGCCGGCTCTCGACGGAGCGATGCCTGCGGACTCCGCCCCAAAGTGTGTCCCGACCGGGGCCGAGGCTTGCAATGGAGTCGACGACGATTGCGATGGCCAGACCGACGAAGGGCCGTGCGACGACGGCAACGCGTGCACGCTTGCAGACCAGTGCGCGGGCTTTTTCTCCTGCAGCGGCCTGGCCAAGGCGTGCGACGACGGCAAGCCGTGCACGATCGACGCATGCGACCCTGCGACGGGCGTGTGCAGCGCGAAGGAAGTTCTCGTCGGCACCGCGTGCAACGACGGTGACGCGTGCAGTGAAGGCGATGCCTGCGCGCTCGGCATCTGCAGCGGCAGCATTAAGGTCTGTACGGCGCTGGGCCCGTGCGAGCCGCAGAAGTGTCAGCCGGCCACCGGAGCCTGCCAGCCTGCACCCCAGCCCGACCTCGCGCCATGCGAAGATGGCAACCTGTGCACGTTGGGCGACACCTGCCTCAAGGGCACGTGCAAGGCCGGCAAAGCGGCGGAGTGCGGCCCAGACACGACGTGCGCCCTCGCCGGATGCAACGCCAAGACCGGTGCGTGTGCGCCAGAGCCGAAGGGCGACGGCACGCCCTGCGACGACGGCAGCAAGTGCACCGGCAAGGACGCGTGCGACAGCGGCGAGTGCGACGGCAAGAAGGTGGACTGCAACGATGGCAATCCGTGCACCGCCGACACGTGCGACAAGGGCTCCGGCTGCAAGAGCGTCAACACCCAACTCGCCTGCAGCGACGGCAACGCGTGTACCTTCGGCGACGTGTGCGAGGACGCCAAATGCCTGACGGGCGGTCCCGAAAACTGCGACGACGGCTCGCCGTGCACGACCGACGGGTGCGACCCGAAGAGCGGGTGTACCCACGCCAGTGTGCTCAATAACGGCAAGCCGTGCGACGCCGACCAGAACGCGTGCAGCGTGGGCGACTCCTGCGCCAGCGGTGCCTGCAAGCCCGGCAAGGCCACCGCGTGCGACGACGGCACGCCGTGTACGCAAGACACCTGCGACCCGGTGTCGGGCCAGTGCGCCGCGCTCCCGGTGGCGGCCAACAGCCTCTGCAGCGATGGCAGCGCGTGCACGACCGGCGACGCCTGCGATGGCAAGGGGACGTGCGCCGCCAAGGCGACGGTGTGCAACGACGACATCTCGTGCACGCTCGATGCGTGCGACCCGCTGAGCGGCCAGTGCGGCTCGGTGCAGATGAAGGCAGGCAGCGGTTGCGAAGACGGCAACCCGTGCTCGGGCGGCGACACGTGCGACGCAGCGGGCGTATGCAAGGCGGGCGGCAAGAATGGCTGCGACGACGGCTCGCCGTGCACCGCCGACACCTGTCAGGGTGGCACGAAATGCACCGCAACGCCGACGGCGGGGGCGTGCGACGATGGCAGCGTGTGCACGTCCGGCGACATCTGCGCCAATGGGGTGTGCGGCGCCAGCACAGACACCGCCGTCACGTCGCTGGCCGGAGCGGGCCTGGCGGGGTGGAAGGATGGCCCGGGACCGCAGGCCTACTTCTTCGCCCCGCGCGGCGTGGCCGTGGGGCCGAATGGCAGCGTGTGGGTCGCGGACTCGGGCAACCATCGCATCCGCAAGATAAGCACCGATGGCATCGTCATGACCGCGGCGGGGTCGGGCGTGGCGGGTTCCGCCGATGGGGCGGCGCTTGCGGCCACCTTCAACTCACCGTATGGCGTCGCCGTCGGCCCGGGCGGCTCCGTCTGGGTCGCCGATCGCGGCAACCATCGCATTCGCAAGATCGCGCCCGATGGCAGCGTCACGACGTTGGCCGGCAGCAATGCGGGCATGGTCGACGGCAAGGGGGCCGGCGCCAAGTTCAATGCGCCCAGTGGAGTCGCCGTCGACAAGTTCGGCTGGGCAATGGTGGCCGACACGGGCAACCACCGCATCCGCCGCGTCGCGCCTGACGGGTCGGTCACGTCGCTGGCCGGCAGTTCCACGTTCGGGTGGCAAGACGGCAAGGGCATCGTGGCGCAGTTCTACTACCCCTACGCCATCGCGCTTGACGCCCAAGGCAGCGGCTGGGTGGCCGACACGGGCAACCACCGCATCCGCACCGTGGCGCCCGACGGCACGGTCGCAACGGTTGCCGGGCAGGGGGCGCTGGGCTTTCAAGACGGGGCCGCCGCAGCCGCCCGTTTCTACTCGCCGATGGCAATCGCCGTGGCTCCTTCGGGCGTGGCGTACGTCGCCGACCTCAACAACCACCGCATCCGGCGCATCGCTGCGGGCCAGGTGACGACGTTGGCGGGGCAGGGTGCATCGGGTTTCGCAGAGGGTCCTGGGGCTTCGGCGCGCTTCTACTCGCCCCACGGGGTCGCGGTCGCCCAGGACGGCGCGGTGTGGGTCGGCGACCTGAACAACCACCGCATCCGCCGCGTGGGCTTGCCGACCAAGCAGTGCAACGATGCCAACCCGTGCACGAACGACACCTGCGACCCCAAGCTCGGCTGCAGCACCACCCCGTCGGCCGATGGCGCGGCGTGCTCCGACGGGTCAGTGTGCACGTCGGCGGACGCCTGCAAGGCGGGCGCGTGCGTCGGCGTGGCGAAGGCGTGCGTCGATGGCAATGCGTGTACCGACGATCTATGTGACCCCCAGTCGGGTACCTGCACGAACCTTGGCAACACGGTGCCCTGCGATGACGGCAACGCGTGCACGCTGCAGGACGAGTGCGCAGGCGCTGTTTGCGGCCAGGGCGCCGCGCTGGCCAGTGTCGCGGCCGGGAGCCACGGCATCGCCGGGTTCAAGGACGGTGCCGCTGCAGCCGCCACGCTGAACAGCCCCGGCGGCATCGACGTCGACCCGGCCGGCAACGTCTGGTTTGCAGACCGCAACAACCACCGGATTCGCCGGCTCGGTGGCGACGGCGTCGTGGTCACCGTGGCCGGCAGCGGCACTGCCGGCTTTGCCAACGGGGGGGCCGGCTCGGCCCAGTTCAATGTGCCGTCCGGCGTCGCCGTCCTGGGCAACGGGATCGTGGTGGCCGACCGCAGCAACCACCGGCTGCGCCTCGTGCTAGCCGACGGCACCGTCACGACGTTGGCGGGCAGCGGCGTCGGCGGGTTCACCGATGGCCCCGCTGCGGCGGCGCACTTCCTCTTTCCGCAGGGCGTGGTCGTCGACAAGTGGGGCACAGTATGGGTCGCCGACACCGGGAACCACCGCATCCGCAAGGTGCTCCCCGACGGCGTGACGTTCACCTTCGCAGGAAGCGGCACGCAGGGTTGGTTGGACGGCGCAGGACCCATCGCCCGCTTCTCCTCCCCCGTCGACGTCGCGATCGACTCCCAGGGCAACCTGTACGTGGCGGACTCGAGCAACCAGCGCATCCGCAGGGTCACGCCGGCCGGAGTCGTGTCGACGGTCGCGGGTACGGGAGCCGCGGGCGCCATCAACGGCGCGGGTCTCCAGGCCACATTCAATGGACCGGCGGGCGTCGAGGTGGCGGCGGGCGGCGGCGTCCTCGTTGCCGACCGCAACAATGGCCTGCTGCGCCACATCGCGGGGAGCGGTATCGTCAGCACAGTAGGCGGCGGGCTCGGCCCGCTGGTCGGCGGACTGGGCGTGCCCTTCGCGCTGGCCGTCCAAGGCGACGGCACCCTGTGGTTCAGCGACGACTCGTACCACGTGCTCCGCAAGATTCTGCCGCTCGCCGTCGTGTGTGATGATCAGGAGCCGTGCACGCTCGACGCCTGTAACCCGAAGTTCGGGGCCTGCGTCTCCACGAAGCTGGCGTTGGGGGCGACCTGCGACGACGGGGACGCGTGCTCCACCGGCGACGCGTGCGCCAGCGGCGGGTGCACGGGCACGGCGAAGGCGTGCGACGACGGCAACGCCTGCACTGTCGACCTCTGCGACCCGTACCTCGGCACCTGTCAGCAGGTCGGCGTGCCGGCCGTGTGCAACGACGGCAACGCCTGTAGTGTCGGCGAGAGTTGCCAGGCCGGCGTGTGCAAGGCCGAGCCTGGCCTGGTGAAGACCCTGGCGGGCAGCGGTACGGCCGGATGGAAGGACGGCGGTGCCGCCCAGGCCAACTTCAACACCCTGCGCGGCGTCGCGCTCGATGGCAAGGCGGAACTGTGGGCGGCCGACGCGGGCAACCACCGGATACGCAAAGTCCTGGCCACCGGCGACGTGGCGACCGTAGCCGGCAGCGGACTGGCCGGATTCCTCGACGGCGACGCGGCGAACGCCCGTTTCCAGAGCCCGGGCGGCGTCGCGGTCGGTGCCGATGGGACGGTATTCGTCGCGGACCAAGGCAACCATCGCATCCGCCGCATCCAGGCTGGCCAAGTCACGACGCTGGCGGGCACGGGCGTGGCGGGCTCTGCCGATGGGGTCGGCAGCGTCGCCCAGTTCCAGTCGCCAGCCGCCGTCGCGGTCGATGGCGGCGACGTGCTCGTGGCAGATCAGGGCAACCACCGCATCCGTCGCGTCACGCCGCAGGGTGTGACCACGACCGTCGCGGGCTCCGGTGTCATGGGTTGGCAGGATGGCGCCGCGATGGTCGCGCGGTTCTCCTCGCCGATGGGTGTGGCGGTCGATGCTGGCGGGGCGACCTGGGTAGCAGACGCGGGCAACCATCGCATCCGCAAGGTGGCGCCAGATGGCACGACGACGACTCCCATCGGCGCGAGCGGGGGCGGCTACCAGGACGGCGCGGCTGCCAGTGCGCTGTTCAACACACCGACGGGTCTCGCCTTCGACGTCATCGGGCGCCTGTGGATCACCGATCGCGGCAACCATCGCATCCGTCGCGTCCACGGCGGCGCGGTGACCACGGTCGCTGGGGGGGCGACACCGGGCTGGCTCGACGGGCCGGCGCTCGCCGCCAATTTCTCGTCACCGTGGGGCATCGTCGTCGCCGCGAGCGGCCGGGCCTACGTCGGCGACGCCGGCAACCAACGCGTGCGCACGGTCGAGCCCACTGCGGTGCTGTGCGTCGATGGCAACGCGTGTACCGCCGACAGTTGCGATGCGAAGTCGGGACAGTGCGTCGGCGTGCCCGTGGCCGACGGTACCCCGTGCTCCAGCAACGCCTGCGTGGTCGGCGCGACGTGCAAGGCTGCCAGTTGTGGCGGCACGCCGGTCATGTGCAACGACGCAGATCCATGCACCGACGACGCTTGCAACGCGAAGTCTGGCGCGTGCGGTTACCAACCCACTGCGTCGTGTACTGCGGTGCGCCGCGTGTTCGTGACGTCGTCGACGTTCAGCGGCAACCTCGGCGGCCTCGCCGGCGGCCACCTGAAGTGCCAGGCGCTCGCAGAAGCCAAGGCGCTCGGTGGGCAATGGAAGGCGTGGCTCGCCGACGAGTCCCAGGCGCCCGCACAGTATTTCTCCAAGGCGACCGCGCCGTACCGCCTCGTGACAGGCGAAGTCGTCGCGAACAGTTGGGTCGACCTCATCGACGGGACGCTCAACGTGCCGATTGCGCTCGACGAAGGTGGCCAGCCCGTGGCGAAGGGCCCGGCGACGTGTGTGATGAACGGAGCCAAAGTGTGGACCAACGTGCAACCGGCGGGCACCGTGACGGCGGCCTCGTACCTGAACTCCTGCTCCAACTGGGGTACGCAATCGACATCGATCAGCTACAAGGTGGGCGTCGGCAGTGCGGCGCGCGCCGACGTGGGCTGGACGGCCGCCTGCGCCGCGGACAAATGCGACCCGAGCGTCCCCGGGCACCTGTACTGCTTCGAGCAGACCGACAAGTTCGTGCCCAAGGCCGGCGGCTATCACGTCAACGGCGCGGCGTACGTGTCGAACGTTACGGTCGTCGGCGACTTCAACAAGAGTGGCGGGTATTGTTCGAAGCTGCTGGGCAAGCCCGCTTGGATTGCCGGGCTGGGCGCCGTGCTGGCGGTGGCGGAGGCGACGGGCGTGTGGATGGGCAACAGCGGCGCGTCGAGTCCGACCGAGAATTGCTCGCTCTACTCGTCTGCGGCGGCCACGCAAAAGGGCTACGGCAAGCCGGGCGACTTTGGCCCATGCAGCCAGTTGCGTCACGTGGTGTGCACGACCGACCCGGCCCTGTGCAACGCGGGCGCGGCAAACTGCGGGCTCTGGGACTGAACCCGGTCTGCCTGGGGTTGGACCTGACCGCGCGCAATGCTAGGTTCCGCCGGGGCGCGGCGACCGGGCCGCGCGCATCGGACATCTTGCCCATGACGCTGCCTCCCCTCCCGACACCCACCGCACGTTGCACCCGCCGCAGGCTGTTGATCGCCATTGCACTCGCGTGTTGCTCCACTCTGCTGCCCGCCCTGGCCACGGCGGCCAAGCCCAAGCGCCCGCGGCCCGCGAGCGTGGCCGAAGGCCCGTGGCCGCTGCCGCCGCCGCTCGTGCTGACTCGCTTCACGCTTGCGAACGGCGTGCGCGTCGTGGTGCACACGGACACGACCGCGCCGCTTGTCGCACTCGGCGTGCTGGTCGATGTGGGCGCCCGCGACGAGCAGAAGGGCCAGACGGGGCTCGCGCACTTTTTCGAGCACATGATGTTCCAAGGCAGCAAGCGCGCCGCCAAGATGGAGCACCTGACGCGGCTGGAAGCCGTGGGCGCGGACCTGAATGCCCACACATCTAGCGATTTCACGTACTTCTATGAAACCGTCCCGCGTCACGCCCTCGAACTGGCACTGTGGCTGGAGTCCGACCGGTTTGCCCGCCTCGACCTGCGCCCCGACAACGTCGAGAACCAGCGGGCTGCCGTGCTAGAGGAGCGCCGCGAACGCTACGAGAACCGGCCGTACGCCATGGCCGAACTGGAACTGCCCCGCCTGGCGTTCCAGAATGCAGCGTTCTCGCACGCGGTGATTGGCCGCGTCGACGACCTGCAGAAGGCACCGATCGACGCGTTCCAGCGCTTTTACGACGCTTGGTATGCGCCCGCCAATCTCGTCCTCGTGCTGTCGGGAGATGTTTCGGGCAACGAAGGCCGTGCGCTCGCCGAGCGGCACCTCGGGCGGCTGGTATCTCGCAACTTGCCGACTCGCAATGATTTTCGTGAACCGGCGGCAACAGGGCATGTGTATGCGAGCCTCGAAGAAAAGCTGGGCAAGACGCCGGCTTTCAAGCTCGCGTGGCGCGTGCCGCCGGTGACGCACCCCGACGCATTCGTCCTCGACGTGCTGGCCCAGGCGCTGGGTGGTGGGGAGGCGTCGCGGCTCGAGAAGCGGCTCGTGCGCGAGCGCGCGCTGGCGACGTCCTACTGGGCCGGCACGCACGGGCGGCGCGACGTCGATCTGCTCGAAGTCCATGTCGAACTGGCCGAGCCCGGCGCGGCGGCGCTGGCCGAAGCCAAAAAGCGGGTGCGGGGCGCCCTGCACGAGATTGCCATTGCGGGGCTGCCCGACGAAGAATTGCGGCGCGCGAAGGTGGCGTTCGAGTCCAGTTTCGTGTTCGGCGCGCTCGACGCGGGTCGGCGCGCGGAACTGCTGGCGCTGCACGAGGTGTGCTTCGGCGACGCCGGTCGGCTGGCGGACGCCCTGTCGCGCTATCGCGCCGTGACGAGCGCCGACGTGCAGCGCGTGGTGCAAGCCCTGCTAACTTGGGACGCGGAAATCGAACTCGACCTGCTGCCGACCGATCTGCCGCAGCCAAAGGGCGCGGGGCTCAAGCCCGAGGCGGTGACCCAGCACGAGGCGGGGCTCGCGATGGCGTTGGTGAAGGCCGAGGGTGAGGCCCGTCGGCGTGCCGAGCAGGAACAGGCTGCGTTGCGCAAGGCGGCCGCCGCAACTCCAGCCCCGGCTTCCCCGCCCCCCGAGCCGGCCCCGGCTTCGACGTCGGCACTGCCGGCTGTCGACGCGCCAGGCGCCGCCACTGGCACGCAGGTGCAGCCATGATCGGCCGAGGCAGAGCGTCCCGCTGGGGGCAATGTGCGCCCGCGTGCCCCCCGCAACGCCACGCGTTCTTCGGCGCTGCGGGTGTCGTGGCCGTCCTCGCCGCTTGCAGCGGCCCAGCGGTCGTCGCGCCACCGCCGCCCCAAGGTGACCCGTGGGGCGAGCGGCCTCAGCCGGGTGAGCCCGCGCGCCCCGTGTTCCCTACGCCGCACACTCAGTTGGTTGCCGGTGCCCCTTCGACCGGCGCAATCGAGGTGTGGACCGTCGAGCGCCACGGCTCGCCCGCCGTGTTCCTGCGCTGGGTGCTGCCCGGTGGCACGGCGGTGCAGTGGCAGGGTGCGCCGACGGGTCGCCTGCCCGAGGGCAGCGCCATGCTGGCGGCCGAAGTCATGCTGCACGGCACCCGTCGGCACCCCGGCACCGCTTTTGCCGATGCGCTCGCCGCCACCGGAGGGAGCCTGTCGATCGAGACGTACCCCGACGGCACGGTCATCGAAGGCCGCGTGCTCTCCCATCAGTTGGCGACCTACCTGGCGCTGGTCCGCGAAGCGATTCTCGAGCCCACGCTGGACGAAAAGGCGTTCGAATCGTTGCGCCAGCGCCACCGCGCGGAACTCCGCAACGAAGAAAGCGAGCCCGGCGCCGTTGCCGATCGGCTCGCGCGACGCCTCCTGTACGGCGACCATCCGTACGGCAGCACGGGCCTGACGCTCGACAGCGTCGAGAAGGTGACGCGCAAGCATATCCAGCAGGCCTGGCAACGGCTGTTTGCGCTGGGTGGCTCGACGCTCGTTGTCGTGGGCGACGTCCAGCCGGCCGATTTCGGTGCCCGCGTCGGCGAACTGTTCAGCAAGGCGATCGCAGCGCCGGTTGGGGCCTCTCCGACTGCCCTGCCGATCGCGGCAGAGCCTGCAGCCTGTCATGTCGTCGACATCAAGGACACGGTACAGACCGCCCTGCGCCTGGGTGTGCCGGCGCTGGCGCGCAAGGACGCGCGCTGGGCGACCCTCGCCGTGGCAAATCAGGTGCTCGGGGGGTCGGCGTCGTCGCGGCTTTTCCTGGAGTTGCGCGAGCGGCGTGGCCTTGGCTACGGCGCCTACAGCGAGACCGAGGGGCGTCGCGACGGGGGGGCGTGGTGGCTGCAGACGTCGGTCAAGACCGAAGGAGCCGCGATTGCGCTCGATGTGGTCAATCAGGAACTGGGTCGGCTGCACCGGGAGGCGACGGGGCCGGATGAACTGGGGGCCGCCCGTGCGTTCCTGTTGGGCCAGTACGCCCTCGCCCTGGCCGATGGCGGTGCCGTGGCCGATCGGTTGGCTGCGCTGCGGCTCTACGACATGGCTCCGGACGCCTGGGCGCGCTGGGCCGACGCCGTGGCCGGAGTCGATGCCGCCGCGGTGCAGGGTCTCGCCGGTTCGAACCTGCCGACGGCTCCGACGACGACCGTGCTGGTGGGCCAACTCAGCGCGCTGCGGCCCGCCGTGGATGCCCGCTGCGCGCGGGTGGTCGAACACGATGCGCGCGGCCGCATCGTGCGGGTACTGGTGGGGACGGACGTGGAAATGGGCGAAGCCGGGCGCACCGAGGCGTTTGTGCTGTGGGCTGGCAACGAAGACGGCAGGCAAGCGCTCGCCCGCTACGTCGGCGATGTGTCGCACGCCGTCACCTACCGCGCAGCCGCCTTGGAGTTCTCGATTGCCGCAGGGGGCGGTCCGGTGCCTCTCGCGATCGGGCGGCGCGCCGAAGACTGGCCCCGCGTCGCAGCCGACCTGAAGCGGCGCCTGCTGCTGCGGTTGGCCGACGCGAACGGTGCGGTTGGTGCGCGCGCCCGGGCGGCCCTGCTGGCGATGACCAACGATCGCGCCGATCGCGGCGAACTGCTCGACCTGGCCAGCGACGAGACTCCGGCCGTCGTCCGGGCGGTCGCGGCGTGGGCACTCGCAGGCATCGGCGCCGACACGCCAACTGAACAGGTCGCGCTGGTGGTCGGCGATCGGCTCGCAGCGGGCGATGTGCCGCGGTGGGGTGGCCTTGCGCCCGATGCCCTCGAGCACTGGATCGCAGCCGACGTGCGCCGCTATGAAGCTGCCACCGCCCTGGCCCGCGCCGCCGCCGACATGCTGTCCGGTAGGGGCGGCGCGTCTGGAACCGGCAGCGCGTCTGGAACCGGCAGCGCGCCTGGAACCGGCAACGCGCCGTTAGAAGCCCTCCTGCGCGGCTACCGCCGCTATTTCGCCAAGGGCGGATTGCCCGACGCTGCGGACTTGCGACTGCTCGGCGACCTGCCACAGGTCGAGTCGGTCCTGCTCCTGTTTGAGGCCCACGCCAGGGAGCAGGCGCTCGATACGCCCGGTGCCATCACCGCGACGGCCGCGACCATGACCGTGCTGCGGACGCGCACGGCCGCGCTGCAGGAGACGCGCCTCCTTGATGGTGCCCGGTCGGACCTCGCGATGGCATTCGACCGCTTCGAGCCGTGGCTGGAGGCCCTGCTCGCGCTGCGCAACGCCGACAACCGGTTCTGGGCCGCCGAATTGCTGGTACGGCACCGCGGCGCGGACGGGTTGCGGCGCGTGCTTTCCGACCTTGCCGATGATGATCACTACCGCATCGCGCGGTTTCACGCCATCGATCCGAAAGTGTCGGTGGCTGACTTTGCCGAGCGCGTCGTGCGCCCACTCGGCAATCAGGCCCAGCCGCTCTTGATGGCGGCGCTCGCCGGCGCTCGCACGGTGAGCAAGGTCGTGGCAATCAAGTCGCTGGCGGCTCTCGGCGACGACGCGTCGGTCACCGCGCTGCGCACGCACACCGACGAGACGGATGCAGCACACGTCTTGGATCTGGCTGGCAGCGTGACGATTCGGGACCTTGCACTCGCCGCCGTCGATGTGCATCGGTACCTGCAAGAGATTGAACTCGCCCGGATGCAGGGCGTGCTCAACCGCGAGTCGGCCGCCGTCTACCGCAGCGTCGCCTGGCTTTGCTACGATCTGCAGGGTCCGCGGCTGCGTCAGGAGGTCACACGGACTGTAGCGGAGCGCCTTGAAACTCCGCTGGCCGCGCCGGCAGCACCGCCGCCGCTGGCCGCGCCGTGATGAAGCCGCGCCTCCACCTTGCCTGGCTGGGCGCAACTGGCAGGAAATCGGTGGTGCCGGGTCGGATGGGGGTACGGATGCGTCATGTGATTGCCTTGGCGTTGCTGGTTGTTGCCAGCTTCGCGACCCACGACGGCCGTGCGGCTCCGCCCGCCAAGGCTCCCCCTGCCACGACGCGTCCCTTGCAGTCGGCCGCCCTGCTCGACCTGCTGCGTGCGCCGCACCCGACCGGCATCGATCGGCGTCGCCTGGACCGCATCGGCCCCGACATTCCAGCCTTGCTCGTGGAGCATGCGACGAACGCACGCCTCGATTCGCAGCCCCGCCTGCGCGCGCTCGGCTGGCTCCAATACTATGCGACGCCGCGCACCCATGCCGTGCTGCACGAAGTCATGAACGCGCGCGCCGTCGATACGCCGACTGTCCGCATCGCAGTCCGGGCGTTCGCCATCGCGTTCCCGACCGGTGCGCTCGATACCGTGCGCCCCTTCTTGCAGCATCGCGATCCCTATGTGCGCGAGGCGGCCGCGTTTGCGCTGGGCGACCTGGACGACGCGCGCGCGCGGGCCGTGCTCGAAGACTTCCTCCCGCGCGAGACGGAACTTTTCGTGCGCGACGCCGGCATGGTCTCCCTGCGCCGCATCGGCGAGCGTGCCGCGCCCCGTGCGGAGTGAGACCTTGTGAATCCTCCACTCACCAACGCATGAGCGCCTCCCGGCAAGGACCCCATGGCTCCCCTCGTTCTCGAAGGTACGTGGACCGCCCTGGTCACGCCGATGCACCACGATCCGGCCCGTTCGCTCGATCTCGCCGCGCTGGAGCGCCTGGTCGAGCAGCAGGTGGCAGGAGGCATCGACGGCCTTGTCGCGTGCGGCACCACGGGCGAGGCTTCGACGTTGGATGCCGACGAATACGACGAGGTCGTGCGGACCGTCGTTCGCTGTGCCCGTGGGCGCGTGCCCGTCATCGCGGGTACGGGCTCGAACGACACCCGGCACACATTGCAGACGACGGCCCGCGCCGCGAAACTGGGCGTCGTCGGCGTGCTCGTCGTGACACCGTACTACAACAAGCCGAGCCAGTCGGGCCTGCTCGCCCACTACCACGCCGTGGCCGACGCATCGCCGTTGCCGGTCGTGCTCTACAACGTGCCTGGGCGCACCGGCTGCAACCTCCTGCCGCCGACGGTCGCGGCGTTGGCACGGCACCCCAACGTGTGCGCCGTCAAGGAGGCGTCGGGCTCGCTCGATCAAGTGCAGCAGACGCTGTTGCTGTTGCGCGACGTCGTGCGGGTCACCCCGTTCACGGTCGTCTCGGGCGATGACGGCCTGTGCGTGCCGATGTACAGCGTCGGGGCTCGCGGGGTGATCTCCGTGGTGTCGAACCCGGCCCCCGCACGCACGGCCGCCCTGTGGCGCGACTTTCGCGACGGCCGTGCCGAAGCAGCGGCGCGCGGCCAACTGGACTTGTGGCCGCTCATCAAGACCTTGTTCAGCGAGCCGAATCCGCAGCCGTGCAAGGCGGCGTTGCACCTGCTGGGCGTGAGCGGTCCGGCCGTCCGGTTGCCGCTGGTGCCGGCCGGCGCAGACACGGTGCGGCAGGTCGCGCGCGACCTACAGGACCTCGGCTTGTTGCGCGCTTGACGCTGCTGGCTGACCCTTGGTACACCGCGCATAGCCTCGCGGTGCCGCGCCACTGCACATCGGGTGACTGCAGGCCGGGCAGCAGTGCGGCGGTTGGTCGCTGACGATCGGCGTCCCGGCAGGACGCGCCGCGGGGAAGCGCATGTTCAAGGTCCTCGCTTTCGGCGCGACGAATGTTGGCCGCGAACGCAAGAACAACGAGGACGCCTACCGGGTCGAAGCCGATATCGGCCTGTACGTCGTGTGCGACGGTATGGGCGGACACGCGTCGGGCGAGATCGCCAGCCAGATTACCGCAGACGCGATGGTGCGCTTCATCGCGCGGGACCGCACACAGCCTGGATTCCGCTGGCCTGCCGAAGTGCTGCACCAGCAGGCGGAAGAGGCGCGTGCTCTCGATGCCGCGGTGCGGATCGCCAACGTCGAGGTGTATGCGAGCGCGGGGTCGAACCCGATGCACAAAGGCATGGGCACGACGGTGGCCGGCATCCTCGCGGGGCCGGCGCGGCTGGGCCTCGTCCATGTCGGCGACTCGCGCATCTGCCGGTTGCGCGGCGAGGTGTACGAGCAACTGACCGACGACCACAGCTTGTTGAACCACTACATGCGCACGCGCCCCATGTCGGCGCAGCAGATTCGCCAGTTTGCGGGCAAGAACGTCATCGTGCGGGCGGTAGGGTTGCGCGACGTCGTCGAACCGGACGTGCAGTTGCAGGATTACCGCGCAGGCGACCTCTATCTGCTGTGCTCCGACGGCCTGACCGACATGGTCGAGGACGACGCGATTGCCGAGACGCTGCGCCGCCACCGCGACGACCTGGAGGCAGCCGGCAACTGCCTTATCGAGCAGGCGTTGGAAGGCGGCGGCAAGGACAACGTGACGTTGCTGCTGCTGCACGTCGTCACCGATGACGAGGCCGCGCTCGTGGCCGGGCGTTCGACGGACCCCATGAAACTGTCACTTGAGGACACGAGCCCCGGCTTCGACATCCGCAAGGACGGCCTGGAGGAGGAGACGCTGCCCGAGTTCGCCATCGGGCAGCCGGGCAGCGAGCGTCGGTTTTCGAAAACGCAGCGCATCACCCACAGCGACGTGACGCCCGCCCCCGGTTCTGCGTTGGATGCCATCACGTCGCCGAATCCGAACAAGGCCGCGCAACCGCCCGCATTGGAGTCGGCGTTCGCCTCGACCGCTCTGGCGACGCCGCACCCGTTTCACGACACACGCCACCTGCCGCGCTTCGTCGTGACGGTGGACGCCATCGTGGATCGGTCGCTAGACACGGACCCGTTGATGCCGCGCACTTCGCATGGCCTGAGCCACGTGCCTGCCCACAGCATCCTCGACGCATCGACCGAGCCGGCGCGCACCCGGGGCCGGCCGGGTCTGGTCAATGGCCCGACGCTGACGGGCATTCCGGTCGTCGGCCGCGTGACGGACGTGCCCAACTTCGACGAGAGTCGCGAGAACACCGAGCGACTGATACCCGCGCGACTCGAGGAAATCCGCGCCGAGGTGCAGCGCGAGCGTCAGCTGATGCGGACGACGACCATGGATGGGCCCGTGGCCCGCGGCCAGTCATCGGGAGGCCCCTCCACCGACGGGTTCGGTCGACCGCTTTCCGTCGACGACACGCGCACGTCGCTGCCCACCTACGACAGTTGGGCGCCCCTGGTAGTGGCGCCACCGCCGGGCACGCCAGTGGCCGTACCGGCCGACGCCGCGGCGCCTGCGTTGGAACCCGACACGAAGCCAGAATCGTAGCCCTCGCGACCCATCGCGGCGGCGCTGCTTTTCCCCGCTTGTGGCGCGCTGCTCGTTTGCGGGTCTGTGAACGGGCTTGACTTCGGCCCGTCCACCACAACACTACGATGGTGGGGTCGTGGGTCGAGGGAGGCAGATCGTGCACCGATGGAGTTTTTGGCGAGGCACGCCACTACGGGGCGAGCGCGCGTTGTTTTCTGTAGCAGCCCAGGTTGTCTGGACCCGCCTGAACGGACGGGCCGCTCGGTTCGCCGCGCTCTGCCTGGTCGTGGGGTGCGCCGAAGCGGGCTTCGCTGCCGACGCGAGCCTCGAGGGCGACGCCGGAGAGGACATCGACGTCGAAGGGAGCGACGACTCCGGCGCGGGGCGCGGGTCTGATGTCACGACTGACGCGTCGGCGACACCGGTGTGCCCGGGTGGTGCCGGTTGCCCGTGTACTGAAGCTGCGGGATGCGACAATGGCCTGTGCATCGAAACGCCGACCGGCAAGTTCTGTGCGAAGCCGTGCACGACGTCGTGTGCCGTCGGCTACAAGTGCGCCACGGTGCCGTCGGGCAACGACATCGTGACGATCTGCGTGCCGTCGTGGGGGCGCCTGTGCGAGCCGTGCGAGGTGTCGAAATCGTGTGAGGAGGCGCTGGCGGTGTCGGGCGCGTTGTGTGTCGCGTACGGTGGCCAGAACGGCAGCTTCTGCGGCGCGCCGTGTGCGGCCACTTCCGAGTGCCCGATCGGCTACTCCTGCAGCATGCAGACCTCGACCGACGGCAAGACCGGCAAACAGTGCTCCCGCAACCCCGATGGCGTCGGCGTCGTTCAGTGCCCGTGCTCGGCGCGCGCGGCCAACTTCGGCCTGCAGACGAAGTGTATGGTGCAGGGCGCCACGTTTTCGTGCCCGGGCACCCGCACGTGCAGCAGCGCGGGCCTGGGCGCCTGCACCGCGCCCACCGCCGCGGCCGAGGTGTGCGACGGACTCGACAATGATTGCAATGGCATGACCGACGACGGCTTGTGCGGCGACAACGACAAGTGCACCGACGACAGTTGCGACCCGAAGACTGCGGCGTGCGGCCATGCCCCCAACACGGGCGTGTGCGACGACAGCTCCGCGTGCACGGTTGGCGATGTGTGCAAGGAAGGCAAGTGCTCCGGCACGCTCAAGGATTGCGACGACAAGAACCCGTGCACCGAAGACGCTTGCGGCCCGGCAACGGGATGCGTCAATACGCCGCACAACAAGCCGTGCTCCGACTTCAACGCCTGCACTGCAAACGACTTGTGCGACGGCAAGGGGGGCTGCGTCGGCCAGGCGCTCGACGTGAGCACGGCGTGCGACGACCAGAACCCGTGCACCGCCGAGACGTGTGACCCGGCCAGCGCGGCGGGCACTCCGGGCAAGCTGAACGGCTGCAAGAACCCGGGGAAGCCGGGCGTCTGCGAAGACGGCAATCCGTGCACGAATGGCGACGTGTGTTCGGGCGGCACCTGTCAGCCGGGCTCCAACGTGTGCTCGTGTACGACCAATGCCGAGTGCGCGCTCAAGGAAGACGGGGACCTCTGCAACGGCACGTTGTATTGCGACAAGTCCAAGGCGCCGTTCGTGTGCTCGGTCGACCCGATGACCACGGTGGCGTGCTCCGGGACCAGTGACACCGCGTGCCAGAAGGCGAAGTGCGCGCCTGCGACGGGGAAGTGCGGGCTGACCTCCGAGCCCGACGCGAAGCCGTGCGACGCCGACGGTTCGGTCTGCACCCAGGGCGACGCGTGCAAGGGCGGCGTCTGCACCAACGGCGCGGTGGTCAACTGTGACGACAAGAACCCGTGCACCGACAACCCCTGCGATTTCAAGGCCGGCTGCAAGCAGGTCCACAACGTCGCCAGCTGTTCGGACGACAACGCGTGCACGACGGGCGACACCTGCGCCTCGGGGCAGTGCGTGCCCGGCAAGAAGGCCGACTGCGACGATGGCTCGCCGTGCACGTTCGACGGCTGCAGCAAGGCAACCGGCAAGTGCATCCACGACGGCACGGGCTTCGAGGGAGACGCCTGCGATGCGGACGCTTCCGTGTGCAGCGTCGGCGACACCTGCGTGGCCGGCAAGTGTACGGCGGGCAAGGCGAAGCTGTGCGACGACGGTGCGGTTTGCACGATGGACGTCTGCGATCCGGCCAAGGGCTGCGTGTTCCAGAACACCTTGGGGACCTGCGATTTCGACGGCAACCCGTGCACGCCGCTCGACTACTGCAAGAACGGCGCCTGCACGTTGGGGCCGAACAAGATCTGCGACGACAAGAACACGTGCACGGCAGACAGCTGCGACCCCACGACGGGCGCGTGCCAGAACATCGGGGTGCTTTTCGACAACGCGGCGTGCGAAGACGGCGACCTGTGCACGAAGTCTGACACCTGCAAGGCCGGCAAGTGCTTGGCGGGCGTGGTCGTGGGGTGCGACGACAAGAACGAGTGCACGAAAGACGGTTGCGAACCTTCCAAAGGCTGCACGCACGTCAAGCTGGCCGACAAGACCGCTTGCAGCGATGGCGACGCCTGCTCGATCAACGACGCGTGCCTCGGCGGCAACTGCACCGCGACGAAACTCGACTGTGACGACAAGAACCCGTGCACGGTCGATCAGTGTGGCGTCAAGGGCTGCGAAGTATTGAACATCAAGGATGGCTCCAACCCGCCCACCGGACCGTGCGCCGTCGGCAAGTACTGCGTGCAGGGCAAGTGCGTGGTGCCCGGCTGCGGCGACGGCTTCCCGGGGCTGGGTGAGACCTGCGACGACGGCAACGCGGCGGCCTGCGATGGGTGCGAGGGCTGCAAGACATACGCGGCGTGGACGCTCGACGGCAAGGCGTTCGGCGTGGCCAAGGCCGAGGCGGGCGCGCCCGGCTCACTCAAGGGCGCGTTCGCGCTGGAAAACGACTTGACGTTGGAGGCGTGGGTCAAGCCCGCGGCCTTCGCGAACGACATGGTCGTCATGTCCAAGTCGAAGCTGGCAGACACGGCGCCGAGCGGGTGGACGGTGTTCTTGATGTCGGGCAGCGGCAAGCTCGGCTTTCACCACAAGTCGCTCGACGGCGGCGAACTGACCGAATCGGCCAGTGCGGTCGTGGCCAAGGTATGGAGCCATGCCGCGATCACCGTGGTGGGCGACACCGTGCGCTTTTTCGTCAACGGCAAGCCAGCCGGCACGAGCAAGCTGCTCAAGCAGCGCATGGACCCCACCGGCATCGCGGTCGCGGTCGGGCGGCGTTATGTCGACGCGGAATCGGCGGGCTTCATCGGCAGCCTCGACGAGGTCCACGTGGCGGCCGAAGCCCTGTACGGCAACGCGTTCGTGCCCGCACGGCGGCGGCAGGCGGTGCCGGGCACGCGGGCGTTGTGGCGCTTTGACGAGGGAGCGGGGAGCGTTGCGAAAGACAGCGGTCCCCACGGCAACGAACTCGTGCTGAGCGGCGGCGCCTATGCCAAGGACGACTGCTTTGGAGCGGCGCCCGACGCCGCCGTGTGCGGGGACGGCAAGCTCGCGGCCGCCTACGAGGCGTGCGACGACGCCAACGGCAAGGCGTGCGACGGCTGCGAAGACTGCCGCAAGCAACAGCACCTCGCTCCCGCCGCCAAGGGCCACATCCAGGTCGCCGACATCGCGAGCGTCGCGCCCGACGCGTTTTGCCCCACCTGCGAGATGACCATCGAAGCGTGGGTGCGTCCGGACCAGACCGGCATCGTCGGCGAGATCGCGGGCACCTCGTGCGGCTACCTGTCGCTGAACATGGTGGGCGGCAAGTTCAACGTGTACCGCTATCCGGAGCCGCTCTGCGTCAGCACGACGGTGGCGACGCCGGGCAAGTGGTTCCACGTTGCGGCGTCCATGGGCTGGTCGAAGGGCTCGACGTTCCGCCTGTGGATCGACGGCAAGCTGGAATGCTCGAAGACCACGAAAGACACCCTGCCAGACATCGGCAAGGAGGTGCTGTTCCTCGGCGCGGGCGGCGGCGGGGCAGGCGGCGGCTGTGTCGGGGCGGGCGACCAGCCGAAGCCCGGCAACGTGTGGCCCGGCGCGATCGACGACGTGCGCTTGTCGGTAGGCCAGCGCTGGTTCGAGGATTTTGTCCCGCCGCGCCGGGCGTCGCTCGACGCGCAGACGCGTGGACTGTGGCGCTTCGATGATGCCCTCGACGGCAACAGCAACGAGGTGGTGACGGGCACGCACAAGCTGGTCGGCGCGGGCCAGGAGGCCGACAAGTGCTTTGGCGAGTTGGCCACGGCGGTGCAGTGCGGCGACGGCGAGAAGGCGCGCTGGGAGGCGTGCGACTCGGGTGCATCGGGCGGCCCGCCGCCGAAGAAGTGCTCGACGGTGTGCACGCTCAATCCGGAGGTGGACTGCACGTCGATCTCCTTCAGCGACGCGCAGTTCCCGACCGCGAAGAACGCCATGCAGTACCCGGTCCTGGGCTGGACGCTGGAGGGGTGGACGCGGCTGAAGGCGCCCCCCACGGGTGCCTATGGGGCGATCGCCGGGGTCGACTCGACGTCCGTGTGTGGGCCCATGCCGAAGGACCAGCAGTGGCGTGTCGCAACCCTGGCCGATGGCACCGATGCGAGCGCGTTGGGCGGGCCGTCGGCGATCCTGTCCAAGCCCAAACGTGTGTGGAAGTTCGGCGTGTGGCAGCACTTCGCCTTGCAATACAACGGACTCGGCACAGGGTCGCTGTGGGTCGACGGGTGGAAGGTGCGCGACTTCGGCAACGTGCCGACCACGTGGGTCGCGGCGTGCCCGATGCACCTTGGGGCCAGCTACACGGCGGCGGCGACGCCCAACTCCGTCGCGGCCCAGGTCTCGGGCCTGCGCCTGTCGAAGGTGGTGCGTTACGGCCAGCCGTTCGCGCCGGCGTGGTCGCTCAAGCCGGATGTGCCGACGGTTTTCGACTGGGACTTCCAGGAGGGCACGGGCGCCAACGCGATGGACCTGGTGTTCCAGTACGTCATGGACCTCAAGGGCGCGGCGTGGACGGCGACGGGCCCTGGCTGCCCCCAATAACCTCAGCAAGAACTTCAAGGCGCAGCAAACCACACAAGGGTGTTTTTGTTTCAACGCGCATCAAACCACACCGGCGTCGCGTCGTCCGGCTCCCAGTTGTAGTTCACCGTCAGCTCTTCGCCCGCCCTCACGGCCCGCAGCGTGCGGATGATCATCGCTCCGCGGTCGTACTCCTTGTCGTACATGGCATTCGGCTCGTACGCGTGGTTGTAGAGCGATACGTAACCCATCGCGAGCGCGCCGCCGTCGCCGGCCGGGTCCCACAGGAACGGATAGTCGGTGAGCGCGGTGCGATCCAGCGCCTCCCAGTGCTCGACGGGGAAGGCGATGACGGGCGCGCGCTCGATCAGCGTCAGCGCGGGCAGATCGCGGGCGGCGACCATGCCGCGGCCCTTGCCGGCGAGGTGCGTGACGGCAACGGGGCGGTCGGTCGCGACGCGGGTCGCGGCCACGTGTGGGGCGAACCAGTCGATGAGCGCGGCTTCGTTGGCGGGTGCTGGCAGCGGGGGCTCCGACTGTTGGCACGACAGCGGCCCCGGCGCCGGTCCCTGGACTTCAGGCAGGCCGCGCGTGGCCAGCACGATCGCAAGGCCCGCGGCGATCGGGGCCGTCGCGACGATGGCCAGCGTGCGCGTCGCCGCGTCGGGTTCGATGCGCGCGTTGGGCTGCTGCCCGACCTCGTAGCGGCACAGGCTGCCGAGGCCGAGCGCCGCGAATTCGTAGCGGTGCCCCCAGCCGTACAGGAAGGGGGCGACGGCCGTGTGCACCAGGTGGGTGCGGTCCTGGCCAGCCAGCACGACGACCGGCGAGCGCTCGATCAAGTCGCCGGGCTGGAACGGGTGGGGTGCCACGATGCCGCGTGCGTGCCAAGCCATCGCCCCTCGTGTTCGGCGCACAGTACAAGGCGGCGCCACCGATACGGAACGATGCACGCGGGCCCGCCAACGGGTCAAGTCTGCGGTGGCTCGGTCCTACTGATATACATGGGCGCTCCCCGCCGCCGTCGGCGTGCCGAGGGCGTCGTGCACGACCGTGTGCAGGGCCAGACCGATGCACGGCTGGACGGTCTGGAGCAGGTTCATCAGCACCGCGTTCCACAGGGTTTCGTCGGCGCCCAGGCGATCCTCGGTCAACACGCCATAGGCTCGCAGGCGGGCGGCATCGTGGCGCACCTGCAGTAGCTTGCGTTCGATCACGTCGCTGTCGACCACCGTCGCCTACCCTTGCCCGCGCACGGCGTGCCGCCACGCCGGGTCGAACACGATCCCGTCGACCGTTGCGATGACGTCGATGCGGCGCCGGGGGAAGACCCATCATAAAGCGGCAGCGCAGCGCAGCCACGGGTCTGTCGGACCAAGTTCCGATGCGCCTCCGTTGACTTGTCGAGCCCCGCTTGCCAAGGTTGCCCGTCGTCACGGCGCCGTTCGCCCCGAGACCCCTGTGCCCGAGTCGCTGCCCCAGCCGGAGCGCGCCTGTCCGATTTGCGGAGAGGCCACGGCCCTGCTGCGTTGCCCCAACGACGACGTCCCCACCATCACGCTCACGGCGTTTGCCCGCGACGCTCTCTCGTTCAAGCTAGGCGACGTCGTCAGCGGCCGCTACAAGATCACGGGCACGCTCGGTCGCGGCGGATTCGGCGCCGTGTACGCGGCCGAACACGTCGGCACCCGCCAGGCGGTCGCCCTCAAGATGCTGACGCTCGACGTGGCCAATGCCGAAGACGACGTCGTGCGCCGCTTCTACCGGGAGGCCCAGGTCACGGCCGCGCTGTCCTCGCCCCACACGGTCAAGGTGTTCGACGTCGGCCAGGCAGACAACGGGCCGCTCTACCTCGCGATGGAGCTGCTCGTCGGCCAGAGCCTGGAGCAGGAGCTGCGGGCTCTCGGCAAGCGCGGCGAGCGCATGGCGGAGTCCCGGGTCGTCGATGTGGGCCTCGCCGTGTGTCGCAGTCTGGCCGAAGCGCACAAGGCCAACCTCGTGCACCGCGACCTCAAGCCGGCGAACATCATGCTGGCCAAGCTCGGCGACGAGGACGAGCCGGTCGTCAAGGTGCTCGATTTCGGCATCGCGCGCACCGAAGACAGCTCGATGACGGCGCAGGGCAGCGTGCTCGGCACCCCGCAGTACATGAGCCCCGAACAGTGCAGGGCCAGGCCGCTCGATGGCCGCAGCGACCTCTATGCGCTGGGTGTCATCCTGTTTCGCTGCGCGGCCGGACGGTTGCCGTTCGAGGACCGCAATCCGCTCGCCCTGATGTACCTGCACGCGAACGAACCACCGCCGGACCTCCAAGCGCTGGCGGGAGGCGGACTGAGCGAGGGGTTCGTCGACGTGGTGCGGACGGCGCTCGAAAAGGAGCCGGTGGACCGGTTCGCGGATGCGCGCGCGATGCGCCAGGCGCTCGAAGAGGTGCGTTCGGGCGCCTGGGCCGGCACGCCCCATCAACCGCGCGGGGCCCTGGTCGCGCCGGCGCGCGCGCCGTCGGGGACAAGCCGGCGCGCCTCTGCCACGCACCCGGCGCCGGAGCCGTCGGAACCGTCGGGCGCGACCGACATCGACGAACCCGCGAACCGCACGCAACTGTCGGCCGCGCCTGTGCCGGGCTGGAGTCGCGCGCAATTCGCCGCGGTCGCGGTCGTGGCGGTGTTGGGGCTTGCCGTCGCGATCTGGCTGGCCGGGCGCAGCGCGGCGCCGCGACAACTCGACGTCGCCATTCCCCAGGGTGCTGCGACCGCACCTGGCGCGCCGCCGCCAGCACCGGTCGCTGCAACCTCCAAGCCGCCGCCAGCACCGGTCGCTGCAACCTCCAAGCCGCCGCCAGCACCGGTCGCTGCAACCGCCACGCCGCCGGCGCTGTTGGAGGCGGCCCAGCCCGCCCCTGCTCCGCCTGCCCTGGCCTTGCAACCACCGGACCCGGGTCCGGCCCCCGCTTCGCTGCGCGCCGAAGTGCTCCCGCCGCCGCCCGCATCCAGTGCGGCGCCCGCCACTGCCGCCAAGGAAGGCAAGCTCCGACCACCCAAGGGTAGAGCGGCCGCGCCGAAGCGATCTGCACCCAAGAGCGAGGCATTTGAATGAGCCGGACCGTCACACCGACCATGCTGCCGTCGTGGTGCTGCGCAGCGGTGCTGGCGTGCCTCGTGGTGCTCGCTCCCTGCCCCAGCGCCGCCCAGCCGCGCCCGCCGGCAGCGGACAAGCCGTCGGCACATGCGGCCTACGTCGACAGCCTGAAGCGCCTGGCCAAGGAGGCCCACGAGGCCGGCCTGTACGCCGAGTCGGCAGCCCACTGCCGGTCCTTGTTCAAGGAGACGGCCGACGCGGTCTGGCTCTACAATGCGGGCCGTGCGCTCCACAAGGCCGAGGCGTGGGCCGACGCGGTGGCGGCCTACCGCGAGTTCCTGGCACGGGCCCCTGCTGGCGACGGACAGCGCGCCAAGGCCGGCAGTTTCCTAGCCGAATCCGAGCGCACGATGAAGGCGCAGGCCGCCGCCAACGCCGCAACCGAGGCCGGCCAGCGCGCTGTCGCCGCCCAAGGACCCGCAGCGGCCACGGCGCGCGCAGAGGCCATCGCGCGCTGGCACGAGGCGTTGCAGCTTGCGCCAGGCCGCATCCCCTGGTTGCTGGCGCTGGCACGGCACGAACTGGATGCGGGACAAGCCGACGCCGCCGAGCGCCACGCCAAGGAAGCCATGGCGACGGTCGCGGCGGACTCGGCTGAGGGCAAGGTCGCGGTCTCGATCGCGGTGGCTGCACAACGCGAGCTGGCCCGGCAAGCGGCCGCCCAGGCCGAACCGAGCGAGGCGGCCCGGCGCGCCGAAGAGAAGCGGCGAGAGCAGGAGGCGCTGGCGGCACAACAGGCGGCGGACCGCCTGCGCGGTGCTGACGAAGCGCGCCGTGCTGCCGACGCCCAACGTGGCGCGGAAACGCTGAGGCTGGAACGAGCCGGCCGTGACGAGCAGGCACGCAAGGAAAAACGGGCCGCCGAACAGTTGCTTGCCGCGGCGGGCACGCAAGGGGTACCGGCGCCCGCGGGCCGCTCGCCACGTCTCCGCTGGCCGGGCTGGGCAGGTCTCGGCGTCGGTGCCGGCGTCGTCGCGGGCGGTGCGCTGGCGCTGGCCCAGGCCAACGCAGACGAAGGCACCCTGCTGCTGCGCGTCGGCGCGGGCGCAGTCAACTCGCAGTCCGGCAAGATCGAAGGCATTTCTGCCGACGAGGCGGACTCGGAGGCCGCCCGCATCGAGGGCCGCTACACGCTGGGATGGGCGCTGTGCGGGGCGGGCGCGGTCGCGGCGGGCTTGGGGGCGTGGTGGACGTGGCACGCGGCACCGGCAACGGCGGCGGGCATCCCCCAACGGGGCAATGCCGTCTCGGCGGCGGCGATCGTCCCTGCGGCGGCGATCGTCCCTGCGGCGGCGATCGTCCCGGCCTGGGGGGGCCTGGCCGTAGTGGGGTGGTTCTGATGGCACGGATGAGGATTGCGTGGGGGAGCGCCGTAGGCTGGGCGGCCGGGCTTGCCGCCTGTTCGGTAGACCTGCCGGCGCGGGAGCAGTTTGCCCAGCAGACAGGGGTGTGGGCGGGCGCTGTCGATGCGGTACTCGGGGACGGGTTTGACGCTGCGGAAGGCGCGGTCGCGGACCCGGGCCTGACGGTGCGCGTGGAGGCCGGCGAGACCGCGGTTGTGGGGGACGCGGATGCAGGCGATGCGGCGGACCTCGCAGCGGCAATCGAGGATGTGGCGGTGCCAGGGCAGGACCTCGCCGACGAGATCGAGAATGCAGACCCGGACGGTGCCCTGGACGACGCGGAGTCTTCGGACGACGTAGCCGTGGCAGATGCGCCGAAAGTGGACGCCCCCGCCGACGCCGCGCCCGATGGCGTGCCTTGTGTCGCGAAGAACGAGGTGTGCGACGGCGTGGACAACGACTGCGACGGCAAGACAGACGAGGATTTCGCGTGGGAGCAGAAGCTGCCGGGCGGCGTGGGCCCGATGCTGGCCGTCAACGATACCTGCGGCCTGGGCGCGTGTGCCGGCGGCAAGGTCGTCTGCACGCTCGATAAGAAGCAGGCGACGTGTTCAAGCCTCGTCAAGAAGCAGCCCGAGACGTGCAACGACAAGGACGACAACTGCGACGGCGTGATCGATGAAGGCTGCAACAAGGACGGCGACGAGTACTGCGACGTGGCGCTGACGGTCGTCGGCACCCCGCAGGTCTGCCCGAAGGGTGGCGGGGACTGCAACGACAATTCGAAGCCCGTCTTCCCAGACGCGCCGGACCTGTGCAACGCCATCGACGACGACTGCGACGGCAAGACAGACGAGGGGTTCACCTACATGCACAGTGGCGTGCCGCTGGCGGTCGGCGCGACCTGCGGACTCGGCGAATGCAAGAACGGGACCGTCATCTGTTCCAACACGACGACGGCGACGTGCAACTCGTTGAACAAGAGTTCCAAGGAGACGTGCAACGACAAGGACGACAACTGCGACGGCGTGACGGACGAGCCGTTCACCTACACCGAAAACGCCAAGCCGGTGGCCATCGGCGCGGCGTGCGGGCTGGGGATATGCGCGGCCGGCAAGGTCGTGTGCAAGGACAGCGCGAGCGCCACCTGCGACAGCCTGACGAAGATCGTGACGGAGACGTGCAACGCCAAGGACGACAACTGCGACGGCGTGATCGACGAGGGCTGCGGCTGCCCCGACGGCACCGAATCCGTCGACGTCAGCGTGGCTGCCGGCAAGAAGGCCGTGTGCAGCTACCTGTACCCGCTGTGGGGCTACCTGCCGCCAAGCCGGCCTGCCACCGACTGGACCGTCAGCAGCGACCTGGCCACCGTGACGGACACCAAGACCCAGTTCGTCTGGCAGCGCAGTCCGCCAACGAACGGTGGCCCCACCAGCGACGGCCGCTACGACTGGCAGGGGGCGCTCAAGTATTGCGACGACCTGGTGCTTGCTGGAGCCGACGACTGGCGGTTGCCCACGATCGTCGAACTGCTGTCGATCGTGGACTACGGCAAATCGTCGCCCGCCGCCGCTGCGTCGGTGTTCGTCGTGGCCTCCGGCTCGACG
>SHZF01000137.1 GCA_009692425.1 Myxococcales bacterium | reverse complement strand
CCCCCACGTCTGCAAGGTCAACCCGGCGACGGTCGTCACGTGTGCGGCGGCGGCGACGGTGGGTGCGTGCCAGGTGGCGACCTGCAGTCCCGCAACAGGAAAGTGCGCGGTGGGGCCGGCGGCCGATCTCACGCCCTGCGACGATGGCGACGCGTGCACGTTGGGCGACGTGTGCAAGGCCGGCGCGTGTGTGGCCGGTGTCAAGGCGTGCTGCACCGGCGACGCCGACTGCAAGGACGACGGCGACCTCTGCAACGGCACCGTGTTCTGCAACCTCGCCGCCAAACAGTGCCAGTTCAATCCGCTGACGGTGGTAGCGTGCAGCAAAGTCGACGACACAGCGTGCAGCCAGGCCGCGTGCGACCCGAAGACCGGCGCGTGCGGCCAGGTCCCGTTGCCCGAGGGCGCGACCTGCGAAGCCGACGGCAATGCGTGCACGCCGAACGACCAGTGCAAGGCGGGGGCGTGCGTGGTCGACGCCAACGTGTGCCCGTGCCAGACGACGGCGGACTGCAAAGCGAAAGAAGACGGCGACCTGTGCAACGGGACGCTGTACTGCGAGCCGATCGGCCACAAGTGCACGCTGAATCCCGCGACGGTGGTCTTCTGCGCGCCGGACCAGGACACGGCGTGCCGCCAGAACTTGTGCGAGCCCAAGAGCGGCCAGTGCCTTCAGGCCGTCGTGAACGAAGGCGCTGCGTGTGACGCCGACGGCAACCCGTGCACCCTGCACGACACATGCCTCCAGGGCGTGTGCACTGTCGGCGCCAACCTCTGCGGCTGCGTGTTGGACGCGGACTGCGGCGAGGTCAACGACCAGGACCTCTGCAACGGCACCCTGGCGTGTGGCAGCACAGACGGCCTCAAGCGCTGCACGGTGGCGGCAGGCAGCGTCGTGCAGTGCCAGGCGGGCGACGCGAAGGTCTGCATGGCGCCGACGTGCCTGCCCAGCAGTGGCAAGTGCGCCACGGCGGCCAAGGTCAACGGCGCAGGGTGCGACGACGGCAATGCGTGCACCGACGACGCGTGCGTGCCCGCCAAGGGCTGCGTGTCAGCGCTCAACGCCAAGCCGTGCGACGACGGCAACGCGTGCACGAAACTCGACGGCTGCAAGGCGGGCGCGTGCGGCGGCGTGTTGGCGCCGTGCGACGATCAGAATGCCTGCACCGACGACGCGTGCGACCCGGCCAAAGGGTGTGCGGTAGTCGCCAAGGCCAGCGGCGCGTGCAGCGACGGCAACGCTTGCACCCAGGGCGACGCGTGCGCGGCCGGCAAGTGCGTGGCGGGCGCAGTTCTGGCGTGCGACGACAAGAACGGCTGCACAGCCGACAGTTGCGACCCCGTCACTGGCTGCGCGCACGCGGCGGCGGCGGCGGGGCCGTGGCGTGCAGCGACAACGACGTCTGCACGAAAGACGCGTGCGAATCGGCCAAGGGCTGCACCTACGCAGCGGCAGACGGCGGTTCGTGCGACGACGCGATCGCGTGTACCCAGAACGACGTGTGCAAGGCCGGCAAGTGCCTCGGTGCGATCAAGTGCAACGATGGCAATCCGTGCACCGACGATGCGTGCGGGTCGGACGGCAAGTGCGCAGCCACGCCCAACGGCGCGACGTGCGACGACGGCAACCAGTGCACGGTGGGCGACGCGTGCAAGCTCGGCGCGTGTACCCCGGTGTCGGTGACCGTGTGCAACGATGCCACCCCGTGCACCGACGACTACTGCGACGCGGCCAAGCCCGGCGGCTGTGCGACGACGGCCAACACCGCGGAGTGTACGATCGCCGGCGGCTGCACCGCGTTCGACCAGTGCGCGGCGAGCAAGTGCACGCCGGGCTCCAAGCTACGCTATTTCGAGAAGCAGCTCGGCGTGGCGGGCCTGAACGAGCGCGCCTACGGCATCGCCGCCCTGCCCGATGGCGGCGCCGTGTTGGTCGGGGCCAGCGCCAACGCCTACAAGTCGCAGGGCGGCCTATCCGATACGGCGATCTGGCGCGTTTCGAAGGCCGGGGACGTGGTGTGGGAGAAGGTCGAAAGCCTCTCGAGCGACGACATGGCGCACACTGCCGCGCTGGCGCCAGACGGCAAGCTGCTGGTGGCGGGCTTCGGCCTGAACGGCTTCGGCATGTGGCTGGCGAAGTACGACGGCGGCGGCAAAAAGGAGTGGATCGGCAAGACGGACGACGGTGGCTACCCGACCGCGTCGGCCATCGTCACGCGCACGGTCGTCGGGGGGCCGCAGCATGTCGTGTGCGGCATCTACTGGGATGGCAGCAATGCGTACGCCCGGCTCGCGTACTTCAACGAGAAGGGCGGCTTCATGCTGGCGACGAAGTGGAACGGCGGACCGGCGAACTCCGTCCACGGCGGCCACATGGAGTGCCGCGACATCGTCTCGCCCGGCGACGGCACGCTGATGTGGGCTGGCTGGACCAACGACGTTGTCGGCAGCAACCCGTTTGCGTTCGCCGATCGCAATGCCATCATCGTCCCCGTCGATACCGGCTGGGGTGTGTACGACAAGAATACGGTCGCCCGCTTTGGCGGCACGGGCGACGATGCGTTCTACGCGCTGGCTGCGGTCAAGGGGCCTGTGCCCGGGTGGTTCGGCGCCGGCTACACGGCATCGAAGGGCGCCGGCAAGCAAGACGCGTGGCTCGTGCGCTTGGACGCCGGCCTGAAGGTGGTGTGGGACGCGACGCTCGGCGAAGGCGGCGACGACCAGTTCTGGCAGGTGCGCGCCCTGCCCGACGGTGGCGCGGTGGCGGTGGGGTCCTTCGTCGCCAGCGGACCGACCCTGCCGTTCCTGTTGATCGCACGCTACAGCGCGGCTGGGACAAAGGTCTGGCACACGGGCGGCGGCTCCGGCGGCGACTACCACGAGCGCTTCGACGTGGCGCTGACGGGAGACAACGACCTGCTGGTGGCAGGCGTGTTTGCACCGAAGGGGTCCAAGGATCAGGCCGTGTTCCAGCGCATGGCACCGTTTGGCCAGGCGGCGTGTACGGTTTGCGGCAAGTTGGACTATGCAACGTGCGACGACGGAGATTACTGCTCGAATGACACCTGCGATGCTGGCGATGGCACATGTACCCACGTCGCGATGGCGGGGCTCACGTGTACCGACGACAACGCGTGTACGGCCAGCGACGCGTGCTCCAACGGCGCGTGCGTGCCGGGGGCGACGGTGCTGTGTGACGACAAGAACCCTTGCACGACCGAGACGTGCGACAAGGTCAAGGGCTGCTCGTATACGACGATGAAGGATGGCGTGGAGTGTGGCAGTGGGTTGGTGTGCAAGGTGGGGAAGTGTGGGGTGATGTAGTTGGGCGGACGCGCTCGAGGTCGTCGCCTTGGGTGAGGGCGACGCTCCCGTGGCTCGGAGGCCGTGTTAGCTCGCGCGCAACAACGGCACACCGTACGCCGCCAAGGCTTCGTCACGCGTCACCAGCGTCCACCCGCCCTGCGCCTGCGCCACCAGCAGGCGGTCAAACGGGTCGCGGTGATGCCACGGCAGAGCACGCACCCTCAAGACATCGTCCCAACCGATGGCCAGACGGTCGATGCCGGCGCGTTCCAGCGCGGGCGCCAGCCAATCTTCGGCGCGGTCGGGCAGGGTCAACTTGCCGATGGATTGCTTGATGGCGATTTCCCAGCCGGAGACCGCGCTCGCCGCGACGACGTGGTTCGACGACTTCAGGATGTCGCGCACGGAGGGCCGCACGCGCTCCGGTTCGAGCAGCAGCCAGAGCACGACATGGGTGTCGAGCAGGTAGCGGCCACCGCTCACAAGTTTGGCTCGTCGAAGGCAGCCTGGATGTCGGGCGGCAAGACGTCGAAGTCGTCGGCGATGGCGTAGTGCCCGGACTCCAGGCCGAACTTGCGGTCCTCGCGCCGCGCTGGCAGCGGCATCAGGCGGGCCAGCGGCTGGCCGTCGCGGGCGATGATGATCTCCTCACCGTTCGCTGCCCTCTGCACGAGGCGCGAGAAGTGCGTCTTTGCCTCGTGGATGTTGACGATGGCCTCGATGGTACCTCCTGCGCCTTGCCGGGCGGCGGGCGGACTCAGGTTAGTCCATCTGGAAGCCGCGCGCAACGGTCACGGCCCACATAGCCCCGTCGCCGCACTGCAGGCCTTGGGCGGATCACTGCCATCATCACACTTCGCCCCACCGCGGCACACCAGCGCCCCCTTCTGCACCCTTCTGCACAAAGCACTCGTCGCCCTGTGTGCACTTGTCCAGGTCGTCGCACGCGCCCTGTCGCGCTCCGTGTACACACGTGCTTGTCCCCGGCTTGCACGCATCGTCGGTACACGCATTGGCGTCGTCGCACAGGCCCGTCTTGCACGCCTGCTCGACCGGTTGACACACCGTTGAGAAACACAGCGCGCCCTCGCCACAGGCGTCCGAATTCGTGCACGGGCTCGCGCACTTGCCGAGGATGCACTTGCCGACGCCGCACACCCCGGTCTCTGGGCAATCGCCGCCGTGCCAGGTCTTTGCCTTGCGCGCGTCGGTCAGGCAGCCGACCAGGACGACGGCGGCGAGGCCCGGGAGCACGACACCCATGATCGAACGCCAGCGTGCCATCAGCCCGCGGAGAGGAACTCCAAGGCACATCGCCTCCAACGCCACGACCAGAATTCGACCGTTTCCCGGCTTCGGCTCTTAAGCTTCCGGATCCGCAGAAATTCAAGACAGCAACCGGTGGAGCGTCCCGACCACAAGGGCGCGCCTGTGCCACGGTGGCCTTGCTGGCGTGGGCCTGCCCGAGTGCCTGGGCGGCGCCCAAGACCCCGTCCCAGCGCGCCGAGGTGTTTGCCACGGCGGCCAAACAAGCTGAGCGGCAAGACTATGTTATAGCTTGATGTTTTGCAAGATGTGTAGGATCCTTAGGGGCGGGCGCAGCGGATGCCGATGCCGGGGGCACCGGTGTACGGGTCGCTCGGGTTGCGATTGCCCGCCCGCATCCCCGGCGCCGGATAGTAGAAGCTGCCGCTCCGTATGA
>SHZF01000136.1 GCA_009692425.1 Myxococcales bacterium | reverse complement strand
AGGCGCGCGCGGCCGTGATCGGCAAGAGCACATCCGCAGGGCTCGCCGACTTGGAGATCAGCGAGGCAGCAGCGGGTTGTGGTTGTTTGAAGCCTACCAGATACCGCAAACCCAGCGCGAATCGCTCAGGGCTTGTCAGCCGTTTCGCCGCCGCACCTGCACCGCGTACACATTGCGGCCCTGGCGGCCCGGGGCCTTGGTCAGCATCAGCAGGCCCAGGTGCAACTGTGCGATCTTGCCCGATTCCATCTCGATCGAGACCCGGTCCTGGTCGAACACCTGGGTCACTAGGCAGGTGCCCAGCCGCGGGTGCTCCAGTGCATCGCCGACCTTGAGCACCGGCATTTCCTGGGCTTCCAGCAGGCGCGACGGCATCGCTTCCATCGCCACGCGGCCCGAGCGCACCGCTTCCGGGTCCGACGACACGACGTTGACGGCGACGTCGAGCCAGCGGCCGAAGCCCGCCTTGGGGTCGTCGTAGCGGCGCAAGGTGATGTCGTCGAACGTCCACGCCATCAGTTCGACCGACCCCGATTCGGCTTCGTCGAGCAGTCCGGCGACCATGCGACCGTCCTCGCCGGCGAGTTGCACCCGCACCAGAACATCGGTGCCGCCTGCCTTCTCCGACACCGCCGCGCGCATCGACGCCAGCAACCACGTGCCGGCCAGCACAGTCGGTTCGCCGAAACTGCCGTCGAACGCCACCTGGCGTACCCGGGCGTTGCGGACGTAGCCGGTGCCATCGAACCAACCGGATCCAATGCGGTAGTTCTCGGCCAGCCCGCGCAGGGTCGCGACCAGGGCTTGCCCGGGCGGAATCTCGCCGACGAAGCGGCGGCCTTCGCGCGTTTCAGTGAAGATCATTCGCTTTCCTTTGCAAACACGGACACTTGCCGGACACGCTAGACCACGCCGCCGCCCAGCCACAGCCGAACGAGGCCGATCACGACGGCCAGGCTGCAGCAGATGGTGCCCGTCAGGGCGCCGCCGCGGTTTTCGTCCTTGGCATTGGCCAACGTGACCGCGCTGAGCACCAGGCCGACGCCTGCGAACGGGATGTTGAACCAGTTCAGCCAGCCCAGGCACGGCGCGAAGGCGACCACGAGGCCGCCCGTGGCGAGGATACCCCACACGAGGCTAAGGTTCTGCACGCGCGGCTCCCGGTCACGAATCCAGCCGCCCGCGACCGACCCGATGCAGGCCGACCAACGAAGCGGCCATACCATTGCATGCACACGCGATCCAGGCAAACGCCGCCAGTTCGTGCGCCAGCGCCGCCCGCAACGGTCGACCGCCGCCGAAATGGCGCAGCCCCACCGTCATACCGCACAGCCGACAAGGGCGCAGCGCCCGCACCTGCGACGAGCAGCGCGGCAGCGAACCCAGAACCGGCAGCGAACCGAGCGTCGATGGCGCCGCCAGCATCGCCAACGGCACCAGCAACGCCACCGCCGCAGTCAGCCACCAGGCATGGAACAGCGCGCGCGCAACCACGGGCTAGCGGGACGGCAGACGTTGGCGGATGAGAGCGCGCAACGCAGCCAGGCCTTCCACCGCGCTCGTCACCGGCACGACGTCGTAGTCCGCGGTCAGCGTCCGGCGCATGGCGGTGCCGATGAGCGGTTCGTCGTCTACGACCAGGATCCGCCTGCGGTCGAGGGCTGTAGCGGCAACGGGTTCAAGCATGGCATCTCGCGTTGGCAAATGGCGGGAAGGGGCACAGCCCAGGATAGACACCCTTGCCAGGCGGCTCAAGCGCGATGACGGCGGCGCAGACAAAAAGCTGGCGTCGAGCCCTGCTTCGGTCAGTATCGTCCGCGCACATGGCGGCACTGAGCGACCATCCTGCCGTCAAAGGAAACAGTGTCATGTCCACCCGCGAACGCCTCTTCGTCAGCTTGACCGCCGTTTTTGTCACGGCGCTGCTCGTGGCCGACCTGACCGGCGGCAAGTTCTTCCGGGTGGCGCTGTTCCAGGTCGGCGGCTACGAGTTCGTCACGCATTCCGTGGGCATGCTCTCGTTTCCCATCACGTTCCTGCTGACCGACCTTATCAACGACTTCTACGGCAAGCGCGCCGCCCGCCTGGTCACCGCCATCGGCCTGGGCTGCGCCGCGCTCACGTTCGTCCTGGTCTACGCCGGCCGCAAGATCCCGGTCGCCGGCTTCAGCCCCATCAGCCAGGACGATTTCGATGCCGTGTTCGCCATGTCCAACCGCCTGTACATCGCCTCGCTGACCGCCTACGTCGTCGGGCAACTCACCGACATCTGGATGTTTGGCGTCATCAAGCGCTGGACCCAGGGGCGGCTGGTCTGGCTGCGCGCCACCGGGTCGACCGTGGTGTCGCAGGCGCTCGATTCGCTGCTGGTGACCTACATCCTGTTTGCCGGCGTTGCGGACGCCAAAGGCACCGTGCTCGATCCTGGAGCCATCCTTGTCATTGCGGCGACTGGCTACATCCTCAAGTTCGTCCTGGCCCTGGCGCTGACACCGGTGCTCTACCTGGGCCGCTGGCTCATAAGGACCCGGTTGGGCGTGCAACCGTTGCCGGCGGAAAGCTGACCCCCCGCCAACTGATCCCCCTCCACGCCCCACGAGTTCTCGCCATGGATGACTCCCGCCGCTCCCAACCCTTGCCTTGCCTGCCGCTGGCCGAGCCGCGTCCGGTCGCTGTCGACGCCGGCGATGCGCCGGTCCTTGTCGAAAAACGCCCCATGTCGCGGTTTCGCACGGACCGGCTGGTCATGTCCGGTGCCGCCGACAGCGCCCTTGCGCGCACGCAGCGACCACCGACCGCGGCAGGCACGCTTTTCGCAAGCTTGCATGGACTGGCGCTGCAGGCCGCCGTGCGCGGGCTCGAACCGCTGCCGGAATTCTTGCGCTGGCCGCGTGGCGTGGGGCGTGCTTCCCGGTTTCGGCGCCCGCTTGCCCTGAGGAGAAACCCGATGCGATGCAAGCCCTTGTTGCCTGTCTTGCTCGCTGCGCTCCTGGCCCTGCCGCTGGCGGCCGGGGAAGCGTTGGCGTGCGGAGGCTGTTTCATTCCAGCCAGTTCGTCGCCGGTGGTGCAGGACGCCGAGCGAATCCTGTTCTACCGCGACCCGGTGACCAAGAAGTCCATCGTCTGGGTAGAGATCAAGTACAACGGCCCCGGCGACGATTTTGGTTGGGTGCTGCCGCTGCCGAAGAAGCCCACGGTCGGCGTCGGCACGTCGTTCCTGTTCGAACGGCTCGATGCGGCGACCGGGCCGCGCTTCGACATCGAGACGCTGCCAGAGCAGGAGAACTGCGGGCGCTCGGTCGATACAGGCGACGGCGGCGGGTGTGCCATCCGGCAAAGGAGTTTCGACATTCCGGTTCGTAGTGCCAACCAGACCGGCCTCGACGCCAAGCTCAAGATCGTCGAGCACGATCAGGTGGGGCCGTACGTCTACGACATCATCGAAGCCAAGGAAGCGAAACCCTTGCTCGATTGGCTGGCCACGAACGGCTACAAGCTGCCGGCGTCGGCCGCGGCCACCATCGACAGCCACGTGCAGAAGGGCGACCTGTTCGTCGCGGTCAAGCTCAAGAGCGGGTCTTCGGTCAAGGAAATCAAGCCGATCGCCCTGACCATGGACGACGCCGAGCCGTGTGTGCCGCTGCGCCTGACCTCGGTGGCCGCGGTCGACAACATGACGGTGCTGGTCTACCTGGCCGGTCCGGGCCGCGCGGTGCCGAAGAACCATCTGCACGTCCAGGTCAATCCGGTGCGCATCGACTGGTTCGGCAGCGCGTCGAACTACGGCCAGGTGCTCGCTGCCGCCATCGATGAAGCCGAAGGTCACGCATTTGCTACCGAATTCGCCGGCAAGCTGCCGCTGACCGCTACGACCGCCCAGCCATTCGGCGGCACCTCCGAGCAGTCGGTGCTGGACCTGGCTACGCTGGACCTGACTGGCATCGCCGAGGCCAAGACCGGATCGCAGGTGCTGGGGCTGCTCTGGTCGCGCAAATTTCCGATATCGGCGGATTCTGCGGCGATTCTTGAGAAGCACCTGGGGCTGGCGGCGCAGGCGAGCAAGAGCGGGCAACTGGTCGAATTCTATACCAACGAGGCCCACGAAGGCTCCGCCGCCGCGCAGGCCGCGGTCGTCGATGGCAAGGCGCTGGCCAAGGACCTGGCCGAAGGCTTCGTCACGCCGCTGAAGACGATGTTTCCGTTGTTGCAGGGCGCGGCGAAATTCACCCGGCTGGCCATGCGCATTTCGCCTGCGGAAATGACCAAGGACCCGATCTTTGCCTTCCACGCCACCCTGCCGGATGTCAGCAACGTGCGGAAGGCCAGGGTGAATCCGGTCTGCCGCAAGGGTGACTTCAACCAGGACGCGTGGCGCCTGTCGCTGGCCGGCATCGGCTCGTATGTCATCGACGTCAAGACCGGCACGGCGTTCGGCCCGTTCGGTCAGCAGTTGCCCAACAACGCCAAGGACGCCCGCTTCACCGGTGCGCCCGCGGCCCTGGTCGTGGAACTGCTCGACGAAACCGGCCCAGCCCGGCCGTTGCACAAAGACGATATCGCGCTGGTCGACACCGCCATCGCTGGCGCCAAGACGGGCACACCGTCACTGCCCGCGGGTCTGACGCTCAAGGCTGCGACGCCGCGCTGGACCGCGCCCAAGAGTGACGCCGTGTTTGCCTCGCCCGAGCCCGGCGGCGGCTGTACCCAGGGCCCTGGCGGCCGGCCGGCGCGGATGGCGCTGCTGGTCGGCCTCGGCCTGGGCCTGCTCTTGCTGGCGCGGCGGCGGCGCACTTGACGGCGGAATACCGGGACGTTGCGCTGGTTTGACGCGTTCGGTGGCCGACGTCATGATCCGTCGCTCGGAACCTGAGCCGGAACCGGAGCCGGAACCGGAGCCGGAACCGGAGCCCGTACCGGACGCCCTTGCCAGACCGGAGCCTATTCGATGCCCTTGATCTCACGCTCATTTTGCGCACGGTTCCCTGGGTGGCTCGCTGCCGCAGCGGTGTTGGCAGTTGCCGTCACCGGTTGTGGGCCCGGCTACCTCGACCACGCCGAAAAGGTGCCGGCCACCG
>SHZF01000056.1 GCA_009692425.1 Myxococcales bacterium | reverse complement strand
ACATTTACCAATGGTTTTCATCCATTGTGGGGCGTCGTCCTTTTGCCTGCCGCGGGTCTCGCAGGTGGCGACCACCTGCTGCTGGCCCGTCTGGCCACGTTGTTGTGCGCCGCTTTTGCCTCGCTTGCGGTTTTCGCCCTGTACGACTTGGGCAAGAAGCTCAGTTGGGGCTCGTTGGGCAGCGGCGCGGCTTTGGCGGTCATCGTCATCACCCGTGCGGACTTGTGGCTCAGCTTGATGGAGTCAGCTCTATCCCTTGGATTGCTCACAGCGCTGGTAGCGTGCGCGGTGCGCTTCGATTTGCTGGTCACCCGGTCGCCGCGCCGCCTGTTGGCATTGGGCGCTTTGATCGCGGCGACGTTCCTGGCCCGTCTGGACTTGATCTTTGTTCTCGGCGCCATCGGTGTGACCTCTTTTGTGCAGCGGAGGCGTGCCGGTCACAGTTTGGCCTGGATCGCTCGGGATCTGGGTATCGCAGGGACGGCTGCTTTGGTGCCGGTCCTGCCCTATTTGCTGGCAAATCATTTCTTTTTTGGCAGCATTATCCCCGTCTCCGGCCGACGAAAGACCACGGCGTTGCCCACCTTTGAGCAGTTTCAGGACGCGGCGCTGTATCCGGCCCATGCGGTTGCCAACAAGCTGCATCTACCTGTCGCGACAGTGCTAATCGCCGGCGGACTTGGGTTGGTGGCCGCGTTTTTCCTTGTCCGGCGCCGCCCCCTGCTGGTGCCAAATACGGCGCATTGGGACCGGCACGGCGTGATTCTGGCGCTTTTTGCCGGTACCGCGCTGCGGTGGCTGTACCATCGGCTGTTCATGTTTGCGGAGGCCGGATTTACCCCTTGGTATTGGGTACCTGAATACCTTTGCGCTGCGATTGCCATAGGTTGGGCCGTGACGCACTTTCAACATCGGCTACAGCTGCTGGTCGCGCCAAAATTGCCACTGCGCCTGACCGGGGCGATCCTGGTGGTCGTCGTCGGTGGAGGCTATGTCTATTTGGACGGTGAGCGCGAACGGGTGAACAACCAAGCCATGCTCGACAACGCGCTGTGGGCCCGCGATCATCTGCCGGCGGATAAAGTTTATGCGATGTATGATTCTGGCCTGTTCAGCTATTTTTCTCAGCGCAACACCATTGGTCTCAATGGGCTTGTCGGCGACGAGACGTTGATGCGGATGGCGCTGGCCCGCGATTATGATGGCATGCTGCAGCGCCACCATGTCGATTATCTGGTGACATTTGTACCGCCTGAAGTAACGCTGCCACCTGCTGCCGTGGTGCACGAAATACCGGCCGGCGTTATCAAGGGCTACCAAGCTGGACGCCGCATGGTCACCATCGATCGGCGGTATTTCGCCAAGAATGTGCCGTAAGCGACCGCCGCAAAATAAAGAGTCGACATTACGCAGGAAGCAGATCTTCATCCGGTGATGCAGGAACGCGGCGCGAGCGAGTCGAAGATCCGGGACCGCTATCGGAAGGTGAAAGGTAGTCTGACCGAGCGGGCTCGTCGGCTGTTCGGTGCGAGCGAGGCAATGGCGTTCGGCTACGGCGGCATCGCTGCCGCAAGTCGTGCGACGCAGCCCTCGTTCGATTCCTTGCAGAGCTCTCGCAGCGCGGGCCATTCCGAGCGCACGACCTCGTGCAGCACGGTCTGCTCCGGCGTGCGGCGGCGGTACAGCAGGCTCGGCGTGGACGGGGCCAGCGCCAAGGGGTTCGCGGTGAGCCTGGATTTGCCGCGCCCGCACCGGGCACATCAGGATCGCGCTGGGGCCGACGCACCGCAGGACGCCCAGAAGGCAGGTTTGGGGTCGACTGCGGGCGCCACTCGGCGCCTACTTGTCCGTGGGCTGCGGCCCCTCCGCCGCGTCCTTGGGCGTCGGCCCCTCCTGCTGAATTGGAACCGCGCCCAGAATCGGCGCCGCACATGGCCAGTTCGCCCGCCGCGCGCCATACTCTACGCCCGCTGGCCGTCTCGCTGACCGGCGCCGAGGTCTGGATGCCTGCCCGCCCCGCACTCGCCGTCTTGTGTTGGACCGCTATCGCGGCCGTCGCCTGCCCCTCTTGCAAGAAGGACCCGCCCGCAGCCGTCACCGTGACGGTCGCTCCGCCTGCCGCCGCCGAGCCCCCAGCCGCCGCCGAGCCCGCGCTGGCCGCCGCGCTCACCCCGACGGACCTGCCGGCCGCACCGACGCCCACGCGCGCCAAGACGGAGGTGTCGATCGCGCTGCACGTCGCGGGAGGTCCCGACGGCAACGCGGCCCAGCCCCATGCCGGCCTGCCGCAGGCGTTGCGGGTGACGCCGATCGACGGCTCCGGCAAGCCGATCGCCGAACTGGAGCCGACTGCGGGGTCGGTGCTGTCGCTCCTGGTCGTGCGGGCCGACTTCGGCCATGTCCAGTTGCTCAAGGCGCCCAAGCTCAGCGACGCCGCGGCGAAAAGCCATGCATTCCATGTGACGTTCCCGAGCGGGGGCAGCTACGTCGCGGTGTTCCTTTTCCGTCCCAAGGGCGAGGCGTTGGCTTCGGTGCCCGTGTTTCTCCATGTCGAAGGCGAGTTCGAGCCAGCGCCCTTCGTCGCCGAGCCGAACCTGCGCTGGAAGGGGAAGGACGGCCTCGAAGTGGCGCTGGCCATGCGCGGCGACACGGTCCAGACGTGCGCTCCCGCGCCGGTGGGGACGATCTGGGCCCGCCGCGGCAAGCCGGTGCGGCTGGTAGCGGGCCCGGGCGAACCGACCGTCTGGTATTTCGCGGTGCAGTCGGGCCGGGTGACGGTGGGCGTGCCGGCCGCGTCAGGAATCGATGCCCCCGCTGCCGCCTCGCCGCTGACGTCCAGCGAACCGGGTCCCGCGGCCCCGGCCAGCGACGCGGGGACGGCAGCGACGTTCACGTTGGCGGACCCCGGCATGGCGCGCGTGCTGGCAGTGGCCGATGTGGCTGGCGGCAAGGGCAACCCGTCCGTGCTGGCCACGTTTGCCGTGCGGGTCGAGGGCAAGGCCCATCCCGACGGCTGTGGCCACGGGCCGTAGGGCTGCGGGCCGCCCGGCCGCACATCGACCACGCGTTTTGTCGGGCAGGCGGCGCACGAGGCCGAAGTCGAGCACCACGACGCGACCTTCAGGCGTCACCAGTACGTTGTTCGGCTTGAGGTCCAAGTGCAACAGCCCGGCATCGTGGAGCGCCTGCACGCCGCGTACCAGGGGCACCAACGTGGCACGCAGTCGCTGCTCGGCCGCGCTCCTCATCGACCGCTTCGTACACGACCCCGAACCCGCCGAAACCGAGCCGGCGCACGATGCGGTACGAGCCCAGCCGCTCCGGCAGCGGCGCATCCGGGCGGTCCCAGTCTCCCGATGGTGTGCTGCTCGAGTCCCAGTGGACGGCGACGGGGCCAGACGACGTGTTGCCACTGCCTGCGTGGACGGTGGTCGCGTAGATTTCGCCAGTGCGCGGTCCTGTCGATGGGGCCAGCGTGCGGGTCCTCTTGTGCCGCCATTGCGTCATAGAGGCAGCAGACCTCCAAGCCTGTACCCACCGCCCCGCCCGTGGCAGAGTCGTCGCCCGGTGCACGTGCACTGAGAGGCTCCCACCGCGCCATGGCAGATTCCGCTCAGCCCATCGCCGCCACTGGACCCTTGCCCGCAGCCGCAAACGCCGCCGATCCCGCGCGCAGCCGCCGCATCGCTGCCGAAGCCGCCGCACTCGCCGGCCGCTTCCACCCGCCGCCGCCCGCCCGCCGCGTGTTCTGCAACCGCACGCTGAACCTGCGCGCGATCAAGACCATCGGCTACGACATGGACTACACGCTCATCCACTACCATGTGCGGCAGTGGGAGGGCCGCGCGTACGCCCACCTGCAGCAGCGCCTGCTCGCCCAGGGCTGGCCGATTGCCGACCTGGCGTTCGACCCGGACCGTGCCATGCGCGGCCTCGTGATCGACAAGCAACTCGGCAACCTGTGCAAGACGAACCGCTTCGGCTATGTGAAGGCGGCCTGCCACGGCACCCGCAGCCTGACGCTCGAGGAACTCCGCACGGCCTACCGCGACACGCTCGTCGACCTGGCCGATACGGACCGCTACGTCTTCCTCAACACCCTGTTCGAGATCAGCGAAGGCTGCATGTACGCCCAGCTCGTCGATCTGGTCGACCGCCGCGCCGCGCCCGAACTGCTCGCCTACCCCGACCTCTACCGCAAGGTGCGCTACACGCTCGACCGCGCCCACGTCGAAGGCGAACTGAAGGCCGAAATCCTTGCTCACCCTGAGCGCTACGTCGACCTCGACCCGCAGTTGCCGCTGACGCTGCTCGACCAGCGCGAGTCGGGCAAGAAGTTGATGCTCATCACGAACAGCGAGTGGAGCTACACGAATGCGATGATGGGCTACGCGTTCAACCGCTTCCTGCCCGCGGGCCAGACCTGGCGCGACCTGTTCAAGGTCGTTGTCGTGAGTGCGCGCAAGCCGGCATTCTTCCACTCCGCGCAGCAGATGATGTTCGAGGTGGTCGACGAAGACGCGGGCCTGCTGCGTCCGGTCGAGAGCGGCCTGCGCGAGGGCGCGGTGTACTTTGGCGGGTCGGCGCAGCGGGTCGAGAAGGCGCTTGGGCTCGACGGCGACCAGATTCTCTATGTGGGCGACCACATGCTCGCAGACGTGCACCAATCGAAGAAGCTGCTCCAATGGCGCACGGCACTGATCCTGCGCGAGATCGAGGCCGAGATGGAGGCGACCGTCGCCTGGCGCGATCGGCAGGCCGCCATCGAAGCGAAGATGGCGGAGAAGGAGCGGCTTGAGTTCGCGTTTTCGCAGTATCGGGTGCGCCGCCAGCGCGAGCGGATGACCTACGCCACGCCCATGCTGACCGGCGACGAGCCCGCGGAAGTGAGGCCGGCGACCGACCCCCTGCCATCACGCGACCGTGCGGAGCCGATGAACATCTTGCGCGAGCGGCTCGTCGAATTGGACGCCGAGATTGCGCCGCTCGTCGGCCAGGCGGGCCAGCTCCACAACCCCTACTGGGGCCTGATGATGCGGGCGGGCAACGACAAGAGCCTGTTCGCCCGCCTGGTCGAGCAGCACGCCGACGTCTACACGAGCCGCGTGTCGAACTTCTGTGTCGAGACGCCGTTCGTGTTCCTGCGGAGCTTGCGGGGGAGCTTGCCGCATGATGCGTAGGAGGGTGTGAACAAAGTGGCGCCCGGCGAAGAGGGTGTGGGCAAAATGGCGCCGGGGCGAGGTCGATGGGGCTACGGCAGGTCGCGCACCAGGTGCAGGTAGCGACTCAGTTCGTTCTTCAGCGCCTTGATGCCGACGGCCTTCATGGTGGCGTAGCTACGGTAGCTACTTTCGTCAAGTTGACGGCCAGAGACCGAGACATACCGCCCCTTCCGCCTGCCGCATCCAATGCCTACACTGCGCGCCCCCGCAACGGCCCGTGCCGTCGCCCCACCTGCTTGCCGCGAGCCCCCCGATGCCCATCGCCCTGCCGTCACCAACCCCGTTCGCCGCCCGTCACATCGGCCCCAGCCCGGCCGACGTCGAGACCATGCTCCAGCGGCTGGGACTCGCCACGCTCGACGCCCTCATCGATGCTGCCGTGCCCGCCGCGATCCGAACGGCTACGCCGCTGGACCTGCCGGCTGCGGCCGACGAGCACGCCGCGCTGGCCGAACTCGCGCAACTGGCGGCCCGCAACCGGGTCGCGCGCAGCTATCTCGGCCTGGGCTACTACGACACCGTCGTGCCGGCCGTGCTCGTGCGCAACGTGCTCGAAAACCCGGGCTGGTACACGCAATACACGCCCTACCAGCCCGAGATTTCGCAGGGGCGGCTAGAGTGCCTGCTGACATTCCAGACGATGGTCGCGTCGCTGACCGGCATGGACATCGCCAACGCCTCGCTGCTCGACGAAGCGACGGCCGCCGCCGAGGCCATGACGCTGGTGTGGGGTCAGCAGAAGCGCGCAAAGGTGCACGGTTTCTTCGTGGCCGACGACGTGCACCCCCAGACACTCGCAGTTGTGCGCACGCGGGCCGAGGCGGCGGGCATCGAGGTGGTGGTCGGGCGCGCGGCGACGATCGACTTCAGTGAGCGGCCCGGCGGCATCGATGGGTGGTTTGGCGCGCTGGTGCAGACGCCCACGACGACCGGTCGCGTGATGGAGGAACTGGCCGCATTCTGTGCGCGCGCCCACGCCGCCGACGTGCTGGTGGCCGTGGCGACGGACCTGCTCGCGTGCGTGGCCCTGACCCCGCCGGGCGAACTCGGCGCCGATGTCGTCATCGGCAACTCCCAGCGCTTCGGCGTGCCGCTCGGGTTTGGCGGGCCTCATGCTGCCTTCATGGCGACCCGCGAGACCCACAAGCGCGCCCTGCCCGGTCGCATCGTCGGCCAGTCGATCGACGCCCACGGACAGCCCGCGCTGCGGTTGGCGCTGCAGACGCGCGAGCAGCACATCCGCCGCGACAAGGCCACCAGCAACATCTGCACGGCGCAGGTGCTGCTGGCGATCCTGGCGGGTCTGTACGCCTGCTGGCACGGTCCGGCCGGATTGCAGGCGATCGCGTGGCGTGTCCACGGCCTCGCGGCGCTGCTGCAGGCCGCCTTGCGCGCGGCCGGCGTGACCGTCAGCGATAAGCCGTTTTTCGACACGCTGTGGGTCGAACTGGGCGCGCGCGCCGACCGGGTGCGGTCCGACGCCGACGCCGCCGGGATGCTGCTGCGCGACCTCGGCCACGGTGCCTTGGGCATTGCACTGGACGAAACGACGACCTTGGCTGACCTCGCCGACCTCGTGCGCGTGCTGACCGGAGCGCCGACCAGCGTGGAGCAATTGCGAGCACTGGCGGCCCAGGCGAGCGGGCCCGATCTTGCCGCCCTGACACGCACCACTGCTGTGCTGCCCCACGCGGTGTTCGGCGCCTACCACAGCGAAACCGAGATGATGCGCTACCTGCACCGCCTGCAGGGCCGCGACCTGTCGCTGACGACATCGATGATTGCGCTCGGCTCGTGCACGATGAAGCTCAACGCCGCTGCCGAGATGCTGCCCGTGACGTGGCCTGGATTCGGCCGCATCCATCCGTTCGCGCCGGCACACCACACGGCCGGCTACCGGCAGTTGTTTGCCGACCTCGAGCGCTGGCTGTGCGCGATCACCGGGTTCACGGCGTGCTCGCTGCAACCGAACGCAGGCTCGCAGGGGGAGTACGCCGGACTGCTCGCGATCCGAGCGTATCACCGTGCGAGCGGCAGCCAGGGGCGCAACGTGTGCCTGATCCCGCAGTCGGCGCACGGCACCAATCCAGCTACCGCCGTGATGGCGGGCATGCAGGTCGTCGTCGTGGCGTGTGACGCCAAGGGCAACATCGACATCGGAGACCTCGGTGCCAAGGCCGCCGAGCACCGCGACCACCTCGCCGCGCTGATGGTGACGTATCCCTCGACGCACGGAGTGTTCGAGAGTGCGATCAAGGACATCTGCGCCAAGATCCACGAATGCGGCGGCCAGGTGTACATGGACGGCGCCAACCTCAACGCCCAGGTCGGCCTCGTGCGGCCGGCGGAACTCGGCGCCGACGTGTGCCATATCAACCTGCACAAGACGTTCTGCATCCCGCATGGCGGCGGCGGGCCCGGCATGGGACCGATCTGCGTGGCGGCCCACCTGGCGCCGCACCTGCCGGGGCATCCGCTCGTCGATCTGGGCGCGGGCGAGGGCGGCGGGGCGGTGTCGGCGGCGCCGTGGGGCAGCCCGTCGATCCTGCCGATTCCATGGATGTACATCCGGATGATGGGGCCCGACGGCCTGACTCGGGCCACAAAAATCGCCATCCTGAACGCGAATTACGTGGCGCGGCGGCTGGCCGAGCATTTTCCCATCCTGTACACCGGCCAGAGCGGGTTCGTCGCGCACGAGTGCATCGTCGATGTGCGTCCCTTGAAAGCGTGGGGCATCGAGGTCGACGACATCGCCAAGCGCCTCATGGACTATGGCTTTCACGCGCCGACGATGAGCTTTCCGGTGCCGGGGACGCTCATGGTCGAGCCCACGGAATCGGAGTCGCTCGCCGAACTCGACCGCTTTTGCGACGCGTTGGCTTCGATCCAGGCCGAGGCGGTCCAAGTGCGCGACGGCGTGTGGGACAAAGCTGCCAATCCGCTCAAGCGCGCGCCGCACACCGCTGCCGACGTCACGGGCCAATGGCCACACGGCTATTCGCGCGAGGTCGCGGCGTTTCCGGCACCGTGGACCCGCGCCCACAAGTTCTGGCCCGCGGTCGGTCGCATCGACAACGCGTACGGCGACCGCAATCTCGTCTGTTCCTGTCCGCCCCCTGACGCGTACAGCGCGTAGGTCGGCAATTGCTGGTGCAGGTCCCGTTGCGGTAGGGTCTGCGGGGGTACGGCGCGTGACAGGCAAGACACCAGGTTGGGATCGTTGGGTGCGGCGCGCGCTGGCAGGTGCGGCGCTGGCCGGGGTCGCCGGCTCGTGGCAATGTGCCGCCCACCGCTCCAAGAAGTACTTCGCGGCGTGCGCGCAAGCCGACGAATGCGAGTCAGGCCTGTGCAGCGACGGCCATTGCTCGCAGCCATGCGTGGCCAACCCGGACTGTGGCAGCGCCGCGCTGTGCGTCGACAACACGTGCCGCGCCAAGCTGGCGGCGTGCGACGACGGCAACTTCTGCACGGTCGGCGACGTGATGGCGGGCGGGCGCTGCATCGCCGGCGACCCGTTGCCGTGTGGTCCCGACGACGAGTGCCGCGTTTGGGACTGCGACAAGAAAAAAGGCTGCTTCGCCAACGCGCTCCACGTCGATGCGCCCTGCAATGCCAGCGCCACGGCGACCCAGGGCCCGATGCGGTGTGCCCCGGGGAGCACCGACACGAACGGCTGCCGTTGCGCAGTATGGCAAGGAACGCTGTGCGGCCCGGGCGACGACTGCAAGGTCGGCGCCAAGGTGATCGACCGCCCCGACGAAGTGGCCCACGCGGTGGCCGCAGGTGTCGGCGCCCTGCTGGTCGGTTCGACGCGCCCGGACCCGGCGGGGCCGCGCCTGGGCTGGGTCGCGCGCACGGCGTCCACGGGCAAGCTGCTGTGGAGCAAGACGTACAGCGCGGCGGTGGGCAGTCCGGATCAGGCACTTGCGCGGGTGGTGGCCACCAGCGAGGGCGGCTGGCTTGCCGTGGGCAGCGGCGGCGGCGACGGGCGGCCGTGGGCGCTGCGCCTCGATGCGGTCGGCGATGTCATCACCTCGCACCTGGGCAACCAGGCCGGTGTGACCTTGCGCGGACTGGCAGCCGTGGACGGGGGCTGGCTCGCCGTCGGCACTTCGAAGACGCCAGCGGGCGCCGCCGCAGTGCCCATCGCCAGCGACGGCAAGCTGGCGCAGGCGGTACCCGTGACTCCGCTCGAAGGCAGCGCAGCAGACGCAGTCTTGCACGACCTCGCACGCGCCGGCAGCCAGTGGATGGGCGTCGGTGCCGTCGGCGTTCAAGGGGCGCGCCGCGCATGGGCCGTGCGCCTCCTGGCTTCGGGCGGCGTCGCAGCCCAGGTCGTGCGACCCGAAGGCGGCTTCAGCGAGTCGGTGATGCTGGGGGTCGTGTCAGGCCCCGACAGCGGCTGGGCGGGCTTCGGCTTCGCGCGACTGCTGCCCGGGACACCGGGTACGGCAGCGGCGCAGCTTGGCTGGACCTGTCGGGTGACGGCCAGCGCCGCATTCGAAAAGGACCAGTACGTGTCGGGCGAAGACGGCAAGGACGTCGCCTTTGCCGCCGGCACCGTGCTGCCGACGGGCGGCATCCTGGCGGTGGGGTCGCGCTCGGGCGGCGAGTTCGGCTGGACGGTGCGCCTCACTAGCGGGGCGGCGCTGCCCTTTGCCAAGGTCGATGCGTCGCGGGCGTTGGTGGCGGCGGCCATTGCAGACGACGCCGTGATCTTGGCGGGAGTGGCCAAGGCCACACAGGATGGGTGGCTGCTGCGCGCCGACTTCGGGGGTCGGGACAAGTGCTTGGTGCCGTAGAGGTTTCAGCCGGCAGGGGAGTCGGCGTCCAGACTGCCAACCCGGGGGCTACCCACCTGCAGCGGCGCCTCGACGCGCACGAGCGCGGTCGGCCCGCCCATCACCGATTCCGTCCGCGCGCCATCGAGCCCACCGGCCGCCAGCAGTCGCGTCATTTCGCGCGCCTGCACCGCGTCGCCCAATTCGACGACCAGCAGCCCGCCCGGCACGAGGTATTCACGGGTCTGCGCGGCAATCCGGCGCAGTACGTCGAGACCATCCAGGCCGCCATCGAGCGCGACGGGGGGCTCGAAGTCCCGCACGTCGCGCGCCAGTTGCGGCAGCGTCGAGCTGCGCACGTACGGTGGATTGCTGGCCACCACGGCAAACCGCCGGGCGGGCACGACACCCTGCCACAGATCGGCGTGGACGAAGTCGATGCGCACGGCCAGGCCCAGGCGCTCCGCGTTCGCGCGGGCCACTGACAAGGCGTCGGCATCCCGATCGGTGGCAAGCACCTTTCTCTCGCTCCCGGTCGTGCCGAGGGCGTCGGCGACGGCCAGGGCAATGGCGCCGCTGCCGGTGCCGAGGTCGAGCACATCGCCGGGCACCGCGACGGCTCCCTTGAGCCAGCCCAGCACGCAATCGACCAATGACTCTGTTTCCGGGCGCGGCACAAGCACGCGGCGATCGACTTCGAGGTCCAGGCCATAGAACTCGCGGCGCCCGAGGATGTACGCCACCGGTTCGCCCTTGGCCCGCCGCTGGATGAGGGCCTTGAAGCGCGCGAGCTCGTCCTTCTGCACCGGCTGGTCGAAGCGCAGCATCAGGTCGAGGCGCCGGCACCCGAGCACCGCGCACAACAGCAGTTCGCCGTCGAGGCGCGCGGTCGGCGAGCCGTGCTTCTCCAACCAGCCGCGCGTCCAGGCCAGCAGTGCCTGCAGCGTCCAGACATCATCGGCCATCGCCGGGCTCCCGTGGACCGGCGGCGTGCCAGGCGTCGGTCAGGCGTGCGACGGCGGCTCCGGCCTCGGCAGGCGTGTGGGGACGACCGTCGGGACCCAGCCAGGCGCCGATCACGGCCACAGCGCGCGCGCCCGCACCGCGCACGCTCGCAAGGTCGCGGGCCTGCAGGCCTCCGATCGCGACGACGGCGTGCCGTGTCGCTTGAACTGCCTGCTGCAGCCCGCCAATGCCGACCGCCGGAGCCGCATCAGCCTTCGTCGCGGTGGCGCGAACGGGACCGAAACCGAGGCAATCGATGCAGAGGCTTGCGGCCGCCGTGACTTCAGGCAACGTGTGACTGCTCCAACCGAGCCAGGCCTCGGGGCCAAGCGCTTGGCGAGCCAGGGTGGGTGCGGCGTCGCCTTGGCCCAGGTGCAACCCGACGTGGGGCAGGTCGCGACATGCGGCCGCGGCCTCGACGTCATCGTTTACGAAGATGGGCACCTCATCACCCACCGCCGCCGCCACGACCCGCACGACCTCGGTGCGGACCGGGTGTGGCACCGGCAGCGCCTTCCAGCGCAGTTGCAGCGCGACCGCTCCGGCGTGCACGGCGGCAGCAGCGTAGGTAGTCAGGTGCGCGACATCGAGTCCGAAGCCAGCAACGACCCGGTCAATGTCAAGGATCGCATAGACGCCGCTGGCCAGTTCGCGCCGTTGCCACGGCTCCAGCGGCGCTTCTAGCAGCAGGGCGTCGGTGCCGTCCGGGTAGTAGCGCCGCCGCTGGCCGCGGGTGACGAAGCCGAACGAACGGTAAAGCGCGAGCGCAGCCTGGTTGTCGGCACGCACCTCCAGCAACGCGCGCTGCGCCCCTTCGCACGCGGCCAGCCTCAGCGCGTGGCGCACGAGTCGGCGCCCCACGCCGCGCTGACGGCTCTCCCGCGCGACGGCGATGCGATTCAGGTGGAACGCGCCGTCGAGCACCCAGCCGCACAGCGAACCGGCCACGTCGTGGGCGGATTCGGCGATGTAGACACGACCATGGGCAGCGTCGAGTTCGGAGCGCAGCCCCGCCTCGCTCCAGGGGTCGTCCAACGCATCGCGTTCGAGCAGGGCCAGCGCGCCCAGGTCATCCGACGTCGCGGGGCGGATGCGGATCATTTGCGCGGTTTCTTGGGCGGCTGCGGAAAGCACGCCCGCAGCACGAGGTGCCGCACATCGTCGAGCCCCGTGCCGTCGTGGGTGCTCACCGCGACGGGCGGCCAGCGCAAGCCGTACGCCTTCTGCAACGTGTCGAGCATCGCGCCGCGCCGCGTCTTGGGCACCTGGTCGGCCTTGGTGGCCACCAGTTCGACCTTGCCCTGCACGTTGCGGATGTGGGCGGCGAACCCGATCGCGTCGTCGTCCGCGTCCCGGCGCAGGTCGTGCAGCAGGACGACGGCCTTGAGCCAGCCGATCGAGAACCGGTTCTCGACGAACGCGGCGACCATCGGCGCCATCTCGTCGCGTTGGGCGTGCGAGAGCTTCGCGTAGCCGAATCCCGGCAGGTCGACGAGGCGGAGCGCGCGGCCATCGTCCAACTCGGCATGAAACACGTTGACCCGCTGCGTGCGCCCCGGCGTGCGGCTCACGCGGGCGAGCGTGGCCTGGCTGCACAGCGCGTTGAGCAAAGACGACTTGCCGACGTTGGAGCGGCCGACAAAGGCGATCTCAGGCGGCCCGGCGGCCAACTCCTCCGAGCGGGCGACCGACGCCTCGAACCAGGCGCGCACGATGCGGTGGGCAGGCATGGTTGTCTGGGCCTATTCTGCCGTGGCAGCAACGGGTTCGGCGCCCACGTCGTGCACGAACGCCAGCACGACCGGCTTGCGCGAGGTCACCCGCTTGATGTGGCGCCGCACGAATTGCATCGCCTGGCCTTCGATGGCGCTGTCGGGCAGCTTGGGTTCGAGGCCGGCAATCCACACGTCAAGCGCACGCCGCAGGTCGTCCGCCGCTGTCCCGGGGCCGTGCGGCACGCCGAACGGCTTGACCATCGACGTGCCGGAGACGTGCACCTTGTGGCGCCGGATGCGCAGCGTGACTGCGACCACCCCATTCCAGCCGATCTGGGCGCGCTGGGGCAGTTCGAGCGTGTCGGCATCCCCGACCAATTGCTGATCGACATACCACGGCTCGACATCGAGGAGTTCCGCCTGCCGTACGCCGTCGGGCGTCACTTCGAGGCGGGTGCCGTTTTCGACGACCAGCGTGTGCTGCACGCCCACCTCGCGCGCCAGATCGGCGTGGCGCTGCAAGAACGTGTACTCGCCATGGACCGGCACGAACCAGCGCGGATTGACCCACTGCAGCAGTTGCTTCTGCTCGTCGGCCGCGGCGTGGCCCGATGCGTGGATGCGGCGGTCGTTGCGCGAGTAGACGACGTGCGCCCCGCGCCGCGCGAGGTTGTTGAGCATCTGGTGGATGCGCCGCTCGTTGCCCGGGATCACGCGGCTCGACAGCACGACGGTGTCGGTGGCCTTGATCGTAAGGTCCGGATGCCCGCCTTGGGCCGCCCGCGCCAGCGCGGCCCGCGGCTCAGCCTGTGAACCGGTGCACACGACCACGATCTCGTTGTCGTCGTAGCGCGCGATGTCCTTGAGTTCGATGAAGTCGTCGGCCGCGAACGGCATGTTCGTAAAGCCGTTGGCCGTATCGATGTACGTCCGCAGCGAGCGGCCGGCGAGCGCGACGTAGCGACCAGCCTCGCGCGCCGCATCGACCACGCTGTGCAGTCGGTACACGTTCGAGGCGAAAAGCGTGACGATCACCCTGCCCGCGCACTTGGCGATCACCTCGGCCAGCGCGGCGCCCACCTTGTCTTCGCTGCCCGACCAGCCGGCGACTTCGGCGTTCGTCGAGTCGGACATCATCAACAGCACGCCCTCCTTGCCGAATGCCTGGAAGCCGGCAGCGTCGAACTCGCACCCGTCGCGCAGCCCGCTCTCGATCTTGAAGTCGCCGGTAAACACGACGTTGCCGACCGGCGTGCGAATGGCGAGCGACACGCAGTCGGGGATCGAGTGGGTCACGCGCAGGAAGTTGAATTCGAACGGCCCCACCGTCACCGGTTTGCCCGGCGCGATCAAGCGAAGATCGGTGCTGTCGGCGAGGCCGTGTTCGCGCAGCTTGTGCTGGATGAGGCCCGACGTGAACCGCGTCGCGTACACAGGCGCGTTGACGGTGCGCAGTGCCCACGGCAGGGCGCCGATGTGGTCCTCGTGGCCGTGCGTGATCATGAAAGCACGCAGCTTCGGCGCCCAGCGCTTGAGCACGGCCAGCGACGGCACGATCACGTCGACGCCGAGTTGGTCCGCTTCGGGGAACATCACCCCGCAATCGAGCAGCACCGCGTCGTCGCCATAGGCCATCAGCATCGCGTTCATACCGATGCGGCCCACTCCTCCGAGCGGCAGGAATTCCAGCACACGGGGCTTGCTCACAGGAACCACTTCACGGAGCACCCTTCGACCGCAGTGGTTGCGGCTGCGGGGGCGTGGCCCGCCAGCACGGCTTCGATGGCCAGCCGCAAGTACGGCGTACCGGCAGCCGTAACGTCCTTCGCGGACGCGTCCAGCCGGCCGCGGTAGGCGAGCCGGTGCTGGGCATCGAGCACGAAGAAATCGGGCGTGACCTTGGCACCCCAGGCGCGCGCCGTCGCCTGCGTGGCATCGTGCAAGTACGGGTAGGGCAGGCCTTTGGTGGCGCGATCTTGCATCCGCGCGAAGCTGTCGTCGGGGTAGCGGACCGCATCATTCGCGTTGATGCCGACGAAGCCGACGCGGTCGCCGAACGTGCGCACGAGTTCCTGCAACCGCGCCTCCCAGCCGATGACGTAGGGGCAGTGGTTGCAGGTGAACACCACGACGAGAGGGCGTCCGGCAAAGTCGGCGAGCCGCACCGTGCGGCCGTCGGTAGCCAGCAGCGCAAAGGCGGGCGGCGCGCTGCCGATGGCGGCGGAGTCCGCGAAGTCGTCGGTGATCATCGTATCTCCTGCGGTGAGCCGTTCAGGCGCGCTCGATCAAGATGGCAATGCCCTGACCGCCGCCGATGCACGCCGAACCGACCGCCCGCTGCTTGCCCGAACGTGCCAGTTCGAGCGCCAGGTGCAGCATGATGCGCGTGCCCGACGCGGCCAGCGGGTGGCCGAGCGCGATGGCGCCACCGTGGATGTTCGTGCGCGCCCGGTCGAGCCCAAGGTCCTTCTCGACGGCGAGGTATTGCGGGGCAAACGCCTCGTTGACCTCCACCACGTCGAGGTCGCCGACACTGAGCCCGGCGCGCGCCAGCACCTTCTGTACCGCCGGCACCGGGCCGATGCCCATCACGGTCGGGTCGCAGCCGACTGCCGCCCAGCCGCGCACGACCGCAATTGGCTTCCACCCCTCGCGGGCCGCGCGCGCCGCAGTGGTCACCAGCACGGCGGCGGCGCCGTCGACGATGCCCGACGCGTTGCCGGCGGTCACGACACCGTCCTTTTCGAACACGGGCTTGAGCTTTTGCAGGCCCTCGAGCGCCGTGTCGGGGCGCGCGTGCTCGTCCTTGGCAAACGGCACCGGCCCCTTGCGGGTCTGCAGTTCGAGCGGCGCGATCTCATCGCCATACACGCCCGCCGCCAGCGCCGCCGCATAGCGCTGCTGGGTGCCGAGCGCGTAGTCGTCGCAGTCGGCCCGCGAAATCCCGTGCGTGCGCGCAAGCTTCTCGGCGGTGTTGGCCATTGCCATGCCGGTGAACGAGTCCGTCAGGCACGACCACAGCGTGTCTTCGAACTTGCCGCCGGGCCCCAGGCCGATGCCCCAGCGCGCCCCGCGGACCACGTGCGGAGCCTGCGACATGCTCTCGGCGCCGGCGGCCAGGCAGACCTCGGCATCGCCCAGCAAGATGGCCTGGCACGCCTGCACGATCGCTTCGAAGCCGGAGCCGCACAGGCGGTTCAAGGTCAACGCCGGCACCTCGTGGCGCATCCCGCTGCGCAGGCCGATGTGGCGGCCAAGGTAGATGGCGTCGGCCGAAGTCTGGCACACGTTGCCGACGAACACGGCATCGACCAGTTCGGGAGCGCAGCCCGCCGCGGCCAGCGTTGCTTTCGTGGCGTGGACGCCGAGGTCGGTGGCGCTGAGGTCCTTGAGGGCACCGCCGAAGCTGCCGAAGCCGGTGCGGCGGCCGGATACGAGTACGAGATCTGGGCGGGACATGGGCGACTCCTGTCGGCGCGCGGCCTGCGCAACCCGCGTGGGGGCGGCGCGCCGGGGGCCGGGAGTCTACGCGGTGCGGGGCTGGGTGCCAATCACAAGGCCGGGGCCTTCCGGCGGCGCAGCACAACGGCGACCCCCAGGGCGCTGAGCAACCCTGAGAGGCCCAGCCACGGCGTACTCGGTGCACCGCGCGCACCCGCCGTACAGCCCGAATCGTCACGCGGCGGTGTCGCGGGCGGCTTGGCTCCCGTGGCCGGGGGCGTCGTCTCGTTCCAACCACCCGCAGCATCGACACCGGCCACCGGGCCGCTCGGCTGCGCCCCCGCATCGGCGTTCATGACGGGCGGCAGGGTCGCCGCGGGCGGCAGCTTGCTGTCTTCCCAGCCCCGCTTCGCCTTGCACCACGGGAACGGCTTCTTCCACGGGCCGAGCGTCGTCACGATCGGGTCCGACTTGGGCGGCACCCACGCTGCAGGCGCCTTGATGGTGAAGCCCTGCGGCAGGCTCGGCTTGCCCGGCACGGCGCCCTTGATCGCGGTATCGACGAGCGCGATCTGCTCCTTGCCGATCAGCAGCGGCGGCCCCGATTCGTCGTGCAGCGCGATCCGTAGCGCCGCCGGAGCGTCCTTGAAGCGCACATCCTGAGCGTTGTTGCCGTTGAACACCCAGGAGCCGAGGCCATCGAGCGTGATGCGCGACCCCGTCTTGCCGTTGAGCCACCCGTCGAGGCAGACGCCGTTGATGTCGATCGGGCGCGCCGGGCTCTGCAGCGGCAACGTGCTGCTGTAGGCGAAGATCGGGTCGCGGTCCATCTCCTCGGGCGAAATCCGCATCTGCAGCCGCGTCACCACGCTCGACTGCCCCAGCATCGCGGCCACCTCGACGACCGGCTTGACCACCTCGGTCATGACCGCATCGGCCAGCGCGACGCCGTCGACGCCGATGGCCTTGACCTTTTCGCGGTCGAGCGACGGGCCCTTCGGCAGGTTGCACAGCGGGGGACCGAAGTCGCCGCCGAACTGGTTCCAGAACTGGCCGCACGCGCGCAGGTTGGCCATCGCCTGCAGGGGCGCCACGCCGGGCATGATCGCTTCGACCTTCAACTGCTTGGCGAGCACGGCCGCCGTCTCTTCGGTCAACGGCAGGTTGGCCCGGTGCGTGTCGAGGTAGCGCGCCGCCGCGAGCAGGTGGGGCACGGTCTTGAGCGACGCGGTGTCGAGGTCGAGCAGCGGGCTGAACTTCTTCATGTCCACTCCACCGATCGCCGACTCGGTGACGAACGCCCGGCCCCCGGCCTCGTCGATCGCCGCCGCCAGCACCTGCCCGGTGTTGGCCGGCACGCGGCATTGGCCACCCTCGCTGCCCTGCGGGCACGGCAGGAACAACGGATCGACGATGCCGACCAGGCCCATTCGCAGCGGATTCGGCTCGACGTCGAGGTGGTTCTTGACGACCGCGCGCCCGGGACCCGCGACCGTGACGATGACCGCCATGTCCTGCTGGGCCGCGATCGACGTCAGCCGCAGCGGCACGCACGGTTCGGCGTCGTCCATGACCAGAGACAGCGGCCGGATCGCATTGACGCCCTGCCCGTTTGACAGCTTGATCGCCACGAACACGTCGCCCTTGTCAATGTGGCTCTGCAGGATCGGCTTGGCCTTGGCCGGTGTCGCATAGCCGCGCTTGGTCAGCCACTCATACAGCACGTTGGCCTCGCTGCCCTTGACCACCACGTAGTCGTACGGCCCGGTCTGGCCCTGGGCGAGGATTTCGACGTTGGGCGACCCGACGCTGCCGCCCGCGGGGAGCCCGGCGCCGGCGCTGGGCTGCGGCGGCGGCCCGCCGAACTTCTCGTCGAACTGGCCAGGCACGCAGCCGTCTTCGGGAAAGCGGCAGTTCTCCTGGTCGCGCACCTTCAGCGCATAGCGCAGCGCCATGCGGGTATCGAGCGCGTCGAACACCACGGCCGAGCCGACGCCGACCTGGGGCACCTTGGGCAGCGGCAGCACCCAGCCGAAGTCCTTGGCGAGCCCGGAGTAGCGCACCTCGACCCAGACGGTGGACTGCTTGGTCTTGGCATCGCGCACGAAAAGCACGCGCTCCGCGTCTTGGACGACGACCTGGTCCGTGGTGGCAGATGGCGGCGAGAAGCAACCGCCACAGGCCGAGGCGGCGCGCGGGAGGGCGACGCTTAGGGTGGCCGCAGCTACGAGTACGAGCAAGCGCATCGGGACCTCTGGGCCGGGAAACGAGAGTCGAAGCGGCGCTGAACCTACCACATTCTGGGTACGTGCGCAACGCCGGTGGCGCGAAACCACACCTGTTCAGCCTACCTCCGCTCTGGCAAGCTGCGACCGTCACCCACCGCCGAGGTTGCCGTGTTCTGCTTGTCCGTTCGTTGCGCCTTCCTCCTTTTCGCGTGCATGGCGGCCTGCGCCACGCAGACCATTGGTGGCGGCGGTGGCCTCGCCGGGCCGATCGCCAGCAGCGGTGTGCCCGGGGCGCCATGCCAGCCGACCGCGCAAGGCGAGGGCTGCCGTTTCGCGCCGGGACCCGTGCGCATGAAGTGCGATGCGGCGACCTCGACGTGGCTCCAAGTCGAGGCGTGTCCAGCGGGATCGACGTGCCTGGAGGCCCCCGACCCGACGTCGGGTGCCGGCACCAAGAAGCTGACCCAATGCAAGGCGACCGGCGCTGCGGCAGCAGGCGACGCGGCAGCCAGCGGGGACGGATCGACAACGGCGGCCGATGCGAGTGCGACAGACACCGGCGCGACCACGGGCGATGCAGCCAAGCTCGCCGATTCCGGGCCACCGACCGACGCCGCGCCAGACAGCCAACCCAAGCCCGACGGCGCGGTGGGGGATGCGTTCGTACCCGATGCAGGGTCGCCAGATGCAAGTGAGACCGACACCGGCAGCCCCGACCTCGGCTCGGCGGACCTGGGCAAGCCCGACGTGAGCCCGCCCGACGCCAAACCCGATATCCCCTGCAAGCTGGAGTGCGCTGGCAAGGAGTGCGGCCCGGACGGGTGCGGCGGCATCTGCAAGACCTGCAGTTCGGGCCTGCAGTGCGACGCGGGCAAGTGCAAGCTGATCGGCGGCGGTGTGGGCCTCGGCGTCTCGTGTTTCGCGAAGTCGCAAGCCTGCGTCCCCGGCAGCCAGTGCGTGGCCACCAAGACCATCGACGATTTCGTGTGTCTGCCCGACCAGGGCTCCGGCAAGGCGTGCGGCCCGGGAATCGGCTACTGCGGCGCGGGGCTGGACTGCACATTCGACGGCGAGGCCAAGACAGGACTCAAGTGCGCCGCGCAGAACGCCGCGGGCCAGGCGTGCGGCATCTACGGCGGCGGGTTCTGCCAACCTGGCGGCCAGTGCTTCTACACCTCTGTCGAGTACAAGACCCTGAAATGCTACGCCGACGTCGGCCTCGACGAACCCTGCGGGCAGGTCGGCAAGGGACTGTGCGCCGCGGGATTGGAGTGCGTGTCGGTCGTCAAGGGCGCGAAATCGTACGTGTGCAAGCCGAGTTCCCCAGTGGGCGGCGCGTGCGGACCCGGCGTCGGCGGCTGCGAAGACCCGGCCGAGTGCTCGTGGACATCGAGCCAACAGACCACGGCGCAATGCTACGCGCCGGGCGGGCCCGGGGCGACGTGCGGAGACTTCGCGACGGCGACTTCGTGCGCGGCGTGGCTGGCGTGCAACGAGGCGATCTCGGGTGCGGGCACCGGCACATGCTTGCCGATGAAGTTGGCCGGGCAGCCGTGCGGCTACGGCGTCGGCTGGTGCGCCAACTTTTTGATCTGCGGTCCGAAAGACGCAACCTCGGGCACGAGCGTGTGCCTGCCCCTGGGCGGCAAGGACGCGGCGTGCGGGCCGGGCGTCGGCTACTGCTTCACCGGCTACGAGTGCTCGGCGCCGGACCTCAAGTCGATGGGCACGTGTGGCGAAAAGTGCAAGGCCAAGGGCCTGTACGGCAACGGGACCTGCGACACGGGCTGCCTGTACTTGGACCCCGACTGCGCGCAGTGATGGGCGTACGCAATGGAGCGCCGGCTCACGTCGCGTGGCCTGCTCGTGCGGTAGGCATGGCCGCACAACCGAACGCTCCCCGCTTGCCCCTGCAGCGGCACCGGTCCGCCAGAGGCCACGAGGCCGGCCGGCAGCAGGTGGGGGAAGCCAAACGCGACGACGAACGACATCCCGAGCGGCATGCGGCGCTCGACAAATAGGCAGTTTGCCCGACAACGGCGGCGCCTCCCTTTGCCACCACCGCAGGACGCTGCTAGCCTCGCGTGCAGCCGCACCCTGAGCCTGTTGGAGCGGAGACTCGATGACCGACCGTCTGTGCCCCCAGTGCGGCCTGCGCACCGCTGAGGCGATCTGCCCGACGGACCAGCGCCCGACGATCACGGTGACACCGCTGGCGACCGAAGCCGTCCAGGCGGGCGTCGTCGTCGGCGGGCGCTATCGCATCGAGGGCCTGCTCGGGCAAGGCGGGTTCGGCGCGGTGTACAAGGCCGCACACGTCGCCACCGGCCAGTCACTCGTGCTCAAGGTCCTCAAGCCGGACCTCGCCGAAGACCCCACCCAGTTGCAGCGCTTCTTCAACGAGGCGCGCACAGCGTCGCAGTTGAACCACCCGAACACGGTGAAGGTGTACGATTTCGGGCAGACCGACGCCGGCATGTTGTACATCGCGATGGAACTGCTGCAGGGCGTCGATCTCAAAAAGGCGCTCGAAGACGAGGGTGGCGCGATGGAGCCCGTGCGCGCCATCCGCATCGCCCTCGCCGTGCTGAAGTCGCTGGCCGAAGCCCACCACGCCGGCCTGGTCCACCGCGACCTCAAGCCCGACAACATCTTCTTGTGCCGCGTGCACGGCGAAGACGACTTCGTCAAGGTCATCGACTTCGGCATCGCCAAGGCGCAGAACGCCCCGACCGACTCGGGCCTGACGAAGACCGGATTCACCGTCGGCACGCCGAAATACATGAGTCCCGAGCAGGTGCTGAACAAGCCGCTCGACGGGCGCTCGGACCTGTATGCGCTCGGCGTCATCCTGTACCAGTGCATGGCGGGCGACGTGCCGTTCTCCGGCAGCAGCGCCATGGAAACGCTGATGATGCACATGCAGCGCGAGCCCGTGCGCCTCAAGGAGGTGACGCAGCACAAGCTGCCGGTGGGCTTGGAAGACGTCGTCATGCGTGCGCTGAAGAAGCAGCCGTGGGATCGCTTTACCGACGCCAAAGACATGCAGGACGCGCTCGAAGAGGTGCTCGTCGGCATCGGTCCCGAAGCGCTGGCAGGGTCGCGCCGGGCGCGTTCGGCCAAGACGCGTGCGGTGGGGCCACCCGAGCACGAGCCGACTTCGCAGGTGTCGATGACCCCGTTGCGCGTGGCCGCGATGCAGGGAGCGGTCTCCGGTGCGGCGGCGCCTGTGGCCGGGGCGCGCGCTGCGACCGGTTCGACGGCGCCCCACAAGGCGGTCGAAGCGGTGCCGGGCCCGGACACCGGTACCGTGATGTTGAGCCAGCCCCCCGTGGTGCCGGGCCGGCCGGCTGCAGGTGTGGGCAAGCCGGGCACGGGTCTCGTCATCGGCGCGTCGATCGCGGGGCTGGCGTTCGCAGGCAGCGTCGGTTGGCTCGCATTCGGTGGATCGAAGGGTGGCGCCGAGACCGCAACTTCAGCGTCGCTTGCTGCGCACCACGAAGCGGCGGCGCACCAACAAGCGGCGGCGCACCAACAAGCGGCGGCGCACCAACAAGCGGCGGCGCACCAACAAGCGGCGGCGGCCGCACCCCGCGAGCCCGCCCCTCTGGCAGGGCTGGGCGGAACCGGCGCCGGCGCCGATCATCCCACGCCGGCCCCAGAACTTCCGCTCGACGGCGCCGAAGGTGCGAAACTGGCGGCCGCCGCGCGCGAACGAGCGGTGGCCTGCTTTCTTGCATTCCCGACGATGCCGCGACCGGCGCTGCTCGAACTGCGTGTGCAGGTGGCACCCGATGGCGCCGTCTCCGCCGTCGAGGTGCCGCACAGCCTGCAAGCGGAAGCGGGCGCCGCGTGCCTGGTTGCGGCCCTGAAGGATCAGCGCGCCGCTCCGGGAACCGCCGCGCGCGTCGGCACCGTACGGGTTGCGCTCGCCGCTCCTGCCGCCGCCCCAGTCCCAAGCACGCCTGCTGCCGACGGCCTGCCCGGGCCAGCGCCCGGCGCCGCGGGCTCGGGAACTGCCGCAGCCCGGCCCCATGCCGCCGCACGAGAGTCCGCGGCCCCCGCCCGCAAGCCCGCCCGCGCGAAGTCGGACGGAGACGAGGCCCTGTGATGAAACCGCCCGCTGATTGCACCCGCACGAGCGCTGCCATCATCGCTTGGTGTGTGACGCTTTTCGTGGCGGTGGCTCCCGCCGCCGCGGTCGCCGGCCCGAAAAAGGATGCGGGCAAGGAACTCGCCGATCAGGCCGCCGACCTGTTCAAACGGCTGGAGTACCATGCCGCCGCCGAGCTTTTCGAGCGGTCGTTCGCCTTGAATCCCGAGAAGCTCGTGCGATTGCGCAACGCCGGCCGCGCATTTGAGGAGGCCGGCCGACTCGAGCACGCGCGCCACCTGTTCGAACGCTACCTGCAATTGGCAACCGCTGGCACGGAGCGGACCGAAGTGGAGCAGCGCCTCGCCGCGCTGCAGGTCCGCCTGGCCGCCGCGCCGCTCGCCGCCCCCGTGCCGGCGCGAGCAGGGCCAGACGGCCGCCCGGTTCCGGCAAGCGGTGTCGAAGCGCCCGCAGCGGTCGGCGCGGTGAGTCCCGAAGCGGGCATCGCCGCGGCGCCGGCAGCGACCTCGCGCACGCCAGCATGGGTCGTCGCCGCGGCCGGCGCGGCCATCGCCATGACGGGAGTCGTTTTCCTGGTCCAGGCCGGTTCCGCCAACGATTCCGTGGCCGACCACAAAGCGAAGGGGCACTACGACTATCCGGGTGGTGCGGCGAAGCTCACGACGGACCGCGAGGCGATCGCCGGCCACCACTCGATCGCCTACGCCGCGCTCGGCGTGGGAACAGCCAGTTTGGCCGGCGGCATCCTGTGGGCGCTGTGGACGCAGCCGGCAGGTTCACCGACGGCGACGCTGACTCCCTGGCTGGACCCCTTCGCCGGCACCGAGCGGCCAACGCTGCGCGGCGCCACTCTCGCCCTGCGCTTTTGAGCGCCCCGTGAAGCCCATCGTGGGTCCGGTCATGGGCGCCCCCGGCCTCGCCCGTTGGTTTCTCGCCACGGCCGCCGCCACGTGGGTGCTCATTTGCCTGGGCGCCCTGGTGCGGGCCAAGCAAGCGGGCCTGGCCTGCCCCGACTGGCCCCTGTGCCACGGCGCTGTCGTGCCCAACCTGCACATCGAGGGCGTGCCGTGGGAATACGGACACCGCGTGCTCGCGGGCCTCGTCTCGATCGCGTTTGCCGTGGGTCTGCTGCAAGCACGCCGGCTGCCGGGCGTGTGGCGCCACGTGCGGCGCCAGATGCTTGGCGGTGCGGCGCTTCTGGCGACCCAGGTCGTGTTCGGCGGCCTCACCGTGCTCATCGTGCACAAGGGAGATGGCGCGCCGCGTCCCGAATGGTGGCCCGTGGTCATCCACCTGCTGCTCGGCAACGGGTTTGCCGCGCTCATGGTGTGGGTCGGACTGGACGTGCGCGCGCTCGGTCTGCAGGCCGTGGCGCCGTCACTGCCGATTGCCGCGCCGCCGCCGTCCGTCCGGACCATACTGACCATGTGGACGGGGCTGCTGCTGCTCCAGTTCGTGCTCGGCGGCGCCGTCTCGAGCCACGTGATCGGACTGATCTGCGCGGAGTTCCCGACCTGCAACGAGGGCGAGTGGTTTCCAGCCTGGACGGGCTACGTGGGGCTGCAGGTGTTCCACCGGCTGACGGCCTATGCCCTGGTCGGGTGCGCACTGGCGCTGGCATGGGTGGCGCGCGCCGATGCGCGGGCCCGCACCCCGACCCGCGGCCTCGCCTGGCTCATGCTGGTGCAGGTCGGCATCGGCGCCGCCAACGTGCTGTCGTTGGTGCACACGATCGTCACGACTGCACATTCTGCAGTCGCCGCATTGTTGTTCACGGGCACTGTTCTGTGCTGGCGCGCCGGGGCTACCAGGCGCCCTTGATCTCGCCACAGCACTTGGCGTAGGCGCACGCGTCGCTGTCCTCGGGGCACTTGTCTTTCAGGCACTTGTTCAGCGTCGTGAGTCCAGCCTTGCACCCGGCGTCGACCTTGCACTTTTCCGGGCAGGAGTCGAAGCAGGTGTACGTCTTCGCGCTGCAGCCGGCGCCGCACGTGGCGTCGGCACCGCAGCCCATCGCGCACGCGACGATTTCCTCTGCACACGAACCAAAGCACACTGAGAGGCACTCACCATACTTGCAACAGTTACGGGTTACGTTCGCTCCGCCGTCGCACGCCTCGCTCGAACACGTCGAACCCGCCGGCTTCTTGAACATCGACAGCTTGCCGCCGCCGGTCGAGCCCGCGTCCTTGGCGGTGCCACCCGCGTCGACCGGCTGCGTGAACGGCACCCTGCATGTCAGAGCGCTGGCACCGCCCTGGTACACCAGGTTGAACGGTCCCTTGAGTGTCTTCTGCTTGTCCGCACCGGCGATCGGCGCATCGTTGTAGACGACGACATCATTGAGCGACCCGACGATCGCGACGCCGGGCTTCTCCGGGCAATTCGACAACGTGATCGTGCCCTTGTCTTTGGAGTTGTAGACGCCCGGGATCGGCGCAGCCTGCGTCAGCGACACCCACGCCTCGCTGTTCGGCCCGCCGACCGGGAACGTGCCCGGCACATCGACCTTGTCCGTGTCGACCGTGACGACGAGTACTGATGTGCCATCCGAGACAAAAAGCGACAGGATCTTTCCAGCGTTCGCCCCGCCCAGCATCCTGTTCTTCGTGTCGGCCGCGGTCGCCGGCTTGTTGGCCTTGACCTGCGTCGCGGTGCCGGTCTCGCCCTTGGACTCGATGGCGGCCGTGTTCTTCGTATCGTCGCCCTTGCTGGGGCCGACGGATGCCGTATCGCTCACAGCGCCCGTACCGGAATCTGCGGTGGTGCCGGCGCCAGAGTCCGTACCTCCGGCGGGTGCGACGTACGTGCCGCCCGCGGGGGCCGGCGTGGCGCACGCGGTGGCGAAACAGAGGATCATGAGGAAAAATGGGCGCATGATCATGGTTCCTTCCCGTCTGCGGGGGCATCGCGTGCCCGGTTGGGGGCAGCGTTGTGGGCGCGACCGGTCTATCGCGCAACTCCACTTTACCCACTCCATATTGTACAGCCGCAGATCGGATCGGTGAGCCGCGCGTCCCAAGGGCCTGCACCGCCCACCGGCGCGGCCCCGCGCCCACCGAACCAAGGAGAGTCCCATGCGCCTTCCCGTCTCCACTGCCGCCACGCTGGCCCTGATTGCCAGCGCCGCCGCGTGCACGCCCCACACCTCCTACGTCCAGACCGACAACGCCACGCTCGGCCGGGTCGTGGTCTATCGCAACGGCATCGCCTACTACGAGCGCCGCGCCACCACGCAAGGTGACAAGCTCTCACTGCGCGTACCGGCTGACAAGATCGACGACTTCCTCAAGTCGCTGACCGTCGCCGACGCCAAGACGGGCGAGCCCGTGCCGGTGTCGTTCCCGAGCCGTTCGGTCGTCGCGGGCGGTCACGTCGATATGGCCATCCAGTTGCCCGACAAAGCCCACCGCGATCTCGTGCTGACCTACGTGACCGAAGCCCCGGCGTGGAAGCCGAGCTACCGCGTCGTGCTCGGCGACGACGGCAAGGTCTCGCTGCAGGGCTGGGCGGTGGTCGACAATACGTCGGGCGAAGATTGGCGGGCGGTCAAGATCGGTGTGGGCTCGAGTTCGGCGCTATCATTCCGCTACGATCTCCATAGCATCCGCGTGGTGCACCGCGAGACGCTGCGGACGCAGGATTCATTCGCCAAGGCTCCGCCGCTGGGAGGAACGTTGCTCGGCGGCGACGAAGGCAAGGATGTCGTGTTGGCGCAACTCGAAGACCTCGACATCCCGCGCCCCGTCGGCCACCCGGACGTCGCCAGCGCGCGGCGGGACCCGCGGTTGGACGAGGAGCGCGTAAAGAACCTCTCGGAGTCACTCAAGAAAAATAACGCCAACCTTGTCATCGAGGGCTACGCCGATGTCGGCGAATCCGAGGGCGACGACAAGGCGCGCGATCGCGCCAACCTGTTGCGCAACCAGTTGATCGAGCGCGGCGTGGCCCCGGGCAAACTCTCCATCGCGGTGCGCGCCCCCGTGGCCGGCCAAAAGGCGGGCGTCCGCGTGGTCGAGACGAAGCTGCCGCCGCAATCCGGCAGCGGCAAGCCCGATGAAGACAACGCAATGCCGGTCGGCGAGTCCCATTTCGAGTCGACCACGGCGATGACGGTCGAAAAGGGCACGTCGGCGATGGTGTCCGTGATGCAGGGCACGGCGACCGGCGACGTCGTCTACCTTTACGACGCGGAGGGGCGCAACGGCGACACGCGCTATGCCTTCCGCTCGGTGCGCTTTCGCAATCCGACGACTTCGACGCTCGAAAGCGGCCCTGTCACCGTTTACGCGACCGGTCGCTTCGTCGGCGAGGGGCTCACGCAGCCTGTGCCGCCGGGCGCGACCGCCGTCGTCCCCTTCGGGCTCGATCGCCAGGTCGTGGTGGACCGCGACGACAAGGGCGGCGACCGCATGTCGAAGCTCGTCAAGCTCAACCGCGGCGTGTTGACGTGCGAAGTGCAGCACCTGAAGGCGACGCACTTGCGCATCACGAATCGCCTGCACACCGCCGCGACCCTGCTCATACGCCACAGCGTGCGGAAGGGGTGGGAACTGACGAAGTCGCCCAAGGTCGTCGAGCGCCTGGGCGAGGCCCGCCTGTTCGCCGTCGAGATGGGCCCCGGCGAGACGAAGTCGATCGAAATCGAGGAAGCGACACCCATGCAGCGGACAGTAGATCTGCGCTCGGCAGTCGGCATCGACCTCGTCAAGGTGTGGCTGCAAACGGCGCAGGCCGATGCCGAGATCGCCGCGTCGGTCGGGCGCGTGCTCGAGTTGCATGGCGAGATGGCCCGCCACGAAGAGTCGATCGTGAGCCTGCGCGAGCGCGGCAATGAGTTCCGCACGCGGGCCGATGAACTGCAGCGCCAGATCTTCGAGCTCAAGCTCATACGCACGACCGGCTCGCTGATGACGCACCTGCAAAGCAAGATGAAGGAGACTTCGCAGAAGCTGCAGGACAACACCGTCGCCATCGTCAATGCGCAAGAGAAGCTGATGATGTCGAAGGTGAAGTTCCACGACCAGTTGTCCGACCTGCGCCTCGATCACAGGGCCGCGGCGAAGGTCGAGACCGGGCGTCGTCCGGGCGTGTAGCCGGCATGGGTTCGCCCGACGCTTGACGGTCGGCGGGCCGCGCGGTAACCACGGGCGGCACCCATCGTTGAGGAGACCGTCATGGCCCAGGACGCCTTCGAACTCGCCGTCACCCTGCCCGCTCCGCCCGATCGCGTCTATGAAGCCTGGCTCGACCCCGACGAGCACGCAGCGTTCACCGGCGGCGTGGCGACGATCGACGCGGCGGCCGGCGGCAAGTTCACTGCCTGGGACGGCTACATCTCCGGCACGACACTTGAACTCGACCCGCCGCGCCGCATCGTGCAGGCTTGGCGCACGACCGACTTCACCGCTGCGGATGGCGACTCGCGCGTCACCGTCACCTTGGAGCCCGACGACGCCGGTGGCACACGGTTGACGCTGGCACACGGCGAAATCCCCGAGGGCCAGGGCGAACGCTACGCCCAGGGGTGGCGCGAGTACTACTTCGAATCGATGCAGGCGTATTTCGGCGACACCGACGCGGCCGCCGATGCACTGAACGAGGCGGAGGAAGAAGACGACAACCCGTGAGGCAGACGCGGTCTGGCATCCCTGGCAGATCCGCAGGTTCACGGTGTTGAGAAACGCGGACGTGTAGTTTTTCCAACAACACGGTCGTTGTCGCGGTGCCGGTCGAGCGTGTCCGCATCGGCTCCGATACCACGTCGGCCAGATCAGCCCGGGCGAAGCGCAATGGGTCGATGCGTCGCAGCCCAACCTGGCCGAAGCCGTGCAGTTGCTCGAGTCCGTGAGCGCCCTTGTCAAGTAAGGGCCCGTGCAAGAATTACCGAATGAACTGCCACCCGACGGAGCGAGAGTGAGATTTGAGCGGCACGGTCCCTTGTCGCTGGTTGGGTCGCCAAGTTCGCGTCTGAAGCCGACTCACGGCGACACCAAGGCGATCGACTTGTTTTTGC
>SHZF01000135.1 GCA_009692425.1 Myxococcales bacterium | reverse complement strand
AGCACGCGGGATCCAAAAACAAAGGGCACGAAATGGGCGTGCCCGCTTAGATTGTCGAAGCCGTGATCGACCATGGGCGGAATCGGCATGGCGTAGCTGGCCTCCACCAGCGCCGCCCGCCCGTTCATGAGGGTGCGCCCGCGCAGCGGCCCGTAGCCCAGGTGGATTTCGACCTGGAAGTGGTGGCGATGCGTGGTGGCCCCGGCGCTGTCAGCCGTCAGATAGGCCGTATTCCACGAGAGGTGGTCGCCGTACACCAGCGGCGCGATGACGACCTCGATCCCGGGCACCTGGTACGACGCTTGCTCGGGCAGCACATCGTCACGCAGCGGCACGAGGCCGTTCGAAGCGCGAATCTTCTGGATTGCCGCCAAGAAGCGCGCTCGAATAGCCTGCACCGGGTCGCCCGCGGGCGATTGCAGCAGCGCAAGCGCGACATCGTCACACCACGCGTGATACCAGGCGAGCACCGGCGCGGCGGCGCGAAAATCCGACGGGACGAGCTGCATCGCCAGGCCTTGGAGGTCGCGCAGCCGTGCGCGCGCCAACGCCACGTGGGCGTCATCCGCCCATGGCGCCAGCGCCTCACGGGTGGCGTGAAACGATCCGATGGTCTGGGTGCGATAGGCGTACGCGTAGAGGCGCGCGCGCTGGATATCGACGTCCGCCAAGCCGGAGACGTCGCGGCGGCCCTGCAGGCAGGCAAGCGCGCGCTGGGCCAGGCCGTCGTAGGCGGGGTGCGCGGTCATTGCAGGCCCGGCCCCCTCACCCCAACCCTCTCCCTCAAGGGGGAGGGTGTTCGTTCAGGAGCTGGGCGCTTTGGGAGAGTACGCACTACCGCCGCAACTCCGCCAGGGTCGCGTCGGTCATGCGTTCCAGATCGAACTGGGGCGCCCAGCCCCAGTCGGCACGCGCGGCCGAATCGTCCATCTGAGCCGGCCAGCTATCCACGATCGGGGCTTTGACCGGATCGGGGGCGAAGGTAAAGCGGACTTGGGGCAGCCGGCGGGTGACGGCCGCCGCCATCTCGGCCACGCTGGGGCAGGCGCCGATGATGTTGTACACGCGCTGGCGCAGGCGCTCGGGCGGCGCGTCGTGCAGCAGGATGAGCGCGCGCACGACGTCACCCACCCACACGATGGGCACGCGGGACGTGGGGTACACCTGAAATGTGTATGCGCCCCGGCGGACGGCCTCGATGAACAGCTCGCACACAAACGCGCTGGCCGCGCCGCCCGCGGGCGGTCGCGGCGCCACCATGGCGGAGAGCCGGACGCCGCGGAAATCGAGCCCAAAGCGGTGGTGGTAGTACACCCCGAGCCGCTCGCCCGCGACCTTGGTCACGCCGTAGAGCCCGGCGGGCCATTGCGGCGTCGCCTCGGTCACGGGCAGCGCAACGCCGGCGCCGTAGGTCGCAATCGTACTGGTGAACACTACGCGGCTTACGTCGTGACGGTGCGCGGCCGCGAGCACGTTTCGCGTGCCCTCCAAGTTCACGCGCCAGGCGAGGTCCGGCCGCTCCTCCGCCTGCGCGGACAAGATCGCGCCCAGATGGAAAATCGCATCGGGCCGCAGCTCGCGGACGACGCCATCCACGAGCGCCGCATCGTCGACCCCGCCGGTCCAGACGCGAACCCGTGCAAACGCGGGCGACGGGACGGCCGGATCGGCCCGAATGTCGAGCGCCGCGACCTCGTCGCCACGCTCGACCAGCGCCGCCGCCAGGCGCGAGCCGATATTGCCCGTACCGCCAGTGATCAGTGCCCGCATGTTCCCCGCCACATCGTGCCTCAGTGGGTTCGCTCGGCAGGATAGCGTCCCGCCGGGAGCAGCGGCGCGCATGCGGAGCGCGGCCATCCCGGCCGCCTGGGGTTCTCGTGCGAGCGAGACGCTCGCGCTCCGGCGATGCGCCGTCGAGTTCGTGGGCGCGTTCAACTGAACGCCCCTACGCATGGCAACGGGCACGGCACGCCCTTTGGAGTGCGGCGGCTTGCCGCCGCTTCGCCGAGCGGAAGCGCGCTTCCGCGGACCTGGCGCCGGGATCACGCGCCGGATGCACCCTGTCGCCAGCAGGACCCGCGTAGAGTCCGCCGCGGCAAGCCGCGGCTTGGCAAAGCGGGAGCAAGCTCCCGCACTCCAAAATCGCGAGCCGTCGCAGGGAGGTCGGTGCGGGCACGGCACGCCGTATCCCTACGGCCGCGCACGGCGAGGGCGGAGCGCGTGCTCGGTATACGCGGTTACTGCGGCGGCGCGCGGCGCGCGCCCACAATGGACCCCGTGCGTGGCTGGCTTGCGCTGGGCGCGGGTTGGCGGCGTGGACGAGTGTCGCCTGGTTAGTCAGCCCGACCGCGGCTAGCGGCGGAGCTACGTAGCTACGGAGGTAGCCGGGTGTTGGCGCAACTTGGGTCGAGCCTCCGCAGTCGTCTGCTGGCATTGGCGCTCGTGCCATTGCTGCCGGTCATCGCGCTGATCCTGTACACGGATTTGGACGGTCGCCGCCAGGAAGCCGAGGATGCCGAGGGGTACGTTCTGGAGCTGACCCGGCGCGCCTCCGGCGAGCACGCCAGCTTGATCGAGCGCGCCCGTCGCGAATTGCGGGAAGCGGCGGACGTCCCGGCGGTCCGCCGTCGCGACTCTGCCGCATGCAACGCGCAATTCGCGGAGTTCCTCCGTGAGGAGGTGATCTTTGCCAACATCGGCGCGGCCGATCCCCAGGGCAATCTGTTCTGCAGCGCCGTCCCGCTGCCTGGTCCGGTGAACATCGCTGACCAGAGCTACTTTCAACGTGCGATCGAAGCTGGCGGGCTGGCGATCGGGGAGTACGAGGTTGGCCGGGTGACGGGACGGAACACCCTCAATTTCGCCATGCCTCTTAACGACGGCGGGACGCTGCTGGCGGTGGTCTACGTCGCCATCGATCTCGCGTGGCTGGATGACCTTGCCGTCGAGGCCGGGCTGCCCGAAGGTGCGGTGCTGATGGTGATCGACCGCACGGGCACGATCCTCAATCGCTACCCCGGCCCCGAATGGATCGGCAAGGCGGTGCCGGACGCGCCTATTACGCAGGCGATTCTCGGTCACCAGGGACCAGGCACCGCGCACGTGCACGGGCTGGATGGGGTAGAGCGCGTCTATGGGTTCGCGCCTCTGAAGGGCACGGCGAAGATGGGCGATGCCTACGTGTCAATCGGCATCCCTACGTCGGTCGTCTTTCGAGAGGCCGACGAGCGTCTCGCGAAGAATCTGGTCATCCTCGGGCTCGTGAGCGCGATTGCGGCAACCATGGCGTGGTTCGCGGGGAGCGGGCTGGTGCTCCGGCCGGTGCGGGCGCTGGTCAGGGCAACGCGGCGCCTCGGCGCGGGCGAGTTGACCGCGCGCACCGGTCCGGGGTATGGCAGCAGCGAGCTGAGCCAGCTGGCGCGGGCCTTCGACGATATGGCGGCGTCCCTGGAGCAGCGCGAGGCCGCACGGGCGCAGGCCGAGCAAGCGCTGCACGTGAGTGAGGCCCGGCTAACACGCCTTGCGGATAACGCTCAGGACATCATCTACCGGTTGCGCGTGAGGCCGGCGCCCGCGTTCGAGTACTTGAGCCCAGCCGTTGCGCGCGTCACCGGATATGCCGTCGAGGAGTTCATTAGGGACCCCTTGCTGCTTGGGAGCATTGTGCAGGCGGAGAACGGTACGAAGCTGGGGCCGCCGTTCGATGATGGCCCCCCGCTAACCGGTCCTGTGACCGCTCGCCTCGTGCGCAAAGACGGCGCCCCGGTTTGGGTAGAAAGCCACATGTGGCCGGTGTTCGACGACACAGGGCAGCGCGTGGCTTTCGAGGGGATCGCACGCGATATCACGGAGCGGATTCGTGACGAGGAACAGCGTCGCGCGTTCGAAGCGCAGATGCAGCAGGCCCAGAAGTTGGAGAGCTTGGGGCTTCTGACAGGCGGTATCGCGCACGACTTCAACAACTTGCTGGTGGGGGTGTTGGGCAATGCCAGCCTGATGCTGCAGGAGCTGCCTGAAGGCTCACGGCTGCGCCAGACGGTCGAGCGCATCGAGGCGGCGGCCACGCGCGCGAGCGATCTGACCAATCAGATGCTGGCCTATTCGGGCCGGAGCCATGTCGTGGTGAGCACCGTGCGCTTGGCTGAGGTCGTGCGCGAAATGTTCGATCTGCTGGGGTCCGCGATCAACAAACGCGTCACACCCAATTACGAATGCGCGCCCGATGCGCCGCCGGTCGAGGCCGACGTCACGCAAGTGCGCCAAGTCGTGATGAACCTCATCACCAACGCCTCCGAAGCGCTTGCAGACCGGGACGGCTCGATTACGATCAGGACCTTCGCCCAGCAGGTTGGACCCAACTCGCGAATTGCCCGGCCCGATGGCGACCCCCTTGCGCCCGGCTTGTATGCGGGTCTGGCCGTGACCGATACCGCAGGCGGGATGGATGGGGCCACCCAGGCCCGGGTGTTCGAACCGTTTTTACCACGAAGTTCGCTGGTCGGGGACTCGGGCTATCGGCCGTGCTGGGCATCGTACGCGCGCACAACGGCACCATCCGGATCGAATCCAGCCCCGGCCGCGGCTCGACGTTCACCGTGTTGCTGCCGGCTGCGCCCGCTGGGGCGCCAGCCCCCGCCGCTCCGCCCGTTCGCGCCGAGATCACCCCCGTTACGGGCACGGTGTTGGTGGTGGATGACGAGGATATCGTGCGGAGCGTGGTGGCGCACATGCTGGAGATCATGGGCCTGCACTGTCTGGTCGCCGAGGACGGCCCGGCGGGACTGGAGTTGGTGCGGACGCACCGTGATGCCATCGATCTGGTCTTGCTCGATTTGACGCTGCCCGGCCTCAGCGGCCTGGAAATCGCGCGGGACGTGCACCAGCTCGCGCCTTCGCTGCGCATCGTGCTGATGAGTGGCTATGCCGAGGAGGATGTGCTCCGTATGGCCGACGGCCACTTCGCGGGCTTCTTGCACCAGCCGTTCCAGTACGGCGAACTCCAGGCGTGCGTGGCGGCGGCGATGCCGGCGGTCCTCACGTCCTAGGCTTGCGGACAGAAGTTCGCGTTATTTCCTGCGTGTCA
>SHZF01000134.1 GCA_009692425.1 Myxococcales bacterium | reverse complement strand
GGATTGACGAGCCGAGCCTGGCCATGACGATTGGGATTAACACCGCGCCGCTGGCCGGCCAGGATGGTTCGAAGATGACGGCACGCCTGGTGAAAAGCCGGCTCGACGCCGAAGTGGTGGGCAACGTGTCAATCCGGGTCCTGCCGGCCGACCGCCACGACACCTGGACGGTGCAAGGCCGCGGCGAATTGCAGCTCGCGGTGCTGGTGGAAACTATGCGGCGCGAGGGCTTCGAGCTGACGGTCGGTAAGCCCGAGGTGGTGACCCGCACGATCGACGGCACGCTGTGCGAGCCCGTGGAGCGTATGGCGATCGACATTCCCGAGCTGTACCTGGGCGTGGTGACCCAACTGATGGGCCTGCGCAAGGGCCGCTTGGAGCAGATGGTGAACCACGGCGCCGGCCGCGTGCGCATGGAGTATCTCGTCCCGGCGCGGGCGCTCATCGGGTTCCACACCGAGTTTCTCACCGAGACACGCGGCACCGGGTTGCTGCACCATGTCTTCGAGCGCTACGAGCCGTGGCATGGAGAAATTCGAACCCGTCCTACCGGCAGCCTGGTGAACGACCGCCGCGGTATGAGCAGCGCCTTCGCGCTGATCAACCTGCAGGAACGGGGCCTGTTGTTTGTGGGTCCGGGCGTGGAGGTCTACGAGGGGATGATCGTGGGCGAAAACGCCCGCGCCAGCGACATGAACGTCAACGCCACCAAGGACAAGAAGTTGACGAACATGCGCTCGTCCACGTCCGAGCAGACCAAGACCCTGGTGCCGCATCGGGTGCTCTCACTCGAACAGTCGCTCGAATTCCTACGCTCCGACGAATGCCTCGAGGTCACCCCCAAGAACTTGCGGCTGCGCAAGGTGGCTCTCGCCGCCCAGACGCGCGATCGGATGCGCGCACCAGCGTAATCCACACGATCGCAACTTTGCGGCCAAAGAGCGGGTCCATGCATCAATCGGCCAGGCGCCTGTTTACGCCGATCGCTCCCACCTACCAGCGCTGGGCCACGATATTGAGCCTGGGGCAGGATCCGCGCTGGCGCGCGGAGATGGTCGCCAGCATGAATCTGGAGACGAGCGCGCGGGTGTTGGATGTGGCGGCGGGCAACGGCGCGATCGCGCAGCTGCTTGCCGCCCGCGGCTGTCGGGTCATTGCGCTCGATCAGAGCCGGGAGATGCTGGGACCGGCCCGGCAGCGCGGGTTCACGGCGGTGCAGGCCGGGGCCGAATGGCTGCCGTTTGACGACGACGCGTTCGACGCGCTGACGCTGGGCTACCTGCTGCGCTATGTCGCCGATCCCGCAGGCTGCCTCCGAGAACTCGTCCGCGTGGTGCGCCCAGGTGGCATGATCGGCATGGTGGAATTCGGCCGCCCGCGCAGCGCGTGGGGAGTGCTGTGGTGGCTGTATACGCGGGCCGTACTACCGGCGGCCGGGACGCTGCTGGGGTCCGGATGGTCAGCGGTGGGCCGATTTCTGGGGCCGAGCATCGACGCCTTCCATCGTCGGTATCCTGACGAAGCGGTGGATGCCTTGTGGCAATCCGCCGGGCTCAGCGAGGTGCGGCACGTTCGGCGGTCGCTCGGCGGCGGCTTGATTGTGTGGGGTCGCAAGGCATGACCGGACTGCGCCCGGCGTACTACGCACCCACGGGCACGCGCGCGGGCGACCTGGTGGCGCTGCTGCACCCGCCGTACACGGCGTGGCACCTCGCCTACGTGGCGATCGGCGCGGGGCTAGTGCCCACACTTGATTGGTTGCGGCTGACGGGCACGCTGCTGGCGTTTTTTGGTGGAACCGGTATTGCGGCGCATGCCCTCGACGAGTGGAAGGGGCGGCCGCTCGGCACTGGGTTCGGCGACCGCGCGCTGCTGCTGCTGGCCGCGGGTGGCTTCGCGATGGCGCTGGCCATCGCGGTGGCCGGGGCGGTGATGATCTCCCCCTGGGTACTGGCCTGGGCGGCGGCCGGGATCGCGCTGGCCTGCGCCTACACCCTTGAATGGGCCAAGCGGCTCCACTCGGACCTCGGTTTTGCGCTGGCATGGGGCGCGTTTCCGGTCGTGGTGGGATGTTGGGCGCAAGCGGAGACGCTGACCTTGGCGTTGGCGCCGGTCGCAGTCGGAGCGGCCCTGCTCAGCCTGGCGCAGCGCGGTCTCAGCACCCCGGCGCGGTTCGTGCGGCGAGCGACCGTGGGCGCGTCCGTGTCATTCGAGCTTCGCCAGGGAAGCGCCGCCTGGTCGCGCGAGCAGTTGCTCGCCACCTGGGAGCGGCCGCTGCAGCTGCTGGCCGGGGCCGTGGTCGCGCTGGCGGTGGGGTTGCTGGCTGCACGGGCTGTCTAGCGACGGGCCTCGACCGTTGGTGCTGGTATCCCGATCATGCTCGAAATCTCAGGGGCGAGATTCCTCGCTCCGCTCGGAATGACAGGGAGAAGGAATCGCTCACCCTAACCCTCTCCCCCGGGGAGAGGGGACCGGAGGCGCGGATGCGCCGGATGCGAGCCATGCTGATCGCGGTTGGCGCCATCGCAGCGGTCGTGGCGGTGCTGGTCTTCCTGGCGTGGCTTTGGCAGCGCCGGTTGATCTACTTTCCGCTGCGTGAGCCGCCAACCAGCGCGGCGGCGCGGTTCCCCGGTGGCGAAGATGTGCGCTATACGACGAACGATGGGCTCACGCTGGGGGCATGGTTCGTACGACCGGCGGGGCACAGCACGGGCGCGACTGTCATCATCTTCGGTGGCAATGGCGGCCATCGCGGCTACCGTGCCCCGCTGGTGGACGCGTTCGCCGCGGCGGGGTATGCGGTCCTGATGGTCGACTACCGGGGCTATGGCGAGAACCCGGGTGAACCCACCGAGGCGGGGCTGCTCGCCGACGCGCGTGCCGCCAGGGCGTACCTGCTCGCTCGCCCGGATATCGACCCAGACCGCCTGGTGTATTTCGGCGAGTCCCTGGGGGCCGCGGTGGCGGTCGCCCTGTCGGGTGAGCATCCTCCGGCAGCCCTGGTGCTGCGCTCGCCTTTCGCGTCGCTCGCGGACATGGCGCAGGTCCACTACCCGTTCCTGCCGGCCAGCTGGCTGCTACGCGACCGCTACCCGACGTTGGAGCGCATCGTGCGATTGGGGGTTCCTGAGGCGGGCACGGCACCCCGTGCCCCTACGGGGGATCGCACCGTGCGCGTGGCGGTCCCCTTGCTGGTGATCGCGGGCGAGCGGGACCAGATCGTGCCGTCGGAGCAGAGCCGCCAGGTCTACGAGGCCGCGCCCGGTCCGAAGGCCTGGGTGGCAGTGCCAGACGCCGACCACAACGACCTCGCGCTGGCCGCGGGCGACGCCATACTGGCGCACATGTTCGCGTTCCTGCGCGACGCCCTGGGACCGCCATAAGGAAGACCCGCATGGCAGCCTCGCCGCCAACACGGCAAACGGTCTTGCTAAGCTGGCATGCTCGCATGCTGCGACGGCCGGTCGGTTGATTCCCAGTCGGCGCCCGGTGAGCCGTCACACGCCCGCAACGCCAACCCGAGCCATTAGCGCGCAAAGCCTGGAGTAGCCGCATGACGCGCCCGATCGATCCCGCCAAGCGCAACAGCGCGGGTATGACGCTTGGTCCCGACCGCGCGTTTGCGCGCTCGTATTTGAAATCCATCGGCTTCACGGACGACGACATGGGGCGGCCGATCGTCGGCGTGGCGCACGAGTGGATCGAAACTATGCCGTGCAACTACAACCATCGCGAGCTGGCGCGCTATGTGAAGGACGGGATTCGCGCCGCCGGTGGCATGCCCGTAGAGGTGAATACGATCGCCATATCCGACGGGGTCGCGATGGGCACCGAGGGCATGAAGGCCTCGCTAGTGAGCCGCGAGCTCATCGCCGACTCCATTGAGCTGGCGGCGCGCGGGCACTCGTTCGACGGCCTGGTGGTGATCGTGGGCTGCGACAAGACGCTGCCCGCCGGCGCGATGGTCCTGGCCCGCCTGAACATCCCGGGCCTGGTGCTGTACAGCGGGACCATCGCGCCCGGACGGTTCCGCGGCAAGGACGTGACCATCCAGGACGTCTTTGAGGCCGTAGGCGCACACGCGGCGGGCAAGATCAGCGATGCCGATCTGCTCGAGCTTGAAAACGTGGCATGCCCAGGCGCGGGCGCCTGCGGCGGGCAGTTCACGGCCAATACCATGTCCACGGCGCTGGACTTCCTGGGCCTGAGCCCGGCCGGGGCGAACGGCGTGCCGGCCACGCACGCCCGTAAGAAAGAGGTCGCGATCGAGGCGGGCAAGCTTGCGATGCACCTGCTGCGCAACGATGTGCGCCCGCGCGACATCGTGACCCACGATGCGATTGAGAACGCCATCGCGTCGGTGGCGGCGACCGGCGGGTCGACGAACGCCGTGTTGCACTTCATGGCCATCGCGCGCGAGGCGGGCGTGGCGCTGCAACTGGAGGACTTCGACCGCATCGCGTCACGCACGCCGATCCTGGCCGACCTGAAGCCGTGGGGTCGCTTCGTGGCCAACGACGTGTTCGACGCCGGCGGCGTGGCGGTGGTGGCCAAGGAGCTGCTCAAGCAGGGGCTGCTGCACGCGGACGCGCGCAATGTGGACGGTCGTAGCCTGGCCGAGATCGCGGCAGCCGCGGTGGCGACACCCGGGCAGCAGGTGATTGCGCCCATCGAGCGGCCGATCAAGCCGACGGGTGGCATTGCGATTCTGCGCGGGAATCTCGCGCCGGAAGGTTGCGTGGTGAAAGTTTCGGGTCAGACGAAAACCAGTTTTCGGGGTCCGGCGCGGGTGTTCGAGGCCGAAGAGGACTGCTTTGCCGCGCTGAAGGCCGGCGGCATTCGGCCGGGCGACGTGGTGGTGATCCGCTACGAGGGTCCGGCCGGCGGACCGGGGATGCGCGAGATGCTGGCCGTCACGGCCGCCATTCAGGGGGCCGGCCTGGGCGATCAGGTGGCGCTGTTGACGGATGGCCGGTTCTCCGGCGCGACGCACGGCTTCATGATCGGACACGTGGCGCCCGAGGCGGCGCACGGCGGACCGATCGCGCACCTCCATGACGGCGACACGATCGATATCGACGTCCCGCGACGACGCTTGCACGTAGAACTGAGCGACCGCGAGCTGGCCGCGCGCAAAGTGTCCTGGACGGCGCCCGAGCCGCGCTACACCTCCGGCGTCATGGCCAAATACGCTGCCCTGGTG
>SHZF01000133.1 GCA_009692425.1 Myxococcales bacterium | reverse complement strand
TGTCACTGGTTTCGTCTCGCTGTGCTGCGAAGTGGTCTGGACCCGCCTGAACGGCCTGCTGCTCGGCGCCAGTGTCTACGCTTTCGCTGCCATGCTGTTCGTCGTCATCGCGGGCATTTCGGCGGGCAGCGCAATCGCCAGCCGGGCACTGCAGCGCGGCGTGCTGCCGGCGCGGGTGCTGTCGGTGTCCCAGGCGATTGCGGCCGCCGCCACCTTCGGCCTGGTCGCGCGCCTGGCGCCGTTGCCGGTGGACCTGCTCGGCCTGCGCACGCGCCTTGCGCCCCTGGTCGAGAACTACGACGCGTGGTTGCTGCTGGGCGGCGGCTTCATCGCCCTGCATCTGCTGCCGGCGGCAATGGCCTTGGGGGCCTCGTTTCCGGCGCTGTTGGCCGCCGCCAGCCGGTCGGGCGTGCGCACCGATCGCGCGACCGCTTGGATCCTGGCCAGCAACACGCTGGGCAACCTGACCGGCGCGCTGGGCGGCGGCTTCCTGTTGATGCCGTGGCTCGGGCTCGAATACGCGTTGCTGCTGGGCGGCGCGTTGTCACTGGCCATCGCGCTGGTCACCGCGTGGCGCGCCGGGACGCCGCGCGATCTGGCCGCACCGATTGTGATCGGCGTCGTGGCGGCGCTCCTGTTCGCGCTGCAACCGCCCGACACCGGCCCGGTGCAGTGGGGCCTTTTCCGCCAGCGGCAGCAGAAGCTTGCAACGATTTCCGGCACGGTGGCCGGGCTCGCCTCCCAACAGACTCTGTTTCGCGAAGACGGCAAGGACGCGTCGGTCGTCGTCACCCGATACCCCAACGGTATCTTGGTGTTCCGCACCAATGGCAAGGCCGACGGCTCGACGGTCGACGTGGTCACCCAGGTCATGCTGGGCCACCTCGGCCTCCTGTTCGGCACGCCGGCCGCCCCAGGCACCGGGCGCGACGTGTTTGTGGTTGGCCTGGGCACCGGGCAGACCGCGGCGGCCCTGGCAGTGCATCCCGACGCGCGCGTGACGGTTGCCGAATTGTCACCGTCCGTGGTCGATGTTGCCCGCCTGTTCCGCCGCTTCAACCACGACGTCCTGCGCCATCCGCGGGTGCATGTGGTGGTCGCCGACGCGCGCGAAGTGCTGCGATCGTTTGCGCCGGCCAGCCTGGATCTCGTGGTGTCGGAGCCGTCGAACCCGTGGGTCGTGGGCGTCGCCGACCTGTACACGATCGAGCATTTCCAGCGTGTCCGCGAGCGATTGCGCCCGAATGGCGTACTGGTGCAATGGATCCACAGCTACGAGATTTCCGAAGGCGTGCTGCGCGCCATCCTATGCACGCTGCATTCCGTATTTCCGCACGTCGCGGTGTTCCGCATGGACGAAGGCGATCTGGCGCTCGTCGCCTCCGCGCAACCACAGGGCCTGCACCGGCCGACCGCGGGCGACCTCGACGCGGCCGAGCGCACGCTGTTGCAGCCAGAAGTCCAGGGCGAACTCGCCAGCCACGGCCAGGCCAAGGTGCCGCGTACGCTGGACCATTGGCTGGCGACCCAACTCTGTGGCCCGGCGACGGTTGCCGACATCTGCGGTGGGTTTGCGGGGGCGCTGGAAGAGCGCTTTCCACGGGTGGAATACGAGGCGCCGCGCGACTTTTTCGCCGGCACCAAGGCCGACGCGTTCGTGCGGCGGCTCGACACCCGCATCGGCGACGGGCGCAGCGGGCGCGTGCCCGACACGGCACTCGTGGCGCATCTGCAGCGAAAGCCGTTGGATGCGGCCCGGCGGGCGTCGCTGCACGACTTCCTGGCTTCCGGCGGACACGAGCGCGAGCGGCCGCTGGTGGCGGCGACGGCGCCTGCGGGCGAGATGCCGGTCGATCTGGCAGCGGTGCTCGACGCGCTACCCGATCCGCAAACACTGACGCCGCAGAAGCGAGCGCGCTACTGTGTCTGGCTCCACCGTCAGGCGCCTTGGGTGCTCGACAGGCAGCACACCGCGCTCGGACCGCTCGATCCGCGCCCGTCGGTCCAGGCCTGGCCGGCCCAGTGCCGGCGATGATACTGCGCAAACGCTGACCAAGGACCACCGGCTTGCGCTCGATCGACCTCCAGCTACCGATTGCCGACGCCGCGCCGCCAGGCGAGTCGGATCCGGCCGTGCTGCACGCCGCGGCCCAGGCGCTGGGACTGCCCTTCGACGCGATCGCCGCAGTGCGGGTGCGACGCCGGTCGCTCGACGTGCGCCGCCGCCGCGAACCGGCCTGGGTCCTGCGCTGCGACGTGTTCACGGCCGGCGAGCCGCTGCCGGGCGACCACTTGCCCACGCTGCTCCAGCCGCTACACCTAGCTAAATCTATTGGTAATTTGCGACCGATCGTGGTGGGCATGGGCCCGGCCGGTCTGTTTGCCGCCCTGACCTTTGCCGACGCCGGCGTGCGCTGCATCCTGCTCGACCGTGGCGAACCGGTCGAACCGCGCAGCTTGCACGTGCGCGATCTGCGTATTCACAGGCAGTTGCATGCCGAATCCAACCTATGCTACGGCGAGGGCGGTGCGGGCACGTTTTCCGACGGCAAGCTCTACACGCGCTCCAAGCACCCCCTGGTGCGGCCGGTGTACGAGCGTCTCGTGGCGTTGGGCGCCGACCGCGACATCCTGGTGCATGCGCACCCGCACGTGGGCTCCAATCGCCTGATTCCGATGATGAAGCGGCTGCGCGAGGCACTGCTGGAGGCGGGCCACGACCTGCGCTTCGGTGCCCGTGTCGACGATCTGGTCATCGAGGACGGCGCGAATCCGCGCGTGGTCGGCGTGCAACTGGCGACCGGCGAGACGCTTGTCGGCGGACCGGTGCTGCTGGCTACCGGCCATTCGGCGCGCGACACCTACCGGATGCTGGCGCGGCGAGGAATCGCCATGCAGCGCAAGGATTTCGCCATCGGCGGCCGCGTCGAGCACCCGCAGGAACTGGTCGATTCCGTGCAACTAGGGCCGCTGGCCGGCCATGCCGCGGTGGGCGCGGCGGAGTACTTCCTGGCGCAGACGGTCCCCGGATCCAGCGTGGCCGGAGGCGCGACAAGTACCCGCGGTGTCTATTCTTTCTGCATGTGTCCGGGCGGCTTCGTGCTGCCGTCGCCGACTGCGCTGCTGCACCTCAACGTCAACGGCATGTCCAACGCCGGCCGCAACAGTCCGTTTGCCAACGCTGCCTTGGTCGCGCAGCTGGCGGCCACCGAGTTCTACCTGGAGACGCCCGGCGATCTGGACGACGACCCCGACTTCGGCGCCCACATGGCCGGCGGCGCCCTGCTCGGCGTCGCGCTACAGGCCCGGCTGGAGCAGGCAGCGTACACGGCGGGCGGCGGCGGCTACATGGCCCCGGCACAGCGGCTGACCGACTTCGTGGCGGGCCGCGAATCCGTCGATCTTCCGGACAAGTACAGCTACCGGCCCGGTGTCGCCCCCGCGCGCGTCGATCGCCTGCTGCCGCGCCGCATCGTCTTAGCCCTGCAAGGCGGCGCGCGCCAAGTCGAACGCAGCCAACTGCGCGGCTACCTGACCGCCGAGGCGATGATCGTCGGCGTGGAAACGACCACCAGCAGCCCGGTGCGCGTCCTGCGCGGCGCCGACCGGCAGTCGGTCAGCCACGCCGGGCTCTATCCATGTGCGGAAGGCGCAGGATACGCTGGCGGTATCGTGAGTTCGGCCATCGAGGGCATGGAAAGCGCGCGGGCGATCCTGGCCGGGGCACCCAGCCGCTGAAACGGCGGGCTATCATTGCCGTGCCGCCTGCGCCGGTACCTGGAGTTTGTGCACTTCGTGGGGCATCCATCGGTCGCGACCGGATCGGGCGTGGCGAAATCTGGAATTGTAAAGTAATTCATTGGCTTGGCTTCGCTTGGCTGGGCTTCGCTTGGCTGGGCTTCGCTTGGCTGGGCTTCGCTTGGCTGGGCTCCAACCGGACACGCAGCTACAAACGGACACGCTGCTGCAAAGGGACACGCTGCTGCGGTGGGACACGCTGCCGCCGCCGCTCCTCGCCCGGCACTACCGCCAACAAATCCGGCCGCTTTTCACGCAGGTACGCCAGGTACGCCGCCGCCTCCAGCCGCGCCTCGACGTGGCTTGCCTCGACCTCGGCCTCCAGCCAACGCTGCACCTCGCCCAGCCAGGGCCCCGGCTGCAGCCCAGTCGCCTGCATGATCACGTTGCCCAGGCCCTTGGGCAGCGGCGGCACCTTGGCGTCCTCTGCGGCGATGCGCGGAATGCGTTCGTTGAGTTCCTCCGCCAGCGCCCGCACTTCGGCAATCCGCCACGCGCGTTTGGTGGTGAAGTCGCTTTGCGAGAACGCCAGCACGTCGGCCAGGTGCTCGCCCATGTCGCGAATCAGCCGTCGCACCGCGCTGTCGGTCCAACTCGTCGCATAGACGTTGGCGCGCGCGTGGTTGGCGATGATGTAGACGACGCGGTCGCGCAGTTCCGGGTCGAGGTGGAAGCGACCGGCGACGCCTTCCATCAAGCTGGCGCCCAGGTCCTCGTGGCGGAAGAAATGGACCTTGCCCTTCTGCACTGTCCGGGTCCAGACCTTGCCGGTGTCGTGCATCAGCGCGGCCCAACGCACGGCCAGGTTCTGTGGGCACTTTTCGACAACCTGTAGCGTGTGATCCCAGATGTCCTTGTGGTGGACCGGGCACGACTTGTGGAAATCGACCATGGCGACGACTTCGGGCACCATGAGCTGCAACACGCTGGCATCGCACAGAAACTGCAGCCCCACGCCAGCATGGCGGCCGAGCAGGACGGTGCCAAACCGCTGGCTCCACACGGCGCGATCGAGTTGCAGCACGTTGCCGGCATCGCGCTGGCACAGGCGCACCATGTCGCTCGTCGGCCGCAGGCCGGTTTGCGCCACCCACACCGCCAGATCGAGCATCCGCCCGGCCCCCTGGCGCAGGAACGTGCGCAAGTCGACCTGCAGCCGCAACCGGCCGTCGGCGGTGTCTCCAAGAATCGCTTGCAGCTCATGCGGTTGCACATACACGCCCGGCACGACCGACACCTCGGGTTCGTTCGGCACGGGCAGTGCATCTTGGGGGTGCAGGTTCATCGCCGCGCGGTGTAGCGGCGGCCCACGCGCAGGTCAAGACCGCGTCGCGACAGGCGGGCTCGGCGGTGCGGTTCACACGCCGCACGGACTGGTGTAGGGTCAGCCGACCTTGCCTCCGATGGGCGCCCTTGATCCCGATCTTCGCCATCGAACCTGACGTTCCGCG
>SHZF01000055.1 GCA_009692425.1 Myxococcales bacterium | reverse complement strand
GCGACCGGGCCGCCGGCCGGAGCGCGCAGGAGGCCTTGGACGGGCAGGGCGGGCTTGGGCGGGGCGGCCTCGGCGGGCGGTGCGCAGAGGAGCGTGGCGGCGACGAGCGTGGCCACGGTCGCGGGCAGCATGGCGGCCCACGGGGCGGCGCACCGGGCGCGGACGCGCACGGCACCGGGGACCCTGGCGACGTTTGAATTCGTGTAGGTGGGCATTGGCGCTCTCCGACCGGCAGGGGCAAGCACGGTAGCGAGCAGGAGGCGCAACGGCAAGCGGAATGCGTGTTCGCAGCAGGTGGATGACCTTGATTGTCGGCCCTCGGCACGCTAGAGTTGCCGCGCAGCCTTGACTCATGGCCTTAGCACCACCGCAACGCCTGCGCCCCGTCCGGGCGCTCCTCCACCAACGAGATCATCCGATGCAACCTGTGCGCGCTACCCAGAACCTGACGAGCCAAACCCTTGCCGCTGTCGTGCTGACGCTGGTGACCTGTTGGGCGTGCGCCGCCGAAGAGCCCGCCGCCAAGCACGTCGTCCACTGGAGCTACAGCGGCGAGGGCGCGCCGGCCAAGTGGGGCGATCTGGACCCCGCGTACAAGCCGTGCAAGGCGGGGCTCGAGCAGACGCCCATCGACATCCCTGCCGCCAAGGTGCCCGCCGGACTGTTCACGACGTTGACGCCGACCTACGCCGAGGCGCCGCTGACGATCCTGAACAACGGCCACACCGTGCAGGTCAACTATCCCGCCGGCTCCAGCATGGCGGCGGCAGGCAAGAAGTTCGACCTTGTGCAGTTCCACTTCCACGCCCACAGCGAGCACGCGGTCGATGGCAAGACCTACCCGTTGGAAATGCACCTCGTCCACAAGGACGCCACCGGCAACCTCGGTGTGCTCGGCATCTTCATCGACAAAGGGGCGGAGAACGCGGCGCTCAAGGACGTGTTCGACAACCTGCCGCCCAAGGAAATCGCCGCCAAGGAGATTGCCGGCAAGAAGGTCGATGTGCAGAAGGCGCTGCCCGCCAAGCTTCAGGGCTGGACCTACAGTGGCTCGCTGACGACGCCGCCGTGCACCGAAGCAGTCTCGTGGTTCGTGCTCGCCGATCCGATTGCCGCGTCGGACGCCCAGATTGGCGCGTTCACGAAGCTGTTCCCCGACAACTTTCGACCACTGCAGCCGCTCGGGGCGCGCACGGTGTCGGCCGGCAAGTAGGCTCGAAGCGCGCGCCGCCTTGCGAGCGAGCGGTCAAGAATCAGGCCAGAGCTCGCCGAATCGGAGCGACCGTCGTCATCGCACGCGGGCACCAATCGCCCTGGTGGGCTGCGGATCTCGATGATATCGCTGTCGTCCTTGTCGGCCGCGGGTCGGGCCCTGGCTGGCGTTCCAAGTCACGCCGACGGGCGCCTCGGCGGATTTGGCGATCGGGCGCTTAGCCTGGCCACCACAGGTACACCCGCAGGTCGATGCGCCCGCGCGCGTCGAACACCACCTCTTCGGCCTCCAGAAGTTCGCGTTGGATGTGCGGCCGGTCCGGGTGACCGCCGAGCGAAATCTCGCCCTTCTTGTTGATGACGCGATGCCACGGCACGTCGGCGTCGCCCGAGCGGAACATCGCTTCGCCGACCCCTTGGGCCCCGCGCGGCGTCCCGAGCAACGTCGCGATCTGGCCATAGGCCATCACACGACCAGCGGGAATCTGCCGCACGATGTCCCAGACCGCGCTGTAGTACGCTGGGGGCATGGAGTTCCGCTGGCACGCTGGCCCGCCGTGTGCCGAGCCGCCCTGTGCCGAGCCATTGCGCGCGGTGCCGTCGTGGTCGATCCGTCAACGTTATGGGCAGTTCCCGGGCTTGCTTACGCACTTGCCCGACGCCAGTTCGCAGCTGTCGATCGTGCACGGCTTGCCGTCGTCGCACACTTTCGCCTTGCCCGCACAGGTGCCGTCCTGGCACGCATCCGGCGTCGTGCACGGCTGGCCGTCGTCGCACTGCAAGCCATTCTCGACCAACGGATGGAAGCAGCCGCCCGTTGCCGGGTCACACGCGTCCATCGTGCACGGATTGCCATCGCCGCACTCGCGTGGCTTGCCGGGGAGGCACTTGCCTTTCTCGCACAGGTCGCCGGTGCTGCACAGGTTGCCATCTTCGCACTTGCCCGCCGCCACCGGTACGAACACGCACTTGCCGGTGGCGATGTCGCACGAGTCGAGCGTGCACGCCTCGGTGTCAAAGCACGCCTTCTGGCTGCCCGACGTGCACTTGCCGGCCTTGCAGGCGTCGTTCACGGTGCACGGGTTGCCGTCTTCGCACTTGCCGCTGTCGAGCGCGGCGTTCAGGCACCCCTTGGCGGGCTCGCACGCGTCGGCCGTGCAGGCGTCGCCGTCGTTGCACGGGTTCTGGTCCTTGCCCAGGCACGTGCCACCGGAGCACAGGTCGTCCACCGTGCACACATTGCCGTCGTCGCACGCGCCGCCGTTGGCGACGTTGTGGAAGCACCCGGTCACCGCCGCACACCCATCGACGGTGCACGGGTTGCCGTCGTCGCACGCCGCGCCGGCCGCGGGCACGCACTTGCCGGCCTGGCACACGTCTTTGGCCGTACACACGTCGCCGTCGTCGCACGTCGCGCTGTTCGGCACGTGGCCGCAGCCGGTCTTGGCGTCGCAGGCCTCGTTGGTGCACGGGTTGAAGTCGTCGCAGTTCGCTGGTTGGGTGCCCTTGCACACGCCGGCCGTGCAGGCATCGACCACGGTGCACTTGTCGCCGTCGTCGCAAACCATCGCATCGTTCGGCGTGTGGCCGCAGCCCTTCTGCGAATCGCACGAGTCGGCGGTGCAGCCGTTGTCGTCGTCGCAACTCACCGCTGGTCCCGACTGGCACTTGGCGATCTTGCACCAGTCGCCGTCGGTGCACGCGTTGCCGTCGCTGCACGGCGTCGCACCGCCGGGACCAAACACCGCGATGTCCATGCGGTACAGCAAGCCGGCCGGGTTCGTCTGTGCCGTGCTGCCAGCCTTGCCGGGATTCGTCACCGTACACACCAGCGCATTCACGCCCGTCTTCAGCTTGCCGCTGATGGGCAGCGCGATCGCCTTGGCGAAGTTGGCCTCCTCGACCTTGACGCTGACCAGGTAGCCGTTGACGGTGCACACGAACGCGCCGTCGCTCGCCATCTGCAGCGTGCCGACCAGCGTCTGCCAGCCCGGCGGGATCGAGAACTCGCGCGCAAACGTGACTTTCGTCTCCTTGGTGGGTTCGGCGACCGTCTCGCTCGACCAGATCCACGTCGCGTCTGCGATGCCGTGCGTCCAGCCCGCGTAGCCGTCCCACGCGGCGACCGCCGCCTTGCCGTTGGCCAGGGTCTGCTTGTCGCTCGTCACGATGACGGCGATGGATTCTCCGGTCGACGCCACCTGGTGCACGCAGCCCAACGAATCCTGGCAGCCGTCTTTCGTGCACGCATTGCCGTCGTCGCACAAGACCTTGCTGGCGCTGCCGCACGTCGTGCCGAGGCACAAGTCCTTGGCCGTACACGGATTGCCATCGTCGCACGGTGCGCCCGCGGCTGGCTTCGAACTGCAGCCTGCGCCGACGTTGCAGATGTCGAGCGTGCACGGGTTGCCATCGTCGCACTTCGCCGCCGCGAGGCCCGAGCAGGTGCCGCCCCAGCACACATCGACCTGCGTGCACACATTGCCGTCGTCGCACGTCTTGCCGGGTTTGGCGAAGCTGAGGTCGAGGCGGTAGAGCAGGCCCGCGGGATTCGTCTGGGGGGTCATGTTCATCATGCCGATGTTGTGCACGTTGCAGCGCAGCAGGTTCTTGCCCACCTTCAGCGTCGCCTTGAGCGCCACCACCGTGACCACCTTGTAGTTGTCGGCCTTGAATCCGCTCTGGCTGATCAGCTTGCCGTTCAGCCAGCACCAGTAGTCGTTGTCGGTGGCGAGTTGCAGTGTGCCGTCGACCTGGCCCGCGCCATCTTGGACGTCGAACTCGCGCGTGAACGAGACAAGCAGGCCTAACGTGGGGTCCTTGACGAGCGCGCTCTCCCAAATCCACGTCGCGCCGGGGATTTTCGCGGTCCACTCCGGACCCACGAACGTCGGCACCGACGGCTTCGGATTGATGTACACCGGCTCGCCCTGGACGAGGACGAACTCCGTCGACTGGCCCGTCTGTGCGTCGCTGACCAGCGTCATCTTCTGCGCGTTGCCGTCGGCCTCGGGCAGGTGCGTGCACCCCGATTTCACGTCGCAGGCATCGACCGTGCACACGTTCGAGTCGTTGCACAGGACCGCGCCCTTGGGCGTGCAGGCGCCATCGATGCAGGTGTCGGGTCCCGCACACGCGTTGCCGTCGTCGCACGGCTCGGCAAGGTTCTTGTGGCCGCAGCCCTTGACCCCGTCGCACACGTCGGCCGTGCACGTGTTGCCGTCGTCGCACAAATCGGGCGCGCCGCTCTTGCACTTGCCGTCCACGCACGCGTCGGGCTGCGTGCAGGCGTTGCCGTCGTCGCACGCAACGGCGTTGTTGTTCAGGTGCTGGCAGCCCAGCGCCGGGGCGCACAGGTCAGCGGTGCAGGCGTTCTTGTCGTCGCAGTTGGGCGCCGAGCCGTCGCTCACGCAGGCTTCGCCCACGCAGTGGTCGCCCAGCGCGCAGAGGTTCCCGTCGGAGCACACGTTGTCGGGCGACGGGTCGAAATAGCAGCCGCCATCCTTCTGGCTGCACACGTCGTCGGTGCACGCAATGCCGTCGTCGCAAGTGAGCGGCGCGCCCGGAATGCACTTGCCGACCATGCACTTGTCTTTCAGCGTACACGGGTTGCCGTCGTTGCATTCGTTGCTGTGCGGGGTGAACGCGCAGCCGGTCTTGGCGTTGCAACTGTCGTACGTGCACGGGTTGCCGTCGCCACACGTGATGCCGGTGCCGACGCAGCCGCCGCTCGCGTTGCAGTGGTCCGCTGTCGTGCAGACGCTGCCGTCGTTGCACGCCGTCCCCTGCGGGGCGGGCTTGTACACACAGCTGTCGATCGGGTCGCACGAGTCGGTGGTGCACGGCGAGCCGTCGTTGCAGTCCTTGAGTTGGACCGACACGCACGCCCCGCCCTTGCAATGGTCTTCGTGGGTGCAGCAGTTGCCATCGTCGCAGGGGCCGCTCGCGTCGCTGAACAAGCACTTGCCCGTCTTGGGCGCGCAAGCGTCGCTCGTGCACGGGTTGCCGTCGCCGCACTGGAGCCACGTGGCGGCCTCGCAGATGCCCTGCTTGCACGCGTCGCCCTCGCTGCACTGGTTGCCGTCGTCGCAGTCGAGGCCGTCGGGCATGGCGAGGCACTTGCCGGTCGCCGGGTCACAGATCGCGAGCGCACACGGCAGGCCGCTGGCGCACGGCTTCGGCACGCCTGCCGCGCACTTGCCACTGTGGCACACGTCGCCGATCGTACATGCATCGTCGTCGTTGCAGGCGCTGCCGTTCGGGATGGCCGCGTAGACACACTTGCCGCTGCCGACGTTGCAACTGTCGTTCGTGCACTCGTTGGCGTCGTTGCATGCGGTCGGCGGGCCCGACACGCACTGGCCAGCCTGGCACGCGTCAGTGCCCGTGCACGCGTTGCCGTCGTCGCACGCCATGCCGCCGGCAAACGGCGGGAAGGCGCAGGTGCCGCCCTTGGGGTCACACTGATCCAGCGTGCACACGTTGCCGTCCTTGCACTCCTTGGCCGCGCCGGGCTGGCACTGGCCGTTGGCGCAGCCGTCGCCCAGCGAGCACGGGTTGCCGTCTTCACAGGGTGAGTTGGCGATGGGCGCTGCCGCGCACTTGCCCGTCGTCGGGTTGCAGAAATCCGTGGTGCACGCGTTGCCGTCGTTGCACGTCTTCACCGGGCCGGCCGCGCACTTGCCGCCGTCGCACGCGTCGTCGTAGGTGCACGGATTGCCGTCTTCGCAGGCCAGCGTCGCGAAGCCATACGTGCAGCCGAGCTTGGGGTCGCACAAGTCGACGGTGCACTTGTTGTCGTCGTCGCACGTCGTCTTCGGTCCGGGCTGGCACGTGCCCGCCACGCAGTGGTCACCTTGGGTGCACACGCTGCTGTCGGCCTCGCACGCCACGTTGTCGGGGCCGTTCTTGGGCTCGCACTTGCCGGCCTGGGGGTTGCAGCCCCACAAGATGCACGCGGAGTTCTTGCTCTCGTCGCACACAACCACGCTCTTGAGGTCGACCTTGCACGCATGGCTGACTTCATCGCAGTACAGCACGCCGTTGCAGAGGTTGCCGTCCTCTTGGGCCGCGCAATCCGCCGTCACCTGGCACTCGCACACGACCTTGCCGCTCGCACAGGTGCCGCTGACGCACGCATCGCCGCCCGTGCAGCCGTTGCCGTCGTCGCAGGCGCCGTCCTGAGCAGAAAACGCGCACTTGCCCGTCTTCGGCGCGCACACGTCGCTGGTGCACGGATTGCCGTCGTCGCACCCGATCGTCGGTCCCGGCTGGCACTTGCCGCCCGCGCACGCATCGCCTTGGGTACATGGCACGCCGTCTTCGCACGCCACGTTGTCGACGATGGGCGGCGACGAGCACGCGCCCGACTTCGCGTCGCACCCGTCGCTCGTGCAGATGTTGCCGTCTTCGCACACCTTGGCGGCGCCCGCCTTGCACTTGCCGGCGCTGCACACGTCGCCGAGCGTGCAGGCGCTGCCGTCGTCGCATCCGATCTGGTTGGGCTCGAACAGGCACGCGCCGTTCCCCTTCTGGCACGAGTCGTCGGTGCACGGGTTGCCGTCGGCGCACACCTTGGGCTGGTTCGCTGCGCACACGCCGGCCAGGCACGCGTCGCCCAATGTGCAGGAGTTGCCATCGTCGCACGGGTCGCCCGTCGCGTTGTCGAATTGGCACGCCCCGGTGGTCGCCTTGCACGCGTCGATCGTGCACGGGTTGCCGTCGTCGCACAGTTTGGCGCTGCCCACGCACTTGCCGTCGTGGCTGCATTTGTCCGCCAAGGTACACAGGCTGCCGTCGCTGCATACGGTGTCGTCGGGCTTGTTCTTGTGGCTGCAGTCGCCCGTGTCCGCGAGGCAGGCGTCCTCCGTGCACGGGTTGTCGTCGCCGCAATCCACTGCCGCGCCCGCACACTTGCCCGCCTTGCACAGGTCGCCGGTGGTGCAGGCGTCGCCGTCGTCGCAGCCGCCGGGGCCGCCGTCGTGCGCGCACTTGCCCGTCTGCGGGTCGCAACTGTCGGCTGTGCAGGGGTTGGCGTCGTCGCAGACGATCGCCTTGCCGCTCAAGCAATTGCCCGCCGCACAGTGGTCGCCGACAGTGCATGCTGAGCCGTCGTCGCAGGCTTTTGCCTTGCCGTGCACGCAGGTGCCGTCGAGGCAGTGATCGCCGCCAGCCCCGCCCGCAGCCGCCTCACCCGTGCACGCGTCGCCGTCGTCACACGGAATCGGCGCGCCACCCGGGTTCGCGGCCGCGCTGTATGTGCAGGCGTTGGGCAGGTCGGCGCCGGTGCCCTGCTGATTCAGGGGCGCGCAATGGTCTGCCGTGCAAGGGTTGCCGTCGTCGCAGAGGTGCTCGTCGGTCAGTCCGTCGCAGTCGTTGTCGATTTCGTCGCACGTTTCGGGACCGGCCACGCAGCCGGTCTCGGGGCCGACTTCGGCGCTGGCGTCGTCGTCAGCGGCGTCGTCCGCGCCCAGGCTGCCGCCCAGATCCGCAGCCCCGTCGGTCGAGATGGTGTCGCTCTCGCCCGCGGGGACTCCATCGACGCAGGCCGTCGCGGCGAAGCTGGCGCCGAGAACGAGGAGCCAACGCAACAGGTCGCGCCGGGCGAACCCTGGGGGCGAGGACATCGGGAGGCTGTCGGGATTCACCATCCAGCTCTTAGCCTTGCACATCTCTTCTCCGATCAGCGGCTAGGGGTCACACCGCAATACGGCCCTCAGTATCGGTCACGTCGGCCCGCCGCGCGACCGGAATCGTGGATGCGCGCCGCCAACTCTGTCGGCAAGTCTGCGACACCCACAATGTAAGTAGAGAGATGACGGTCGCGTCACCTGTGAAGCTTCGTTAGCGCGGGCGCCGGCCCGGGCTGGCGCGGCCATGTGGCAAGGGTCGTGGGCCGGCGACCTCACGGATCCAGCCGCAGCACCTTGCCTTTCGTGCGGTGCACCAGATAGAGGCGCCCGTCGGCACCGGCCGCAAGGCCGCCGAGCGCGCCCTTGCCAAACCCACTGTCAAGTTCGTTGACGTGCGCGCCCGTGGCGGTACGGAAGGCGTGGAGCTTGCCCGTCGCGTTGTCGGACACGTACAGGAAACCGCCGTGCAGCAGCAGCCCCGACGGATGGACGAGCCCCGCCGCCGGGTGCGCCGCCGTCTCCCACGGCGTGTTGTCGAGCAGTTGCATGTTCTTCTCGTTCTGCCACGTCGTGATCGATTTCCCGGCTTTGGCCTGCTCGGGAAACAGGCGGACGATCGCACCGTGGCCCGTGTCGGCGACGTACAAGGCCTTGGTGGCCATGTCGAAGACGAGGTCGCTGAGCACACCCGGCACGCGCACGACATCGACTCCCGTGTAGCGCCGCTTGAGGCCGTCGGAGTGGTCGTCGGTGCCGTGCGGGTGGGGAATCTTGAAGTCATACCAGTCGATGGTGCCCTTCTGGCCATTGAAGACGTAGAACGTGTTGGCTCCCGCCGCAGCAATCCCCATGCAGTACGAGGTATTGTGTAGCATGTCGAGGTGCACCGATGCCGCGTTGGGGCCATAGGTGTCGAAATCGGACAGGGCAGATGGCCACATTGTCGGCCCCATGAATTCGTTTGGATTGCCCGCGCCGTTGTAGCGATTGTCAGATTCACCACAGGTCCCGAACGTGCCGGCGTCGCCGAAGGAAATCGCGACGACCTCTTCGAGGAAGTGGTGGGACCCGTCGATGTATTTCTTAAACGACTGCGAAGGCTTGCCCGTGTCCAGCACGACGACGAGCGCGTCGTCGGCCTGGCTTGTTACCCACAACTGGTCTGGCACCGTCGGATGGAACGCGAGGTCGCCCGGGTTCTTGAGTCCTTGGGTCAGGATCGGCGTCCACGTGACGTTGCCGCCCGTGCCGAGCAGCGCCCCGGGGTGGACGCACTTGCTTGCCGAACAACTGCCGCCCAGGCAGTCGGCCGCGATGCCACAGCCTTGGCCGACCGGGCATGCTGCGCAGCCGCTGTCCGTCGCGCCGCCGCAGTCGGTGCCCGTCTCCTTGCCGTTGGCCTTGCCATCGGTGCACGTCGGCTTGGCCTCGCACAGGCCACTGGTGCACAGGGCCGAGTCGCAGTCGGCAGCGACGACGCACGGGGTGCCCACGCTGCCGCGCTTTTCGGCGCATGCGGTGTTCACGCAGAAAAGGCCCGGTTCGCACGCCACATCGGCACAGCAGGTGCCGCCCGCCTTGCCCGACCCTTGGCAGGTGACCTCGACGGCGACAGCGACCGTCTGCTTCGCCGTCCCGACTTGGATGTCGACCAGGAGTTGCCACATGCCAGCCGCCGGAAAGGTGACCGCCGCCGCGTCGTACGTGCCCGCCGCAGCTTCCTTCGTGGCGGTCTTGGCGACAGGTGCGCTGGGGCCCGTTTCCGGCGCGGGGCCCGTGGCGCGCAGGGCGATGACCGCCCCCGCCAACGGCTGGCCAGCCGCGGTGCGGGCCTGAATGCGCACGGCGACCGCACGGCCCGGCGTGGGCAAGGGCGTAAACGTGGCCTGGGCGGTCAGCGCCGTTGCTGCGGCAGCAGTGGTGGCCGTGGCCGTAGCCGGCGCGGTGGCGCAGCCGCCTACGAAAAGGGCAGCGCCCGCAAGCAGCGCAGCGCGCAGCAGCAGCGTGGCGTGCGCCAACCATCGGAGACCACCGTGCCGTCGCACGCCGTGCGAAGTTGAAACCATGAATGCCCCCACCGTGTCTGATGCGGCCTGCCCAATGCGCCGGACGGCCTCCCCCAAAGGGGGCGGACAGTGTACCGAAAGCGGGCGGGCGTGGCAATCCGGATGTTTTTGGTTGCGTAACCCGCGCCGCCGTTCACCTTGAGACGGGGGTCGCCGAACTTGCCCTCGTCGCCGCTGCACAGCGTCCGGGTTGCGAGGGGTTTGTTGGTCGCGTTGCAGACCCGACGACGCGCACCTCGGCGTTGGCGCCGGCCACGTGGACTGCGCCGCCATGGTCGGCGTTCGTGTTGCCGCTCAGCACAAGGTTGCTCAGCGTCAGGCCCGCTGGAGCGCCGTTCGCGATGACCCGTACCGCGTTGAACCAAGACGCTGTGACGCTGCCCGCGACCTTGCTGAGGCCGGACACGCACGCGAAGTTCGTGTCGTTGTTGAAGTTCAACGAACACAGAGGACTCTTGTGCCCCGGCAGCGCGGGCGTGGCGTCGATGGCCCACACTGGCCCCGTGGCGAAACGTCCAGCCTTCACCCTTGCCGCAGCGCCTCTTCGACGGCAAGCTGCTGGGCAAGGTGACGCTGACTGAAGTCGAGCAAGAGGTCGATGGCGTCAAGAAGACCTGGAAGAAGATTCGCGAGATCGTGCTGACAGAAGCGTGGATGGAGAGCATGGACCACAGTTGGAACGGCATTCACGCAACGGCCTCGTTCAGCGCGCAGTACCGCGACATGACATTCGCGCACGGCGATAAGCTTTCGTACTACAAGCGATCCGAGAAGTAGCTCCGTCTGCGGTCAATTCCCGCCCTCGCTCACCGAACGGCACGCGAAGTCGAGCGCCTTGCACGCCCAGTTCGCGGGCGGCCGGCTGATCCCCTGGCAGGCCCCCGAGGTCGCAGCTTTCCGCGGTTCTGAGGGGTTGGGCGCCGTGCACGCGGTCGCACTGGAGAGCGCTGCTCCCAGCGTGGCGAAGGCCGGTCGAGCGGAAGGCATCCAATTCGCCATTGCCCGATTTCTCGTCTGAACCCCAACCTCCCCGGTCAGAACCTCACGACCACCACCGCCCCACCGGCTCCCGGCGCCAGAACCACCCGCGCGCTCGGCTCACGCAGCAATAGCCACGCGCCCACGCCAGCGCCCACGACGCCGGCGCCTGTCAGCGCCCAGCCGACCCGGTAATTGCCCGAAAGCCGATGGGCCTCTTCGGTGTACGCGGCCAGCGAAATCCCCGTGATCCTGCCATTGGGCCCGTTGTGTGCCGCCAGTTTGCCCTCGGCGCTGTTGGCCAGCGCCACCACCACCACGCCGGTCACGATGAGCGCTCCGCCGCCGGCGAGCAGTGACAGCGGCAGCATGGACGAGGCGGCCTCGGGCGGTGGCTGGGTGACGCCGGCCGCAGGCACAGTGGCGCTGGGCACGGCAGGCGGCGCGGGCGGGTCGGTCGGCGTGGGCAAGTCGGGCAGCGCGTCAGGGGGCGTCAGGGGCAGCGCCGGTTGGGGCGGCGCGGGGGCGACCACGGCCGGCTCCGGCTTGGGCTCGACCTCAGCACGCCAGCCCTGCACCTGGGCCCGGTCCGGGCCCGAATCGGGCGTCCCCGCCAGGTAGCGATCGTACAATGCCAGCGCCGACGCCGCCTGCCCGGCCAGGTGCAGGGCCCGGGCCTGCCGCAACAGCCACTGTACCTTGGTCGGCGCGAGCACGACTGCCTCGCCCCACAAGCCCGCCGCGGCGGCGTATTGGCCCGCCTTCTCGGCGCGGTCGGCCTCGTCTGCCTTGCGCTCGCCGCGCTTGCCCTTGATGGCATCCAACTGGGCCTGCGCCTTGGTCTTCAGCGCCGGGTCCATGTCGGGAGCGACCAGCAATTCAAGGTACAGATCATTCGCGCGCTCCAACCGGCCACCCAACTGGTACGCGCGGGCGGCGTTGTAGATCGCCGGCTGCGTCGATGGGTCCTGGTGCCAGATTTCGAGGAAAATCTCGCCCGCGCGCTCGAAGCTTCCGGCGTCGAACTCCTTCTGGGCCGCGGCGATCAGCGCGAGTACGACCTTGCTCTTTGCCGTTGGCGCAGCGGCCCGCGCCGAGGCAACGGGCGCCACGCCGAGCCACGCAGCCAGCCCTGCGGCCAGCCACGGGGCAAGCGACGGGGCAAGCGACGGCACCCGTGCAAACTTAATCAACAGTTTCAAGGGTAATTGCCTTTTTTGGCGCGGCAGCGGGTCGTGCGGCCTTGGGTTTGGCGCGCACGGGTGCCCCAACGGCGGGGGCCGCTGGAACTGTCGAAGGTGCGGGGACTGCAGCGGCCGGAGGGACGACTGGGGCCGGCGGGACTGCTGAGGCGGGCGCGACGGCCGGCGGCGGCGTCTCTATGGCGGACGGATTGGCGACGGGCGCGGACGGTGCCCGTGCAGCCGAGGCCGTGGCGGGAGTCTGCCCGGATGGTGCAAGGGTGACGGCGGGTGGCGCGGGTGCTGCGTCGGCCGGACCCCGCGTCGCGAGCCAGGCACCCACTGCAGCCAGGCCGACGACCGCACCCGCAATGGCGGCCCAGGGCATTCCCCTCGTTGGCGCTGCGGAGGCGACGGCCGTTGCCGGTTCCGCGCGGCGTTGTGGGAGTTGCCCATCGACCGCGATCGTCGCACTGTCGCTCATGGACATAGTGCCGCTCATGGACGTAGTGCCGCTCATGGACGTAGTGCCGCTCATGGACGTAGTGCCGCTCATGGACGTAGTGCCGCTCATGGACTCGGGCGCCGGACCGCGAGTCTGGCTCGGCGCCTGCAGCGCCACGACACTGCCTGCCCCAACGGTGGCCTGATCGTAGATCGAGTTTGCCTGGCCATGCAGCGCAGTCGCCTGGCCCTGCGGCGCGGTCCCCAGGTTCAGCGACGACGTCCACGAGCCCCCGAGCACCGCTTCGAGCGCCTGGCGCATCGTCTTGGCGTCCGTGAAGCGGTCCTCGGCCCGCTTTGCCATCGCCTTAGCCGTCACAGCCACGAAGCCGTCCGACAGTTGCGACTTGCATCGTTCGCGCGGGTCCGGGATCGGGTCGGAGCAGTGCTTGTGCAACAGCGACAGCATGTTGTCGCCCGCCTCGTAGGGCGGCTCACCGGCGACCATCGCGTACAGCATGCAGCCGACGGCGTACAGGTCGGCCCGGGGCCCGACGTTGACGCCCTGCCATTGTTCCGGCGACATATAGGTCGGCGTACCCATGATGCGGCCGACGTTGGTCAGCGCAGAGTTGCTGACGCGGGCCAGCCCGAAGTCGAGCACCTTGACCTGCGTATCGCCGCTGCCGTCGTCGTTCAGGAACACATTGCCCGGCTTCATGTCGCGGTGCACGAGACCGAGGCCGTGCGCTTCGCCTAGGCTCCGCAACATCTGCACGGCCACGGTGCCGGCCTCGCGCTCCGGCATTGCCACGCCTTCGCGGCTGAGGTCGCGCAGGTGCTTGTCGAGCGGCTTGCCCACGAGCAGTTCCATCGCCATGAACAGCGCGCCGTCGTCGGTGTGGCCAAAGTCGTAGATGCGGATCGTGTTCGAACTGCGCAGGCCGGCCATCACCTTGGCCTCCTGCTCGAAGCGGACGATGAATTCCTGGCCATCGTCGTCGCCCAACAGCATGAACTTCAGGGCGACCTTCTGGCCGGTGATGGCGTGCTCGGCCGCAAACACGGCCCCCATCGCACCCTTGCCGACGACCCCGGTGATGCGGTAGCGGCCCGCGACCACGTCGCCGACGGTGCGTCCGCCAGCGCTCGAAGCGGGCAGCGGCGGCAACGCTGGACCGCGTGGCGATGTCTCAGGCTGCGGGACTGACTTGGCCATCGTGGCGACTCCAGCAGGCGCACGCCAGCGAGGCAGGCGTTGGCGGCAGTTGTGCTGGCGCGACCCCGCCGTTCGCGCCGCGCGAGAAGATACCGCCGCGCCCGACCCGTCGCAAGCGAGTGCGTAGCAAGGGCCGCAAGGTTGGCACGGCGGCGATTGCAGGAGAATCGCGTAATCGTAACGGGTTGCGCTCCGAATGGGCACTGCTACAGCCTTGACTGCGAGGGTGGCAGTCCGTAGAGTTCTGTCCGCGACGACCTCGACGTTCGCCGCTGAGACGTACATTACCATGAAAATCCATTGCATCGGTATCGCGTTGGCATGCGCGGGCGCCTCCCTCGGTTGCAACGTTGAAGTGCCCACTGCGAGCCAGTTCGACGACGACGTCGCCGACGCTGGCGATGCGACTGCGGACGCCGGCACCGCCGACACGGACCCGGTGGCGCCCGACACCGTAGGGGTGGCAACCGAACCGGCGGATGTGGGCGCGCCATGCCCCGGCGGCTGCGACGATCAGAACCCGTGCACCAGCGACAAGTGCGGTGCGGCCGGCGCCTGCGAACATGCGGTTGCCGACGGTGGCTCGTGCGACGACGGCAACGCGTGTACGGCCGGCGAGGGGTGCCTTGGCAGCAAGTGTCTGGGCGGCAAAGCGAAGCCATGCGACGACACCAACGCGTGCACGGCAGACGCGTGCCTGCCAGCTCAGGGGTGCACCCACACCGACGACGACGGCGCGGGGTGTGACGACAACGACGCGTGCACGCAGAACGACAAGTGCCTGACCGGCAAGTGCGGGGGCGCTGCGCTGACGTGCGGCGCGGACGACTGCAACACGGCCAAGTGCTTGAACGGCAAGTGCTCGGCCGCGTCAAAGATCGCGGGCCTCAAGTGCGACGATGGCGACGCGTGCACGAGCAGCACGAAGTGCAATGGCAACGGCCTGTGTGCGGGCGGCGAAATCACGCCCTGCGACGACAAGAATACCTGCACCGACGACAGTTGCGACAGCAAGGACGGCTGCCAACACGCGCCCACCGCTGCCGTGTGCAGTGACAACGACGCGTGCACAGTCGGCGATGCGTGCACCAGCGGCACCTGCAAGGCCGGCACGGTGAAACTGTGCGACGACGGCAACGGCTGCACCGGCGACACCTGCAATCCCGTCGACGGGGCGTGCGCGGTCACGCCGACGGCGGCGCCATGCTCCGACGGCAACGGGTGTACGGTCGGCGACACCTGCAGCAAGGGCGCTTGCGTACCGGGCGTGGTAGTCGGCTGCGACGACGCCAATCCGTGCACCGTCGACAGCTGCAACGCAGGAACCGGGGTGTGCGGCCACATCCAGGGTTCGGGTGCGTGTGACGACGGCGATGGCTGCACCGTCGGGGACGCGTGCCTCGACGGGGCGTGCGCTGGAGGCGCCACCAAGCTGTGCGGCGACAAAGACACATGTACGGCCGACAATTGCGACGCCGCGACGGGTGCGTGCATCAACAAGCCCATCGCCGGCTGCGGCGCCACGTGCCAGACCGCCGCCGAATGCAAGGCGGGCGACCTCTGCAACGCGGTGGCGTGCCTGAGCGGCAAGTGCGCATTCTTGCCCACGTCGGCCGTGTGCGACGACGGCGACGCGTGCTCGGTCGGCGATACGTGTCAGGGCGGAACTTGCAAGGGCGGCACCGACAAGAACTGCGACGACGGCAACCCGTGCACCGACGACAGTTGCAGCAAGGGCACGTGCGCGAGTACCGCTAACGCCGCACCGTGCAGCGACAACGACGCGTGCACCCAGGGCGATGCCTGCGCTGGCGGCAAGTGCGGTGCCGGCAGCCCCAAGCCCTGCGACGACGGCAACCCGTGTACGACGGACGGCTGTGACCCGCAGGCCGGCACTTGTGCGAGCGCCAACAACGCCGCGGTGTGCGACGACAAGAACCCGTGCACGCTGGGCGATGCTTGCAAGGCGGGGGCGTGTACGGCCGGGGCCGGCGTGAACTGCGACGACGGCAGCGCGTGCACCAACGACGCGTGCGATACGAAGACGGGCAAGTGTGTGACCAACAACAACAGCTCGCCGTGCAGCGACGGCAACGCGTGCACCCAAGGCGACGGCTGCGACGGCGGCACGTGCGTGGTCGGTGTCGCCAAGAGTTGCGACGACGCCAACCCGTGCTCCAACGACAGTTGCGACATCGTCACGGCCGCGTGCCAGAACCTGGCGAACGCCGCGATCTGCACCGACGGCGACGCGTGCAGCATCGGCGACGGGTGCGCGGGCGGCGCGTGCAAGAAGGGTGCGGCCAAGGTGTGTGCCGACAACGACACCTGTACGAACGACCTGTGTGACTCGGCAAGCGGCAATTGCGTGTTCAAGGCGATCACGGGCTGCGGCGGGAACTGCAGCCCTGCGAGTGACTGCAAGGATGGCAACGTGTGCACGGCCGATTCGTGTGTCGGCGGCAAGTGCGCGTTTCCGGCAAACACGGCGGCGTGCGACGACGGCAATGCGTGCACGCTGGGCGACATGTGCGCGAACGGTGGCTGCAAGCCGGGGGCGGCCAAAAGCTGCGACGACGGCAAGCCGTGCACGGACGACGCTTGCGTGCTCCAGACAGGTGCCTGTGGCAACGTCGCCAACACCGCCCCGTGCGACGACGGCAACGCGTGCACCGCCGGCGACGCGTGCGCGGCGAGCCAGTGCAAGGCGGGGAAGGCGACCGACTGCAACGACGGCAACCCGTGTAGCGACGACGCGTGCGACCCCCAATCGGGGGCGTGCAAGTCGGCCGCCAACGTCGCCCCGTGCAGCGACGGCAATGCGTGCACGGTGAGCGACGTGTGCGGTGCGGGGGTGTGCAAGCCCGGCGCAACAAAGGGCTGCGACGACAACAACGGCTGCACGAACGACGGGTGCGATGTCAGCCAGGGGACGTGCACCCATGTGGCGAATACGTCTGCCTGCAACGACGCCAATGAGTGCACGCTCGGCGATCAGTGCGCGGCGACCTCGTGCAAGTCGGGCGCCCCCAAAAGTTGCGACGATGGCAAGCAGTGTACCGACGACGGGTGCGACAAGGCTTCGGGGAACTGCGCGTACGCTGCCAACGCGGCCGCGTGCGACGACGGCAACAAGTGCACGCTGGCCGACAAGTGCGCCCTCGGTGCGTGCGCGCCGGGTACGCTGGTGGCGTGCGACGACAAGGACGCGTGTACGAACGATTCGTGCAACCCGGCGAGCGGCACGTGTCTGTTCTCGCCCAAGGTTGGCTGTGGTGGCAACTGCGCCAAGGCGATCGACTGCAGCGACGGCAACGCCTGCACGACCGACGAGTGTACGAGCGGCAAGTGCGCGTTCCCGGCCAACACCGCCTCGTGTGACGATGCCAACCCGTGTACGGTCAGCGACGTGTGTGCCAGTGGCACCTGCAAGCCGGGCGCGCCCAAGCCTTGCGACGACGGCAACCCGTGCACGAACGACAGTTGCAATGCGAGCATCGGGCAATGCGCGTATGTGAACAACACGGCGCCCTGCAACGACAACAACGCGTGCACGTTGGGCGACGCGTGTGCGGCCAGCAAGTGCGCGGGCGGCGCTCCCAAGGCCTGCAACGACAGCAACGGCTGCACCGACGATGGTTGCGCGCCCTTGACCGGCCTGTGCGCTTTTGCCAACAACGCCACCGCATGCAGCGACAACAGCGCCTGCACTACGCTCGATGGGTGCAGCGGCGGCACGTGCAAGGGTGGGCCGCCGCTGGCGTGCGACGACAACAACCTCTGCACGACCGACAGTTGCGACCCGGGATCGGGCTGCAAGAAGGTCAACAACACGAGTCCGTGCAGCGATGGCAACGCGTGCACCATGGCGGACGCCTGCAGTGCTGGTGCCTGCAAGGGCATGCCGACACTGCCCTGCGACGACGGCAAGCTCTGCACGATGGACACCTGCGAGCCAGGCAGTGGCTGCAAGTACACAAGCATTGTAGTGGGTTGCACCGATGGCAATGCGTGCACGTTAAACGACGGGTGCGCCAACGGCACATGTCAGGCGGGTGCCCTGAAGGGATGCAACGACAATGACAATTGCAGCAACGACAGTTGTGACCCGGCCAGCGGCAATTGCGTCTTCAAGGCGATCATCGGCTGCGGCGGCAACTGTGCGACGAACGGGGACTGCAGCGACAACAACGGTTGCACCGTAGACATGTGCACGACCGGCAAGTGCGCGAACGCCCCCAGCCCCGCGGCGTGTTCCGATGGCAACGCGTGCACCCTGAACGATGTGTGCGCCAGCGGCTTGTGCAATGGGGGCCTGCCGCCCAACTGCGACGACAACCAACCCTGTACGAGCGACAATTGCGAGCCGGTGGCGGGCTGCAAGCATGGCACCAACACCTTGTCGTGCAACGACAACAACGCGTGCAGCACCGGGGACCTGTGCGCCAACGGCAGTTGCAAGGGCGGCGCGCCGCCGAACTGCGACGATGGCAACACGTGTACGACCGACAGTTGCGAACCGGCCCACGGGTGCAAGCATGTGGCCGGCACGTTTGCGTGCGATGACGGCAATGCGTGCACCCAGAACGATGCGTGCGGCAATGGCACGTGCAGCGGCAGCCAAGTGGTGTGCATCGACAACAAGGTCTGCACAGACGACAGTTGCAACGCGCAGACTGGTTGCGAATATTCTCTCCAGAGTGGTGCCCCGTGCGACGACGGCGATGTTTGCTCCGTGGGCGACAGTTGCCAGAACGGCACTTGCACGCCGGGCCAGCAGGTGTGGGTCGACAAGATCGCCGGTGTGGTGCCTGTCCCCAACCAAGGCTTCAATGGGGGCGGCAACGCGAATGGGCAGGGCGGCAATGCCAAGTTCAACACGCCCAAGGGCCTCGCCTACGTCGTCAAGCCCGGTGCGCTGTTCGTCGCCGACGCGGCCAACCACAGCATCCGCAAGGTGACGCCGCAAGGTGCGGTGACGACGTTTGCTGGCAATGGCCTGCAGGGCGCCGGAGACGGCACGGGTGCCCAGGCGAGCTTCAACGGCCCCGAGGGCATTGCCGCGGACGAAAAGGGCACCTTGTTCGTGGCCGACACACAGAACTGCCTGATCCGGATGGTCGGAGACGATGGCAAAGTGACGACCCAAACGGGCATGGCAGGCTGCGGGTTCGCCAATGGCAAGTTGGGGGAAGCGAAGTTCCTCTATCCCAAGGGCATCGCCTGGAACAATAGCGGGCTGATTGCCGTGGCGGATACCGGCAACCACGCCATCCGCCTCGTCCAACTCGGCACCGGGCTGGTCACGACGCTGGCAGGCGTTGGCGGCAAAGAAGGTGGCTTCGCAGACGGCTCCGGGATAAACGCCAAGTTCAACCAGCCCAGTGCGCTCGCGTTCGACACGACCGGCGCGCTCTTCGTCGCCGACACATCGAACCACCTTATCCGCAAGGTGACGCCTGACGGCACGGTGACGACCATCGGCGGTGACGGCATCGCGGGGTTCAAGGACAGCCTCGACCCGTCCACGGCACAGTTCCACTACCCGACCGGCATTGCGGCGACGGTAGGCTACTCGGGCACGATCCTGTACATAGCCGACAGCTACAACGCCCGCATCCGCAGGGTCAGCGGCGGCGGGGTGGTGACGACGTTTGCCGGCGGAGGCACGGCAGGGCCGGCCAACGGACCCGCGAGCAGTGTCTCGTTCTACCTTCCGGTCGGGCTCGCGGTCGATGATTCCGGCTACGTGTTCGTCGCCGACAGCTACCACCACGTCGTGCGCCGCATCCGCGACACGAGTTCGCCCTGCGCCATCGACGAGAAGTGCTACGTCGGAGGTATCTGGAATCCGAGCAACTCTTGCCAGGAGTGCGCGGGCAAGGGCGCCAAGTCGTGGTCAGCCAAGGACCCGGGAGGCGCATGCGACGACGGCGATAAATGCACGGAGAATGAGAAATGCCTCACCACGGGTGGCTGTAGTGCCAACTTGTTGCAGTGCGACGACGACATCAAGTGTACGATAGATTCGTGCGATGGGGTCACGGGTGCCTGCGTGCATGTGCAGAGCGCCGGTTGTGGTGGGTAGGCGGCGCGCTACGCCGCCGCCACGGGATAGGTACCATCGGCGACCGGGCCGCCGCCGGCGAACGCGATCCGGGAGCGCGGACGAAAACGGGGAGCATCGGGTCCACCTGGGCGGTGGCCGAACGGGCCTGCGGTGCAGGAGAGGGTGGGGAATCTTGGGGCGTTGCCTACGCCTTCGTGACGCTGAACTCGACCTACCGCACCCAGATCGACCACGAGCCGTTCTGGTTCGCCGGGCCAAAGTCGTCGCACTCGTTGCGCGAGCCGCTGTCGAGGAACCAGTGCACCTTGCCGCCGATGAAAAACGCGTGGTTGTAGAGTCGGTCGCCCGCGCCGATGACGTTGTCGTGGCCCCAAGTGTCGCTGTTGTACTTGCCACCAGCATAGCCCCACTGCGCCGGCGCCTTGCCCAGCTCTGAGGTGTCGTCTGGGTATTTCGTGAACGAACCAGAGGCCTTGGGAAACAAAACCGCCTCGCCCTTGAAGTACGCGAGCACCGGTGTCGCGTCGGTCTTCAGGTGCACCGTGCGGCCGACGCTCGGCTTCAGGCAACGGAAGCGCAGTTCGCTGAATGCGTACGTCTTGGACCACACGCCCAGTTGGTGCGAGTGGATGCCGCCATCGCCGGTCGCCGCCGCCGCGAGGCCTGCGACGACCGTGCCGCCCTTGGACGCCGGTTTCGCGCCGGCCGTGTTCTCGATATTGAACACCCGCGTCCAGCCGCCGCCGTCGCTCTCCATCTCGCACCACGCCTGGAGCGGATTTTCGCCGCCGGCCCCGTCGACGTCGAGCCAGAAAAGTCCCGATTTCTGGCCCGCGACCGCCGCCTGGATCGCCTTGCAGTGCGGTGCCGGGTTCTTGTCCGTGCCGAGGTCGTCGGCTTCGACGAGAATCTTGCGGTACTTGCCTGCCGTGCACAGCAGCAGTCGGTTGGTGCCCGTGTCGAAGTAGATGTGGCCCTCGCTCGTCTTGTCACACGCCACCGGAGCCGCGCCGGCTGCGGCCGTCAAGCCCGCGCCGAACTGCTGCGGCTTGGCAAACGCGTTGGCCGTACCGAGCGCCGCGTAGCCAGTCAGATCGGGCCCGCCGCTGAGGTCAGCGTAATTGCCCGACAGCGCGACTGCAGCCAGTTTCTTGGCCTGCACCCACGCGGCCGGCACGCCGTCGGCGATGTGCTCGGCGCCGACGCAGCCCGTACACTTCAAGCCGTATGCAATCTTGGCGCTGGCGGCTTCGTCGGCGCTGGCGGCCTTGTCGGCGACCTTGGCGACGTCGGCGAGCTTGGCGACGTCGGCGAGCTTGGCAAACTCGGCGAGCTTGGCGGCGCTGGCCTCGAGCGCGTGCGTGGCGGAGCCGCCCTTGTCGGCCGAACCGGCGTAGGCAAAGGCCACGTGTGCCGACTTCACCGCGCCGGCCGCGAGCTTGTCCGACGTGACGGAGGCGGCAGCGAGGTCGTCACTGCCGACACAGCCGGAGCAGCCGAGGTCGAGCGCGCTGTCGGCGGCCAACGCGTGGTGCGACCACGGCACACGGCGCAGGACCACGGGCGGCAGTTCGGGGTCGCCACCGACCGTGATGCCGATCCACAACGGCGCGCCGCTCGCCAGCACCGTGGCGTCGAGCTTGACCGTGGCCGCGCCGATCGGCAAAGCGAACACCCCACCCTGGACCGGCACGGCGAGCAGGTTCTCGGTGAACACCGGCTTGGCGCCCTGGGCGGCAGGGTAGAGCGAGATGCCCATCGGATAGGTGCCGTCGGCGACGGGGCCGCCAGAGGCCGAAGCCAGGCGGCCTTGCAGTGCGAGTTCGGTGGGCGCGCACAACGCGGGCGGCGTCAGCGCGAGCAGGATGCCCACGGCCAAGGCGGCAACAGGGATCGGGCGATGCATGGTGGCTCCTGCAGTGAGGGAGGGCGTCAGCGTCCCTGCGTTTCGTACCATACGGCCCGGTGTTCCGCCACTTGCGTCGGCCCGGATCCGCCGCCGTGGGCCCGTCGAGGGTGGTGGATCCTGGTCGGCGAGGCGGACAAGCGCCTACAGGGTCATCGAGTAGCCCCGCGAACACCGCTCCCCGCGCACCTGCGCATCGTCTCGCACGAAGCCGTTCATCTCGTAGAACGCGATCGCCGCCTTCATCTGCTCGGTCGTGTCGAGCACCAGTCGCGTCGTGCCGTGAGCGCGCGCAAACGCCACGGCCTCGGCCAACAGGCGCGCACCGACGCCGCGCCCGCGCAACTCCGGCTCCACGTACATCTTGCGCAGTTCCAAGGTGGCGGGCGCGACCGGGTACACGCCGCACGTCCCCACCACGTGGCCGGACTGGCTGAGGGCGACCCAGAACATGCCGCCCGCCTCGACATACGATTGGGGCAGCGCGCGCATTTGCAGGTCCGTCGAACTGCCGTCGCCGAACGTGAGCGCGAACTCGCCCAGCACGCGGGCCACCAGGTCGATCGCCGCCCCGACATCCGCGCGTCCGACGGGCCGCAGCGTGATCGGCAACGGCCAGCGCTTGTCGATTCCGAGCAAGGTCTCGATCCAGCGCGTCTTGTCGGCACGGTAGGCGTCCATGTCGCCGCCTTCGTGACGCCGCTTGAGCCGCGCGTAGCCTGCCGCGGCATGGGCGTCGCTGCGCAGGACGTCGCGCAACCGCACGAAGAAATCCTCGGGCCCGCCGGCCACGCACAACTGCACGCCAAGCGGCATGTCCTGGTCGTCGTCCTTGAAGCTCGTGAACGTGGCCGACTCGCCACTGCCGACGTTGCGTTCGAATACCCTGGCGAGCAGCAAATCGGCGGCGGCAAACCGCTCGGCTGGCACGCGCACGCAAATGTCGAGGTCGCCCTTCGTCGACAACCCGGGCACCGACGTCGCGCCGACGTGCTGGATGTCGGCCCACGGCAAGAGGGCCGCCAGCGAGTGGGCGTGGGCGATGTAGGCCTCGGCGGCTGGCGCGTGGGTGGCGGCGTCGGGCTGGAAATGGACTCTCGGCATGGACGCCAGCGTGGCGCGGGGCGGGCATCGGGGCAAGGGGGAGCCACGCATCTTGCCCCATCGCCGCAGGCGCGCGCCGTTCGTGGTGCCGTCGCTCGGCGTGCTCATCGCGCTGGCGTAGGCGTGGACTGGCTCGATCCGATGCGGTCCCGTCGGTGCCCGCGCCGACCCGCGACTACGGCTTGGGCGCGCGCCGCATCGATGTGCCGTCGTCGAGCTTGCTGCGCGTGGCCTGTGCGCTCATGTGGTAGCGCAGCTTGCGGTCGTGCTCCGTCATGTCATGGCGGAACGAGACGACCTCGGCGTGCAACTCTGCGACCAGCCGCTCCAGTTCGGCATCGCCCGCCGCGTAGCCGGCGATCCGCACCGCAACCGCATGCAACACGGCGGCCGCCGCCTCGTAGTGAGTGTCGCGGTTGAGGCCGACAGCTTGCATGCGTGCCCGGGCCGCATACAGGCGCGCGACCAGGCGATCGACCTCGCGCTCGCGCAGCTGGCGATCGTTCGCGGCGGCGTCTGCCAGCGTCCAGCGTGCCGACTGGAACGGCAGCAAGCTCGGCTCGCCGGCCTCGAAGACGGCCACCTCCACGCTTGCCGTGCTGCCCGCATGGCCCGCCGGAAGCCGCGCGCGCAACGCCACCTCGACGGTCTGGTCCGACACGAGATCACCCAACAGGATGCGAAGCTCCGTGCCCGTCCAGTGCGCCGGATGGTCCCCCAGCACTTCGATGAAGGTGCCCGCCGACGGTCGCACGCAGAGTTCGACCCGGCGCGCGACGACCTCCATGGCTTCACCGAGTTCCGTCGCCACGAGCCGTGGCACGTCGGCGGCAGACGCGGCGTAGTAGAAGCGTCCGTCGCCGGCGGCGGCCATCCTCCCGAGCAGGTCTTCGGCGAAGTCCTGGCCGAGACCGATCGCCGACGTGCAGATTCCAGCCTGGCGGGCGTGGCGCGCCAGTTCTGCCAGCACTGCCGGGTCACTTGGGCCGTGGTTGGCCTGGCCGTCCGTCAGCAGCACGCAGCGGGCCACCGAGCGCCCCCCGCTGGGCCCCAGGGCTTCGCATGCCGCCTGCCACCCCGCGCACAGCGCCGTGCCGCCGCCGGACCGGAGCTTGTCGCAGCGCGCCAGCGTCTTCTTCACGTTGGCTGGCGTCGCAGGCTGGGCGGTGGCCGCCACCTCGACGTTCGTGTCGAACCAGGCGACTGCAAACACATCGTCGGGCCCGAGTCCGTGCAGCGCGGTACGCAGCGCCTCCTTCGCGAGGTCGAGCTTGCGGCCGGCCATCGAGCCGGAGCGATCGAGGGCGAACGCGATGCGCAACGGCAATCGCCTGGCAGCCTGCGCCTGGTGCCGCGCCGTCGCGACCACGCGCACGAACCGATGGCTGCGCAGCCCGGCTCGCCCGAGCGTGCGGTCCTGTTGGAGTTCGAGGCTGGCCACGCCGCTGCCGCTGTCGTCGGCACTGTCGTTGGGCGGGGGAGCGTGATCGTTGCCGTCTGCCATGGTTCACCTGCCTGTGTCGTCGTCAGACGACGTCTTGCCGAGACGGAGTTTCTCGGCGTACTCGAGGAGTCGCTGGACGCGACGGTTGGCCGAAACTGGGAGCGGTCGCCGCACGTGGAGTTCGACACCGATGTCGAGTTCGAAACGCTCCCACTGCGAGCGCGCGCTGCCGACCGGGCCTTCTCGTGGGCCGCTCGCCGCAGCCGGCGCGGACGGCATGGCTACGGGAGCCGACAGGGCGCTGCGCACACTGCCATCGTCGAGGCGATCGAGGGCGTCGCGGATGGTGGAGAGTTGCAGCCCCTGATCCTGCATCCGCCGGATGAGGCGCAGCCGATCGACGTGACCGGCCGGGTAGCGCGCTGCGGGGCCTTGGCCGCTCGGGCCAGCCAGCAGGCCGTTGAGCATGTAGTAGCGGATGGTGCGCCGGCTCTCGCCGCTGGTCAGCGCGAGGTCGTCGATCGTGACGTGATCGGCGTCGGCGGGTGGCGCAGCAGGGCAGGGAGGCGGGGGACGCTCGGGCATGGTTGCATTGTAACAGTCGTCAGTTTAACTGTCAAGTGTATAGAAAGAAACCGGCGACATTTTTTTTCGTACTCTTTTCTCGTGGCAGGCGCAGGCGGCAACCACGCTGCGCGGGAGTGGAGGATGCGGTCGTTGCTCGTGTCAAGAAGTAGCTGGAACTCCAAGACGTTGCCCCGCTGACAAGCCTGGTGCCCGTGGCGCTCGCCGCGTTCATCGCGATCCCTCGGTCCGATTCGCTGGCTTTGGAATGAGACGTCCACGTCGACCCACGCTGTGGCGTTGCCGATAGCGATGGACGTCTCACCCCATGGGTCTGAGCGAGACCGAGACTGCCTGAGAGCCGAGACCGAGACCGACCGGGGCTGGGTGAAGTCGCGTGATACTGATGAGTTGGTGGTTGGCACGGAAGTTGCTTCGTGGTCAGGCGCTGCGCGGACCGATGCGTGGTGGCTGCCAGCGGACGCGCGCTCCGGAGGTAGTCGGGTTGCTGCCGGGCGCGGGGGTCGAGAGGCTCCCGGGCCGAAGGAAGGGCGGGCCTGGCCAAAAGCCGGGTGGGCCGCAAAGGTGGTGATCTGCCCGGAAGTCCGGGTAGTTCGGCGGGGAGGGCTTTGCGTTTGTGGCGGGAGGGCCCCGTCGGGGCCGGGAGTCCGGTCAAGGCGCAACAACCTGATCATATTTCGTTCCTCTCCCCCTCCTCGGCTTCGCTCCATTCCTTCGAGACATCGTGCCCACCCTTGCCATCTCGCTGCGGACCCAAACCGCACACCGAACGCCAGGGCCGCAACACCGTTCACCGGCCCCGCGCATCCGCCGCCTGGCGGCCGTCTCGTTCCACCTGGCCGCGCCGAGCCAGGCGCTCGCCATTCCACGAGAGCCGCCCGGCCGTGGTGCCGGACGCGTTGAGGTGTTGCTGAGCGAGTTGCAGGCGCAGCGAGTACTTCAGGAGCGTGTGCAAAGTAAATTTGCCACGCTACAAGCCGACCTACTTCTGGCTCAGGAGGAGCGGGATGGTTTGAAGTTGGCAGCGACCGAGTTTCAAGCGGCGCTGCGGGTGCCGTCGGCGGAACAGAGCGCAGAAGTGCTGACCCTACGCAACGCCGTGGACGCCGCGCCATGGCGCAGGCCAAGGCAAAAGACGCCGAGCCTGTTGACCTGAGCCCGGCTGCGATCGCCCGTGCGGTCGAGCGCACATCGGCGCGGATGACCTGGGCTGAGGCGTGGATGACCTGGGCCGCGGCGTGGAAGCGGTCGGCCCGGTCGTGAACCGAATCCTCGCACACACCGGCCCGCCGACGACGGCGGAAGACTTCGTTGCAATCTGCGGGCCTGCCGCCCGTCAGTGGCCCTGCCCGCCGCAGGCGACTCAATTGGCGCGGCTGCGCACATGACGCCTGCCGTTCTTCGCCGCCGCGGCGTAGTGATCGCGCTTGAACTCGATGAATCCAGGCGGGGCCCGCGGAACTGCCACGGGACAGGTCTGCCCGCACGGCGGAAAACTGGTCACTTTGCAGTTGATCCTGCGCCGCTCTGGGCGTAGCGTCCGGTCCGAGAAGCCCGTTGGCGGGGTGCCGGCGGGAGCGAGGAGCGCCCGGGAGGCGGGCGCTGCGAGGTCATGGCGGGTTGGACGCCTTACGCTCGCCTTACGCTCATCAAGATATTGTTACTCAGGCTGCATAAACTCATGAATCCAACGGTTCTAAGCTCAACCATTCTTATTACCGGCGCCGACGGGTTCATTGGCTCGCACTTGACAGAGGCCTTGGTTCGCCAGGCCTACAAGGTCCGAACCTTCGTGCTTTACAACTTCTTTGGTGCCTGGGGTTGGCTAGATCATTGCGCATCCGACTTCAAAGGCCAGTTCGAGGTATTTGCTGGCGACATCCGTGATCCGCATGGCGTGAAAGAGGCGATGAAAGGCTGTGATGCGTGTTGCCTTTGGCCGCTCTTATCGCCATTCCCTACTCCTACCATTCGCCTGACACCGCTCTCGCCGCGGAACCAAATCAGGAGCGGCGGTTGTTTGGCGCAGGATCTGCATGACTTGACCGCGGGTCTGCTGGGTGGCCCGCAGTGCTAAACCCCGGCCACCGAATCGGCAGTTACGAAATTCACTCTGTCCTTGGCGACGGCGGCATGGCCGTGGTCTACCGCGCCACGCACACGGCGATGGGAACGGAGCACGCGATCAAAGTGCTGCTGCCGAATTTGGCTATGAATCCAAAGACCGTGGAGCGTTTTCGCCAGGAAGCGCGGGCGCAATTCCGGCTGCGGCATCCAAATATCGTCCAAGTGACGGATTACGTAGAAACTGATGAGGAAATTGCGCTGGTGATGGATCTGGTCCACGGCATGACCCTGCGTGCGGCGATGGACCAGCGGCCTGGGCCGTGGTCGGCGGCGAATGTGGTGGAGGTGATGCGTCCGGTGATTGACGCGGTCAGTTTTGCCCATCGGCAAGGGCTGGACGGCGCGGCGGTGGTGCACCGAGACTTGAAACCTGAGAATATTTTGCTGGATCTGGGCCAAGGCCAGCCGTGGCCAGGTACGCCCAAGGTGGCGGATTTCGGCATTGCCAAAGTGAAGCAAATGGATACAGATCGGCAGTTGACGGGGACGAATGCGCGGATGGGCACCGTGCCGTACATGGCGCCGGAGCAGTACAGCAGCGCCAAAGACGTTGATCCGCGGGCGGATGTCTGGGCGCTGGGGATGATGCTGTGGCATCTGCTGGCCGGGCGGTTGCCGGTGAATCCGAATAACAACTTGGAATTGTATGAGTTGTACGCAGGTCGGGTGCCTGTGCCGCATTTGCTGGCGGTGGTGCCGGGGATTCCGCAGACGCTGAGCGATGCCGTGGCGCAGGCGTTGAGTGTGGATGTGGCTGGAAGGTTTCAGGATGCTTGGCCGCTTTTGCGGGCGGTGGAGTCGGCGGTTCAGCCACGGCTGGTGGTGGAAGTGGCGAAGGCCGTGGATGCGCCCGCGGGTCCGTCGCGGCCGGCGGTGGGGCTGTCCGCACGCGCAGCAGCCGCTCAGAAGCCTGCGCAACTGCCTGAAGTGGCAGTAGAACAGGCGGTTGCAGTGGTGGGTGCCGATGAAGCGATACCGCCTGTGCCGTCGTGGACCGACCTGTACACGTACGCGGGCCTGTTGGGAGTTTTGCTGTTGGTTGGCGTGGTCGTCGCGTTTGCCGGCAATGGGCGCGAGCAATCGGCACCAACCCTGCCGGTCGCAGAGAATTCCGTGAAACCACTTGTCATCCCAGGTTATTACGCGGCGAAGACCCGAGATGAAGTGGACGCGATGCCGAAGTTTGACGGCGACGCCGGTCGATTCAAAGCCAGCAACGTTGGCACGGTGCAGGACAGCAAACTGGGACTGGTCTGGCAGCAGGGCGACTCGGCCAATGCCTTGGACTGGGCCGGGGCCAAGGACTACTGCGCTGGGTTGGCGCTTGCTGGCACGGGCTGGCGTCTGCCGACGGTCGGCGAGCTACATTCGCTTATCGACGAGCGGCGGGGATACGGCGAGCGGATTGCCAGACCGTTCAATAACTCCGATAACTGGTTCTGGACTGCCACGGCGTATCCGGGCTCGTTTTCCAACGCCTGGCTCGTCAACTTCTACTTCGGCAACAGCAACGGCAATGGCACCACCGGTACATGCCGCGTGCGGTGCGTACGGTGAGGTCGGCGACGGGGACGTTTCGACCTTTTGACTTTTTTGACCTTTTGCCTTGAATTGTGCGCTGCTGCCGCCCGTCGCCTTCCGACAATGGGTCCTCACCGTGCCATTCGACTTGCGTTACCTGCTCGCCTGGAACGGAGAACTCCGCACGGTCGTCCTCAGCGCATGCCTGCGCGCGGTCGAAGCCTTCTACCGGCTCCGCGCCGACGCAGAGCGGCGGGTCTGGCGCCAAGTCGAGAGGCTCGGGTGGACCGACCGAACCGACGCTCCACTGCAAGATCAAGACCCTGCGCTGGCGGCGGCGCTGCCTGTCCTGCCGCGCGCGTGCAACTGGAGGAACTCTGCCGCTACCTGCTGACAGTGCCGCCACGAGCACGCGATCCAGAATCGCGCACTTGCCCAATTGACGTGAGGATCAACTTGTGATCTCTTGCGGTTGCAGGAGGGCACGATGGGCAGGGCGTTATCGGAAGACCTCCGGGAACGGGCGGTTCAGGCGTACGAGGAAGGCGACGGCACCAAACAGGAAATCGCTGGGCGGTTCTGTATTGGTACGGCCACTTTACAGCGGTGGACGCGGCGGTGGCGCGAACGCGGTGACTACGGCAACGACAACCACTTGACCGGTCGGTCGCCGAAGCTCGGAACACCGGAGAACGTTGTAAAGCTCAAGAGGATTCTCGCAACGATTGCGGACGCGACCTACGCCGAGTTGGCCGAGGCCTGGTCGGCGGTCATCGGCGCCAAGGTCAGCCGGTCGCTCACGGTCAAGTGGGTCATCAAGTT
>SHZF01000132.1 GCA_009692425.1 Myxococcales bacterium | reverse complement strand
CCGTGACCTCAGTCAGATCCATGTAATACGGCGAAAGCGTGACCTTGTGCTGCGGGTTCTCCTCAGGTTTGCCCGCGCAGACCGAGTCTTTCGCCGGATTACACCCCATCCAGAACGCTCCACCTGGAATCAACGCCATCCCCACGGGAATCGCCAATGCGCACAGACCTTTGCCATTGCACGCCAAGCCAGTGCTGCAGTTCACTCCCTGGCCTACTGCCATGTGCGAGCAGTCTGCCACCTTGTCACAACCATCCGTCGTACAAGCGTTGCCGTCGTCACAGTTCACCGCGGTCTTGCCCGCGCACACTCCAGCCGCGCAGACGTCCCCACTGGTACACGCATCGCCGTCGGTACACGTCCCCGCATTCGCCAACGCCACACATCCCTTGCCGGAATCGCACAAGTCCGTCGTACACGGGTTCGCGTCATCGCAGACCTTGGCCACGCCCTTGCAAACCTTGCCCGCACAGACCTCGCCCACCGTACAGACCTGTCCGTCGTCGCACCCCGCCGCATTCGCCGCGTACTGACACCCGACCCCCGCGCCGCAGCTATCGGTCGTGCACGGGTTGCCATCATCGCACCCGACCGCCGCACCCGCGCACTTGCCCTTGCCGTCGCACTTGTCCCCAGTCGTACAGGTATCCCCATCGCTGCACGCCGCAGTCGTAAACGCGTTGCTGCACACGCTGTTGGCGCAGCTATCCGCCGTGCACGCATTGCCATCGTCGCAGCTCTTGCCCGCGCCCGCGCACTTGCCGCCCGCACACTGGTCGCCGACCGTGCACGCGTTGCCATCGTCGCATTGCCCAGCCTTCGCGACATGGCTGCACCCTGCCTTGGGCTCGCAGCCGTCGGCGGTGCAAGGGTTGGCGTCGTCGCAGTCCACGCTGCTGCCAGCGCAGGCTCCTTGCAGGCAAGCGTCCTTCCCGGTGCATGCGTTGCCGTCGTCGCAAAGGCCGCTGGCGCTCGGATCGGGTATGCCCAGGCATTTGCCGCCGAGGCAGATCGGAGTCGTGCAGGGCAGGAGTCCCACGCAAGCCAATTCAGCGCCGGCTTCGTCAGTCTGGCCATCGCAGTCGTCGTCCTTGCCGTTGCAGGTTTCCGTGGCGGGCTCCGGGCAAGGCAACGGCGCGTCGGCGATGTCGGGGGCGACGTCTTGAAGGAGTTCGGCGTCGGCGTCTTCAGCTTCCGTGGCGTCGAGCATCGCAGTGTCCGGCACCGTTGTTTCGAGGATGTCGGGGCCGGCATCGATCAAGTCAGCGCCATCTTGACCGGCTTCGGCCTCGTCCGCATCGGTGTCTTGGGCATCAGCGTCGGCTGCGGCTGTGTCCGCATCGGAACCAGGGCCAGGGTCTCCTGTCAGGTCTGCGATCAGGTCTGGAGCGACGTCCGGGCCGTCGATAGCGATGTCCGTGCCAGCAGGAGGGGCGTCGTCGGTGCTGACTGGTGCATCCGAGGATGGGCCTTGCGCATCTGCCATCGCGTCGATCTGCGCCTTAGGTACCTCGGAGAAGCACGCGGGCAACAACACCGTAGCCCAGGCGGCGAAAACCGTGGCAGCAAAGCGGGATGTTGTCATTACGGCCCCTCCTCGGGCGGCAGCATGGCATCGGGGTGGCGAATAGGAACTCCAAGGCACATCGCCTCCAACGCCACAACCAGAATTCGACCGTTTCCCGGCTCCGGCCCCTCCGGCAGCACCGCCACCGAGCAGTGTGCCCGACTCCCACCGCCCGTCAACCACCAAAACCGTTCGGAATTTCGAGCATTGAACGCGCCGATCCCGCCCAGCGCCAGCTTTCGCTTCTGGCCCCGAGCAGGTTGACCGGCGCCGTTCGCTACCGGCCTCTTGTCTTCAAGCCGCCCAATCGAGCGGTGGCGGTTCATCCCAGCGCGGTCGCGACCCGGTAACGCCCCCTCTAGTCGCTGCTGCCGAAGATGCCTGCAGCGACCAACCTGTCGAGTTTCGCCACATCGATACCCTTCGCCAGGTTGAGCTTGAACTTACCCGCCTTGGTCCACATCTCCAGCTCGGCGTTGAAATCCAGGAACGACCCTGCATTCTCCGTCGAGTACATCACGATGGACTTGAACGGGATGGTATAGACCTCAATCTTGTTGCCCATGATGCCCTGCTTGTCGGCGATGATGATGCGCTTGTTCGTCACCGTCGCCGTATCGCGAAAGGTCTTGTAAGAGACCCAGGCCGTCTCGCCGGGAATCAGCCGCGCCAGCACCTCAGGTGGGGTCGCGACTTCGCTGTTGAAGGTCCAGGTCATCAAGGCTTGTAGGTCAGCCATCTCGATTCCTCCCATCATGATTTCGACCGGCGCTACTCCGCACAATGCGACGCCAGCACCAGCCGCGGTCGTTGCTACTCACGCTGCGCTCCATTTCAACCCCAACATTTCCCCAAATGCCCTTCCTCACCAGAGGCCTGCAATGAACTGCACCGGCCTGGTCGAAAGCGGATAGGAACTCCAAGGCACATCGCCGCCAACGCCACGACCAGAATTCGACCGTTTCCCGGCTCCGGCCCCTCCGGCAGCACCGCCACCGAGCAGTGTGCCCGACGCCCACCGCCCGTCAACCACCAAAACCGTTCGGAATTTCGAGCATTGAACGCAGCGATCCCGCCCAGTGCTCAGCGACAATTAGAACCAGGCACCGACGACAACTAGAATTGGTCATCCGGTCTAGTTGTCGTCGCCAGTGATTTCCAGTACCTGCGCGCCGTCCGTCAGCTTGGCGGATGGCGAGCGGGGTGGGAGTGGTCTCGGACAGGCAGGTACTAAAACTGATGGCGGAATTGAGCAAACACAACAGGAAGGGGCTGGCGGCGCTGCGAGCGGGCATGGCGCGGGACACGGCGCGCAAGTACCTGGCGTCGGGCGAGTTGCCGTCGTCGATGGTGGCGGCCGAACGGACCTACCTGACGCGTGAGGACCCGTTTGCCCAGGACTGGGCCTGGGTCGAGTCGGTGCTGGTCGACGTGCCGGAGTTGGAGGCCAAGGCGCTGTTCGAGCACATGGAGGCCCTCTGGCCTGGCCGCTACGACCCTGGCCAGGTTCGCACGCTCCAGCGGCGGGTGCGGCGGTGGCGGGCGCAGCACGGGCCTGAGCTCGAGGTATTTTTCGCGCAGGAGCATCGGCCGGGGGAGGCGGGACAGACGGACTTCACGTCGACGGCGGAGCTGCGGATCACCATTGGCGGCGCGCTCTTGGAGCACCTGCTGTGTCATTTCGTGCTGCCGTACTCGAACTGGCAGTGGGCGACGGTGGCGTACTCGGAGTCGCTGCTGGGGCTGCGACGCGGCGTGCAGTCGGCGCTGCTTCATCTGGGGCGGCGGCCGGAATGGCACCAGACGGACAATTCGACCGCGGCGACGCACGAACTGGCGACGGGAGGGCGCGGCTTCAATGAAGAGTACCTTGCGATGATGCGGCACTTCGAGATGAAGCCGCGCACCATCGGCGTCGGTGAGAGCGAGCAGAACGGCGACGTGGAGGCCGCCAACGGGGCCTTGAAGCGGCGGCTGGAGCAGTACCTGAAGCTGCGCGGAAGCCGGGACTTCGAGACGGTGGACGGCTATGAAACCTGGGTGCAATCCAAGTGCGATGCGGCCAACGTCGGGCGCTGCAAGCGGGTTACCCAGGAACTGGCGGTGATGGCCGAGCTGAACCCGGCGCGGCTGTGCGAGCACGTCGACCTGGACGTGCCTGTGACGACGTGGAGCACGGTTCGGGTCAAGGACAACGTGTATTCCGTGCCGTCGCGGCTCATCGGCAAGACGGTGCGGGTGCGGCTGACGGAGCGCCACGTCGAGGTCTGGTTCGCCGGGCGGCAAGAGCTGAAAACGGAACGGCTTGTCGGTCGCAGCGGTCACCGCATCGACTACCGGCACATCATCTGGTCGCTGGTCCGCAAGCCGGGGGCGTTTGCGCGCTGGCGCTACCGCGAGGACCTGTTCCCAACGCTGGTATTCCGGCGTGCCTACGATGCCTTGCGCGCCCAGACCGAGCGCGAGTCCGTCGCCGACGTGGCCTACCTGCGTCTGCTGCATCTGGCGGCGTCGACGCTACAGGTGGACGTCGAGGCGGGCATCGAGCTGCTGCTGGCGCAAGGCCAGGAGCCGACGACCGAACGGGTCAAACTGCTGATGGGAAAGGACAAGCTGCCCGCGGCGCCGGACCTCCCGGCCTTGGTGGTGGACTTGCGCGAGTACGACGCGCTGCTGGGCCGCGGCCTGCCTGGCTTGGAGACGGGAACATGACGGACATGATGACGACCTTGCCGACGATGCTGCGGTCGCTTCGGCTGCCGGCCTTCGTGGCGCACTACCTGGACGCGGCCGGAAAGGCGGCGGCCGAGCACGCGACGTACGAACAATACCTGCAACATCTCACCGAAATCGAGCACGCGGAGCGCAGGCAGCGCCGGATCGACAAGAACCTGCGGGCTTCGAACCTGCCGCGCGAAAAGACGCTGGCGCAGCTGGACCTGGCCAAGGTGCCGACCGCGGTGCGGCGCCAGGTGCCGACGCTGTGCGAGGGGGGATTCGCCGACCGGGCGGAGAACATTCTGATCTTCGGGCTGCCTGGCCGCGGCAAGAGCCACACCGCGTGCGCCATCGGGCACGAGCTGGTGCTGCGCGGGATGACGGTGTACTTCACGCCTGCTTTCAAGCTAGTGCAGCGGCTGCTGGCGGCGCGCCGGGATTTGAAGATGGAGCGCGAACTGAACCGGCTGGATGCGTTCGACGTCATGATCATCGACGATATCGGGTACATCCAGCAGGACCGCGACGAGATGGAGGTGCTCTTCACGCTGCTCGCGGAGCGCTACGAGCGTCGCAGCGTCGTCATCACGTCGAACCTGGTGTTTTCGCAGTGGGACCGGATATTCAAGGACCCGATGACGACCGCGGCTGCGGTGGACCGGATGGTGCATCATTCCATCATCTTGGAGATGAACGGGCCCAGCGTGCGTGCCGAAGCGGCCATGGCGCGAACCGAGGCAACGCCGGCGGCCGAAGGGCTCTCGCTGTGAGCCCCCAGGCCCGCGAAGCCGCGGTGGCCCCCTCCGCTACGGGCATGCTCGCGTACGCTCGCCTGCCCTACGCGGAGGGGGCCACCGCGCGGGCTGCCGCCGGCCGGGCCGGAACGCTCGCAGGGCTCGCGTGGGCTGCGCTTCGCGAACGCCCGGAGCCCACGCTCGGGCTGACGCCCTTGCTTGGGCCCGTGCCAGGGCTCGGGCTGTCGCCCTCGCCGATGGAGGATTCTAGTTGTCGTCGATGGTGGATTTTAGTTGACGTCGGGGAGGC
>SHZF01000054.1 GCA_009692425.1 Myxococcales bacterium | reverse complement strand
AGAAACTTGGCGATGCCGAAATCGATCACATGGACGAAGTCGACCTCGCCCGCCATGTCGCCGACCAGGATGTTCTCGGGCTTCAGGTCACGATGGACGATGCGCTTGCCGTGGGCTTCTGCGAGGCTCTTGAGCACTTGCGCGACGATGCGCGCGACGCGGCGGGCGGGCAGCGACTTGCCGCCCGCGACCAGGTCCTCGAGCGAACCCCCTTCGAGGAACTCCATGGCGAGGTAGAGTTCCGCATCCGGCGTCTGGCCGAAGTCGAACACGCGCACCGTATTGGGGTGGCGCAACGACGCCGACAGGCGCGCCTCCGCCGTGAAGCGCTCGATGGCGCCGGGCTCCAGTTGCGCCTCCTGGCGCAGCACCTTGAGAGCGACCGGTTCGCGCGTGCCGATGTGCTGGGCCCGGTACACGTCGCCGAAGCCGCCGCGGCCGACCAGTTGGGTGATGCGATAGCGGTCGCCGACGACCCTGCCGATGCGTTGGGCCGCTGCGGCGCCGCCACCGATGGGCCCGACGCCTGCCACGACTGGGCCGGCGCCCACCAGGATCGTGCCCGCCCCGACGTGGACGGTTGCGGTGCCGTCGTGCGGGCACGCGCCGAGGTTGGTCGGCTGCCCGCACGTCGGGCACGAGCGCTGCAGGGAACCCTCGCCCACGCGACCATCCATCCTGCGAGTGCCTACCCGTCTGTCCGGCCCACCACAGCGAGAGCCGAGCCGCGGGCCTGCGACGAGGTGCAGGTGGCACACGCTCCCGCCGAGGATAGCCCTGCGCGCCGCGTCGGAACAGGGGCGCTCAGCCAGTTGCGGGTGGCCACGCCCCGGTTGGCGTCAGCACGGGAGTCGGGCGGTCGCAGCGGGCCGATCAGAACTCGAACGTCTCGCGGTATTGATCCAGGTTCAGCGCCGCGTCGCCCAGGGGCAGCGCGACCAGGGCGCCGTGCGGGTCGTCGACAAAAATCTGGCCAGACATCGCTTCCAGGCAGGCCATCACGCCTTCTTCGAGGCCGGCGCCGCTGTAGCCACCTTCGAGCGTCATCACAAGGCGACCGCTACAGTAGAGGTCGGCGGCATTGACGAGGTGCGCGGCAATGCGCTGAAAGCCCTCGATCGTCACCGCCATGCCGCCCAGCGGGTCCGATCCGCCGATGTCAAAGCCGGCCGACACGAGAAGCAACTGCGGCCGAAAATGCTCGAGGATGCGCGGAACGAGCGCACCGTAGATGGCATCGTATTCCGCATCGCCATGGCCGGCCCGCAGCGGGATGTTGACCGTCCGTCCAGCCCCCAACCCTTCGCCGACTTCGCTCGCATCGCCAGTGCCCGGAAAGAATGGCGCTTGGTGGGTCGAGACGTACAGCACGCTGGGGTCGGTCCAGAATACGCGCTGCGTGCCGTTGCCATGGTGGACATCGAAGTCCACGATCGCCACACGCTGCAGCCCCAATGCCAGCCGCGCGTGCCGGGCGGCGATGGCGACGTTGTTGAAAAGGCAGAACCCCATCGCCCGGTCGGGCTCCGCGTGGTGGCCGGGCGGCCGCACGAGGGCGAACGCGTTGTCGATGTCGCCGCGCACCACGGCCTCGACCGCCGCGAGCGTGCACCCGGCAGCGCGCAGGGCGGCGTCGTAGCTGCGGGGCGACGCGATGGTGTCGGCGTCGAGCTTGACGTGGTGCCCTGCCGTCGCCTGAATGCGCAGCAGGTGCGCCGGCGTGTGCACGCGCAGGATTTCGGCCTCGCTCGCCAGCCGCCCCGGCAGCACCGTCGGCTGCAGGTCCCGCACGCGGCTGCGCCCGAGCACGCGAAAGATCGACTGGAGCCGCTCGGGGCTCTCCGGATGCCCTACGCCCGGCTCGTGCAGCAAGCACTCCGGGTCGATGACGATGCCTGTTCGCTTCATGTGCCCACCTGCGGCGCCGCCCGAAGGTACCCCACGCGTTGCGCGCTGCAAAGCGTCGTTGACTTCGCCGCAACTCCATGGCACGTCCCCCAGGCGCGGAGGAGGCAGAAATGGGCCAGATGAGCACGCGCCGCAAGCTGGCAATCGCCACTTGGGGCCCGCCCGACGAGGGCACCATCTACGGCAAGCTGACCCTCGACGCCGGCGAGGCCCAGCACTACGTCGAACACCTGCGCGCGACGACGGGCGAGAAGGTGTCGGTGACGCACCTCGTCGGCAAGGCCATCGCGCTCGCCATGGCGCAGTGCCCGGACCTCAATGGGCGGATCCTGTTCGGCGCCTTCGAACCCTTCTCCACCGTCGACATCACGTTTCTCGTGGCGCTCGAGGGCGGCAAGGACCTCGCGAAGGTGAAGATCGCCGACCTCGACAAGCGCCCGGTCAAGGACATCGCCGCCGAACTGCGCGCCAAGGCCGAGAAGCTGCGCGGCGGCAGGGACCCCGATTTCGAAAAGTCCAAGGGCCTGCTGCGGGCGCTCCCAACGTGGCTGATCCGGCCCGTGCTCAAGCTGACGGGCTGGCTGACCGGCGCGTTGGGCCTGTCGGTGCCGGCGCTCGGATTGGAGCGGTTCCCGTTCGGCTCGTGCATCATCACGTCGGTAGGCATGCTCGGCATCGAGGAGGCGTTCGCGCCCCACACGCCGTTTGCGCGCGTGCCGGTGCTCGTGCTGGTGGGCGCCGTGACCGACCAAGTCGTGGCGCGCGCCGGCGTGCCTGTGGTGCGGCCGATGCTGACGCTGACGGCGACCGTGGACCACCGCTTCGTCGATGGCTTTCAACTTGCGACGCTCGCCAAGGTGGTGCGCGAGACGTTCGAGCACCCGTTCCGCACGTTGGATGGCCGCGAGGCACCTGCGCGCGATGTCCCTGCACGTGACGCCCCGGCGCGGGAGGCGTCTTCCGGTGGCTGACGGCACGCTGGCCCCTTTGCAAGCGCGGCTGCGGCCCATCCTCGAGGCCTTCGTGCCGGCGGTGGCGCACGCGACCGATGCCGAGGTCGCCGCCGCGCTGGCCCGCACCGACGCGCGGCTGGCCCGCGAGCCGGCGGCCTTGCGACGCCAGTTGCGCGTGCTCGTGACGGCGCTGCACGTGTTGACCTTCCTGTTCACGCTGCGGACCTTGCGCTCCCTCGACATCGCCGCCCGCGCCCGCTTCCTGCTGCGCGTCCAGGACGGCCCGATCGGCAAACTGCGGCTCGGCGTGTGGGGCTTGCGCACGCTGCTTTTCCTCGGCTGGTACGGCAATCCACAGGCCGGCGCGGCGCTCGGCTGGCGCGCCTCGAAATACGGCTGGGACGCCTGGACCGGAGTGCAACCTTGGGCCCCGTTGCCTCCCTTTGAAGGCCGCGCGCGGGCCTCGAATGGAGCGCCCGGCCACGTGCCCGAGGACCTTGCATGACTGCGAACAAGGTCGAAGTGGATGTCGTCGTCATCGGCTCGGGCGCGGGCGGTGGCGCGGCGATCCAGGCGCTGGGGCCGCTGGTTCACGCCGGCAAGAAGGTGCTGCTGCTCGAAAAAGGGCCGCGCTTCGACCACACCCAGTTCTCAGGTCAGGAACTCGATATGGCCGGCACGCTGTACGCGGCTGGCGGCGGCTTTCCGACGGCGGACCGGGCGATCACGCTCGCCTTTGCCGAAGGGCTCGGTGGGTCGACGCTGGTCTACACCGGCACGTCGGTGCGGCCCCCGCGCCGGGTCATCGACGGATGGAAGGTGCCGGGCCTCGAGTACCGCGACCTCGTCCACCGCCTGGCCCGCTTCGAGCGTCAGAACGGCGTCGATTTCGTGCCGGACGCCAAGATCAACGACAACAACCGCCTGTTTGCCGAAGGGTGCCGCAAGCTCGGCTGGACTCCAGAGCAATTCGCAGTAAATCTACGTGGTTGCCGTGGATCGTCCCTGTGCAACCTGGGCTGTCCGAATGGCGCCAAGCAGGGCACGGCCTACGTGCAGATTCCGATGGCGGAGCGCGCCGGTGTCGAGGTGGTGACGCGCGCCCGTGTCCTGCGCGTCGCTCCGGCGCCGGCCGGGCCAACCGGAGGGCAGGGCGGCGTCCTCGACGTCGAGGTCGATGGCACGCCGGTGCCGATGGGCGCGCCCTCGACCTGGGCGCCGGGTCGCTGGATCGTACAAGCGAAGGACGTCATCGTCGCGTGCGGCGCCGTGCACACGCCTGCCCTGCTTCTGCGTTCGGGTCTCGGTGCGACGTTGCCGGCTCTCGGCCGCTGGTGGACGTGCCAGCCGGCCCACATCCTCGTCGGCGAGCACGACCGGCCCCTGACCAATGCCGTCGGCCACCCGAAGAGCTTCCTGTGGGAGGAGCGCATCGTCGAGGACCGCTACTTCCTCGAAGCCTGCATGTACTTCCCGTTCGTGACAGCCAAGAACCTGACCGGCTTCGGCCCGGAACACGAGCGCCTCCTGAAGGCCTACGAGCGGCTGCAGATGATCCTCGTGTTGGCGTGCGACGATGCGCTGCCAGACCAGCGTGTGGCGATCGACGCAGCAGGCGACCCGGTGGTCCACTATCGGCTGACCGACGCCACCGTGACGGCGATGGTCAAGGCCACGCGCGCTGCGGCCCGCATCTTTTTCGCCGCCGGAGCCAAGGCCGTCCACGCTCCCAGCGCGCGCCCGACGCTGCTGACCCGCGACGAGCAGGACCGCATCGACGAACGGGTGCATGAGCGGCATTTCCACCGCGGCGCCGTCAGCGTCAGCGCCGCCCACTTGATGGGTGGCTGCCGCATGGGCGAAGACACGGCGACGGCGGTGACGACGCCACTCGGCCAAGTCCACGGCGTACCCTGGCTCCACGTCGCCGATGCGTCGTTGTTCCGCACGGCCCTCGAGATCAACCCTTACTTGACCGTCATGGCGCTCGCTGAGCACGTGGCGGACGCGGTGTCGCGCAAGCATGGCGTCGACCCCGAGGCGGCACGCGCATGAGAGCGGAAGAACTCCCCAAGGGCCACTACCCCGGCGGCACGATCGTGGCCGCCGCGCTCGAATCGGCCGGCGTCACGCACACATTCGGCATCCCTGGCACGCACAACATTGAACTGTACGACGCGATGGCGCGCCAGAATCGGGTCGAACCGGTCCTCATCACCGACGAGCAGTCGGCCGGGTTCATCTGCGACGGCATGGCGCGGTCGGGCGGGCCGCTGGGCTGTGCCAACGTGGTCCCGGGCGCGGGCGTGACGCACGTGCTGTCGGGCATCGGCGAGGCGTTCATGGACGGCGTGCCGGTGCTGCTGCTGACGTGTGGCATCCGGACGGACTCGCCTTACAAATACCAACTCCACGACGTCGACCAGTTGGCCATCGTGCGGCCGCTCTGCAAGGGCACGTGGAAGCCGACGCAGGCCCACGAGATCGTGCCCGCCATCCTCGAGGCGGCGTGGCTGGCGCAGAGCGGGTGCCCGGGGCCGACCGCCGTCGAAATCCCGGCAAATCTGTACCTTTTCGCCCACGACTACGATCCGGCCCCGGCCCGCGCGCTGGTCGACGAGATCGGGCGGCGGCCCGTCGCGGCGGCAGACTTCGAGATGGTCCAGACGGTAGCCGAGATGCTCTGTGGAGCGGCGCGTCCGTTGATCCACGTCGGCCTCGGAGCGGCGGACGCGGCGGATCGGCTGCCAGAACTCGCGGAACTCCTCGGCGCCGTCGTCTCGTCGACGTTTTCAGGCAAGGGCGTCTTCGCCGAGACGCACCCGCTGTGGCTCTGGCCGGGGTTTGGCACGGCGTGCCCATCACAACTTCGCAAGATTGCCGCAGAATGTGACGCCGCGCTGTTGCTCGGGGCGCGCATGGGCGAAGTCTCGACCGCGAGCTATGGCGTGACGGTACCCGAGGCGTCGGCCCAAGTGGATATCGATGCGGGCGTGCCGGGCGCCAATTTTCCCGTGCGCCACAAGGTCGTCGCCGATGCGCGCGGCTTCGTCGAGGCTCTGCTCGCGACCCTGCACCGGATGCAGCGGGCGCGCCCCGACGTGCGCGACCTCACGCGCCGCCTTGCCGACGCCCACCTTGCCGTGCGCCAGGAGCAGGCGACGCCGCCGGTCGACGGCCGGGTGAGCCCCGACGCGCTGTTCCGGGCGACGCAGCGCATCTTCCCGCCCGGGACGCGCTACACGACGGACTCGGGCAACGGCACCTTCCTGGCCGTCGAGCACCTGCGCCTCGACAGACCCCGCCACTTGTTGAGCCCGACCGACTACTCTTGCATGGGCTACGCGCTGCCGGCCGCGATCGGCGCGGCGTTTGCCCATCCGGGTGATCCGGTCGTCGTGTTCGCCGGCGACGGCGCGCTGCTCATGACGGGGCTCGAACTGATCACGGCGGCGACGAACCGACTGGCGGTTGCGGTGCTCGTGTTGCGCGACGGCGAACTGGGGCAGATCGCGAGCTTCCAACGCACGCTCACGAACGCGGCACCGTGCTCGGTGCTGCCCGACTACGATCTGGGTGCGCTCGCCGCCGTAGCGGGCGTCGAATGCCGCGGGGTCGACAGCGATGCCGACCTCGACGAAGTGCTGCAGTGGGCGCTCTCCAAGGTCCAGGCGGGCCAGCCGGCAGTGGTCGACGTGCGGATCGACTACGGCCGCAAGACGTATTTCACTAAGGGCGTCGTCGTGGCAAACTTTCCCCGGCTGCCGTGGCTGGAGCGGCTGCGGATGGTGCGGCGCGCGATCGCCCGGCGCATCGTGCGGTGAGGCGCGGCGCCGGCTGCGGTGAGGCGCGGCGGGCCAGAGGAGGACGCGCGTGTCAGCCGGCCAGCCGAAAGAAAACGTGCGCGCCTATTGGGACCAGGCCCCCTGCGGCACGCCCGACGTCGCCGACCTCGAAGAGTTGACGCGCTACCGCGAGCTCGAGCGCATCCGCTACGAGCGCGAGCCGTTCCTTGCGCGTGTAGCCCGGTTTGCCGATGCGCGCGGGCTCGACATGCTAGAGGTTGGCGTCGGCGCCGGCACCGACCACCTGAATTTCGCCCGGGCGGGCGCGCACTGCCACGGTATCGATCTCACCGAAGCGGGCATCGCGATGACGCGGCGCCGCCTCCAACTCGAAGGCCTGTCGTCGCAACTGCAGCGCGCCGATGCCGAGCACCTGCCGTTCGACACGGCGCGCTTCGACTTCGTCTACTCGTGGGGCGTGATCCACCACACGCCCGACACCACGGCGGCGGCGCGCGAGATCCTGCGGGTGCTCAAGCCGGGCGGACGCTTTACGGTGATGGTCTACAACCGCCGTTCGCTGCTGGCGGCGCAGGCGTGGCTCGTGTTCGGACTCGCGCGCGGTCGGCCGTTTGCCGGCGCCAAGGACCTGATCGCGAACCATGTCGAAAGCCCCGGCACGAACGCATACACCGCGGTCGAGGCGCTCGATCTCTTTGCCGACGCGCGCACCCGCCAGGTCGAAACGATCGTGACGGCGCACGATCTGCGTGTGGGCCGGCGGCGCTACCTGCCCCACTGGACCGCCAGCCTGGTGCCAGCCGGCTTCGGCTGGTTCCATGTCGTGACGGGCACCCGGTAGGCGTCGGCGCGAGCGTTCAGTGCCCGCCGAGACGCTGAAGTCGCGTGCGCCCGCCTGGCGCAACACCGCTGCCGCGCGATCGAGCACCCAGCCCTTCGCGATGCCGCCGAGGCTGAGCTTCATGCCAGCGCGCGGCAGGTGCACGGTCCGGCCGAGCGGCTCCAGCGCGATCTGGCGAAAACCGATGAGCGGCAGGCGGGCGGCGCTCGCTTCCGACGGCGGTGGGCGCGCGGCACACCCAAGGGGACGTTCTGCGTCGCCCCGATCCGCCGCCTTCGGCGCATTTCGTCGTTGCCGGCGTCGGTTGACGGTTCGACGTACCCGCTGTTTGCGTTCACCGCCAACCTCCTGAACGCAGAGAACTGCATCCGAATTCGGCGTTCGGGGAAGGTTGGCTGGTGGATGCTGGGGCGCACTTGCCCTTGACAGCGACCGTCGCCGTCTTTCCATTGCTCCTCCCATGTGTTCGCCCCGCGCCGCCTGTTGCGGTCCGGCGACGTGGCTTCGAGGCTCCCATGACAGAGACGCGGTCCTTCCAGGCGCAGACGAAAAAGCTGCTCGACCTGATGATCCACAGCATCTACGCACACAAGGACGTCTTCCTGCGCGAGCTCGTCTCGAACGCGTCCGACGCGATCGACAAGGTGCGGTTCGACGCCCTGACGAACCCTGGCTTGGGCGGCGACCAGGACTGGAAAATCAAGCTCGTTCCAGACAAGGCCTTGCGCACGTTGACGATTCGTGACAACGGCTGCGGCATGTCCTACGAGGAGGTCGTCGAAAACATCGGCACGATCGCGAAGTCGGGGTCGGAGTCGTTTTCTGAAAGGCTGCGCTCGTCCGGCGCCACGGCGGGCGCTCCGGACCTGATCGGCCAGTTCGGCGTGGGCTTCTACAGCGCGTTCATGGTGGCCCGCAAGGTGGTGTTAGAGACGCAAAAGTACGGGGAAGATCATGCGGTTCGCTGGGAGTCCACCGGAGACGGCACCTACACGATCGCGCGCACTGCCCCGCGCGATCGCGGCACGGAGGTGACGCTGTGGCTGCGCGACAAGGAAGCGCCGGCACCCGCTGAAGACGGGGCCGAGGCCGACACGGATGCCGACGTGCGCTGGAACGACGAGGACTACACGGATGTCTGGACCCTGCGCCGTGTTGTGAAGAAATACAGCGACTTCATTGCATTTCCGATCGCGATGGACAAGGAGACGTGGGAATACGATCGCGACGACGACGGCAAGATCAAGGAGGGTGGCGAGCACCAGCGCAAGTTCGAGGAAGAAGTGCTGAACTCGCAGAAGGCCCTGTGGACGCGCGCGCCGGCGAGCATCGACAAGGCCGAGCACGAGGCGTTCTACCGCCAGATCACGCGGGACTGGACGCCGCCGGGCGAGACCGTGCACTTCCACGCCGAGGGCACCCACTCGTTCACCGCGCTGCTGTATGTGCCCGAAAAGGCACCGTTCGACCTGTTCTCGCGCGAACCGCGCCGTGGCCTGCAGCTGTACATCAAGCGGGTCTTCATCGCCGAAGACGTGCGCGAACTGCTGCCGGAGCACCTGCGCTTCGTCAAGGGTCTGGTCGATTCCGCGGATTTGCCGCTCAACGTCAGTCGCGAGACGGTGCAGCACGACAAGTTGATCGGGCTGATCCGCAAGCAGGTGGCGCGCAAGCTGACGGCGCACCTCAAGGACGTGCTCGAAAAGGACCGCCCGCGCTACGAGCGCCTGTGGGCCGAGTTCGGCTCGTGCATCAAGGAAGGCTTCCACTACGACCCGACCGGCAAGGACAAGCTGGCGGACCTCATCCTCGTGCGCACCACCGGCAACGACGGTTGGTCGACTTGGAAGGAGGTGGCCAGCCGGTGTCGTGAGGGGCAGACGACTATCCCGTACCTGACCGGCGAGTCGCGCGAGGTGCTGCAGCAGGCGCCGCAACTCGAGGCGTTCCGCGGCAAGGGTGTCGAGGTCGTGCTGCTGCATGAGCCGGTCGACGAGATCATGGTGGGCGGGCTCGACAAGGTCGAAGGCAAGGAGCTCAAGAGCGCGGCGCGCGGCGATGTCGAAGGGCTGCCCGACGCAGCAGCGACGCAGGCCGCCGTCGACGATGCCGCCAAGAAGTTCGAGGTGCTGCTGCAGAAGCTGCAGGAAGTGCTGGCCGACGACGTCAAGGCGGTGCGCATCAGCCAGCGCCTGACCGACAGCGCGGTATGCCTAGTCGCCGACGTGGACGGGCCCAGCGCGCACTACGAGCGGATGATGCACGCGATGGGGCAGGGAATGCCGGCGTCGAAGAAGATTCTCGAGCTGAACGGCGAGCACGCGGCAATCGCGGCGATGGCCGAGCTGGCCGAGAAGGACAAGGACGGCGTGCGGTTCCGCGAGTTTGCCGAGATGCTGCTCGATCAGGCGCTGCTGGCCGAGGGCGCGCCGCTCAAGAACCCGGCGCGCTTTGCCCAGCGGGTGGCCCAGGCGATGGCACGGGCGATTTGAACCACGGTACGCGTACTTGCCGGATGCGGGTGCCGACGGCCGAGCGCGCCGCACAGTCCGTCAGGCCGAGCGCACAGTCCGTCAGGCCGAGCGCACAGTCCGTCAGGCCGAGCGCACAGTCCGTCAGGCCGAGCGCACAGTCCGCCGGGCTCCGCGCATGGACGGCGCTCGGGTTGGCTCTGGCCGCGTGTTCGGAGCGCACGCCGACCCAAGCGGTGGTCCCGAAGTACGTGCCCGCGCCGCCACCGGTTGCTCTCAGCGAGGCGCAGGTGGCGCAGCGTGCAGCGCTCCAAGCCCTGACGGCGCCGGCGGGAGGTGTCAAGCCGCGCTTCTTGCCCACGCCGGGCTACGTGCTGATTCCGGCGGGTACGTTCACGATGGGGATTCCCCCGGCCGACGTCGATCCGCCAGGCTACTACAATGATGCGCCGACGCACCGGGTGACGCTGACGCATTCCTTCGAGATGCAGGCGACCGAGGTCACTGAGGCCGAGTACGCCCGCCTGATGCCGGCGACGCCGTCGCAACGCACCGGGTGCCCTGACTGCCCGGTCACGAACGTCAACTGGCACCAGGCGGTCACGTACTGCAACCAGCTGTCGAAGCGGGCGCAGTTGCCACCGTGCTACGTCGTCATGGGCTTCGACGTCACCTATGCGGGTGCTTCCTGCCCCGGCTACCGGCTGCCGAGCGAGGCGGAATGGGAGTACGCAGCGCGGGCGGGCACGAACGCGAGGCGCTGGGACTCTGCCGCAAACGTCTACGATCTCGCGTGGATCGACACGAATTCCGGGGACCTGAGCCTCCAGCCGCCGCAGCTGGTGAAGCACCCGGTCCGACGCAAGCGCCCGAATCCGTTTGGGTTGTACGACATGCTCGGCAACGTCTGGGAGTGGGTGTGGGACTGGCAGGGCGACTACCCCGCCGCCGCGTCTGCCGACCCGCGCGGCCCGGACAAGGGCGAAAACCGGGGGTTCCGCGGGGGCAGTTTCAAGCATTCCGAGAGCGAAGCGACGGCTGGCTTCCGCAACGGCTACGGGCCGGGCAACCAGGTGGAATTCGTCGGGATGCGCTGCGTGCGGAGCGTCACGCGGTAGGCGGGCTTCGGCGTCGTCTGCGGCGTCACAGCACACGCGCCCAATTCGCCATCGGCTGGGTCCACACCGGCACCCCGCAGTACCGATCGCCTTCGGGACAGTAGGGGCGCAATCCGGCCCGGTGTCGCACGCCGCACGGGGGCAGCAACAATAGGCCGATGGTGGGTTCGACCGCTGCGATCTGGGCCGTTTCGTCGACGCTGGCCTGCCAGATTTCTTCCTGGGCATTGAAGCACAGGCGCATGGCGAGCTTGTGGCGCAGGGCGGCGAGGTCTGCCGTTTCCGTGTAGCGCACGTGGACGGCGTTGGGCAGTAGGTAGCCGCACCACTCGTCCGCAACGCCGAGCCCGCGCAATGCTGCGATTGCCTGCCACGTGCGTTCCATCGAGACGCAGTAGACGTCGTGGGCAGCACCGCCCGCTGCCACGACGAGGCGCGGCACATAGTAGTCGGGCTCGTCGGACAGGTACGCGTGCAGCGACGGGCGCGCCGCGGGCGTCATGCGGTGGCGCTGGTCCTGGCTGTCGGCCGCATGGCTGAGCCGCTTGCGAAACGCATAGTGCGCAGCATGAAGACAGCGGCCGAGCGGGTCGAGCGTCGTGGTGTTCAGTGGTTCGCCCAGCAGGGGATTGCGCGCGGGGTCAAGGGCCAGCGCGACCGCCTCGGCGTCCGGCAGCGCGGCAGGCCCGACGCCCAGCACCTCCCGCACGGCGTCGGCGACACGGGTCTCGTTGGAGCCAAAGCGGTCGACGAGCAACGAGAGTCGCCCACCCAGCGATGCATCGAACGCCGCGCGCAGCGTCCGCGCCGTGCTGTCGCCCTGTGGATGGGCCCGCAGCCACGCCGGCCCCGCCATCGCCGCGCCATCGACCGGCTCAACGTCCATGCGGCGCAGCAGGGGGTCGAGTTCGAACAGGGCCTCGCACATCGCATCGACGACGGCGCGCGCTTCCGTCGCCGTGTCGGGCGCGCCACACATCCGCCGGTAGCGCAGCAGCGTGAGCACCGAGACGGTGTGAACCATGTACGTGTGCGTCGCCACGGGCAGCACGTAGCGCGCGATTTCCTGCGCCTTCTTGTGCACCTGGGGCGCCCACTTGTCAGCGTGGCGGCCACGCGCCGGGAATACCCCGAAATACTGCGCGGCCGCCACCGGCTCCAGTAGCCGGATCAGTTCGCGGTACTCGGCCATCTGGCGCTCGATGCACGCGGCGTAGATGGCTCCTGCGGCGCCCGCCAGACGGGGGACCGTCGCGTGCCCCTCACTTACCTCGACATAGCGTTGGCTCACCTGCTCGCTGTTGTAGAACGGGTGGGCATGCAAAAGGCTCCACACCACTTGGCGGCTGACGTGCTCCACGCCGAACTGCACGTGCCCGTGCTGTAGCGTCGTGTGGTGGCCGGCCTTGAACGTCGAAATCGCGATGCGGTCGCGCTGTTCGGCGCGCTGGGCCGCGCGCTCGTCGGACAGCCCGACGCCAGAGACCTGATCGGCCGTCACGATGCCGCGCGGGGAGTAACAGGTGCGCGCGGCGGCGACGGCGTGCTCGTACGGCCGCTCGAATGCCGCGACGACATGCACGCGGGGGGGCGGCGACAGGAACGGCGAGTCGGGCAGGGTCACGACGGCGCTGGGTAGCACTGGTCCCGGCGCCCCGCAAGCCCAACCTCGCGTGCCTGGCTCATGGCGCGCCAACGAGGTGCCGCAGGCGCAAGATCGCCAGTTGTACACCTGCCACCTCGCGCTCGGCGCCGGCTTCGGCCATGCGCAACTGCGTGTCGGCCTCGGCGACCTCAAGGCTGGTCGCGGCACCGGCGGCCAGCGTGCGGTCCACGATTTCCTTGACCCGCCGCGCGACATCGGCCTGCTGGCGCGCAAGTTCGGCCGTGGCGTGCGATCTATCGATGTCGAGCATCGCCTGCCGAACGTGCCAGGTGACCTGGCGCTCAGCGGCCTCCTGCTCCGCTTCGAGTCGCGCCACGGTGCGGCGGCGTTCCTCGACATCGGCGGACCGCTGGCCCCGATCGAACAGGGGGACCACGAGGTTCGCGTTGACGGCCCACGTCGTATTCTCCCCAGAAAACCCGGCGGTGTCGCTCCACCGCACATGCCCGCTCGTCGCCAACAGGGGCATCCACCGCAGGGTGGCCTCGCGCAGGCTCGCCTGGGCTGCCGCCACGGCCGCCGCACGTGCCCGCACGTCAGGGCGCTGGCGCAAGGCGGCTCCCACAAGGGATTCGAGGTTGCCTGCCGGCAGGTCTAACGCGGCCGGCGCGACGAGGTGGCTGGCACGCGCGCCACCCAGCAGCATGTGGAGCACCTCCAGCCCTTGCTCGCGCCCGGCGCGGGCTCGCTCGAGGTCCTGCTCGGCACGGGATCGCTCCGCCCGCGCCCGCAACTCAGGCAGGTCGCCCTCGGTGCCTTGGGCCCGCCGCAGCTTGGCGGTGGCGATCCGGCGGTCGGCCAGGTCCACGGCCCGCATCGCGACGGCGGTCACCCGATCGAGGCCAGCAACGTTGTGGAACACTTCGGCGATGCGGAACGCGATGTCGCGCCGGGTCGCCTCCAACACGAGTTCTTGCGCCTCGATGCCGCGGTCGACCGCCCGCCCGAGCAGGATCGGCGCGAGCGCGAACACGGTCTGGTCTACGGTCAGCACGGCAGACACGCTGTTTTCCTTCTGGAGCACGGTCGGCGGACCCAGCTTGGACTTGTCGAGCGGGAACCCCAGTGACTTTGCGATGCCCTCGACCATATCGGCCTGGTCGAACTTCGTCTCCGTGGAGTTGTGCGTGAACGTGCCGACCGCCTTGATGTCGGGCAGCCATGCCGAACCGACCTTGGCGCGCGCGGCCCGGGCCTCCTCGAGTCGCAGCGCCGCGACCCGCAAGTCCGCGCTGTCGTGCAACCCCTGGGCCAAAGCCGCCTCAAGCGTCAGCGTCGCCTGCGGGGTTGCGTCTGCCTCCAAAGGCACGCCCGCGACCGGTGCTTCTGCGTGTGCCGCACCGGGCCACGCAGCGCTGGCGATCGTGATCACGACCAGTGTTCCCAGGGTCACCGCAACGGGCGGCACCTGTGCGGTGACATCGCTCGCGCCCGGGATGCCAACGTGCGTGCCGACCCCTGCCACGGGCCGCCGAAACCACCCCAGGACGCGCTGGCGCCCACCGTCGAGCCAAAGGAACACGCTCGGCACGACCAGCAGGGTCAGCAGGGTCGAGGTGATGACCCCGCCGATCACGGTGATCGCCATCGGCGAGCGGAACTCGGAGCCCGGCCCAACGATCACCGCCGTTGGCAGCATGCCCAGCACCATGGCCGCCGAAGTCATCAGGATCGGCCGCAAGCGCCGGCGTCCGGCATCGATCACGGCATCGAGCGACGCCATGCCGTCGCGCTGGTTCTGCAGCGCCGCATCGACGAGCAGGATGCCGTTCTTCGTCACGAGCCCCATCAGCAGGATGACCCCGATGTTCGTCCCCATCGACATCGCGTTGTCGGTCAAGAACAGCCCGACGAAGGCGCCGATCAGCGCCATCGGCAGCGACAGCATGATCGTGAACGGATGCAGGAACGACTCGAACTGCGCCGCGAGAATCAGGAAGATGAAGACGACTGCAAGTGCGAACGCCAGCCCCATCGACTCTCTCATCTCGCGCATCTGCTTCACCTGGCCGTCGAGGCGATAGTAGCCGTCGCCCTGGAACTTGTGCGCGTCCAGCTTCGGCTGGAGATCCTTGAGGATCTCGCCGAGTGACCGGCCCGCCGGCACGCCGGCGACCACGATCTGGCGCGTGCGATCCTGCCGCTCGATGACCTGCGGCCCCGACTGGGGCGCGACCGTTGCAATCGCCCGCAGCGGTACGAAGCCCTTTGGTGTTGCGACCGGCGTGTCGAGCAGGCGCTCGATCGAGGCGCGGTCCTCCGCCCGGAGCCGGACCTTGATGCGCACCTCCTTGCGTGCGCCTTGCGCCAACCGCAAGTTGCCGGCGTCCTCGCCCTCGAGTGCAGCCCGCAGCGTGCGTGCGACCATGGCGATGGGCACGCCGAGGTCCGCCGCCTTGGCCCGGTCGACCTTGACCGTCTGCTCCGGCTTGCCTGGGCTGTAGTACATCTGCACGTCGGTGAGGCCCGGGATCGTCCGCAACATCGCTTCGACCGCCGCCGCGTCGCGTTCGAGATCGCTGAGGTCCGAGCCACGCACCTGGACCTGGAGCGGGGCGCCCGCCGGGAGGCCCTCGACGAACGCAGGAGGGCTGATCGTCACCTTGGCTCCGGGTACGGCAGCCTGGATCGCGGCGCGCGTCGCGTTCTGGATCGCGCTCAGCGTGCGCGGCCGCCGGGTCTTGGGCACGGTCAGCACGCGCCACATTACCTTGTTCACCTCGCTGTTCGGCCCGAGTTTTGCATACACCGCCGTCACGTGGGGGTCACGCAGCACCGTCTTCTCGGCGGCCAGGGTGCGGCGTCCGGTCTCGTCGAGCGACGTGCCAGGCGGCAGCTCGATTTCCGCCATGAACTGGCCACGGTCCTCCGGTGTCACGAATTCGTTGCCCATCAGCTTCGCGAGCTGCAGCGACGCCACGAACGCGAGTGCGGCCCCGAGCACGGTGACCAGGCGGTGGCGCACCGTCCAGCGCAACAACTCGGCATAGGCGTCTTCATAGGCAGCATGAAAGCGCTCGAACGTGCGCACGAGCCACGGTTTCGCTTCTGTGTGGTCGATCGCGACGGCCATGCGCGCCGACAACATGGGGTCGAGCGTGAACGCCACGAAAAGTGACAGCAGCGTCGCCGCCGAGACGGTCAAGCCGAACGATTTGAAGAACTGGCCGACGACGCCGGACATGAACGAGACCGGCAGGAACACGGCCACGATCGTGAGCGTCGTCGCAAAAACGGCCAGCGCGATCTCGTTGGTGCCTTTCGAGGCCGCCGTGATCGGGTCTTCGCCGCGCTGCAAATGCCGGAAGATGTTTTCGCGCACCACCACTGCGTCGTCGATCAGCAAGCCGATGGCGAGACTCAGCGCGAGCAAGGTCATCATGTTGATCGTGAAGCCGAGCAGGTCCATCGCCCAGAACGTGCCGATGACCGACGTCGGCAGGGCCAGGGCAGAGATGAAGGTCGAACGCACGTCGAGCATGAAAAACAGGATGACCAGGATGGCCATCAGCCCGCCATAGACGATCGAGACCTCCACTTCGTGCGCGTTCTCGCGAATGAAGATCGCCTGGTCGATGATGAGCCGGGTAGAAAACCCGGCAGGGAACGTACCCTTGATTTCCTCCAGCCGCTTGTCGACGGCGTCGGCGACTTGGATCGTGTTCATGCCCGATTGTTTCACCACCTCGAACGCCACGGCCTCCAGCCCGTTCGAGCGGATGCGCGTGCGGGTCTCGGCGAACCCGTCGCGCACGTCCGCCACCTCGGCCAAGCGAATCTGGGTGCCCGCCGGCGTCGTCGCCACGGCAATGGCGCCCACCTCGGCGGCGCTGCGCAAGTCGCCCGACAGGCGCACGCTCACTTCATGCGCGCCCTCGTCGAAATGCCCGGCCGGCAGGGCAAGGTTTTCGGCGCGCAGTTTGTCGGTGATCGCCGTCAGCGGCAGGTTCAAGGCAGCGACCTTGCGGCGGTCGACCTCGACGTGGACTTCGCGGTCGCGGCCGCCGACGACTTCGACTGCCGCCACCCCCGCCACCCGCTCCAGCGCCGGCTTGATGAGGTCTTCAGTGGCGCGCCGCAGTTGCTCGTTCGTCAGGTTGCCCGCAGCGACGTAGGTGCGGATGGGGGTGGCGCCGACATCGACCCGGCGGATCGAGGGCTCCCGAATCTGCGCCGGCAGCGCCCCGCGCACGGCCGCGAGGCGCTCGCGCACGCCGGTGGCCGCCTTCTCGATGTCGGCACTCAGCTTGAACAAGACGACCACGACGCTGACTGATTCCCGCGAAAACGATCGCACTGAGTCGAGGGCTTCGAGGCCCGCCACGGCATCTTCGATGGGCCGGGTGAGTTGCGACTCGACCTCGCCGGGCGATGCGCCGGGGTAGACCGTCGTGATCGTGACAACGGGGAAGTTCACGTTCGGGAACAGGTCCGTGCCCAGGCTGCGCAACGACATGCCGCCCATGATCAGGATGCCGAGTGTCACAACGATCGTGAGCACAGGACGTCGAATGGCAATGTCGGACAGCGACATGGCGGGTCTCCGGGTGTGGGCATGCAACCGTCGCGGCGGCGACCGCTGCCGTCAGCGTTTGGTCGCCGGCAATTTATCGCCATGGCGCCACGACGAACCGGGATTGGCCAGCACGCGGTCCGCAGCGCCCAGCCCCGCTTCGACGCGCACGCCGAGCACGCTCACCGAACGCACCGCCACGGCCACGCGGCGCAGCGCGCCCGTCACGACGTCTTCGACCAGCACGGCCGCTTCTTCGCCCGTCAACAGGGCCGATTTCGGCACGACGAGGGTCGCTGGTGCCGGCACATCGATCGTGACTTCGACCAGCGCGCCGGCAAAGAGGCGCCCGTCGGCATTCGGCATGACGGCTTCGATGGGTACGCGGTGGGTCATCGGGTCCACGCTCGGAATCACGCGTTCCAGCGTACCCGTGCGGACCACGCCGCCATCGGACTGCACGGTCACCTTGGCTCCCGCACTCACGCGCGCGGCATCGGCGTCGCTCAGGTGGGCGTGCACCTTCAGCGTCGACAGGCGCTCGACGCGGTAAATCGGCACGCCGGGTGCCGCGAAAAACCCCGGGGCGGTCGGCGCGCGCACGACGACGCCGTCGATCGGGCTCACGAGCCGCGTCTCCTGCCGCGCCGACTCGACCAGGTACGCCGCCACTTCCGCCTGCGCGATGCTGGCCGCGCCGAGGTCGTGCTGACCCGTCGCCATCACAACCTGTTGCTCGCTGGCCGCACCGGCTTCCTGCAACGACTTCGAGCGCCGCCAGGTGTCGTTTGCCAGCGTCTTCTGCGCCTGGGCCGCTTTCATGCCGGCGCGCGCCTGTGCCGCCTGCGCTTCGATGTCGCGTCCGTCGAGCCGCGCGAGCACGGCCCCGGCCTTGACGACGTCGCCGCGCTGGACGAACACCTCTGCGACACGCCCAGGCAGCTTGAACGCGAGATCGACTTCGGCGTCGGGTTTCAAGGTTCCGGTCAGCGTGAGCGTCTCCAGCGCCGGGCCGGCCGCGGGTGTCACCCACTGCGGTGCGGGTTTCGGCGGCAGGGCGGCGGCCCTCTGTGCCGCTTCGGCTGCGGTCGCATCGAGCTTCGTCAGCCGCAGCGAGATCTTGCCGGCCAACGTCGCACCCAACGCGATCAGGCCCGCGACGGACAACACCAGGATCACATGGCGCGTTTTCAAGGGTGTACCTCGTGGGGTGCCAGCGTGGCTGGCGGGCGCGTTGACGCGTCACTTTCCGACGCCACGGGCAGCGCGCCGAGTTCGTCCGGGTGGACGCCGTGCAGCATCAGTCCCATCGCGATCAGGCGGCGAAACCTGGCGATCTGCGCCGCCATGTCCGGCATCACCTCGGCGCGCAGCATGCGGCGGGCGTACATGAACATGATGCCGGTCGCCATGAGCGCGCCGAAGTCGGGGTCGAGGCCGTCGCGCACGCTCTCGGGCAAGAGTTCGTGGTGGCGCAGCATCGACGCCCGCGTGACCTGCTCGATCAGGTCGAGGAATTCGTCGGCAAGGAACGCGTACGGGGTGGCCGCCGCCCCCTCGATCACCATTGCCAACTCGGCGCGGCGTCGCCAAAGGAATTCGCACAGGGCCGCATCCTTTGCGGCCACCTGGGCGAGAAAGTCTGGGTAGAACGTCGCGCACAGGCATTCTTCGTAGCGCTGCATCTCGGCGCGCAGGTCGTCGAAAAACGCGCGGCACAACTGCAGGTACAGCGCCTCCTTCGACTCGAAGTGAAGGTAGAATGCGCCCTTCGACGTGCCGGCGCGGTCCGTGATGTCCGCCACGCGCGCGGCCGCGAGCCCGTGGTCAGCAAAAATCGCAACTGCCGCTTCGGCCAGCGTGTGGGGCAGCGCGGGGTTGGCGGGTCGCGACATCGTGTTCCGGGAGGCCGAGGGAGGCGGGCAGGGGAGATGCCGGGCAGGGGAGATGCCGGGCAGGGGCCAGCGAGTCAATGACCGAGCGGTCACTGACTCATTGGTCATTTAAGGATGCCGCACGCGCCTGTCAAGGGCAATCTGCTTGCCGGCGCCTGCCGCACCCGACTACGCTGGTGGCCAGAGAGCCCGTCGGACGAACCGACAAACTTCTCGCGAGGTCATCCCTGTCGCCACTGCGCCTGCTCAACCTGATCGATGGGGCCCTCGTCCCGGCCGCCTCCGGCGCGACGCTCGACGTGCTCAACCCGGCTACCGGCGAATGGCTGGCTGACGTTCCCGATTCCTCCCGCGTCGATGTGGACCGCGCCGTCGCGGCTGCGCGTCGGGCGTTGCCGGGGTGGGCCGGGGCGCCGGCGCGCGAGCGGTCCCTCGTCTTGCGGCGCCTGGCGGATCTGCTGGAGCGCGACGCCGACAAGTTGGCGCGTGACGAGTCCGACGACACGGGCAAACCTGTCCATGTCGCGCGATCTGTCGACATTCCGCGAGCGGCGCTCAACTTCGCGTTCTTTGCCGACGCCGCCACGCAGTTCGCCTCGGAATCGCACGCCAACGATCAGGCGATCAACTACACGCTGCGGGCTCCGGCCGGCGTGGCAGGCTGCATCGCTCCGTGGAACTTGCCGCTGTACCTGTTGTCGTGGAAAATCGCTCCGGCTCTGGCCGCAGGGTGCACCGTTGTCGCAAAACCTTCGGAAATCACGCCACTGACTGCGTTTCGGCTGTCCGAACTGGCGGCGGAGGCAGGCGTGCCCCCGGGTGTCATCAATGTGGTGCATGGCACCGGCAGTCGAGCCGGCGCCGCGCTGGCCGTTCATCCCGAGGTGGCGGCCCTGTCGTTTACGGGCAGCACGCGCACCGGAGCGGTCCTGCAAGCTGCCACGGTCGGCCAGTTCAAGAAGCTCTCGCTCGAACTCGGCGGCAAGAACGCGACCCTGATTTTTGCCGACGCCGACCTCGCTGTGGCGGTGCCTGAGGCCGTGCGCGCCGCGTTCAGCAACCAGGGCCAGATCTGCCTGTGCGGTTCGCGCGTCCTGGTCGAGCGCACCGTCTACGCCGAAGTGGTCGCTCGCCTGGTGGAGCACACGGCGCGGCTGCGAGTGGGCGATCCGCGCGAGGCGACGACCGACGTCGGCGCGCTGGTCTCGCCGGAACACGCAGCCAAGGTGCTCGCCTGCATCGAGCGAGCCCGCGCAGATGGTGGCGAGGTGCTGTGCGGGGGAGCGCGCGTCGTTCTACCCGGGCGGTGTGCTGCGGGCCAGTTCGTCGCCCCGACGTGGATCACCGGTCTGGGTCCCGAATGCGAGACGAACCGCGAGGAGATCTTCGGACCTGTCGCGACGCTGCAGCCGTTCGATGGCGAGGCCGAGGCCGTCGAACTGGCCAACGCCACGCGCTATGGTCTCGCGGCCAGCCTGTGGACGCGCGACATCGGGCGCGCCACCCGCGTCGCGGCACGGTTGCGCGCCGGCGTGGTGTGGGTGAACTGCTGGATGGTGCGCGACCTGCGCACGCCGTTCGGGGGCGTCGGCGACTCGGGCCTGGGGCGCGAGGGTGGGTGGGAGGCGTTGCGCTTCTTCACCGAGCCGAAGAACGTGTGCATTGCCGTGCGGGGGAACTGATGGCGGGCGGCCAGATCATCGAGAGCGCGCGCGCGCCGGAGCCCGTGGGAGCCTTCCCCCACGCGCGGCGGGCAGGCGAATTCCTGTTCCTGTCGGGCATCGGGCCGCGCGTGCGTGGGGCCAGCGAAATCCCCGGGGTCGTGCGCGATGCCAACGGCACCGTCGTCGGTCACGACATCGAAACGCAGTGCCGCACGGTGTTCGCCAACGTGAGGACAGTACTCGAAGACGCGGGCGCGCGCTGGGAAGACCTCGTCGATGTGACCGTGTACCTGACCGACATGGCGCGCGACTTTTCCACCTACAACCGCCTGTATGCCGAGCACTTTGCTGGAGTCCACGCGTGCCGGACGACGGTCGAGGTGACCGCCCTGCCGACGCCGATCGCGATCGAATTGAAGTGCATTGCCTATGTGCCGCACGGCGGTCTGGCCGGCTGATTCAAGATCCAGAAGACTTGCACGACACAACGTGAGGCAAGCCATGACAGAACTCGGCACACCCATCGATTTCAAAGGCTGGATCGACGCGAACCGTGACCGGCTCCGGCCGCCCGTCGGCAATGCCGAACTGTGGCCCGGGCGCGAGTTCACCGTCATGGTCGTCGGTGGGCCCAACGCGCGCACTGACTATCACATCAACGAAGGCGAGGAATTCTTCTACCAGTTGGAAGGAGACATCGTGCTGCGGACGCTCGATGAATCGGGCGTGCGGCGCGACTTGACCGTGCGACAGGGCGAGGTCTACCTGTTGCCACCCCGGGTACCGCACAGCCCGCAGCGCCCGGCCGGCAGCGTGGGTCTCGTGATTGAGCGTCGCCGGCTGCCCCACGAGCGTGACGGCTTCCTGTGGGTGTGCGACGGCTGCGGGGCGAAACTGCACGAGGAGTTCATCGAGCTGCGCGACATCGTCGTCGATTTACCAAACGTGTTCAAGAGGTTCTTTGACGATCCGTTCCACACGACCTGTCGATCGTGCGGCCTCAACCATTCCCCAAGGGTGGCGCCCTGATAGCCCCCTAGATCGCGGCGCGCAGCGTGTGGAGCGCGATGGGCTTCTGGATGATGGCGAGGGCGCCGAGCCGCAGCGTCGCCTGGGCATCTTCGTTCATCGTGTAGCCCGTCATCAGCAGCACCGGGAGGCGAGTACCCCACACATGGGCGGGGTCACGGGCGATTTCGTGCAAGTCGATGCGTCCGTCTGGTACTTGCCACGGCGCGCAAAGCCCAGCAGCGAGCGGATCTGGGGCAGGAGGAACGGCCCTGAGTCTAGACCGCGCCCGCCGCACAGTGCAATGCTCGCCGCATGCTTGCGCCGCGCATCGACGTCCACACCCACCTGCTGCCCCCGGAACTGCCGCGCTGGGCGCACAAGTTTGGGCGCGGCGGGTTCGTGCACCTCGAGCCCGCCGCGCGCGATGCGGCCGGCCGCGTGTGCCAGGCCCGCATGGTGCGCGATGACGGCACCGCATTTCGTACGATTGACGCCAACGCGTGGGACCTCGACGCGCGGCTGGTGGATTGCGATGCGACGGGCGTGCGCGTCCAGGTGCTGTCGACGGTTCCCGTGCTGTTCAGCTACCAGGCGCGCGCTGGCGACGGGTTGGAGATCGCGCGCTTCCTGAACGATCACATGGCCGAGGCCTGCACGCGCCATCCGCACCGCTTCGTGGGGCTGGGCACGCTGCCGCTGCAGGCGCCAGACCTTGCGCTCGTCGAACTCGAGCGCTGCATGGGTCCCTTGGGCCTCGCCGGTGTCGAGATCGGCACCCACGTGGGGCCGTGGAACCTCGACGCCGACGAGCTTTTCCCCATATTCGAGCGTGCCGCACAGTTGGGTGCTGCCGTCTTCGTGCACCCGTGGGACATGCTGGCCCCCGAACGCATGGCGCGCTACTGGCTGCCATGGCTAGTCGGGATGCCCGCCGAACTCGCCGTGGCGCTGTGCTCCGTATTGTTCGGTGGGGTCCTCGAACGGTTGCCGACGTTGCGCCTGCTGTTTGCCCATGGCGGGGGAGCGTTTGCCGGCACGTTTGGCCGCATCGCGCATGGCTTCGCAGCCAGACCCGACCTGTGCGCCACACACAATCCCAAGCCGCCGTCGGCGTACCTGGGCGCGTTCTGGGTCGACTCGCTCCTGCACGATGCCGCCATGCTCGACGTCGCCCTCGACCTGTACGGTCGTCACCGGGTATGTTTGGGGAGCGACTATCCGTTCCCGTTGGGCGAGTCGCAGCCCGGTGCGCTCGTCGATGCGAACCCGCGCCTCACGCCGGCCGAGCAGGCAGCGGTGCGTGTGGGCAACGCTCTGGCATGGCTGGGACGCGACGCAGCGGATTTCAGCCTGGGAGACGCTGTGCGATGACGACGGGCGCTCCCGCCGAACCTGTGGCGCCTGTCGCTGCGGCCATCGACCTGCCGACGGGCAGCGATCTGTTGGACCGCCGCGCTGCGCAGACCCTCGACGCCCGCCACGGCGCGGGCTGCTTGCGCGATGCATTCCACGTGCCGACCGCGCCGCAAGGTGGCCCGACGCGCTATTTCGCGGGCCACTCGCTCGGACCCCAGCCGCGCGAGGCGCGGACCTACGTCGCCGCCGCCCTCGACGATTGGGCAACGCTCGGCGTCGAGGGGCACCTCGAAGGCGAGCACCCGTGGTTGCCGTATCACGAACTCCTCGCTCCGGCGACCGCGCGGCTGGTTGGCGCGCAACCGGGCGAGGTCGTCGTGATGAACACGCTGACCGTCAACCTGCACTTCCTGCTCGTGTCGTTCTACCGGCCGCGGCCCGGGCGCTTTCGCATCCTGCTGGAAGCAGGGGCCTTCCCGTCGGACCGCTACGCACTGGCCTCCCACGCCAGGTTGCACGGCTTTGACCCTGCGGACGCGCTGGTCGAACTGGCGCCGCGGCCTGGCGAAGCGACATTGCACCCCGCAGACCTTGTCGCAGCGGCGCGTCGGGAAGATCTGGCGCTGGTCTGCCTCGGCAACTGCAACTATCTGACGGGTCAGGCCTTCTCCATGGCCGCCATCACGGCTGCTGCCCACGCCCAGGGCACGCCCGTCGGCTTCGACCTCGCCCACGGCGCGGGCAACCTGGTCTGCGACCTGCACGGTGCCGGTCCCGATTTCGCCGTGTGGTGCAACTACAAGTACCTGAACGCGGGTCCGGGCGGGCTCGGCGGAGCATTCGTCCACGAGCGCTGGGCAAACACATTCGAGCTGCCGCGCTTGCAGGGGTGGTGGGGGCACGACAAGGCGTCCCGGTTCGCGATGCCGGCCGACTGGCGGGGCCTGCCGGGCGCCGAGGGCTGGCAGGTGTCAAATCCGCCCATCTTGCAACTCGCGGCGCTGCGGGCGTCGATGGCCCTCTTCGACCGGGCCGGCATGCCCGCGCTGCGGGCCCGCGGCGACGTGCTGACGGCCTACCTCGAGTGCGTGCTGGACCACGTCGGCGGCGGCTGGCTTGCCCAGGTGACGCCCCGCGACCCGACCCAGCGTGGCTCGATGCTGACGGTGCGCGTGCGCGGCGATACCGCGGCGTTGGCGGGTTGGCTGCGGCGCCAGGGCGCGGTGGTCGATTTGCGGCCACCCGACATCGTGCGGGTCACGCCGGCGCCGCTCTACACGACCTTTGACGACGTGTGCCAGTTGGGCCTGCTGCTGGCGCAGTGGCGGGACGACCATGCCTGAGCAAACGGGCCGCATCATCGTCGTCGGCGCGGGGCCCGTAGGTGCGCTGCTGGCGCTGACGTTGGCGCAGCGGGGCTACGAGGTCGATGCCTACGAGCGGCGCGCGGACATGCGGCGCGGCGACGTCGGCGCGGGCCGGTCGATCAACCTCGCCGTCTCCGCGCGCGGCCTGCACGCCCTGGCGGCGGTGGGCCTCGACGCCGACACGCTGCGTCAATCCGTCGCAATGCGCGGCCGCATGGTGCACGCGGCAGACGGCTACCTGACGTTTTTGCGCTACGGCCGCGACGACACCGAGTGCATCCATTCGATGTCGCGCGCCGGATTGAACAAGCTGCTGATGACCGCCGCAGAGGCGACCGGCAAGGTGCGCTTCCACTTCGGGGCGCGCCTCGTCGATTTCGACTTCCACCGCCGCATCGGGCGTTTTTGCAACGATGGCACGGGTCAGGGCTTTGACGTCGAGGCGCCGATCGTGTTCGGTACCGACGGGAGCGCCTCGGCATTGCGGGCGGCGATCATCCAGCCCATGCGAGATGCCGGGAACGGCCTGGCGCGACTCGACGAGCAGCCGTTGGACTTCGGCTACAAGGAACTGACGATACCACGGCGCCCGGGCGATGGCCTCGGACCCGGCGGACGGTTTGCGCTGGCGCCCGACGCGCTGCACATCTGGCCGCGTGGCGGGTTCCTGCTGATTGCGCTGCCGAACGAGGACGGCAGCTTCACGTGCACCATCTTCCTGCCGTTCGAAACCAGCGCCGCCGCCGCGTCCACGCCCCATTTTGGCAGGCTGCGCGATGCCCGCGCGGTAGCGGACCTGTTCGGCACGTGGTTCGCCGACGCGGCCCCGTGGCTGCCGAATGTGGCGCGGGCCTTCCTCGACGCGCCGCTCGGCCACATGGTCACGGTACGGTGCGCGCCGTGGCACGCAGGGGCCGCGCTGCTCCTTGGCGATGCAGCCCATGCCATCGTGCCGTTCTTCGGGCAGGGCATGAACGCGGGCTTCGAGGACTGCACCGTCCTCGCCGAGCTTATCGACGCGGCGCAGCCCCGCTCGCCAGCAGACTGGAGCGAACTCATGGCGCAGTTCGCTGTCGGACGTACGCCCGACACCGACGCGATCGCCGACCTCGCGCTGGAGAACTTCGTCGAGATGCGCGACCGCGTGGCCGACCCGGCGTTCCTGTTGCAGCGCACGGTCGAGGCCGACGTACAGCGCCGCATCGGCACGGCCTATCTGACGCGCTACCAGTTGGTCACGTTTACGCGGGTGCCGTACCGTGCGGCGCTCGCCGTGGGGAGGCTGCAAGATGCCGTGCTCGCCGAGGCGTGCGCGGGTGCCCGGCAGCGCGACGACGTTGCGCTCGACCTGCTGGAAGCCGCGATGCGCGAGCGCGTGGTTCCCGCGTTGCAGGCTTTGGGGCTGTAGCGGCGGCAGGCGTGGGGTCGGTCGCGTGCCACAGCGGGTGATTCACGAACGCGGCGCCCGCCGCGGGCCGAAGGGAGGGGATCGTGGACCTGGGACTCGCCGGCAAACGCGCGCTGGTGTTCGGAGCATCGCGGGGCCTCGGGCACGCTGTGGCGGCGGCGCTGGCGGCGGAAGGGGCTCGTGTCGCCATCGCAGCCCGTCCGAGCGACCGTCTCGAAGGGGCACGCGTCCGCTGTGGGGCTGAAGTCGCGGTGGCCGTCGACCTGGACCAGCCCGGCGCGGCCGGCGGCGCGGTGCGTGCGGTCACGGCGCAGTGGGGTGGCCTCGACATCCTCGTCACGAACACGGGCGGACCGGCCAAGGCGACCTTCGAACAACTGGACCGGGGCGGCTGGCAGCACGGCTTCGAGAGTCTATGGCTGAGCGCGACCGACGCGATCGCGGCCGCGTTGCCGGGCATGCGCGCACAGGGTTGGGGGCGCGTCCTGCTCGTGACGTCCGTCGCCGCCCGCGAGCCGATGCCGGGGCTCACCGTGTCGAACGGGCTGCGCGCCGGACTGCTGGCGCTCGCGAAGGACCTCGCGCGCGACGTCGCCAAGGATGGCGTCACGGTCAACGCCCTGTTGCCGGGCTATACGCGCACCGAACGCATGGACGAACTCGGCGTGACGGATGCGCTCGTCGCCGCCCAGGTCCCGGCCGGCCGCATGGGTACACCCGCTGAGTTTGCCGCGGTCGCCGCGTTCCTGGCATCGGTGCACGCCAGCTACGTCACGGGGCAGGCGGTCGCAGTCGATGGTGGCTGGCTGCGCTCGATCTGATACCAAATCCCTTGAATTCGGCTCGGTGCTCGCTTGCCCGCGACGGCGTTGCTCAGGCTCGGAATCCTCCTGCTATTCCTTCGCCTTCGCGCCTTGCCTCGCTCGCCGCGTTCGTCGCGAGCCCTCGATCCGATTCGGCGGGCTTCGGTATGACCGGGCGGTCACGGCGCGCACGTGTACCGATACAAGGGCGGCGTCTTGCCTTCGCCGACGGTCCACAACTCTCGCACACCGCGCCATGAAACGGCCTCGCCCTGCGGCTCGCTGGGCGGCGCCAGCAACGTCACCGGCCAGGCTCCCAACGCTGACGGCATCCCCACCAAGGGTCCGGTGCCGGCAAACACGCGCAAGGTCGCCGACGTGCGGACGGCGAAGTGGGAGCCATCCGGTGCCGCCGATGCCCCGGTCACCCGCGCGCCCTGGCCGCCCGCGCCGTCGGTCCTCAGGTCGAGGGTGCCGAGGCGTTCCGCAGACGCGATGGGGCCCGCCCGGTTCCAGCCCTCGGCGACATCGAGGCGGTACACGGCCGAGAACCCATCGTCTTGCTTGGTCAACAGCACGACGCGCGCGTCGGTCAGCACGGCCATCGCCTCGACGTCTTGCGGGCCATCGGGATACGAGAAGGCGAGCGCCTGCCACGCACCGGCGGCGATTTCGACAGGCTCCTGGGCCCGCGCGGCAGCGGGCAGGACGTTCGGTTCGGGCCAGCGCACGATCTCGGCCGCCCCCCGGCTGCGCTCGTTGTCACCGGTGTCGGCGATGTAGAGGCACGGGGACGGGTCGGCTGGCGCGCACGGGCCCACCGCGGCATCTTCCCAGTCTGCCTTCGGAGCCTTGTCGAGCTTGAAGGTTGCCCGCACGCTGCCCGTGGACCCGTCGATTAGGTAGACGCGCGGCTTGTGGCCGCCGTCGTTGTGCGTCCAGAAAAGCCCCGGCCAGCGCGCTGACGCCGCGAGTCCAGAGAGTTCGTCGAGTTCGCTGTGCGTCACGACAGCGGCGACGGTCGGGCCGACCCAGGCGCGGCACTCCGTCGATGCCAGGCCCGGCCGCGCCGCGGGCGAACCGGCCGGGGCCCGCTCGCTGCCGCCCTTGTCGCACGCCGACACCGCGCCCACCACGGCAGCAACAGCGGCAGCGACCGCGGTGGCGAAATGACGGGATGCACGGGACGGGCTGGCGACCATCGGCCCGGCAGCATCGACGTTCACGGCCCGGCTAGCAACATGCCACCCGACTTGCGCAGTCGGAGCACATGCATCCGGTAGCGTGCGGTGTAGCGCGGATGGACCGTCAGGCTCCACGGAATGCCGTCGGCGCTGCGCTCGAGGGTCAGCGCATCCAGGAAGGTCGGCACGACGCGGCCGGTCAACAGTGCCTCCATGCCTTCTCGGTAGGGCGCTTCCGGCGGCAGGGCGCGGTCGAGGCGACACGCAGGGGGCGTCACCGAATCGGTCCAGTTCCACGGCGCGGCCAGCAGCAGCACGCCGCCGTCGACCAGCATGGCTTCGGCCTGCTGCAGCAGTAGCCACGGGTCCGGCACGGAGTCGACCACATTGATGGCGACGATCGCAGCGAACGTATCGGCGCGGAACGGTGGGTCGAGCGCCGTACCGCACACCAGTTGCACCTCGGCGAGCGCGCGTTGGACGTCGGCCGGCACCCGCAACGTGCGCACGACCGTCCGGTGCGCCGCGGATCGCACGGGCAGCGCTACGGCACCCCCGGCCGCGACCTGGGCGACATAGGCCAAAGCGGCGAGATCGGGGTCGAGCGTCCACACCTCGCGGCCGGTCGCTGCGAGCGCCGGCAGGTCACCGCCTGGGCCGCAACCGAGCGCCAAGATGGGCCCCGCCGGCAGCATATCGACGTCGCCCAGCCAGGACGCCAGCCACGGGAACGGCACAGGGCGCGGCAGGTCCAGACTCGCATCGACGTCGGCCCAGGCACCCCAATGAGCGGGCGCATACGTCGCGAGGTGGTCCAGCGCATGGGCGGCGAACGTGTCGGGCTCCGGGCTGTCACCCGCCGCCACGTGATCGAGCATGTCCGCACACGTGGTGACGAGGGCCGTGGCGGCCGCGGAATCTGGCCACACCACCGCAATCTCTCGCTCGCCAACGGTCAACCGGGGGTGCTCGCAACTGCACCCGACACAGCGCAGGTTGGCGTCGAGGTCGTGGGCCGTGAACAGGCCGTGCACGACCGCGCGGCAGGCGGGACAGACGAGCATGAAGTTCAAGCCCCCAGGGTCCAGGCGCGGGTTGCAGCATGGCAGGGGCCGGGTGGGCGGGCAAGCGCGCGCTGCCGCAAATCCACTGGGCCAGCAGGCGCGCAGGCGGCACCGTTTCGCGGTCCTTGCCGCCCTTGCCCTGCCGCACCCGAATGACCCCGCGGGCGCTGTGGATGTCGGCGACTTGCAACCGGCACACGTTCGAAATGCGCAGTCCCGTCGCGGGCATGGTGCGGCTGCGCTCGGGAGGCGGCGCGGCGCATGCGGTCTGCCATCAGGGCAGGCGCCTGCAGTTCGGCTTCTGCTGCATGGAGCGTGGCTTCAGCGGCCTCGGTCTCGGCTTCGATGCAGGCCAGTCGTGTCTCCGCCGAAAACGCGAGCTTCGGCGGCCGCGCGCCCCACGCCCGGCGACTGGACGGGCGCGATCTGTCCAAACTGCGGAAAACGTGGGTTGACGGGGGCGGTTGGCCGCCGCAGACTCAGTATTGTTCGCCTCGCGGGCTGAGCGGGGTGCGGCGGGGCGCATGTGGGTTGCGTGTCCTTCTATGACCTCCCCCAAGT
>SHZF01000131.1 GCA_009692425.1 Myxococcales bacterium | reverse complement strand
CCCTGCTGCCGCCTCTTGCCTGGCGGCCGCTTGAGGTCCGGAACGCGTCACCTGAACGATGGCACCCGCTGCCTTGCCGTCGCGGTTTTATGGTCCAATGTTGCATGCTCCTACAACGCCCCACCCAACGAAACCGTCACCCCCAACCCCGCAGCCGCCACCCCTGACCCATGCGTTCGGTACCGCGCGTCCAGCAGGTTTGTCGCCGCCACGTCCAGTCGCAGCCCCGCCATCGCATCGCCCGAGCCAAAACGGTAGCCACCGCGCAGGTTCAGCGTCTTCCACGCCGGCGTCCCCGGGCAGGCCTGCTTGGTCGCCTTGTACGTCGTGCCCAACACGGCCGGGTCCTCGCACAGCCGCAGGTCGTCTTCGTCGCTCGGGTGCAACCGGTCCTGGGCCGCCGCGCCGCGCCCGAAGGCCTCGACGTACAACCCGCCTTGGTCATAGCGCAACCCGGCGGTTCCCAGCGGGGGCGGCACGCGCCTAGCCGGGACGTCGCCCGCCGGGCCGCCACTCACGTCGCCGCGCAGCCACGTCGCGTCGAGCCATGCCGATATGCCGAGCCACGGGCCCACGCGCAAGCTGGCTTCGGTACCCACGAATCGGCCGCCTTCTGCGTTGACCCGTTGGATGACTGGAATTGGTACGCACTTCGGGTCGTCGAGACTCTTGCAGCCGACGTCGGCCGCGTCGATGCCAAACGGAGCCCAACTCTCCTTGGCCAGCTTGCGCTCGTCGATGAGTCCTTCCAACCGGTTGACATACCCCGCCGCGTGCAGGGTCAACCGCCTGGCCGCCACCCGCGCGCCCAGTTCCAACGCGTTGCTGCGTTCGGGCTGCAGGCCGGCGTTGGGCACCTCGAACTTGCTGCCGGTGTTGCCCAGGACGGTCGTCTCTTGCAGATTCGGCGCGCGAAAGCCTTGGGACGCATTGACGTACACCATCGCGACATCGTCGTGCAGGTAGCGCAAGCCGACGCTGCCGACGCCGCCCAGGAAGTCGTAGGCCACGTCGCCGACACCCGGCACCGCTGCGGCCTGTGCGGCCACCTGTGACACCCGGCCTCCGGCAGACGCCGACAGCGACCGGCGGCCATCGCGCCACAAGTCCGCTTCGGCGTGGATGAACCCGCCCAGTGCACGCCACGTCGAATCGTCGGAAAAGCCGCCGCGCGGCGCCACGAGCCAACTCCATTTCGGGTCCTTGTCCCCGCGCCGCTCCTGCCGCGTCGACATAACCTGGTCGCGGTACGCCTCGGCGCCGGTCAGCACCTGCACCTTGCCGCCCAGCAGGCGCAAGCTCGCCGTCGCCAGCGCGCCCGGGGTCCACACCGTGTCTTCGCCGCGGTCGTGGCGCTGGGTCGGATCCGCGGGGATCGGGTCGGAATCGGTCTGCCGCACCACTTTGGCCGCCTCGACGCAGTGCGCGCCAGCGTCCAGTTTCGCCGCGTTGGTGGTGCCCAGGGTGCAGTGGTATTGCTCGACGACTTCCTCGGTGCGGTGCAGTGACAGGGCCAGCCGCAGTTCGCGTAGGCCGCCCTTGGCCGGCTTCCATCGCGCATCCAACCACCCGAGGTCGCTGGCGTTGTCGTAGAACCGCAGCCGCCCCTGGGTCAACTGGTCGGTGCGGCCGGCATTGAGCAGTCGCGCGCCCAGCCAGGTCGCATCCAGGGTCACTTCCGGTGTCGGCTGCCACCGGCCACGCAGGTGCCAGGCGCCCTGCTGGTAGTCGCTGGCCGGGGCCAGGTCGCCGCCGCCCACGCGCAACGCACCGAACTCACGCCACGCGCCGCCCGCCAGGATGCCGCCGTGCTCGCCGCGCCAGCCGTCCTCGCCCCACGCCGCCCAGGAAGCATCCGCGCTGCCGTGGCGCACGCCGCCGCGCGTCTGCAAGCCGTCTCGGCGCCACTCGGACGGCAGGACCTGCAGCACGCCGCCCACGGCATCGGAGCCGTACAGGACCGAACCGGGGCCGAGCAGGACTTCGACGCGTTCGGTCTGCACCGGGTCGAGCAGGCTGAGGTATTGGTTGGGGCCGGTGCGGAAAGTGCTGTTCGAAAAACGGATTCCGTCGACCAGAAGCAGGTTCTGCGGCCCGACCAGGCCCCGCAAGTAGAGTGAACCGGCGCCGCGGTTGGTCTGCTGGACGTGGACACCGGCGGCCTCCTGCACCGCTTCGGCCATGCCCTGCGGTTGCTGCACGGTCAGGCGCTCGCGGTCGACGCGGTGCAGCGAACGGTCGGCTTCGAGCAGTTTCTGTTCCTGGCGCCGCCCGGTGACCACCATCGGCGGCAGGTCGACGGTGGCGACAACAACGACGGCCGGCGGGGCAACAGGTGGCGCAGCCGTCGTCGCCGCCGGGTCGGACTCGGCGGCTGCCAGGGGGGGCGCGCCGAGCGCCAGCTGGACCATGAGGCTTGCAAATAGAATTCGCGTCCACAACCTCATGTTCGCCTCCCAGGTGGCTTCGGTCCGCGCGCAGTGAAGCAGCGGATGATGCGACGACAGCCGCAAGCCAGTCCAGTCGGGACCATTCCGGGGTCGACCGGCGGAGTTCCACGGGCGCAGACGGTATCGGGCACGGCCATTCGCCGCCCATCGATTCGGCAGAGGCCTGGTTGCCGTCAGGGCTCGAGCGCCACCAGGCCGCACCAAGGTGACGAGAGCGGACAGGTCCGAGCCCTTGACCAAGTAGCCGTGCACGGCCGCGCGGTCAACCTATGGCAGGTATTGGACAAGATGGCAGCCACGCCAAGCACCCGTCCAGCCCCTCGCGACATGCGGCAGGTGCGGCAGGTGCGGCAGGTCGTGCGACCCGGAGCGCCAAGTGTAGCCAATCCACGCCGGTTTTATGTCAGCGCCCCTCTTTCTACCTTGGCTGCAACCGGGCACAATGTGCGCCATGGACATCGCTTTCCTGCTCACGCCCGAAGCCCTCGTCAGCCTCGTCACCCTCACCGCGATGGAAATCGTGTTGGGCATCGACAACATCGTCTTTCTGTCGATCCTGTCCACCCGGCTGCCGAGTGACCAGCAGAAGCGCGCCCGCCGCATCGGTCTGGTGGGCGCCCTGGGCACGCGGCTGGGACTTTTGCTGGCGATCTCGTGGGTCATGGGGCTGACGGCTTCGCTGTTTTCCGTCTTCGGCCACGGCTTTTCTGGGCGTGACCTGATCCTGTTGGGCGGCGGCCTGTTCCTCATCGCCAAGTCGACGCACGAAGTCCACAGCCACCTCGATGCGGCCGAAGATGGCGCCGGCAGCAAGAAGCAAGGAACCGCTGCGTTCTGGCCGGTGGTGGCGCAGATCGTGGTCATCGACATCGTGTTCTCGCTCGACTCGGTCATCACCGCCGTCGGCATGGTGCCGCAGATTTCGATCATGGTCATCGCGATGGTGGCCGCCATCGCCGTCATGCTGGTCGCCGCCGAGACCATCAGCCACTTCGTGCAGCGCCACCCGACCATCAAGGTGCTGGCGCTGTCGTTCCTGATGCTGATTGGCGTCATGCTGGTCGCCGAGGGCATGGGCCAGCATATCGACAAGGGCTACATCTACTTCGCGATGGCCTTTTCGCTCGGCGTCGAGCTCATCAACCTGCGCCTGCGCCGCAGCGCGCCCGTGGTCCTGCATCACCAGCCGACGTTGCCGGCGGAAGTGGTTCCGAAGCCTTGATCCGCCGCAGGCAGCCTGGACTCGGATTCCCCGCGCTGGTCAAAGCAGCACGCGCAACACGCCTCGCGGTGCTCAAGACGCTGAACACGCGCCTGTCGGTGGGGCCGGATCGGCAAGCAGCGGCGTAGGGGCGACTGGCGACCAGGCGACAGTCCGTTCTTGTTGTCGCCGAGCACCCGAGGCTCGCTGCGCCTGGATCGGACATGGCTGGCCGGCCCGATGCGAGCGGCTCGAGCTGCCACGACGCCACGCCCCTACTTCAAAACCCGACCCACCACGCCGCCCTTGTCGCCATCCTGCCCGACACTGGTCCAAACCGCGGCAAAACTCCCATCCAACCGCCCGACCACTGCCGGCTGCATCTGATTCCCAGCAAACGTCGTATGCACCAGCCAATCCAGCCCCTGCTGCCCCTTGCCATCCCGAATCGCCGCCTTGATGGCAAACCCCGCCTCGTCCTCACCGACCGTTTGCCACAGCACCACCAGCCGTCCATCCGGCAGATACGCCACCGCCGGTTTTGACTGCTCGTTCTCGCTGATCGTATTGGCCTTCCACTCGCCAGCCACTTTCAGGCCATTCTTGTCCAGCGTCTGGCCATACACACCAAACCCGGACCCATCCTGCCCCGCCGACCGCCACACCACCGTTATCTGGCCCAGGCCGTCGACTGCCACCTTCGGCTGGCTCTGTTCGCCCAGCGTCGTCGTATTCACCGCAAACGGCGGCCCGATGGCCAGGCAGTCCTGGGACAGCAGCCGGCCGAAGATGCCGTATTCGCTGCCGTCCTCACCAAAACTCTGCCACACCAGCACGTACTTGCCCGAGCCGTCCGGAAACGCCGCCAGTGCCGGCCCCAGCTGCTTGTCGGTCAGGGTCGTGTTGACGATGGCTTCGGGCTGGAGCGGCGTGCCCAGGTCGTCGTAACAGCGCGCCACCACATCGTAGCCGGTGCCCTTGGGTTGCGAAAAAGACTCCCAGGCGATGGCGAATTTGCCGCTCGGCTGCATCGCCAGCGTCGGCCGCTGTTGCTCGTTGGCGACGGTCTGGTTCACCGCCAGCTCGGCGCCGACCTTGCTGCCGTCGGGCTTGAAGCGTTGCGCGCGGATGCCCTCCAGCTCGTCGCCGGCCTGGTCGAAGCTGTCCCACGCCACGGCAAAGCCGGTCTTGGCCGCGCCGACGCCCGGGTGCTGCTGCTGGCCGGGCTTGAACGTGTTGACCAGGACCTCGCCACCCAGCACTTCGCCTTTGGTGCCATAGCGTTGCAGTGCGATGCCGCCAGCGTCGCCATCGACGCCGTCCGAGTCCCACGCCACCACGAAGCTGCCGTCGCCGGCGCTGGCGATGGCCGGGTCCGCCTGCTCGCCGACCTTTTGCGTGGGGACGAGAAACTCCTTGCTGCCCGGAAGGTTGTTGCCAGTCTTGTCGAACCGGCGCACGTAGACATGGCCGTCCGGGCCGGTCCAGGCGATGACCGCTTCGTCGGAGACCAGGCCCAACGCCATCGGCGAGCGCTGATCGCCTGAAGTCGTGGCATCGACGATCTTTTCGCCGCCCAACTTGCCGCCCGTCGACGTGTACCACTGGCCCAGGACGCCCCAGCCGCTGCCATCCTTGCCGCTGCCGTCCTCGAACGCGATGACGAACGCGCCGTCGCCATAGACGCCGATCTGTGGGTGCT
>SHZF01000130.1 GCA_009692425.1 Myxococcales bacterium | reverse complement strand
GGTCACGATTCAACAGATAGGGCCAGTCGTCGGTCAGCCGATCGAGGTACAGGGTCACACAGAGCGGCCGTGGACCACCTTGGTCGGTCGGTTGCCGCAAGTAGGCCGTGACCACCTTGGGCGGCGAGCGCTGGTCGCTCACGGTCTTGTCGGATCGCAGCAATTCCCGCGCCAATGCCAGCGCGTCAGGGTCAGTGAACACGAATGCGCATGCGGCAAACGGCAGTCGCAGCAGTTCACCGTCGATGTCGAGGTTGGTCTTCGCCAGCATCTACGCCAGCGGAGGATCCACCCAGAACGTCTTGCGGCGATGCAGCTCGTGATTCGCAAACACCTCAATATGATGGCCAACGATGTTGGCGTCAGCCGCTGCCGCCTCGGACGACCACCCCGCCCGATACAGTGCCATGGCGTAGTCGTGGATGTAGCGTTCGGCCTTGGAGTTCTTCGCTATGTCTTCGGGCGCAATCAGGGCAAAATCGTTGCCGCCTGTCGCAGCCCTGGCCTCGGCGGCGACTGCGAGGGCCACTTCGTCGATGCGCGGCAGAATCCGTTGAAAGGACTCGTAGGCTGTCGGCGGGGCTGAAGTCGGGGCAGCGGAATCCTTGGTCATCTCATCACCTGAACGTAGAAGCACCCGGTGTTGATCGCCTGACCAGCTCGCCGCCGCCACCGGCTTCGGCAGCGCCAAGATCGCACCGAGCCCGAATGTGCCTGCTTTTCGGCGCCTGTCCAGGCAGATTCCACTGCGATCGGCCGCACCGGTCCCGCGCGGCGCATTCTTGCGACCCATCTGGCCCTCCAGGTTCTGGCCGAGTCCGATGCCGGCTCCGCTTACCAAAACTGCGCCACCCAGCACACCAGCATCGCCGTCACGATTCTCACTTGACCAGCCGCCACACCAGCCAGTCGGCACCTAGAACGCCGACGGCCAGCGGGGTTGTCCCGCCGGCCGCCGCCGCTCGCCGCAATTCCGCTTTCCGCGCTACCCCGTCGGCGCGCGCACAGCGAGGAACACGCGTCTTCCATCCCGCAAGCGCTACTGATCCATAGGGATCACGGTTCAGGCTGGGCTTGCGCAGCCCAGACCGGCGGCAAAGGACCCTTGGTCCTCTGCCTGGAGTTTGTGCACTTCTGCCCGCAATACGCAGACCCGGACGCTTGAAACCTGGACCAGTCGCGGATCTTATGGAAACTGCGCAGGTAGTAGCCCGGGATTGAAATCCCGGGCTACCGGTCGAGAAGCCCGATGCGGGCTGGAGGAAGGGGAACTGTGCGACACCAAATACCTTTCGTTGCATGTCCACCTTGTGTGGGCGGTGAAGGAGCGCGAGTCGCTCATCAGCGTCGAGGTCCGAGCTTGGATGTGGCCGCTGTTGGCGCAGAAGGCGCGCGACCTCGGCAGCCAGTTCGTCGTTGTTGGCGGCGTGGAAGACCATGTCCACGTCTTGCCGGAACTCCCGGCCACTGTGTCGGTAGCCGAGCTGGTTCGGCGCTTGCAAGGCGCCTCCAGCAAGATCGCGTCGGACCGTGGATTGTCCGAACTGTCGTGGCAGGAAGGGTATGCCGCATTCACCGTGTCGCGCGGCGCACGCGACGGCCTGGCGACGTACATTCGCAACCAAGAGAACCACCACGCCAACAAGACCCTGGACACCGAAGCCGAACTGCCATGATCCGAAGCCCTTAGCCCGGTACGGGCTTCTTGACCGGTAGCCCGGGATTTCAATCCCGGGCGGTCCTGGACCGAACCGAAGCCCATACGATTACTTGATAAACCTGGATTCCGCCACGCCCGTCCCCAACCGGTCGCGACGGATGTATGCCCCGCGAAGTGCACAAACTCCAGGCAAAGGACCCTTGGTCCTCTGCACTCCTGCGGGGGATGCACAGAATGCACAACGCCAGACGGCGTGCATGGTTGCGCATGACGCCCGTGTCCTGTAGGCGCGCTGCCGAACACGCAACTCCTGGAACGCTGCGGCGTTGGAAGTTGCTGCACGGAACGTGCGACGAGAACGTATTGGCGACGCCATTGGGCGGGCGACGTAACAACCGCCACCCTCATGGGACCACCCTACCGCCACAAACTAGGGACCACCCCGCACGAGCGACGCGAGTGCGTTTCGGGGGCACATGAGAACCTCGGATAGCCGTGCGAGGGTGGCGGAAGCGGGCCAGAACGGATCGCCCGAACAGGACAGTGGCACGGCGTGTTCCCAGGTGGCCGCACCGCAGGCCAAAAAACTGCACTCCGCCCGCACCGTTGCGGCGATGACCTCAGCGGGCGGGCGCCGGGTGTCAACCTCGGTTGGAGACCGCGACCAAGGGGCACGGCAGGAAGAATCCGGGCTGCGCATCCATCGGTGCGCCACCGCCAATCCGCGCCTCGAATTCGCCGGCCTGCCGCGGACGCCGGCCCCGCCCATTCGACCAGGAGCCCCCATGCCCGCGGTCCAGCCGTTTCCGTTCGCCTTCACGGGGGCCATGCGCTGGCTCACCCTCGCCGTGGTCGCCTGGACCCTGCCCGCCTGTTTCTCGGACCGCCCGGCCGAACCCGCAGCCGACACTGCGGCAGGCGCGGGCGCTGACCAGCAAACCACGGTGGCCGACACCGCGACCGCCGCCAATGCCGACCCCGACCTGTCTGCGCCAGTGGACACGGCACCGGCCGCTGGCGACGCCGACGCTGCAGCCGACGCCAGCGCACCGGCCGACGTACCAGCCGATGCCGCAGCGCCAGACGCCGCGCCAGACGCGCTGCCCGCGGCCGACGCCATCCAACCCGACGCCGCCCCGACCTGCCCGCCCGGCGGCGCCAAGCCCGAGACCTGCAACGCCCAGGACGACGACTGCGACGGCCAGACAGATGAAGACGCCGCCGCGAGCTGTGCCGCCGGGCCGCCATGCACCAAGGCGGTGTGCTTCCAGGGCGTGTGCGGGGCGCTGGCCGACTTGCCGGCCACGGCAGCGTGCAGCGACGGCAATGCATGCACCACAGGCGACGTGTGTGCCAAGGGCGTTTGTGCTGGCAGCGCGATCCCATGCGACGACAGCAAGCCGTGCACCACCGACGGCTGCGCGCCGCTGAGCGGCTGCACCCACGAGGACAACAACGGCGCCGCCTGCGACGACGGCAACCTCTGCACAAACGACGCTTGTCAGGCCGCCGCGTGCGCGCACCTGCCCAACGCGGCCACGTGCAGCGACGGCGATGCCTGTACTGCGGGCGAAGCGTGCGTTGGTGGATCGTGCAAGGGCGCAAAGCCGTTGCTTTGCGACGACAAGAACCCGTGCACGGCCGATGCCTGCGATTCGGCGACCGGCAAGTGTGCGGGCGTTCCGACTGCCGATGCGTGCAACGACGGTGATGCGTGTACGAATGGCGATGCCTGCGCGGCGGGCGCATGCGCGGGCAAGCAGATCGCGTGCAGCGACGGCAACGCGTGCACCGACGACGGCTGCGCCAAGGCGACTGGGTGCACGTTTCAGGCCAATAGCATCGTTTGCGACGACGGCAACGCATGCACCGCCAGCGACGCCTGCGGCAAGGGCTGGTGCGCGGGCGGCGCCAAAGTGTGCAGCGACGGCAATCCGTGCACCGACGACGGTTGCGACCCGGCCAAGGGTTGCACGTTCGCGAACAACGCCGTGCCGTGCAGCGACGGCAACGTGTGCACCAGCGACGACGGATGCAAGGCCGGCACGTGTGCGGGCGGCGGAGCGCTGCCGTGCGTCGATGGCAATCCGTGCACCCAAGACGGCTGCGACAAGGCCAAAGGGTGTGTGTTCGCGCCGGCGGCAGGGGCGTGTAGCGATGGCGACGGGTGTACGAGCGGCGACGCCTGCCAGGCCGGCGTGTGCCAGGCCGGCAAAGGGGCCGGGTGCGACGATGGCAATGCTTGTTCGGTGGATGGGTGTGACAAGGGCAGTGGTTGCATCAATTCACCGGATTCCGGCACCAAATGCCCTGACGACGGCCTTCCGTGCACGACCGACACTTGCAATGCCGGCAACTGCAAGCACTCCATCGCGGCCGGCTGTGTTATTGCGGGCGTATGCGCCGCCGCCGGGGCGAATCCTGCAAACGCCTGCGAGGCGTGCACAAGCGGCAACACGACATGGACCAAGCTAGACGATGCCGCATGTGAGGACTCGAACAAGTGCACAGCGGGCGACAAGTGCCTGCAGGGCAAGTGCGGCGGCGGTACCGCTGTCGCCTGCGACGACGGCAATGCGTGCACTGTGGACGCGTGCGACGCAACCAAAGGCTGCACGTACGCCGCCAAGGCCAAGTGTTGCGGCAACGGGGTAGCCGAAGCTGGCGAGGAGTGCGACGGTGGCGGTGTACCGACAGTAGCGTGCGGCAAGACGTGCAAGGCGGTCGCCGTACCTCTCGGATTCGCGGCTCCCGATCAGGGCACCGTCGAATCGGTCGCGTTTGGCTCGGGCTTGGTCGCGCTTGCCTGGCGCGGTTGGTCGGGTTCGGGCGACGGCATCGACTATGGGATCTGGCTCGCGTTGGTTGGCGTTGACGGCAGCCTCCGTCGAGGCCCGGTCAAGGTGAACCAGACGGCAATCGACTCGCGGTTTGTGCCGTATGACCGGGGCGCCATCGGGCTGGGGGTCGTTGGTGGCAAAGTGGCCGTTTATTGGGGCGAACCGGGCTGGTACGGTGGAACAGGCTCCACGACAATCCACAAACTCAACGCGCGCGTGTACGACGGACTGCTCGCGCCGGCGGATTGGGCGACCACCATTGCCCCCTCCTACTACCCTGGCGGCAATCTCGGTGTCGTCCCACGCTTAGACGGAAGTGGGTGGTTTGCCTGCTGGCAGGGGCAAACCTTTGACGGGAACGGCAGTTCTTCCAAGAAGATACCCGGTTGCGCGATGTTGCCTGTGAGCGCGCCAACGACGCCCAAACCAATCGAGGTGTCATCTATCCTCGCGCCAACCGACGAACCACTCGCTGTTGCAGTCGCGCCGCAGTCGCCAAGCGGATATTTCCTCTTGTTGTCCAGGAAGACCCAAGCCGGGCTGCGGGAGGTCGTCCTGCAGCGGCTTGGTGCAGAAGGTGCGCTCCAAGGTAGCCCGGTCGTGTTGCACTCGACGCAGAATGGCGGGTATTTCGTCGGTGCGGCCGCCACCGACATCGCTGGACGCCTCGCCTGGGTCAAAGGCAAAGATATCAAGATTGTCGAAGGCGGTCTGGTGATCGCATCGCTCACGCCGGACCCCAGCGCGAGCAAGATCGACGACATACGACCGCGCTCAGACGGCGGATGGACCGTCGCCACCTCTCAATCGTGGGATAGCACTGTCCCGGCCAACGGTGCTGACGTGCGAAACTTGCACATCGGCGCCGACTTGAAGGCGACCACGCCAG
>SHZF01000053.1 GCA_009692425.1 Myxococcales bacterium | reverse complement strand
TCGTATGGCCCAAGCCGGGCCAGGGTGCGGACGCGGGCGGTGGCGGGGGCGACGCTGGGGGCGACGGCGGCAAGGCGGACAGCCAACCGGCCGACACCGGCGACAACCCGGACACTGCACCGCACGACGCGCCCGCGCGGACCGACATCGGCACGCCCGACGCGCAACCCGACACCACGCCGACCGGTAGCCTGCGCGTATCGATCGTCAGCGCCTCGAATTGGCTGGGACCGGCCGCGCCGAACGGCAACGTGTTCGCCCAGTTCCTCGACGAGAAGCCCGCGCCGCTGGTCCAGTCGAGCGTGGTCGTGGGGCCGTGCAAGGTGATCACGACGACGTTCCTGACGCAGAACTTCAAGCTGACCTATGCCGATGCCGGCACAATCACGATGACGGGCGCGACGGCGCTTGCCAAGCTGACGGCTTCGCCCGGCAGCTTCTACTCCACCTTCCAGGCGAGCCAGTCGCTGTGGAAGGGGGGAGAGGTCCTGCAGTTCACCGGCGCGGGCGGTTCCGAGGTGCCGGCGTTCTCGGCGGCGCTGGCAGCGCCCACGCAAGCCATCGTGCAGACGCCGGCGGCCCCACTGGGAGCCAAGGTGACGATCGACCACAGCCAGGACCAGGAGTTCGGCTGGACGGGCGGCACGGGACAGGTGCGCATCTTCATCGCCGAGCCGAACATGGACGGCGGCAAGCCGAAAGCGTCCAGCGTCTCGCTCGACTGCGCGTTTCCGGCCAAGGATGGTGCGGGCGTCGTGCCGGCAGCCGCGCTCGCGAACCTGCAGTTGGGTGTGATTACCGTGAACTTTTCCACGACTGCGGTGCAGAAAGTGCCCGCAGGGGCTTGGGGCACGGTCGAGGTGTCGGCGTCGGCGCTCGGTGCGAGCAAATTCGGACCACCGTACGAACAGACCGGCTTCCTGCTGCAGTAGGCCGTGGCGCCAACCGTGAACGCACGCCCTCGTCGAATAATCGAGGTTTGATGTCCGCCTCGCCGCGCGCCGCACCCACCGAAGCCCTGAGCGGACTTTTCTTCGCCTCGGGTGTCGCCGGCCTGCTGTACCAGGTCTGTTGGCAACGGTTGCTCTTCGTCGCTTTTGGCAGCGATCTTCCGTCAGTCACGATCATCGTCGCGGCGTTCATGAGCGGCCTCGGGCTCGGCGCGTTGGCCGGCGGCGCGGCGGCCGACCGTTGGCCAGTGCACGCGGCCGCGCTTTTCTGCGGGTGCGAGGCGGGCATCGGGCTGTTCGGCGTCGTCAGTCCAAACGTGCTACTGGTGGCGGGCGACTACTTCGTCGCAGCACCCGGGGTGGTGGTCGCCGCGGTCAACTTCGCCATCGTGCTGGTGCCCGCGTTCCTGATGGGTGCGACGCTGCCGATCCTCGTCAGCCACCTGGCGCGCCACCTGGGCAACGTCGGCCAGGCGACGGGCCAACTCTATGCGGCGAACACACTGGGTGCTTGCATCGGCGCCCTGCTGCCCGCGTTCGTCTTGCTGGACCACCTGCCAGTGTCTGCCGTGATCCGTGGGGCGGCCGTGGTGAACCTTGCGGTGGCGCTGCTCACCTGGCGCTGGTTGCGGCGCCTGCAGGGCGACTTCGCGCCGGTCGTTGGTGTGCCATGACGCACCTGGCTTGGCTGCTTTCGTTCGGTGCCGGCTGGCTGAGCCTGAGCGAGGAAATCCTGTGGGTGCGCTTCGTCGGATTCGTCCACCACGGCGTGCCGCACGCATTTTCGCTGGTGCTCACGCTGTACCTGCTCGGCATCGCGCTGGGAGCGGCGCTTGGCAAGCGCTGGTGCGAGGGTGGCCGCAGTGTGCCGTCAACGGCCGGCATGGTTCTGGTCGCAGCCGGCGCACTGGACCTGGCGCTGCCGGGCCTGCTTGCGGCGCTCGCCAAGGCGGAATCGGGGCCGCAGACCCTCGCCATCGCGGGCCTGGTGCTCACCTCGGCAGGCGCCAAGGCCGCTGTGTTCCCGCTGGCACACCATCTCGGCTCGCGGCTCGACGGTGGCGGGCTCGGCCGGTCGCTGGCGCGCGTGTATTTTCTGAACATCGTCGGTGCAACCATCGGCCCCCTGGTGACGGGCTTCGTGCTGCTCGATCACCTGGCCATCGACACCGTGTTCGTCGCACTGGGGGCCGCCAGCATCGGCCTGGGCGTCTGGGCGCTGCGGACGGCAATCTCGCGCGGCCGGCTCCTCGCAGTGGTGCTTGCGGGCGCACTAGCCAGTTGGGGGGCACTCGCCAGCGGCGGCGCGCTCGGCGCAACAGGGGCGCTCGAGCCGGCAACGGAATCCGACCGCGACGCTGCGGGCGGGGGCATGCTCGCGGCATACGCGACGCGACCGGGCAGCGCGCAGATTGCGGCATTTGTCAGCAACCGCCACGGCGTCGTCCACACCGTGGCCGCCAAGGATGGTGACCTCGTCTTCGGCGGCAACGAATACGACGGCCGCACAAGCATCGATCTGGCCACCAACAGCAGCCGCCTCGACCGGGCGTCGCTGCTCGCGGCGCTGCACCCGGCACCACACCGCGTCCTGGTCATCGGCATGAGCACGGGTGCATGGGTGCGCATCGTAGGCAGCATCGGCAGCGTGATGCACATGGACGTCGTCGAGATCAACCCGGGCTACCTCGAGGTGGTCCAGCGCTACCCCGGGCTGCGCCCGACCCTGACCGACCCGCGCATCGCCGTGCACATCGACGATGGCCGCCGCTGGCTCAAGCGCCATCCCCAGGCACGTTACGACCTCGTGGTGATCAACACGACCCAGCATTGGCGCGCCAACTCGACGAACCTGCTGTCGCACCAGTTCTTGGCCGAGGTGCGCGGCCACCTGCTGCCGGGTGGAATCGTTGCGTTCAACGCGACGGGTCTGCCGGATTGCCTGCACACGGCGGGAAGCGTATTCCGCTGCGCGCACCGGTACTGGAACTTCGTCTATGCGTCCGACGTGGACTTTGCCGCCCGCAAGAACGCGGCCACGCTGACCGCTGCGCTGGCCGGCCTGCGGCTGGATGGCGTGGCCCTGTTGCCGGCCGGTTCCGCGGCGCTGGCGTCGGCCGTGGCGCTGATGGTGGCCGAACCGTTTGTCGATCGCACCCGCGCCGCAGCCATGGCGGGTCGGACCCTGGAGGTGATTGACGACGATGCGGTGCAACCGGAGTTCCGGCTCGGGCGTGGGCTGCGGTTTTGAGTGCGCCCGGTCGAGCGTCTGCGGACCGCTTGCGTCAGGCGCCCCGACGCGGCCGGCTACCGCCGAGCGTCCCGGACCTCCGGCGGCAAGATCGCGTCGCGTTGGTACAGGTCGCGCATCATCCGGGCGGTCCACAGCGCCTCGTCGGCCAGCGCCGGCAGGCCCGGCACACCGCGCAGGGGTCGGGTCTCCCGCGGATCCGCAGTCCGGTCGTACACCTGCCAGCGGCTGGCGTCGGCGCTGTCGACGTCGTCGAACAGGAGCCGCACGCGGCCGCGCTCGATCGCAATGTGCCCCTCCTTGAACGTCAGCGCGGTCCCGAGGCCGCGGCGCAGCAGCGACCGCCCCATCCAGGCGCCAGACGACTCGATGCCGGCCAAGTCCAGCACCGTCGGCGCCAGGTCGATGTGGCTCGCCGGTTCCATCGCCAGGGTGCCGCGAAAGGCGGCCAGTTCGGGGTGACCGCCCACGATCACCAGCGGTACGCCCACGGCCTCGACGTGCAGCGTCTGGTACAGGTACCACGCCCCGTGTTCACCGAGCGGATAGCCGTGGTCACCGGTGACGATCACGACTGTATGCGCAAACCAGGGCTGGCTGCGCACGGTGTCGATCAGGCGCCCGAGCGCGGCGTCGGCGTAGCCCATGGTGTCGCGCATGCGTTCGGGCCATGATTCGCCGCCCGTGCGCGGCACTCCGTCGATGCGGTCGAAGCCGAAGTGGTTCGTGCGGGTGGTGACCGTGATGAAGAACGGCCGGCCGCGCGCCACACGCGCCGCGTCGTGCACCAGCCACTGACCGACGTGCGCCAGCAGCGGTGCGTCGTCTTGCCGACCGCGGTCGAAGTCAACATCGTCGTACCAGTGGCGCAGCCAGGCGCTCTGGTTGTCGAAGGCCGGGTCGAACGCCGAGACGAAGCGCGCATAGTAACCGTGGCGCCGCAACGTGACCGGCAGGCTGGGCAGATGCGCCAGGGTGTGGTCGGTCGCGACCTGGCAATGGGTGCACGCGAGCAGGCCGGTGTGCAGCGCCATGAAACTGCCGATGGTCGGCAAGGCCGCCGCCACCGCGCGACCCTGGGCCAGGCCGTCGCGGGCGAGCGCGTCGAGGCGCGGTGACCAGTCGTCCCCACCGGGGACATGGGCCGTCGATCTTGAACGGTGCGATTCGAGGACCACTACGAGGAAATTCCACGGTTGCGCATCCACGCCGTCGCAGTCCTGGTCGACGCCGTCGCCGGGCACGTCCCTGGCGCCGGGGTGGACCTGCGAGCGCCGATCGTCGCAGTCCGTGGCCTGCGGGGCACCATCGGCATCGCGATCCGCGCGGCAGTCGAGGCCCATTCGCGCGCGACCGGCCTGACACGCGGCGTACGGCGACTCGTGCAGCAGGGGCCAGGCGCTCTGCGAGAATGTGCCCTCGTCGTCTGGCTGCATCTGGTGCCAGCGGGTGGCGTGCAGCGCTGCAGCGCGCTCCAACTCTCCGGGCGGCATCTGCACGACCCGCGGCGTTGCGAACAGGCCGGGCAGCAACGCGGCGGCTGCCCCCACCTTCCACCAAGCACCGGACCAGAAGAATGTGAGGATCCAACCCGCCGCTGCCACGGCGGTGACTCCAATGAGCCCGCCCAGGCGGCCGGGACGCGACCGCCACGACCGCCACGACCGCCACTGCAACGCCGCTTGGCCGAGTGGCGCGACAACGGCGAGCGTCAGCCCGAGAAAGGGCACGCCCGCGTCCTTTGCCAGCATGGGCATCAGTTCGTGCAGCAGCGCAACGTTCGCATAGGTACGCACGAGCGTGGCATTGAGGCGGCTCCCGACGAATCGCACGACCTCAAAGTCCACCTGCGCCACCACGCACACGGCGAACGTGTGCCCGGCAAGGCCGAGCGCGACGGTGGCGGCCAACCGCCCACGCCAGCGTTCGGGCAGCCAAGCAGCGGCGAGCGCAATCGGCACCAACCACACCAGCCACGACGCTGTCGCCTGGGCGTCGTAAGCGACGGCGTGGAACCAATACCAATCGACCTTGCCGACCAGCGGCTGCCCAAACGGGTCGGGCCGCAGCAACCACACCGCACGCAGCACCGCCAGCACCGCAAGATGCCAGCCGAGCAGTCGCGACCAGCGCTCGGCCATCGAGACGGCGCTGGCCACGACGGGTGAGGCCCAGAGCCGCGCCAGACGGTTACGCACGGCCCGCATCTGCGGTCGCGAAGGGCTCGAGTGGGGCCCGCTCCGCCAGGTCCGAACCGGGTGCGCACAACCGCAGCGCGAGGTCGCTTGCCCCCACCACGATTGGCACGAACAGGCGAATCTTGTGCAACATCCCGGTCCACAGACACATTGCCAGGTACGGCGCCGAACCCAGGTAGAATGCGGCCAGCGCGATCCGTGGGGGCCCAGCGTGTGCTCGTACCCACAGCCACCGGGCGCCGACGATCCAGGCGAGCAGTCCCAACAAGTCCAATGGCTTTGTGAGGTTGTCTACGAGCTTGAACGACTCGTAGACGCCCCTTTCGGCGCCGAGAGCCAGCCGCAGCCCGACATACACGGCGACAAACGCGAAAGTCGCGAGCGCCAGCGCCACCCAGTCCTGGCGCCGCGGCCGACCCGCTCGCAGCGTGTAGACCAATGCGGCGTGGAAAGACAGGTTGAGCGCCGCCGTCTCGCGGTTGAGCGCCCCCACCGCAACGACCACAGCGAGGGCGAAAGCCGCCGCGGCGCGAAAGCGGTAGATGCCCTGGCCGTATTGGGTGTCGTAACCGGCCATCGAGAAGTAGCGGTGATCGACGGAATATGGCCAGGCGAAGTACACGAGGCCGAGGAAGACAACCGACAGGCCCGCGGCGGTCCCGCGCAGCCTGTGTGCGGCTGGCGGCGTCGCCACCGATCCAGTGAGCGGCGGAGAAACCGCGGATTTGCGACCTTCACTGCCCACGATCGCTGCGCTCCTGCCGGCCCACTGTGCGCAGGCACCGCGACCTTAGGACGGCGCCGGAAACAAGTCGATCCTTTTGCCGTTGCGGCGAGTCGAGGTCGGCAGTCCCGAGGGGTGGCCATGGGGTGGCCATGGCCGGGGTTTCCTAATCCGCGCGCTCGTCGCATGCTCCCCGCCGGCGAGGGTCGGGCACACCCGGTGGCGCCGCCCGCGCGAAGTACCGCCGGGTGCCGCTTGGCGGGGTGGACGAACCGCGCAGTTTTGTGAGCGAACCGACAGGCACCGAGGGAGGAAACGCACCGATGGCGACGACCGCAGTACCCACCGATCGCCTGCGCTTCGGTCGGCCCGCAGGCTTTGCCCAGACCGCGCGGCGCGACGCCTGGTGGATCGAGCCCGTGCTGACCCTGGTCGGCCTCGGCTCCTTCGTCGTCTACGCCACCTGGGCCGCACTGCAAGGCAAGTTCTACTACATCGGCAACCTGCTCTCGCCGTTCTACTCGCCCGAAATCTGGGGCCCCTCGCCGCACGCGATGTTCGGCCCGCAGCCCGCGTGGTTGCCGTGGCCTTCGTTCCTGCCGTTCTCGGCCGCGATCCTCGTGCTGGCGATCCCGGGCAACTTCCGCCTGACGTGCTACTACTACCGTGGCGCCTACTACAAGGCGTTCTGGGCCGACCCACCGGCGTGTGGCGTCGGCGAACCAGCTCGCGGCAGCTACCTCGGCGAACGCACGCTGCCGCTCGTCATGCAGAACGTGCACCGTTATTTCCTGTACGGCGCGATTTTGGTGTGGTTCTTCCTCGTCCACGACGTCTGGAAGGCCGTGTGGTTCCTGCAGGCCGACGGCACCGAGGCGCTCGGCCTGTCGGTCGGCGGCGTCGTGCTGGCCGTCAACGTCGTGCTGCTGTGGTTCTACTGCACCGGTTGCCACTCGCTGCGCCACCTGATCGGCGGGCGGCTCAAGGTGTTCTCGAAGCACCCGATGCAGCACATGGCGTGGAAGGTCGTGACGTGGCTGAACTGCCGGCACAAGCTGTTCGCCTGGTGCAGCCTGTTTTCCGTAGGATTCTCGGACATCTACGTGCGTCTGTGCGCGATGGGCGTGTGGCACGACCTGCGCTTGTTCATGATCTAGTGAGGCAGGCGCGGGCGTGGGGCCCACGGTGAGCGGTCGATTCAGTTCAGGCGAGGCGGGGGTCATGACAGAAACACAGTCTCTCGATTACGACGTGCTCGTGGTCGGTGCCGGCGGCGCGGGCCTGCGGGCGGCGATCGAAGCGGCGGCGGCCGGAGTGCGCGTGGGCCTCGTCTGCAAGTCGTTGCTCGGCAAGGCCCACACCGTCATGGCCGAGGGAGGCGTCGCGGCGGCGCTGGCCCACGTCGACGATCGCGACTCGTGGCGGGTGCACTTTGCCGACACGATGCGGGGCGGCCAATACGTCAACCACCCGCGCATGGCCGAACTTCACGCCCAGGAGGCACCCGAGCGCGTGCGCGAACTGGAGACGTGGGGCGCCTTGTTCGACCGGACGAAGGATGGCCGCATCCTCCAGCGCAACTTCGGTGGCCACCGCTACCCGCGGCTGGCGCACGTCGGCGACCGCACCGGGCTGGAGATGATCCGCACGCTGCAAGATCACGGCATCCACCAGGGCATCGAAGTGCACATGGAGGTGACCGTCGTCGATCTGCTGAAGGACGGCGACCGCATCGCCGGCTGCGTGGCCTACGATCGGGACCGGGGGCGCCTGCGCGTGTTCCGGGCCGGCGCCGTGGTGCTGGCGACGGGCGGCATCGGGCGGGCGTTTCGCATTACCTCAAACTCGTGGGAGTACACCGGCGACGGCCAGAGCCTCGCCTACCACGCCGGCGCGGACCTGCTCGACATGGAGTTCGTCCAGTTCCATCCCACGGGCATGGTGTGGCCGCCGAGCGTGCGCGGCATCCTGGTGACCGAAGGCGTGCGCGGCGAGGGCGGCGTGCTGCGCAACAGCGACGGCAAGCGCTTCATGTTCGCCGACATCCCCGACAACTACCGGGGCCAGACGGCCGACAACGAAGAAGAGGGCTGGCGCTATTGCCAAGGGGACAAAGACGCCCGGCGGCCGCCGGAGTTGTTGACCCGCGACCACGTCGCCCGCTGCATCATGCGCGAGGTCAAGGCGGGGCGCGGCTCGCCGCACGGGGGCGTGTTCCTCGACATCGCCTGGATCAAGGCGCGGGTGCCCAACGGCGCCGACCACATCCGCCGCAAGCTGCCGTCGATGTACCACCAGTTCAAGGAGTTGGCGGGCATCGACATCACGGCGGTGCCGATGGAGGTGGGGCCGACGACGCACTATGTGATGGGCGGCATCCGCGTCGACCCGGACACGCAAATGTCGACCGTGGCGGGGCTTTTCGCGGCCGGCGAGTGTGCGGCGGGCCTGCATGGCGCCAACCGATTGGGCGGCAACTCGCTGTCGGACCTCATCGTGTTCGGCAAGCGGGCCGGCGAGCATGCGGCTCGGTTTGCGCGCGAAAACCCCGCGCCCCCGGTCGATGGTGCCCAAGTGGCAGCGGCGCAGCAGCGTGTGTTGGCGCCCTTCGAGCGTTCGGTGCAGGGCGAGAACGCATACGCCGTGCAGCACGCCTTGCAGGACACGATGCAGGACCTGGTCGGCATCGTGCGGAACGAAGACGAAATGGCTGAGGCGTTGCGTCAAATCGACGCACTCAAGGTCCGCGCGGACAACGTCGGCGTCGGCGGCCACCGGGAGTACAACCCGGGCTGGCACACCGCGATCGACCTACGCAACCTGCTCACCGTGAGCGAAGCCGTCACCCGCGCGGCGCTGCTGCGCCGGGAGAGCCGGGGTGGCCACTTCCGCGACGACTTTCCGGACAAGGACAAGCACTGGGGCGGCGTCAACCTCGCCATCCGCAAGGGCGAGGACGGCGGCATGGTCGTTGAGGAGCGGCCGGTCGTGGCGATGACCGAGGCGCAGCAGGCCATCATCGCCGAGATGGCTTGACGGGTGTGGTGCGCGGTGGGCAGCGTGGCCGGTTCGGCGGGTGGCGAGACGGCGCAGATGGCGAGACGGGGCCGGTGACGATACAGAACTGGTGACGATACGGGGCCGGTGACGATACGGGACGGGGGACCATGGCGCAGGCAACATTCCAGATTTTCCGGGGCGACTCCAAGGGTGGGGCGCTGCAGACCTACACGACCGACGTCGGCGAGGGGATGGTCGCGCTCGACTGCGTGCACCAGATCCAGGCCGAGTCGGCACCGGACCTCGCCGTGCGCTGGAATTGCAAGGCCGGCAAGTGCGGCTCGTGCTCGGCCGAAGTCAACGGCCGGCCGCGGCTGCTGTGCATGACGCGCATGGCCGACCTGCCGGAGGGCGAACCGGTGCGGATCGAGCCGATGCACACGTTTCCTCTGCTGCGCGACCTCGTCACTGACGTGAGTTGGAACTACGGTGTCAAGAAGAAGATCGCGAAGTTCGCCCCGCGCAAGCCCGACGCCGCCGACGGAAGTTGGCGCATGCAGCAAGAAGACATCGATCGCGTTCAGGAATTCCGCAAGTGCATTGAGTGCTACCTGTGCCAGGACGTCTGCCACGTGCTGCGCGACCACGCCAAGCACGACGAGTTCGCCGGGCCACGCTTTTTCGTCTACACCGCGGCCCTCGAGATGCACCCGATCGACACCGGCGACCGCATCGATGCCGTCAAAGACGAGCAGAACATCGGCTACTGCAATATCACGAAGTGCTGCACGACCGTGTGCCCCGAAGGCATCACGATCACGGACAACGCCATCATTCCGTTGAAGGAGCGGGTCGCCGACAAGCACTACGACCCGCTGCTGTGGCTGGCGCGCAAGCTCGGAATCGGCGATGGCGAGACGGGCGCAGGAGCGTGATCGCACTCACCCCGGCACCTGCTCACGCACAAGCGAGGTGGACCATGGAGTTCGAACTGAAGCCGCTCAGCCCCGAGGCCGTGCCGCGGGCGCTCGACAAGGCAGAGCGCTACCGACTGCTCAACGAGGCCCACGAGGCGGAGAGCATCTGCCGCGACGTGCTGCTGGCCGACCCTGACAACGCGCGGGCGCTGACGACGCTGGTGCTGGCGTTGAGCGACCAGTTCCTCGACGCCCCGGTGGGCAAGGCGGCGGCAGATGCCGAGGCGGCGGTGCGGCGACTGCCGGACCCGTACGAGCGCGCCTACTACGGTGGACTCATCGCGGAGCGCAAGGCGAAGGCCTTGCAAAAGCGCGGCGCGGCGGGCTTTTCGGTGTGGGAGGGGCTCAAGCGTGCCATGGCGCTTTTCGAGGAAGCGGAGCGCCTGCGACCGCCCGGCAATGACGACGCGATCCTGCGCTGGAACGCGTGTGCCCGCATCGTGATGGCCGACTCGCGCGTGCGGCCGGAAGGGCCGATCGACGAGCACCCGTTGCTCGAATGAGAGCGCGCGTCCCGCGCCGGCAGTTGGCTGCGGGTGCGGCCGCTCAGTCCATAGGCCAACTGGGTGAAACCCTAGAACCGATTGCAAACCAATCCGATCGTCTGGCTACAGGTGCCCGGGTCAAACGAGAACGTGCCCGCCGCATCGAACGCCGTCAGGCCCGCCGAACACCCGTCAGGCCCTGCCTGCACGTCGCTCACGTTGTGGAACTTGTGCGGGTAGCCGCCATTGCCCATGTAGAAATTCACCGAGGCCGTGAAGCGGCGGCCGGTCCAGTGGGCGCCGTTGTCGGTGCGCAACACGCAGTCGTAGACGCCCGGCGTCATGCCAGCCGCGCGGGCGTCGTCGAACACCTTGCGGAGATCGTAGCTGCCCGCCTTGTTCGTCGACCAGACGGCGCGGTTGAAGTTGTCGGCGCGCACGCTGCCGGCCACCTCGAACTGGGTGGTGGGCGCCGTGGTGCCGATGCCCACCCTGCCGTCGCTGGTGATGGTCAGGCGCGGGTTGTTGGCCGACTTGCCATCGCTGGTGTAGAGCGCCAGCCGCCCCGTGGGCACGCCGGCCGGGTCGTTGGCGCCTTCGTTGAACGCGACGGCGATGGCCAGCCGCTTTTCGGCGTGGGTGGTCCCGCGCGTGCCGAATATGACGGCGCCGCCCACTGTGCCATCGGCCAGGTTCGTGGACGTCAAGCCGATCAGGCCGCCGTTGGTGCCGCCAGCCGCGCCCTGGTGCACTTCAAGCATGCGGTAGGTGCTGCCGTCGCCGAGCCCGCCCGGTGCTGCGGTGCCGACCCCGACATGGCCATCGGCAACGAGCGCCGGACCCGCGGCCGGGGCCAGCTTGAGGGTGCTGGTCAGGGTCTTGGCACCCGTCAGCGTCTGGGCGCTGTCGATGTCGACGAAGCCGTTGTCCTTGCCGGCCACGCACTCCGAACTGCCGTCGGCCAGCAGCCCGCGCACGTAGAGTCCTGTGCCGCACGAGGCGCCGAGCTTGGCGAGGATCGGCAGGCCCTTGAGTTCCTTGTACGCACCGGACTGCGCCACGGCCGGCAACGCTTCGGTCTTGGCGTACGGCGCCAGCACGGCGGCCTCGATGTCTTCGGCGCCGACACACCCGACGCACGCGCCCGCCCGCTACCGCTTGCACGGGCGCCCGGCGATGTTCAGCCCGCGCGCAGCGACACCCGTGCTGGCGCCGCGCCGTTTTTCACCGGTCGCGCCTGCGGCGCGAGGTCGGCCCCAACGGGGGTCAACGAGTCAAAGGGTCAAAATGTCCCCGTCGGACCTCACCGTACGCACCGCACGCGGTATGAATAGGTGGTGCCACCGTAGTCGCTGCTGCCGAAGTAGAAGCTGACGCCCCAGGCGACGGAAGACGAGCCCGAATACGCCGTGGCAGTCCAGTACCACTCGCATGCCGTCTTCAACACGAAGGCCGCTGCGATGTACGGGCACGCCGACCGCGATTTGTCGATGAGACTCTCCAGTTCCTCCTTGGTCGGCAGCCGCCAGTCTGTGGCCCCCGCAAGGCTCAGCGCATCGCAGTAGGCCTTGGCTTCGGACCAGGAGTAGTAGCCTGGCGCCGTCGCCAATTGCCAAGTGTTGATGCCGATCGTCACGGTCAGAGCAGTGGTGTCACTCGTGTCCAGCACAGCAGAAACTCCAAGACTCGTGTCCAGCACAGCAGAAACTCCAAGATAGGACCCCACCTCAGCACCCGGCAACGTCACCGTGCAGCCGACCGCCGCGAGCGCCACCGCCACCGCCACCGAAGCGCGCCGCGACGTCACCATCGCCCCACCACCTCGAATCCCGAACGACTCGGCACGATAGCCACCTTGGGCCCGTCGACGGTGGCGACCAGCAGCACACCCACCGCTACGCCCGCCGTGCCCGCCGCCAACAGCGCACCCGCGACCTGATAGCGCGCCGTCAAGCTCGCTGCCTCCAGTTGGGCGATGCTGTACTCGTAGGTTGGCGTCATCCCCGGCGCCACCGCGGCTTGAAGCTTGGTTTCGTCCTGCAACGCTGCACTCCACAGATACCCGCCGACGCTGGCCACCCCCGCACCCAGCACCAGCGTGACCCACCCGCTTGCACTGCTGCGGCCTGGCGGCGCCGTCTGCGTCACCACAGCCACGGGCGGCAGCGTCGAGACAACCGGTCGCCCGCCCGGCGCCGGCCCCGGCCCCGGCTCGGCCAGCGCCCGCTTGAAGTCCATTCGCTGCTCCAGCACCTTGGATTCCTGCACTTGGCCGCCAGCCAGCGCCACCGCGCTGCGTTCGCCGCCGTAGGTGACCACCATCTCCTTGGCACACGTCCACACCATGCCCTTGTAGGGTGTCACGCCGACCCGCACGTCGTCGATCGCCACCTCGGCCTGCAGCGCATCGCCGCTCGCCCTGTCGATCGCCTTCACCCTGATGCCGCCTCGGCGTTGCTCCGCGACGAACGCCACCGTCTTGCTGTCGCCGCGCGCCACCGCGAATTGCTGCTCCTGGCCCAAGTAGCACGAGTCGGCTAGGCGCACGACTTGGGGCTTGCCGGGCACCACGCGCTGGGCGGATACCGGCGTCGTCGCCGGCTTGCCGTTGACGTCCACGTGCAGGCCGGCCGGCTCGCTCGTCACGCGCAGCAGGCCGAAATCTGCCGCAAGCTTGCCGTGGACCTGGCCCAAGGTGGCCGACACGGCGATGCGCTGGCGGTCGGGCAGGTAGTCGACGGCCTGGAACTCGACCGCCACGCTGCCCTCGGGCAGTTCGCGGCTGCACGGCGTCGTCGGGCACAGCATCTTGCCATCGACCAGCACCGCGGCGGCGGGCTCGGCCGTGAACGCGACGACCCACTCGTTGCCGCCGCCCAAATCCACCGTTTTTGCAGCCTCCTTGCTCGCGCTCGGAGCCACGGCCTGGCGCGTCGGCCCGGCACTGGCGCCCTGGGGCATGGCGATGCTCGGTAGCTTGAGCTTGCTCAGCAGCGCCGCGACCGCCTGGGCCGCCATGTCTTTCGGCTCGCCCCACGGCGCGCTGGCGCTCTGCAACTGGCAGCCCGACTCGAGGTCGAGCAGGCCGGCGTGCAAGAAGGCGTCTTTGCCCTGGGCCACACGCTTGAGCTGCAGCAGCGCGTTGGGCGGCACCTCGCGCCCCAGCTCGCACTGCTGGCGCTCGTCGTAGCGTGGCCCTTGCTGGTGTTTCTTGGCCTGGTCCAGCGCGGCCACCTCGGCCTCGGCCGCCACCACCAGCACCTTGCCGTCGTCGGTCAAGCGCTCGCGCAGCTTGTCCACGGCCGCCGCCGGCACGTCTTTGGCCGCCCGCACCAGCACGCGCGGCGAGTCTTTCAGGTAGCGCTCGACCTCGCGCTCGACCTCGTCGATGTGACCCTTGCGCACCAGCAGGTTGCCTTGCCACGACCACAGGAACGCCGCCGGCAGCTTGCCTTGCAGCGCGAACTGCTGGCTCAGGCGGCCGTCGAGGTCGCACACCGACTGGAACGGCGTAAAGCCCACACCGCGACAGCCGGCATCGGGGTCCTGGGTACTGACCAGCACGACGCGCAGGCCTTGCTTGTAGTATTTGTCGTGCAGGGCCCGCCAGCGCGGCATCGCCTCCATGCACGGCGTGCACCACGTCGCGTAGAAGTCGACGGCGATGAGGCGCACGCCCGGGTGGCCGAGCCATTCGGGCAGCAGCAGGTCATCGGCGGCGCGCACTGGAGCCACCGCCAGCAGGATACCGGCCAGCGCAGCCAGACACGTCAACAAGCGGCCGAGCCGAGGGCTTCGCACGGGGCGCATGGGGCGCATGGGGCTCCTCCGCGGTCGGTTGTAGCTTTGGGGCATCGGTGGCGTCAACTCTCATGGGCAATTGAACGGTGTCTGCCGCCGCGCACGCCCACGCGGACCGCGGACGTCCATTCATGGCGCGTGCCGAAGCCCGCATGGGCATCTCTACGGCACCTCGACCACCAGCCCTTCGGCGCGCGCGGCGTCGGCGAGGTGACCATCGGCGCAGGCAAACGTGAAGCCCCGTGGCGCGCAGTCGCGCAGCACCAGCGCTGACGCGAGTTGCACGGCATCGCCCGCCCGCAACGTCCTTCGAAAGAGCCCCGCACGCAGCGTACTTTGAAAGAGCAACGCGGAGGCTTGTTCGATGACGCGTGCACTGAGTTCCACCAGGTGGATGCGGGGCGCAATGCTCGCCAGTTCAGCGACCGCCCCCGCAGCCGCTCCGGTCGTGATGCGCCGCTCGCGCTCGCTGCGTGCGATGGCCGACGCAACTTCGACCAGGGTCAGGGAAGCGGTGGCACAGTCGGGGCCTGCGAGCCACCGCCGTACCTGCTCGACGCCGGGTTCCAGGACGAACGCTTTCGCGAGCACGCTGGCGTCGAGGTAGCGCATCAAAACCGGTCCGCGCGATCCAGGATGACGGCCTGGCTCAGCGAGACACCAGTAACTTCGATAGGTTCCGGCCACTCCTCGGCACGCCGGGGCTGCAGGGTCGGCAGCCGCAGGAGCCCGTCATCTGCCATCTTCCGGAGCGCCGGCGCCACGTCGTCGTCAGCCGCCGGCAACGGGGTCAACTGCGCCACTGGCCGGCCGTGATCGGTCACGGTGACGATGGTGCCATGGCGCGCGAGGTCGAGGTAGGTGCCGAAGCGCGTCTTGGCCTCGCGCGAACCGACGGTGATGCGGGCTGGCCGGGCCATGGCGTGGTCCTTGCCACCGGGCGGCGGCGCCAAGAGAGTCATTGTAGTTCGTTTTGGCGACTGGTCAACGAGGAGCGTTCTCGAACGAGCGCACCACTCCAAAAAGGGTCAAAGAGTCAAGGAGTCAAAGCGTCCCCGTCGGACCTCACCGTACGCACCGCACGCGGCACGTACCGGTGGCGCCATCGCTGTAGCTGCCGCCGTCGTAGAAGTAGACGTACCAGGCGACGGAAGACGAGCCCGAATACGCCGTGGCGGACCAGAACCAGTCAGCGCTGTTGCCAAACACAGCGGCGATCCTGTTGCCCCGCTCGCGACCCATGTCGATGAGCGACTTGAGTTCAGCGATCGCCGGCAGCCGCCAGCCGCGTCGGCCGGCCAGATCAAGGCCTTGGCAATACGCCTTGGCGCCGTGCTGTGAGAAAGTGTCGCGTGCGACGCCCTGCTGCCACACCAGCCCCCGCAGCTTGTCGGCCACCGTGCCGTCGCCGTTGTCGCCGAACCGGCTGGCGTCACCGTCAAACGTCGGCATGGCATCGACTTCGGCCCGTGTCTTCGGCGCAGCGTCGCCCGCCTTGCCAACCAACGCGCCGTAAGCCTGCGCGGGAGCCGCGCCGGGAGCCCGCGCGGCCGGGGGTTCGGCACGCTGCCGCTCCAGCTTCACTGCCACCGTCTTCGTCTCGCCCGGCAGGATCTGGGCGTCCTGCTCGACCGTCACATACCCCAGCCGGCTCACCGTCACCTGGTACGTGCCCCGCATGGCGCCGTCCACCGTCACCGGCAACCCTTTGGTCACCGCAAACCCATTCGGCCCGGTGATGACGACCTGGGCGCCAACTGGCGTCCCCGTCACCACCAGCGACCCCGGCGGCTTGAGCCCTACGACCACCCGCGCAGTTTCGCCCAGCTTGACCATGGCCGTGTACTGCTCAGACTCGTAGCCCGCCCGGCTCACGGCCAGCGTGTAGGCACCCTTGGGCGCGTCGGCGACCGTCACCGGCAGGCCCTCGGTCGCGGCGAACCCGTCGGGCCCCTTGATCTCGACCCTGGCGCCCGCTGGCGTCCCCGTCACCTCGAGGGCGCCGAGCCGCTGCAAGGCGAACTTGGCGGTGTGTACGTCGTCCACCGCGACGTGGACGCTCTGGGTCTGCGCCTCGTAGCCCGCCGCCGCGGCCGTGACCTGGTAGGCGCCCGGGGCCAGCGCGGCATGTTCCCAGCCGCCTCGGCCCACCTGGCGGAACTTGCCCGGCCCCGTCACCTCCAACGTCGCCTCCTTGGGCGCGACCGTGACGATGAGCCGCCCCACCACTGCCGCCACCTCGCCGCCGGACACCGCGACGGCCAGGGCGCCCGTCTTGCCGCCCGTGTCTACGCTCGCGCCCGTCACCCGCGGGCCACTGGGCCGCGCCGGTTCGATGGGCCGTGCCGGCTCGATGGCTGCCACCGCTGCCCTGCCAGCGCCCGGCAGTTGGGTGTCGGACCGCAGCGACGCCATGAGGTCAGCCACGGCCTCTTCCGCCGCCTGATCGGGCTGCGCCGCCTGCCACAGGGCCTTGCCCTCGCCGATGGCGCAGCCCCGCTCCGCGTCGTTCAGTTCGAGGAAAAGCCGGGTGGTCGTCGCGCCCTTGATCAGCCGGACGGTCAGCTTGGCATTGGCCGCCAACGCCTTGCTCGCCTCCAGGGCACAGCGCTCGTCCACGCGCAGGCCGACCGACCCCTTGACCAACGTCGCCAGGTCGCGCTGATCGCGCTCGCTCGCCAGCACATCGACCTTGCGGGTGCGCCGCAGGTAGCCGCGGATCAACGACTCCAGGCCCGCCGCCTCCTTGGCCAGCGCTGCCGGCACGTCGAGCGCCAGCATCACGCGCGGCGGCAGGGCTTCAAGTTCCTTGGCCACCGCGGCCTCAATGACATCGACATGGCTGCCGTCTGCGACCAGGCGGGTGCCGCGCCACGACCACAAGAAGGCCGAGGGCAGGCCAGTCACGCCAAAACGCTGGGCGATGGCGCCCGTCATGTCGCACACCGAGCGGTCGGGCGACCAGCCCAGGTTCGGGCAGCGGCCATCTTCGTCGAGCGCGACCACCACGAAGCGCAGGCCGCGCTCGCCGTACTTGGCGTGCAGGGCTTGCCAGCGCGGCGCCGCCTGGCGGCACGGGGCGCAGTCCTTGGCGTAGAACTCGACGGCCAGCACCCTGACGCCAGGCCGCGCCAGTTCCTGTTCGATCGACAGCGTCGTTTCGACGCCAGCGGTCGGGCGCACCGGCACGGCCAGCCCAGCGGCGAGTACGGCCAGTCCCACGGCGAAAACCCAGCGCGTGCGGGGGCAACGGGTGCGACCCTGTGAAGCCGTCATGGGGTGACTCCCGGCACCACTGACCAGGCGCTGACGAGCAGGTCCAATTCGGCCAGCGCTTTGAAGAGCGCGGTGCGGCATGCGTCCACCGGCATGGCGCGATCGGCATACACGACGCCCTTGTAGCCGCCCGAGGCACCGTAGCCGGCGGGTTTGGCGGTGTGCAGCGTCTTGCCCGCTTCGGTGTCCCACAACGTGGCGCTGGCGCTCGCAAAGCAGGCGTGCAACACCCCGTCGCCACCGGCATGGCGCGCGTCGAGCCGCACGACCAGGCCCTTGCTCGCGTTGGCTTGGAGCGCGGCCTGGCGCACGGCGTCGATGGCGGGGTCATGAGCGACTTCGACCACATCGGTCATCTGCAAGCCCCCGTGCTGCCCAAGCGTGCGGACGCGATCGCGCAGGTCCGCCGTACACGCGCCGGCCGGCACGCTGCCACACCACAGCAGCCCCAGCGTCGCGTCGTGGAACTGGCGCTGCACGCTCTGCAACTGGGTCGCCAGTTCGGCCGCCGCGGCGTCGATCTGCGGGCGCGGGAAAAACACCAAGACCTTGGCCAGGAAGCGCCCGTCGGGGTCCGTGACGCTGCCCCGACACCGATCCTTGACGCGCCGGGCCACGCCAGCCGTCGCCGTGGTCAGCACGGACTGGTCGGCCAGCGCGCGGTCGAGGTCCACCGACACCTGCACGCGCTGTTGTCGAATCACGGAACCGATGTACTGGAGCGCTTGCAGCCGCCCGTGCAGCAATGCGTCGTCAAAGGCCGCTTGCTCGGTCTGGGCGGGCTTCGACAGGCCGACGAAATACTGGCCGTCGAGGCTCTGGGGCACCCGCTGCTGCCAGGTGCCGCCGCACAGGTCGGTGCCGCCGCCCGCGCCGTGGCCGACCACCGAGGCCGTCTTGTAGGCGAAGTAGACGTTCTGGAAGCGGGTGACCTGCCTCCACACTGACCCGTGGCTGTAGAGCATGGCCGGGCCGTGGCTGTAGGGCACGTCGGCGCCGCTGCCGGTTGCCGCTGGCGCGCCGGTGCTGCCGGGCAGCCCCGATCGGGCCTGCACCTCGGCCGCGCTGCCGACGAACTGGTAGACCTCGCCGTCGCCCAGGTAGAACTCGGCCAGGTACTCGCCACTGCATTGGTCGGGCGCCGCCGTGCAGCACTTGTCCAAGGCCTCGGCATCGACTTGGGCGCGCATGACGCCTTTGAGCACGTAGCGCACCCGCAATTGGCTCGCCGTGCCGAAGGTGCCACCGCCCGCAGCCGCGCCGGCACCGGCTCCTGCGCCGACACTGGCCCCTGCGGCCACCTGCTGACCGGTCGCCAGCACCTCGTCAAACGTGCCGTTGGCGCCGAACAGCTTGGGTGAAAATGCCGCGGAACAACGCGAGGCAAAGGCTTGGGACTCGTCCATCGCGGTAGCGCGCGTCCCCACCTTCACAAAGCGCCCGAGTTGCAACGAAGGGTCGTCGTCGTACACGGCGCGCAGGTAGACACTCTGCTTCAGCGGCGGCTGCCAGACTGACGGCCGTTGTCGTGGACCGTGGGAACCGGCGCCGCAGCCGCTCGCGGCCAACACGACGCCCAACAGCGGCGTCAACCACTGTTCCAGCTGACCTGTCCGCAGCTGCACCATGCCGCCCATCACGCTACGGTGCCACCGGGCGGGTCACCGCCGCCGCGCCGCCTTTGGAGAGCGCCTCGGCGTCCTTGACACTGATCTTGCCGGCGGATTGCAGCCCCGCCGCCAGGGCCCGCGCCGCGTTGGCGATTTCGCTATTGGGAAAGAAAATCAAGGCCGTCGCCACCGTTCCAGCTGGGGTAAACGTCGGCTTCTGCCAGCACCGATCCTTGACCATGCTGGCGATGCCCGCGCTGGCGGCGACCAGGGTGGCATCGTTGCCGAACGCCACGTCGAGGTCCTTGGACCACTGGGCATCGACCTGGCGGATGGCGGTGCCAATGTACTGCACGGCCTGCAAGCGCCCGTTGAGCAGCGCATCGTTGCGGGCCGCCTGGTCGGTGACCGCGGGCTTGGACGTGCCGACGAAGTACTGGCCGTCGAGGCTTTGCGGCAACGTGCCCTGCCAGTCGCTGGCGCACAGGTTGGTGCCGCCGCCCACGCCCTGGCCACTGACCGATGCGGTCTTGTAGGCAAAGTACATGTTCTGAAAGCGGGTCACCTGCTTCCACGCCGTGCCGTTGTGGTAGTCGATGCCGGCGCTCGCCGCCCGGTAGCTGCCCGAGGCCTTGATGTCTGTTTCGTTGCCGATGAACTGGTACACGTCGCCGTCGCCCAGGTAGAACTCGGCCACGTACTTGCCGCTGCATTGGTCGGGGGCCGCCTCGCAACAGCGGGCCAGGGCGTCGGCATCGACCTGGGCGCGCATGACCCCTTTGAGCGTGTACTTGACGCGCAGTTCGCCGTTACTGCCGTAGCTGCCCTTGGCGCTGCCGTAAACGGGTGCGGACAACGATGCGCCAACGCCAGACGACGCCGTGAACGTCTCGTCGAAAGTGCCGCCAGAGCCAATGAGCTTGGGAGAGAATGCCTTGCTGCAGCGCGACGGGAAGGCTTGGGACTCGTCCATCTCGCTGGCCTGCGTGTCCTGCTTGAAGAAGCGGCCGAGGTTGATGGACGGGTCGTCGTCGAACACGGCGCGCAGGTAGACGCTTTGTTTCAGCGGCGGCTGCCAGATTGGGGGCCGCAGCGACGGGTTGGCGGGAGCTTGCGGGCCGCTGCAAGACACGACCAATCCGGCGAGGCAGACCCAGCGGGTCATCGCGGAACCCGGAGATGCACGGTTCATGGGACGCTCCTGTGCAAACGCCAGCCGGTGGCAGCAAGGGCGGGGGCGCGCGGTCGCGAGTGTCGGGCCGGAGAGCGGACGCGGTCAAGAGATGCCCATGCGGACCGTCGCACTCGGAATGAACGAAAGGCCTGGGACCGCATTGGCATCTCGTGCGGGCCACGGCTGCGGACCGACGCAGGGGGCAAGGGGGCACGCGGCGCCCCCAAGGGGACTTTCTACCTAGTTGCCCATGCAGGCAGGCACGCGGGCCATCGCAGGCCGTTGACCCACCGCCCCCATTTTGCCACGATCGCTCCCTCCCACCGCGAGGTCGCACCATGTCGCCAGCACGGCAATCACTCTCCACCGCCACGTTGTGCGCAGTTCTCGCCGCAGGATGGCCCGCGCTCGCGGCCGCCGCGGTTCCCGTGACCGTTCCCGTCCACGGCGTGCTCAGTGCGGCCGGTGGCGGCGTGGCGGCCGACGGCAGCTATGCCATCACGTTCGCGCTGTACGACAAGCCCGGCGGCACCGTCGTGTGGTCCGAGGCGGTCGCCAAGGTCGACGTCAAGAATGGCCAGTTCCTGCACGGCCTCGGCTCGCTGAAGCCGTTGTCAGCGGCCCTGTTGGCGGGGCTGCCCGAGGCGATGCTGACGGTTGAGGTCGGCGCGAATCCCGCCCTGCCCGCGGTGCCGCTGCAGTCCGTGGCCTATGCGCTGGTGGCCGCCCAGGCTGGGGCTCTGGCGTGCAGCGGTTGCGTCACGGCCAAGCACCTCGACCCGGCCGTGCTGGCGCCGTATGCCAAGGTCGGCGAGCTCGCCAAGGTCGCGGTCACCGGCGCTTTCGCGGACCTGAGCGGCGGGCCGGACCTGGCACCTTATGCCACGCTGGAGAAGCTTGCCGACGTCGCGCTGAGCGGCAAGTTTGCAGACCTCATCGCGACGCCAGCGGGGCTGCAGCCGGGCAACGCGTGCGGCAGCGGCCTGGTCGTGCAGGGGTTCGGCGCAGACGGGAGCCTGAAGTGCGTCGCCGGCTTCAACGTGAAGAACCTGCCCCCCGACGCGCTCGACGAGGTGTCGAACCAATTGCTCACCAACCAGTTCATCGACGTGACCGCCAGCCAGCAGCCGCTGCTGATTGCCGACAACAACCCCGATGGCGGCGCCCCGTCGGTCCTCGACATGCCCGACCTGGGCACGGCGCAGGGCCTGACCGTCGCCGTCGAGTTGACCAACTCCGACATCGCCAAGCTGCAACTCGTGCTGACCGACCCGGCCGGTGCCAAGTACGTGCTCTACGACAAGGGCAAGACGGGCAAGGCCCTGAAGGAGACGTGGCCGACGCCGACGCCGACGGTGTCTGGCGATCTGGGCGCGTGGGTCGGCAAGAATCCGGTTGGCAAGTGGTCGCTGACGGCGATCGACACGGGCTTCCTCAACAACGCCAAGGACGGCGCGGTGACGAGTTGGAGCATCCAGGTGCAGACGCTGTCGTCGAAGAAGGTGCTGTCGGCCGGCGTGTTCGTGGCGTCCGGTGGCCTGCAACTGCCGACGGGCGAGAGCCACCCGGTCGCGTGCGATGCGAAGACGGCGGGCGTCATCTACCTGAACACCAAGCTCAAGGCGATCTACGTGTGCAATGGCGCGGCGTTCCAGCCGGTGTTCCTGACCGCCATCGGCACCCAGGACAATCCGGCGCTGAACTGCAAGCAGGTGCAGACTTTTGCGCCCGGGGCCAACTCGGCGGCGTACTGGATCGATCCCGACGGCACGGGGCCGCACGTACCGCTGCAGGTCCACTGCGACATGGGCTTCGACGGCGGCGGCTGGGAGCTGGTGTCCAAGACCAATGGCAGCGGCCAGAATCACTACGGCACGACGACCAAGAATGGCGGGAACCTGTTGAACGCGGACCTGTCGTCGTCTGGCTACCTCGGCGACACCGCGCGAATCGCGGCAGGCACGTGCTACCGGGTGACCTCGGCTGGGATCACGAAATACGCGTACGTTTCCAACAAACTGAGCTTCGACGAGTGGTGGGGCAACCCGAACAGCGGCGTGAAGTGGCGCGACACGTTCTCGCTGAATCCGTTGGATTATACAGGCAACGCGGGCGACGACTGTGGCAGCCCAAGCGTGTGCAAGGCGCTGGGCTACGAGGGCCGCAACTGGGCGCGCGATTCGCAGAATGGTTCCGGGCTGTTCGGCGGCAGCTACGGCCAGAGCGGGACAATCTACGTGAAGCCTTGCCCGTAGCCGTTCGCACGCTCTGGCCCGGCGTGCCCAGGCTCGTCGGGTTCGGGGCCGGCGTGCTGTTGTTCCTGCCCGCGGCATCGCTGGCCTTCGCGCTGCCGCAGCCCGCAGACTTGCCGCGGTGCCCGCCCAACACGCCAACCTGTCTCGCCCTCGACCTCTACGTCGCCCCAAGCTACGAACCGGCCGACGCCGCGACCGACGACCTCTCCTGGCTCACCGATCAACTGGCCACTGCCAACGATCGCCTCGCGGTCATCGGTGTGGGGCTCCAGGTCGTCTCCGTCGCCGCGCTGCCCGCCGGCCTGAGCGAGGTCGCGTCGAAGGGCGCCCGGGACCGCAGCGCTCAACGCCGTTTGCGGCCTGGTCGCCTCGCTTGGGTGGTGGTTCGCAAGCTGGTCGATCTCGACGGCCACTCGGTGCTCAAGGGCGTGACGTGGCGCAAGGCGGGGCGGCCCTGGGTGATCGTCAGCCGCACCGCTTGGGACCTCGTCCTGGCGCACGAACTCGGCCACGTGCTCGGCCTGCCGCACAGCCGCGCCTACCGCAGCCTGATGAACAAGACGCCGCGCGCGATCCTGCCTGGGCTGCTGGTGTTCACCGAAGAGGAGCAACCGGTCATGCGAAGGACGCTGGGCCAGTTGCTGGCGCAGGGTTGGCTGGGGCGGGTGCCCGCGCGGCCGCCCTGAGGCCACAGCTAGCGCACCGAACTCGCGAGTACCGCGGGGGTCCACCGACGGGCGCGTGCGCTGCGCCGCCCGACCGGGTAGAGTCCGCTCCCTCGGAGGTTCCCATGATGACGCGCACCCTGCCCCGGTTCGCCCCGCTTGCTCTCACCCTCGCCGCCGCGGCCGCCCTCGTGCCCGCGAGTCCGCCTGAGGCCCATGCCGCCGAATTGCCCGCAGCCGGCATCCTGCGCACGGCGGGCGGTGGACCCATCGCCGACGGCACGTACACATTCAGCTTTCGCCTGTACGACGCCGCCGACGCCAAGGTTTTCCTGTGGGAAGAATCGCAGGACGTCACCACGGCGAACGGCTGGTTCAACGCGACCCTCGGCATCGTCGCCGGCAAGCCCCTGACCGACACCCTGCTGACCTCGGGCAAGCCGCTGTGGTTCGCCGTCAAGGTCGGCGCCGACCCGGAACTGACGCGCGCGCCGCTCGGCGCCGTTGCGTACGCCTACCACGCCAAGGTCGCCAATGGCCTCACGTGCTCCGGTTGCGTCGGCACGGAACAACTCGCCGACGGCAGCGTGACCGGCGCCAAGGTCGCGTTCGCCTACGCCGGTTCCGACTCCAAGGGCGGCCCAGCCAAGGAGGCCATCGTCGCCCAGACGGCCAAGATCGCCGAGACCGCCGCCAACGCCGACAAGGCCACCAGCGCCGAAACCGCCAAGGTGGCCCTCGTCGCCAAGAATGCCGACAAGGCCGCCAGCGCCGATGAGGCCGCCAGCGCGAAGGTCGCCGACAAGCTCGCCTGCTCGGGTTGCGTCACGGCGGCCATGATCGACGCCAAGGCCCTCGCCCCATTCGCGCTCAAGACAGACCTCGCGGGCTTCGGCGCGCTTGCCGGCGACAACGCGTGGAAGGGCAAGAACGCGTTTGCTGGTCTCGATCTCGGCTACACGGAGGCGACCGCGTTGCGCCTGCAGAACGCGGACAAGTCACCAGTGCCGTGCGACAAGGCCCACACCGGACTCGTGTACTTCAACACCGCGGATCAGGCGCTCTCCGTGTGCAATGGGGCCGATTGGTTTTCTATCGCGACCGTGGCCGCACTCGGTTCGGAGTCGAAGCCGGGCGCGACGTGCAAGGCGATCCTGACGGCCGGCACGAGCAAGGGCTCGGGCCTGTATTGGGTCGACGTCGATGGGCCGGGTGGCGCGGCGGGCAAGGTTCAGGTGTGGTGCGACATGACGACGGATGGCGGCGGCTGGACGCGCCTGCTCGCCTGCCTGCCCAAGGACGACTGCAAGGTCGGCGGGTCGGAGCGCCTCTACACCATGCCTTGGCACACGGCCGACTACGGTGCTTCGGCGGGGGAAGGAGAGAGCTACCTGCAGGGCAAGGCGTTGGCTCCTGTCTTGTCGGGCGCGACGGAATTCCTCGTCACGATCGAGCACACGGGCAAGGGCAAGACGGGGCACCTGAAGTTCCCGCTCAACGCCAACACGATCCAGTGGTTCAACGCGAGCGGCTTGTTCCAGAGCGGCGAGATCGGCTGGACGCGCATCGACTGGGACGGCTCCAAGAGTACGCACGCCTCGAAAATCTGCTACGTGGCGAACACGACCCCGCCGGTGCGCAGTCTGCAGGGCATCAACAACCTGACATTCCTCGAAGAGACGACGACCAACCCGAGCGCGTCAGCCAGCGGCTCGTGCGACTACGGGGCGTGGACCGGCCAGATCCTGATCCGCGGCGGCGGCGACAGCCTGTCGGCCAACTTCGGCGCGTCGTCGTCGAGTTCTTGGGCGGCCCAGCCGTACGCGCATCGGGTGCTGGTGCGGTAGCCGCAGCCGTGGGACGCCGGTCTTCGAGGGTGGATTCAAAGTCGTCACCTGCTGCGGCCGACGGTGCTGGGCATCTCGCGGCGTTCGTCCTCACTCCCTCGGTCGCAGCAGCGCAAGTGCGGCTCAGTCGGTCGTTCCGGGCGCGATCTGCCGCAGCGCCCCCGGCCTCGCAACCTTCGCCGGTTGCCGTCGTCGCAATCGGTCGCGGGGCCCGCCGCCGAGCCCTGAATTTTCGAGCTGTCCGGGCTGCGACGACAACGAGTCGGGCACGGACGACGCCTGCGTGGCGAGCAAGAGCTGCGTGCACGCCTTCCATACGGCGCGATGCGACGATGGCAAGTTCTGCGCGACGACCGGAGCGTGCGACGGCAAGGGCGGCTGCGTTGCTCAGGCTCGAAATCGTCCTACTGTTCCTGCGCCTTCGCGCCTTGCCTCGCTCGCCGCGTTCGTCGCCAGCCCTCGCTCCGATTCGGCGGGCATTGGGATGACACGGGCCGTTTGCCCCAGCGCAACGCACCAATGTACCATGCGGCCCCGCGCGCCGAGCCCGTGTGCGCCTGAGCCGCCATGCCGCCGTCTCCGACCTGCCCCACTCGTACCCGGCGCGCGAGGCTTGTTGCTGCTGGTGCCGCTTGGGCCTGCGCCGTGAGCTTGCCCCAGTGCGCCGAGAAAGAAGTCCGCCCGGCTGCCGACGCCGCAGCGACCAAGAGTGATGCGGCGCCGGGCGTCGATGGAGGCGCTGCGACCGTGCCGACGACTTTTGCGTCGAAGTGCACCGATGCTGCGAAATGCGGCGGCAATGCGACGTGCGTGGCTGGCGTGTGCGTGCCGAACCCGGGGGCTGACCAGAAGGCCGTGGTGACGGACCCATTCAAGGACTTTACCGTCGCGCCCGACCCCGTCGCGCTCGACTGCGTCGATAAAACGTTGGACGTGCTGCTGAAAGACGTCAAGGGGCCCGCGACGGTGACGATGTGGGGCCGCATCGACCGATTCGGCGGCGGCGACTACACCGTGGGCATCGAGGTCGCGGTGTTCAAGGCCGCGGACTTTCATCCGGAAGTGTGCGCCGGTGTGGCCGACTTCGACGCGCGCGCCGCCTGCTTCGTCGACGACGCAAAGGTGGGCAAGCCGTTGGCGACGGCGCTGTCGATCGACCCGGACAAGGCGGCCGACGCCGGCCTCGACATCCCCGGCCGCAAGAAGCCCGCGGAGATGTGCGTGAAACACTTGGAGTGCATGCCCGGCTACGACTGCCAGAAAAAAGACATCGACAAGATTTGCCAGAAAGCGCACGGCCTCTACGCCATCGACAACGTGCCGACGAACACGCGCCTGGTCATCCGGGTGCGGTCGCCGAAGCCGACATCGAAATGGCACACGAGCTACCTGTGGGACCTCGTGCCCTTCGCCGACCGACTCGACGTCAAGGGGGCCGATACGCAACCCACCAAGTATGTCGGCAAGGACACGATCCGGACGAATCCGACCATCGTCGGCGACGGCCAGTGGACGCTGGTGCCGAACACGCTGGGCCTCGGCTCGATCACCGAAGGCAACGGCGTCCTCGGCGGGCGCATCCGCGACTGCGGCGTGGCGGGCGGGCGGCGCGGCTGGGCCATCCACAACGCAAAAGTGGCGCTTGGCGTGCCGGCGGCGGGGCTCGCGTTTTTCAACGACAACGAAGACAACACGGTGCCCGTCAAGACGAGTTCTGCGACCGACGTGCTGGGGCGCTGGGCCGCGGTCGACGTCCCGGCGGGCGCCAATCGGGTGGCCGGCAGCGTCCTGATCGACGGCAAGGTCGTGCCGCTCGGCGGAGTCGACGTGTTCGTGATTCCGGACGCCCTGGTCATCGTGTCGATGCCGGGCCGCATTCCCGAGTTGAGCAAGTAGGTTGTGATGCCGAATCCGGTGCTGGCGCGTCGCGTGGTGGCAGTCGTCGCAGTGGCAGTCGTCGCAGTGGCCGGCGTCGCAGTGGCCGGCGTGGGCTGTGACGGCAAGCGCGTCGCCGAGTATCCAGCGCGCAGGGCCATGGCCGGCAAAGCGAACCTGCCGCCAACTCCCGACCTCGACCCGCCGCGGGCGCCCGAGCGGTTCCCCGACGGTGCCTGGTCGGTACGCGGGGTCATGGCGGCGGCCAAGTCTGCGCCGACCGACGAACTCAGCGTGCGTGCGACCGTAGCGGCGCTGTATCCGTGCCCGGTGACGGAGAGCCTGTGCAAGCCCGCGCCCCACCTGTGGCTGACGGACGCTCGCAATGGCGTCGGCAAGCGTCTGCTCGTGGGTGGCGAGCGCGATCTGGAGCGGCGCGGGCTGGCCATCGGCCAGGAGGTCACTTTGCGGGGGAAGTTCGCGACGTCGAGCGCCGATGGCTTGTACTTCGCGCCCCAAGGCTTGCTGCTGCTCACGCCGCTCGACCCTGCGGATGGCACGGGCGGCAATGCGGGCCCGGATGCCGGCGGCAGCGCGCACTGAACTTGTGGCCATGAACCGCTCCCCGCCTCCGCTGGCCTGGACTGCCGGGCACCGGCGGGGGTCGCGGCTCGCTCCGGCGCTCGTCGTCGTCGGTCTGGTGGCGGCGGGCGCGGCCCAGGGCCAGGTCGGCATCGCCCGCGGACGCGAGGCGGCTGTGCTCGCGCTGATTCGCCCCTATGTCGACGAGGGGCCGGTGGGTCGCGCGGTGCTGGCGGGCGTCGCGATCCAGCCGGATGGCATTGTGTTTCGGCTGGCAGACGGCCATGGGGCCGGCGCCGAACTCGTGCTCCGCCCGGCTCCTCCAGACCGCGACCGGCGTCGGCCGACATCGTTCCTCGTCGAAAAGCCCGCGCAGGCGTCGGCTGATCTCACCGCCGCGCGAGAACTGCTGCTGGCCGCCGTGGCCGCGAACGACGACGGCACGTTTTTCGTGCCTCGCCCGACTGCTGGCGCAAGTGTCCTGCCCGGCACCGCAACTGCTTCGGAAGGCGGGGCCCCTGCCGCCGCGCTGGCGACGCGTGGGCTTGGGGCATGGCCAGCGCGCGCCCGCGCGGCGCTGACGGCCCTGGCGTGGGTCCTGCTCGTGCTGGCCCTGGTGCGGCGCGCACTGCGGCGCGCGGAGTCCGTCGCGGTGCCCACGGGGCGCTTGTCGCGCTGGGTGCTGGTCCCGTTCGTCGCCATCGTGGCATGGCAGGCCCGCGCCGAAGCGCCGTTCACGCCGCTGCACGCCAATGATCACGCCTACGAAGACCTCGGCGTCGCCCTCGACCTGCCCGAGTCCCAGGCCGACGCGGCCCGGGCGGCGATCGAGTACGGCGCGGCATGGACCGCCATCCAGCAGGCGACGGCGCCCTGGTTCGGCGGCCACCACGACGGCGTGGGTCGTTGGGCGACGCTCGTGGGCACGCTGGCGTGCGTGCTCGCCTTCCTGGCAGCCGCGCGCGTCGTGGGACCATGGCCTGCACTGACCGGCACCCTGGTCATGGCGTGGGCGCCGATTGCAGTGCGGGTGGGCCAGTCCGAAAGCCCGCTCGTCGTCGCGCAGTTCGTCGTCGCCGCCGTCCTGTGGCTCTGCACGGGCACGGCGCGGGCCGACCGTCTCGGCGTCGGCGTTGGCGTGTTCCTGCTCGCCACGGGCCACCCGCTCGGCCCCGTGTTCGCTACCGGCGCCGCACTGTGCGCGTGGGCCGTGGGTCCGCGCCGGGTCCGGGTGCCGCGGGCCGCGCAGTCCACGCCCGCGGCGGGGAGCGAGGTCCTGGTCGCCGTGCGCCGCGACGACGGCAGCGGCGTGCTCGAGGCAGAGCCGGCACCCGCGCCGATCAGCGCGGTGCTGGTGGACCCCAACGGGCTGCGGGCCGATCTGGTGTGGTTGGCCGTCCTGGCCGCGGTGACGGGGGCGGGCATCTCGGTGACCGCTCTCGGCGCGGGGGGCGTGCTGGCCGAACGCGTAAGCCGCCTGGGTGCGCTGCCGATTCCGTCGAGTCCGCTGCAGTTCTGGCTCTGGAACGACAGCGCGTGGGCTCCCGGTGCCGCATTGGTGCTCGCCGAATTGGGCGTCGTCGGGCTGTGGCTGCGCACGCGCACGCTGCTCGGGACAGCGACGGCCTGGCTGCGTGCGGCCGGCTTGGCGCTGGGTCTTGCGTTGCTGGCGGTTGCCGGCCTGCTCGTCGTCGCGTGCACCACCGATGCGGTGCGCTACCAGGCGCCGTTCGCGCCCGCCCTCGTCGTTGCGGCGACCTTGTCGTTCGCCGCGACGCGTGGCCCCCACTGGCGCGGCTCGCTGCTGCGCTGGCCGGTGCGCATCGTGCAGTTCGTCGCCCTCGTAGCCACGCTCGTCCAGGTGGTCGGGGACGCGTCGGGCACCCGCGCGACGGACGCGCAGGGCGAAGCCTACCGTGCGCTGCGGGGCGCGCTCGGGCACCTCGAAGGCGACGTGTGGATCGCCGTGCCGGATCGCGACGCCGCGCCGCCTCCGGGCGGGGTGCAGGTGACGCTCGAAGCGCCGGTCGGCCTGTGGAGCCCGGGCGGGCCGCGGGTTCGCGCGCTGCGGGCGGGCGACGTGCACACGGCTTGCCAGACAGGCTATCCGCTGCCGAAGCCCGCGTACGTGTGGCTGCCGCCTGCGTGTTCCGCGCTCGAAGCGGGCGGGCGGCCGCGGGCGTGCGGGCAACTCGATGCGCTCATCGATCGCAAGGCACCGCTGGCGGCGGCGGGCACGGTCGCGGTGGCGCCGACGCGCGGGGTCGAAGGCCTTCCGGGGGAGTTCCTGACGTATCAGGTGGGCTTGGCGCGAGCGGG
>SHZF01000129.1 GCA_009692425.1 Myxococcales bacterium | reverse complement strand
CGTCGGGTTCTCCCGCTTCGAGCCACCGGCGATGACGGTGGAGGCCGAACTCGACCTGCCTGTGCGTATGGCCCACCTGGCGCGCGAACTGCGTTGGGTGCCGGCCGTCGAGAACCGCGGCGAGGGTGTGCTCGTCGTGCTCAAGCAGGCTGCCGTCGACGCCTGGGCCTCGAGCCCGGAGGTTGTGGCCCGGGCTCGGGCGCTGCTGGACGGGTTCGATGCCTGGAAGCAGGCTGAGCCGTCGCGCGCCAAGGCGCGGTTCCCGGGGCAACGTTTCGTGATGCTGCACTCCTTGTCGCACCTGCTGCTTACGGCGCTGTCGCTCGAATGCGGCTATGCAGCCAGTTCCATCGGGGAGCGCATCTATGCCAGCGACAAGGTAGGCTATGCGATCTTGCTCTACACCGGGTCGCCGGACGCTGAGGGCACGCTAGGTGGTCTGGTCCAGGCCGGGCGCCGTATCGAGCGCCACGTTGCCCACGCGGCATGACGCCCTCCCACGTCGCGGAATGGCTGGACCTCCTCGCGGACCAGCGGCAGCTCGTGGAGAAGGAGCGCGGTACGCTGTCCCTCGTCTGGACCGGACCCGAGTTGCCGGGCAGCGCCAGCCGCGACACGTTGATCGTCACCCAGGAGTTGTTCCGCAGCGCCGAACTGCACGTTCTGATGACGACGTACGCGCTGTACAATGCCAGGGAAATCTTCGCGTCGCTCGCAGCGCGCATGGACGAGGTGCCTGGTCTGCATGTGCAACTGTTCACCAACATTGCTCGCGGGCAGGGAGAGTCCAAGGAGGTTGCCCTCCGACGCCATGCGGACGACCTTGCCGCGTACCACTGGCCGTGGGCGCGCAGGCCAGAAGTGTACTACGACCCACGCAGCATCGAGGACGGCGCCGGCGCAGTGCTGCACGCCAAGTGTGTCGTGATCGACAACCGCAGGGCGCTGATCACGTCGGCCAACTTCACGGAGGCTGCGGGCGAACGCAACATCGAGGTCGGCGTGCTCACCGATGCGCCAACGCTGGTGCGTGAGTTGGCGAGCCAGTTTCGGCGGTTGGTGGAGGCGGGGCTGCTGGTGCGACTGCCGGGGTGGTGACGGTCTACCGTGGCTGCTGGCCGTTCCAGCGGGTGTCCGTTCGACCCGGTTGCGGGCTCCGGGCCGGCGTGCCAGCCTGGTGCAGCCTCAGGAGTTCCCGTGGCCACACTCGCACAATTTCTCGACCTGACGCCGTCCGCCGCCCGCGCGCAGTGGCACGCCGTCCTGTCCCGGTCGCCGAAGCCGCGCCAGGACCCGTTCCTGCCCGTTGAGACCATCCTCGCCGTCGCGCTATTCCACGTCCTCAAACCCAACAGCTATGGTGGCGGCAACATCGACTCTGCACCCGCTGCGGTGCACCAGCTTGCAGCCACTTGCAAGCGCACGCCCGGCTCGTGGACGAGCAAGATGCTCAACCTCGACGGCTCCCGCGAGCATGGGCAAGCCATCGAACCTGAGTTGTTCTTGGCACTGCACGACGACTTCGCGGCACTCTCTCTGCTCTACCGGGTCATCCTGATTGCGGCACGAGAAATCGGCTTGGGCGAAGGCGAGGTGCCGGACTTCCTTGGGCTCGTCGATGCAGGCGCCCATCTAGTGCCCGTCGTGCGCCCGGACGTCACGCCGCTGCGCCTTCTGGACGACGCGGTCGGCAGAGTGGTGCGTGGGTACCACATCGCCGAGGAGACGGCAGAACGTGTCGTCCGGAAGCGAGCCATACTCGATGCAATGCGCCATGACCGCGGCGTGCTCGCGGCATGGCAATGGTCCTGCGGGATGTGCGGCTTGACGCCCCGACAAGTCCCGGCCGGTGACGTCTTGGCGTCGATCCGGCTCAAGGCGCCACCGTCGGCAATGGGCCGCGAACTGGTCGATCCGCGCAACTCGATTGCGGCCTGCTTTGCACACGGTGATGCTCTTTCCCGGGGTCTGCTTGGGCTCGACGCGGCCGGCAACCTGCGCCTGTCTGGGCGGCTGGCCTTGGACGTGGCGTCCGAGCCAACGGTCGCGCGCATCTTCGGCCCCGGCGTGCTGTTGCCGCGAGTGACGGCGCCCAAACTGCTCGGGAGCGGCTACGTGTTGTGGCACACTGAGCACCGCTTTCAAGCAGGCTGACGCGCGTCCGCCGGAGACCACCGTGTCAGACCCGATCACCGTGGTCGAGCGTGTCCTCCAGTTGCTCGACGAGGGCGTGTTCGTCTCCACGTACAAGCATGCCGTCCTGCTCGGCCTGGTCGATCTATGCGTGGAACTGGCCGACCGCGATGGTGCGCCGCCCGACGCCGTCACGACTCGCCAGCTCGCCGAGAAGGTCGTCGCCCTCTACTGGAACCAAGCCCGTCCGTGGACCGGTACCCACGGCGGCGTCCTGCGCCAGAATTCCAGCGTGGCCAATGAGGTCGGGGCGAAGTCCATCGTGGGCTTGGTGCACGCCTTTCGTGCCTCGCTCAACGCTGCCGGCATGACCACACCGCTCGTCCGCGCTCACCACCTACAGTCGGCGGGCTGGTCGAGGCTGGTGGAAGAGGTCGAGTGGCTGCTGATCGTGATGCTGCTCCCCAAACTCCAGCGGGCCGGCGGCGAAGACGTGCCTTGGCTCTATCGTGTGACCTGGAACGATGCCGACCAACAGCCGACCCGCGCCGACGTCCGCGCCTATCAGCGGCACCTCATTGGCGCGCGCTTTGACAACCAGATCCGACTGCTGCCCGGCGTTGGCGTCGCATTGTCGCGGCTCCACGGCGTGTTGCGGCCGGTCATCCAGCTGCAGTGGGCGGCCAAGGTGGCACGGCTGAACCAACTCGAGGAGGCGCTGTTGCCTGAGTTTCTGTTCGGGTGCGAGCGCGTCAGTCTGGAGCCTGTGCGCCAAGGCTTGGTTGAATTGCAGCGCGGCGTGTGTTTTTACTGCGCCGGCTCCCTGCGCCGCGGCGAGGTTCACGTCGACCACTTCCTGCCTTGGTCGCGCCACCCCGACGACGGCTTGGCCAACCTCGTCGCCGCCGACGCTACTTGCAACGGTCAGAAGCGCGACTACCTGGCGTCAGAGGTGCACCTTCACCGCTGGCGCCATCGGCTGACGGAGCGGCGGTCGGCGCTGGCTGAGGTTGCTGTCGATGCGTGCTGGGAACTGGCCGACGAACGGACTTTGGGGGCCGCGAGGGCGCTGTACCTGCCGCTGCCCGACGACACGCGGCTGTGGGCAGGTCGCGGGCGGTGGTCTGCGGTGGATCGGACGCGGGTGCGGGCGGCGCTGCAGTAGGCAGGAACGCCGCGACGTGCGTAGCCTTGACGAGCGGGTGCCACGCCCCCAGTCTTCACCCGGCGCCGGTAACGCGCATCCAGGTCCGGCCGTGGCGGCTCGACGGGAAGCCCGCCTGCGGCGCATTGCAGTGGCACAGCAACATGATGTCCTGCGGATGAACGAGGGCGCCGGAACGGTAACCGCGGGCGACGCCGTTGCCGTCCTGCGCACGCTGCCGACGGCGAGCGTGGACCTTGTCGTCACGGACCCGCCCTACGAGAGCCTTGAAAAGCACCGGGCCATCGGCACCACGACGCGACTCAAGGAGTCGAAGGCTTCGTCCAACCCGTGGTTTGCCATCTTCCCAAACGCCCGCTTCGCCGAACTGATGACGGAACTCTTCCGGGTGTGCCGCCGAGGTAGCCATGTCTACTTCTTCTGCGACGACGAAACATCGTGGCTGCTCAAGCCTGCCGCGGAATGCGCCGGCTTTCGCTACTGGAAGTCGCTCATCTGGGTGAAGACGAAGCGAACCTCCGGGGCCTATGGCGGCGACGCATCGCCCACCAGCGTCGCTGCAGCGGCCGTCTCCATCGGTATGGGCTACCACTGGCGCAACTCGACCGAGCGCATCCTGTTCTTTGAGAAGGGCAAGCGTCAGTTGTCGAACCGGTCGTGGCCCGACGTGCTGTTCGCGCCGCGCGTGCTTGGCGGCTACCCGACCGAGAAGCCGGCCATGCTGGTAGAGCGCCTGATCCTGAACTCATCGACGGTCGGTGAGGTCGTGTTGGATCCGTTCTGCGGCAGCGGCGTCGTGGGTACCGTTGCCCGCCGCTTGGGCCGGCACTATCTACTCGCCGATGTCGATGTGGCGGAGGCCACGCGTCGGCTCGCGGTACCCGAGGTGACCGATGCGGATACGTCAACTGCGTGATCGGGAGCGGCGCTTGTTGGTGTTGCTGCGGACGTGCGAGGAGCGCGGCGCGCGGTTCCGGCCAGACGCCGTCGCGGCGGAGATCGGGTACAAGCCGGCGACGGTGAAGACCTATGCCTCGAAGAAGCTCGACGGGTGGCTGCTGACGCGCGAGCACGATGGAGCGTATCGCGTTCGCGGTGCCATCGTCTGCACGGACGAGGAATTCGCCACCCGGATGTCGCAGAAGGAGACCGACTCAGACTCAGGCGGGCCGACAAACGAGGACGAGTGGCGCGACAACGTGCGCTCGCTGCTGCACGTCGGGCTGAACCGCGGGTACACGCTGGATGACGAGTTGGGGGACCTGGTGCTGGACCTGGCGGAGTGACGTTCGCGGCCAAAGCGACGGCACCGCCACAGTGGACTTTGCCGAGTGCTTCGTGGGCCATGCGCAGGGACGGTGCGGAGACCTAGCTCACCCGTGTTGCACGCGACGCTTTGGCCGAGTGAACAGTGAAGTCCGGACGCGACCGGTGAACTGCCGCCCGGCCGCCCGCCGAACCCTTTTTGCTCGACGGCGGGCTCGACGGCGACGACGAGCCGATCGAAGACGAGCGGGTCGACCAGACTCATGCTTCAGCCTGCCGCTGCGCCCGGCGTTCGCGGCTCGATGCCGTCCAGATCGCTTGCTCACGATAGTCGATCAGATCGGGTCATCGAGGCGACGTGGAGGGTGACAGGAGGAGGCGACTTGGCGGTCACCTGCGCTTCACCACCACCAAACCCAGCCACCTCTGCATCAGCGACTGGTGCACCCAGGCACCCGACGAGAGAAACTGCCGGATCCGCGAGGTGCCGATCGGGCCCGGGGAGCTGGGCGACTTCGAAGCGGCCGATCCGGCGTCACGACAGGACCAGACGTCGCAGCACACCCGCTTCCACAAACTGATCGAACTGCCGGGTCACTCGCTCCGCGAGCTGCTTGTCGTCGATCACCACGCCGGCTTCGATGTTCCGCTCCTGCGCAGCCTCCGTGAAGTTCGCCGAGGTCAGCAGCGTCCAGCGCCCATCGACCACGACCGCCTTCGCGTGCAGTACCGCCCGTTTGTGCCCATCGGTCTCGAGCGACCGTGGGTCGTAGAACACCTCGGGGAGCCGGTCCCCGGGCCACACATCGTCCCGAACTCGCTTGGTGAACTCGCGGACGAGCGCAATCGATGGCGTCTCGTCGTGGTGCTTGCGGTGGATGTTCGCGAACACCCGCACCACCAGCTTCGGCTCCTCGTCCATCCGCTTCGCCAGCTCGCC
>SHZF01000052.1 GCA_009692425.1 Myxococcales bacterium | reverse complement strand
CGCGTCACGCCCGCTTGAACCCCGCCACCTGCTTCGACAGCTCCGTGACCCGGCCCGACAGCGTCTGCGCGAACGCCCACAGCATCTTGACCGCCACGGCCTGGTCGCGCTGGCTCAGGTCGAAGAAATCGTCGCGGGTCATCCGCATCAGCCGCGCCGGTTCGCGCGCCACCACGGTCGCCGAGCGCGGCTGGCCCGACACCAACGCAATCTCGCCGAAGTGGCTGCCGGGGCCCACGACCGTCACCGCGTGGCCATCGACCAGCACGTCGAGCGTGCCCTGGATGACGAGGTAGAGGTCCTGGGCCTGCTCGCCCTGGCGGAAGATGACGCTGCCGGGCAAGGCCTGCACCTCGAGCATGTAGCGCAGCACCTTCATGCGCTCGTCGGGCGTCAGGTGCTGGCAGAAAAACAGGTGGCCGAGCGATTCGAGCTTCATCGTGTGTTGGAACGGGGCGCCGATGTGGCTGACGGCGGTCTTCGGCTCGACGTCGGGCAACACGTGGACGACGACCGCGGCGACGTTGTCGTGGCCGCCCGCGTGGTTGGCCATGTCGATGAGCTTGGTGGCCGGGCGGTTGAGGCCCGCTTGTTGGAGCGCCTCGCCGAGGTCGCGGTCGCCAACGCAGTCCGTCAGCCCGTCGGTGCACAAGAGCAGCGTGTCGCCGGGCGTGGTGTCGACCCAGACGAGGTCGGGCCGGCACACCGCGCGCTCGCCGAGCGTCTGGCTGACGACGTTGCGGTAGCGGAAGGAGCCGGTCTCCTCGCGGCGCAACTGGCCGATGCGGATGAGTTCTTCGGCCATCGTGTGGTCGCACGTGAGCTGGCGCACCTCGGCGCTGCGGGCCAGGTAGGCGCGGCTGTCGCCGACGTGGGCGAGGAACACCCCAGCACTGTCGAGCACGCACAAGGTGGCAGTGGTCGCCGCGCCGCGCAGGTCGGCGTTCTCGCGGCTCCAGCCATAGATGTCGGTGTTGGCGGTCTCGAACAGGCGGGCCAGCGCCTGGAGCACGTCGCGCCGGCCGCGGGCGGCGTCGGCGTCGCGGTGGCCTTTGCGCACGACCTCGGCGAGTTGGACGGCGTGGTCTTGCACGAGTTGGAGAAAGACGCGGCTGGCGAACTCTCCCGGCGGCCCGGCGACGCCGTCGGCGACGGCATAGACGAGGTTCGTGTCGTCGGCGTAGATGCCGTCGTTGTTCTCTTTTTCGACGCGGCCGGGGTCGGTGACGGCGTGGGAGCGCGTGGGCATGGGTCTCCTGGGGTCGGCCCGCCGGTTACGGCCATTGCAGAAGGTGGCGGTAGATGAGCGTCGGGCCCTGCTGGCCTTCGAGCCACGGCAGGTCCGGGCCTTCGAGCGGCGAACTGTAGTTGTAGATGAGGTCGGTGCGCGCATCGATGGGCAGCAGGCTGGCGAAGCAGGTGTCGCCTCGCGACGGCAGATCGAGCACGTGCGTTACCGTCAACGCGACGGGATCGACGCGCCACAGGGCGCAGCGCTTGGGGTGCAGCCAGTAGTCGAGCTGGTACTTGAGGTAGCGGGTGTCGAGCGGCCCCGTGCTGCCGAGATCGAAGTCCCCGGAAGGCGACAGGTTGCGGCGCCCGATCAGGTAGACTTGCGGGCCGTGGCGGAAGAGCAGCGGCGAGTCGTACTTGCGCTTGTCGGACTTGCATGTCCATTGGTAGGGCGTCGCCTTGTCGCCGCGGCACACCTTGCTGCCAAACCCGCTCGCATCGCCGCGCTCGTTGCGGGCCACGGCCACGACCGCGCCGTCGTCGAGAAAAGCGACGTCCGTCTCCGACGCGCCGCCTTCGAGCACCACCGAGGTCGGCCCCGCCGGCAGCCACGCCGCGCCGTCGTCGGACTGGAACCAATGCACGACGACGGGCGCCGCCCCCTGCAATTGATAGACGTTGCCGCCGCCCGTGTAGCCCACCAGCCACGCCTTGGCGCCGAGCGACCGCACGCGCCACGGGATGAACGTGGGTGCGAACACGGGTTTCGGCTCCGTCCACTGGCCCGGCTGCAAGCGTTCGCTCACGCGCGTGCCCTGCGGCTCGAATGCACCGGCGTCGCTGCCGAGCACTGCAAAGTACAGGAACGTACGGCCCTTGTGCACAAGTAGCCGCGGCTCGCGCAGGTCGGTCTTGAGTTGGTAGCTGGCCTCGTGGGTCCAGGTCTTTTCGTCTTGCGTTGCGACCACGTGCAGGCGCGTGTGCGGGCCGGCGAAGTGGTCGGGCGCCGTGCGGAACGCGAACAGCAAGGTGGCGCCGACGCGCGCGATGTCGAGGTTGTTGTTGCTGGACTGCGGGCTGACGTCGGTGGGCAGGCCAGGCCCCGGCACCACGGCACGCAACTCGGCGACAATCGGCGCCGGGGCGGCAAGGGCGACAGGCGTTGGCGCCCCGGCCGTGTCTCCGGTCGCGGTCTGCACGGCGTCGCCTTTCGCCGCGTCCGGCCCAGGCGTCGCAGGGGCCTGCGCGCTACAGCCGAGCGCCAGCAGCCACGCGATGGCCAGGGCCCGCCGTGCCAGGAGCTTGACGGCACGCAGCGACCTCATCGCTGCCGCGCCCCCAGCCAGGCGGCTTCTTCGGCAGCGAGGTCGGCGCGCTCCGGTTCCGCCAGCAGGTTCGACGCCGGCTCCCACTGCGTGCCCAGTTCGACTGCGTCCGAATCGCCCAGAAACGAGCCGCCCAACTGGCCGCGCGCCACCAGTGCTGCCTCGATGCCGGCGCGCTCGCGCTGCAGCGGCGTCGCGTCGCCGTGGCGCTCCTGCCATTGGACCATCGCGCGGCGTGCGACCCGCGGACAGCGCGCCAGCACCCGTGCTTCGATGCCGGCCAGTGGCGCCAGGTCGGGCACGGCGGCTCCACAATCGCGCAACAGTCGCGCCAGCGTCGGCTTGCTCCCACCGGCCAAAGTCGCCGCGCGCTGCTGGCAGAACGGCTCGTACCACGGCGGCAGGTCCTTGCCGCCAGCGCGCCACGCGGCCACCACCCACGGCAGGGCAGCGGCGCCGTCGAGGTGGCACAGGCCGTCGATTGCGGCCCAGCGCGCCCAGGCGTCCGTCGCCGCGGTTCCGGCCGCCGGTGCGTCCGTGCCCGCCCGTGCGTCCCCACCCGCCCGTGCGTCCCCACCCGCCCGTGCGTCCCCACCGGCCAACGCCTGCAACACCGGGCGCCAACCGGCGGCAGCGGCGGCACCCGATCGGGCATGCGCGGCAGCGAACGCGTGCGTGCACTCGAGCGCCCACAGCCCGGAGTGGGCGAGCGCCAGCAGCCACCGTGGCACCCGCGCGTCGTCGAAGCGGCCCAGGCCGGCCACTGCGGCGCAGCGGTCGTCGACGTCCTCAGGCCCCGGCCGGAACGCCGTCAGCGCCACGGTCGCCACGGCGAGCGACGGGCCCGCGTGGGCGAGCAGGCTGGCGGCGTCCTTGAGCGGGAACGGCGCCCCGCGCTCTGCCCGCGCCACCTTGCCAAGCCGGCGCCACCCGTCCGCACCCACGTCGAGGTCCCGCGCGCTGCCCAAGACCGCGAGCGCGCCCGTCGCCGAGCGGGCGTCGTCGTGCTCCACCGAATCGAGCAGGGCGTCGCGCAGGGCCGGGCCGACGGCCAACGCATCGAGCGTGCGCAGCAATCCTTGGGCGCGCTGGTGGGGTTGGGCTTGGCGCCAGGCGCGCGCGAGTTCCACGTCGAGCCGCGCGGCGGACTCGGTGCCGGTCGTCGCTTCTTTCGGCGCGGCAGCGCTGTCCAGGACTGCCGCGAGGCTCGTCCGCAGCCGGAACACCGCCATCGCTTCAAACCCGTCGCGCTCGATCTCCCGGCGCAGGTCGGCCATGATTTCGGTGACCGCAGAGGGCGCCGACGCACCCACCGTCGTCGCACTGGCCGGACCCAACAGGCTGCGCGTCGCCATCAAGCCGCTCCCTTACGGCGCCGGCGCCGCAGGAACCCGACGACCGCGCCGCCCGCCAGCAGCACGCCGCCGACCTCGGCCGCCGCCCACCACGGCTGCACTTCGGCTTGGCCGCTCGCCGGCGGCGGGGCGAGCCGGTACACGGCGCGCGTCTTCTCGGTACTCTCCAACAGCCGCAGACAGTTGCGTCGCAGCCGCCGCGCCGCAGCGTCGGAGTTGCCGTTGACGAACGCCTTCCAGTACAGCCGTGCCGCCGTCGTCGCCCGCCGCACCGATTTCGCGTGCAGGCGCGCCATCGTGTCCGTCGCCGTTTTCACGTCCGGGTCGTTCGGATCGCCGAGCAGTTCAGGCCGCAGCTTGGAGTCGTCTGCGATCACGGTGTGCAGCGCCGTCAACGTCGCGGCGCCGGCCAGCGTAATGGCGGCGTACATTGCCGCACCGTCCTGGGCCCCCAGCTTCGCCAGAGCGCGCACGAGCAGGCTGCCGGCTCCCTCGCCGTCGTCCCACGGCTGCAGCGTGTACAGCCCGGTCAGGTAGGGCTCCAGTTGCCCGGTCAGCGCCTGGAGCAGTTCCGGATCGTCTTCGCCCGCCAGCTTCCATGCCGCCGCCACTGCCGGATGGGCCGCCCGTCCGCCATCGAGCTCAGTCAGTTCACGGGACAGCCACGCCTCGGCCGTCAGGTGGTGGTTGCGTAGGAAATTCATGCCGATGTGGCCAAACGTCGGCAATTCTCCCCACACCCCGCCGCCGGTCGCCAGCGCGCGCAGGGTGTGGGCCACCTTCGCCTTGACGAACAGGTCGTACGCGCCGACCTGCACGGTGTGGAGCGGCCCCGCGACGTCTTGCACGTAGTGGAGCCCCGCGCCCAGCCACGTCAGCGCGAAGTACTCGCCCGAGCTGTGGAATTCGCCTTCGCCCCACGTTTTGGCCAGCACCGCGAGGTCGAGGTGGATTTGCGCCATCCGGGCGGCCGACGTCTCGACCTTTCCGGCCGGAAAACCCAGCGGTATCGCAAAGTCCCACGGCCGCTCCTGCAGCACCGCGGGGTCGGCGGACGGTTGCAGCGTGCCGAGTTGGTAGTGCGCGTGGGCCTGGCTCGACAAGCCCGTTGCCTCGCCCATGTTGAGGGCGGCGGGGTCGGCCGGCACGGGGCGGCCGTCGGGCAATCGCACGACGTCGCGTTGGGCATCGTAGGCGAAGCGGTCCTGGTTGCGCCGGTCGAGATCGGGGAACGTCGAGCCCGCCGCAATCGTCGCCAACCGGTCGAGCACGGCACTGTGGTCGAACGTGTCGAGCCCCCAGATGGGCGGCTCCTGCGTCTGGCGCAGGCCGAGAAAGCCGCGGATTGCGAAGGCGTCGAATGCGCGCGGCGTCGGGTAGCGCGCCATGAAGCGGTCGGGCTCGCCCTGATCGAACACGCTCTCGGTCTTGTAGGCCAGCGCCGCGCCCACCCACATCCAGAAGTCGACGAGATCCTTCGCCACCGGCACCGCCAGATTGCTGCGCCCGACCGTGCCCGCGAGTGCTCGCTCGGTGAGCGCGCGGTGGACATCGATGCTGAACGCCGCGGCTCCCATGGGCCACGCGCAGCCGGCGAGAGCAGCAGCGAGGATCCAGCGATGCAGTGGTGGTGGCGCGCGCATGGGCGGCGATGGTACGGTCGCGGCCCGGCCGGAGCAACGCGGCTGCGGGTTGCGTTCCATGGCCACCGACCTGTTCAACCCGACCGAAGAGCACCGCGCCCTGCGCGAGATGGTGCGCAGCTTTGCCGAAAAGGACCTCGAACCCCAGGCGGCAGCATTCGACCGCGCCGAAGCCTTCAACCTGCCGCTTTTCCGCAAACTGGGCGATCTCGGCCTGCTCGGCATCACCGTGCCGGAGCGTTGGGGCGGTGCCGAGATGGATGCCGTCGCCGCCGTCGTGGCCCACGAGGAACTCGCCGCAGTCGACCCCGGCTTCACGCTGAGCTACCTCGCCCACGCGATGCTTTTCGCCAACAACTTCAATCAGAACGCCGACGATGCCCAGCGTCGCCGTGTGCTGCCCAAGGTGTGCTCCGGCCAGTGGGTGGCCGGCATGGGCATGAGCGAGGCGCACGCCGGCACCGATGCGCTGGCCATGAAGACGACGGCCGTGCGCGACGGCGACCGCTACGTGCTCAACGGCGCGAAGATGTGGATCACGAACGGCGCCATCGGCGACACCGAACTGGGCGACTGCTTCTTGATCTACGCGCGCACGGCGGCGGACGGCCAGTTGCGCGGCGGGCGCCAGTTGTCGAGCTTCCTGGTCGAAAAGGGGATGCCTGGCTTTCGGCTCGGCCAGAAAATCAGGGACAAGCTCGGCATGCGGGCATCGACCACTGCGGAACTCGTGTTCGAGGACTGCCAGGTGCCCGTCGCGAACCTCATCGGCAGCGAAGGCGACTCGACGCGCCACATGATGCGCAACCTCGAGATCGAACGCCTGACATTGGCGGCGATGAGCCTGGGCATCGCGCGGCGCTGCCTCGAGATCATGAACCGCTATGCCAGCGAGCGCACGGCGTTCGGCCAGCCGTTGCGCCACTTTGGCCAGGTGCAGCGCTACATCGGCGAGTCGTACGCGCAGTGGATGGCGGGGCGCAGCTACGTGTACGCAACGGCCGCGGCGCTGGACCTGGGCGCGGGCGGGCAGCGGCTCGATTCCGACGGCGTCAAGCTCTACTGCGCGACAATGGCCAAGGATGTCGCTGACCGCGCAATCCAGGTGCTCGGCGGCTACGGCTACGTGGGCGAATACAAGGTCGAGCGGTTGTGGCGCGATGCGAAGTTGCTCGAAATCGGCGGTGGCACGCTCGAAGCCCACCAGAAGAACATAGCGGCGGACCTGCGGCGGGTCGAAGTGCTGCGATAGGGCGTCACGTGCACGGTCCAGATTGACAGTGCGGTGCGCACGGCGGATACGGCGGCACCCATGCAAGTCCTCACTTCGCGCTCGATCGACGAACCCCTGCACTGGGTCGAAATCCCCACACCGAAACTCGGCCCCGATGGCGTGCGCGTTGCCGTGCGGGCCGTCGGTGTCAATCCCGTGGACTGGAAGATGCGCGCCGGCGACATGCTCGGCGTGGTCCAGCGCGTGGTCGGTCCGTCCGGTTCGTTGGTCACGGGCGTCGACTTCGCGGGCGAGGTCGTCGAGGTGGGCAGCGCGGTCAAGGACGTGCGGGTGGGCGATCGCGTGGTGGGCGGCACCGATTTTTCGCGCAAACAGCACGGCAGCTATGCCCGCGAGGTGTGCGTGCGCGCTGATCAGGTCGCACTTTTGCCCGAGAGCGTGCCGTTCGATGTTGCCGGGTGCCTGCCGGTGGCGGCGGTGACGGCGGCGACCGCGCTGTTCGAACTCGGGCACCTGCGCGGTCGCCCGGATGCCAAGGCGCTCGTCCTCGGCGCGTCCGGTGGCGTCGGGCACTTTGCCGTGCAACTGGCGCGCGCGGCCGGCGCGGTGGTGGTCGGCGTGTGCTCGGCGCGCAACGTCGCATTCGTCGAAGCGCTCGGCGGGGTGCCACTCGACTACGGCAAGGGCGAAGTGTTCGCAGCGGCGGCCAAACTCGGACCGTTCGATGTGGTGGTCGATACGGTCGGCGCGGCCACCTACCCGGTCGCCGCGTGCCAGCGCCTGCTCAAGCCCGGCGGCGTGCACGTGCTCGTCATGCCGCGCGCCGTCGATTTCTGGTGGGTCGCGCTGCCGGGGCCTACGGTCATGGTGCTCGGCCGGCCCAACCGCGCCTCGCTGAAACCGTTGGTCGAGCAGGTGGCGAGCGGCGCGCTGAAGGTCGAGATTGCCGAGCGCATTCCCTGGGATGAGGCGGAGCGCGCCCATGCGGTGTCGCGCGCGGGCAAGGTGGTCGGCAAGCTGGTGCTGGTGTAGAGGAGCGGGAGCGACGAGTCAGCGTGGCGCCAGAGCTTGGCATGCCGGACAGATGCCGAACAAGTCCATGCGGTGGCTTTTCAGTACATAGCCATGGGACCGCGCGACTTCTTCCTGCAAAAGCTCGATCGCATCGTTCTCGAACTCTACGATCGTGCCGCAGTCCGTGCAGATCATGTGGTCGTGGTGCTCCGCCGCCCCGGAGTGGACCTCGTAGCGCGCGGTGCCATCGCCGAAATTCGAGCAGTTCACGAGCCCGCAGCGCTCCAACAGCTTCAAGGTGCGGTACACCGTCGCGTACCCCACGGAGGCGTCGGCCTTGCGCACTTCGCGGTGGAGTTCATCGACGTTGAGGTGACCGTGGTGCCACAGTGTCTCGACGATGCGCATGCGTTGGGGCGTCGCGCGCTGGTGGTCGCGCTGCAGGCGATCGACCACGCGGTCGCGCCAAGCGGGCCAGTCGGCGACGGGGTCGAAGGTCATCGGAGGCGGTCTCGCGCGGCGTCAGCGTCGGGCGCAGTCTGAACGACCCGGAACGGCCCGACAAGCGCGATGCTTGCCCGTGGTCCCCGCCACCGTTGCGCGTCAGGGGGCCAGCAGGTTCGCCAGCCCCGATGCGCGCACGATCGGCCGCGCCAGGGCGGCGGCGAGTTCATCGACCCCACCCAGCAAGTCCAGTCGTTCGCGCGCCCGCGTGATCGCCGTGTAGACGAGTTCACGGGTCTGGAGCGGCGAATCCCGCCCCGCCAGGACGAGCGCAACCCGCTGGAACTGCGAGCCTTGGCTCTTGTGCACGGTCATCGCCAGGGCGCCGCTGTGGGTCGGCAGCCGGGCCAGGCCCACCGCGCGCACCGAAGGCACGCCGGCAGTCGCAGTCGGGAACACGGCGGCCAGCCCTTGGGGTGTCGGCAACACGAGGCCGACGTCGCCGTTCATCAATCCGACGTCGTAGGCGTTCTCGACAATCAGCAGCGGCTGGCCCACCCAGAAGCCGAGTTGCGGCCCCAGGCCGTGCCCTTCGACTTGGCTGCGGATACGTCGGGTCAGTTCGCGCTCCAGCCCCGCGACGCCCAACGGCCCGCGTCGGTGCACGGCCAGCACGCGGTAGGCGGCGAACGCATCGACCAGGCAACGGTGCAGCCCCGGGTGCTCCCGCTCCCACCCGCCGTGCCCCGCCAAGGCCGTCCGCAACAGGCGCACGTAGCCGTCGAGGTAGGGCGCCGCGAGCGCGTCGAGCTGCGCATCGCTCGGCTGGCCCGCTGTGGACGCGCCGAGCCACTGCACACGCTTTGGGTCCGTTTCACCGGGCACCGCCACGACTCCCGGCTGGGTCAGCAAGGTCGTGGCGCGCTGCAAGCTGGCGGCGTCCGCCACGCGCAGGTCGTCGGCGATGCGCGCGATCGTCGGCGCGTCCTGAAATCGCTTCGACCCCGAAAACCGCACGATGCGCTCCGCCAACGCCGAGCCCGGCGCGTGGACTGACCGCGCGCTCGCCACGAGGTCGGCCAGCACGGTGCCCACCTCGACGCTCGCCAATTGCTGCGGGTCGCCTAGCAAGACGAGCCGCGCGCCCGCCGGCACCGCTTCGACCAGGCGGCGCATCAGGGCGAGATCGACCATGGAGACCTCATCGACCACGATGACGTCTGCGGCGAGCGGCCGCGCCGCGTCGTGGCCCACCTGCCCGTCGGGGCGCACCCCCAACAGCTTGTGGAGCGTGCGCGGCATCAGGGCGCGCAGCCGCTGGCGCACGGCGTCGGCCACCGGCAGTTCCTCGAGTTGTTCCGCCATCGCTTCTGCCATGCGCACCGCACCCTTGCCCGTCGGCGCCGCCAGCTCGATGCGCAGCGCCGGTTGGGTGCTTCCGTGGGCCTCGAGCAGCAGCGCGAGCAGGCGCTTGATGTTGTAGGTCTTGCCGCTGCCGGGCCCGCCGGTGATGACCGTGAGCGGGCCCGCCGCCGCCACGGTCAGGGCGAGCGCACCGTCCTGGTCGGCGACGCCGCCGAACAGGCGCGCGATGTTGGCAGGGAGGAGATCCGGCTGCAGCGCCGGCACGGCAGGCGTCGCCGCGCCGGCCATGGTGAGCAGTGCGCGGGCCAGGCGTTCCTGCTCGCACCAGAGGCGTCGCGTCATCAACAGGTGGGAGTCTGGTGCGACCTGTTGCCTCACGAAGGGCGCATGCCCGGTCGCCGTCCCGACGAGGCCCGAGGCAAACACCTGGGCCTGCCAGGCGACCGGGTCTGCCGGCCAGGCGATGGCGGCCGGCACGGCGTTACCGGCCCCAGTCGGCACGTCGTGGGCAATCTGGTGGGCGATGCGCACGAGATCGACGCCGATGTGGCCCACGCGCGGCGCGCGCACGGCGCACGCAAGGCCGATCAAGGTCAACGCATCGTGTTCGCCGAAGCGCGCGGCGACGCTGTCGACGACACACAGATCGGCCGGATCGAGCACACCGGCGTCGAGCCACGATGTCGCACGCGCCGCGAGATCCGAGTGCAGCAGGTGCAGCGGCAGGGCAGCGGCGTTCATGGGAGACCTGCCAAGGCCGTGTCGAGCGCGGTGACCACCTCGACCGGCCAGCAGTCGTGGTAGACGCCTAGGCTGAACCCGCCGTCGCGCGGCGCGGCCGCCCCGGTCATGCCGCGCACGAACAGGTAGAGGTGGCCGCCGACGTCGCGTTCGTAAGAATACCCCGGCAGCCGCTGGCGCAGGAAGCGGTGCAGGGCGACCGTGTAGAGCAGCGCCTGAAGGTGGTAGGCGTGGCGGCCCATCTCGAGCGCCAGCCACGCCTGGGCGTAGTGGCCCGCTGCGTCCGTGCCCCCGCTGTCCGAGCCTCCGCTGGTGCGCGAGCGAATCCGGTTGGTCTTGTAGTCGGCGAGGAAATAGCGGCGATCGACGCGGAACACGAGATCCATGAAACCCGTCAGCACACCGCTGATGCGCGGGAAAAGCTCGGCGTCCAGGATGGCACTGGCCAGCCAGGAGGCGCCGCCCCAGGCGTCGTCGCGCACTGCCGCACTGGGCCTTGGCGCACTGGGCCGGCGCAGCGCCAGCGCAGCACGCACGGCGCCATCGTCCACCGTCGTGCCTCCTAGCCGCCACGCACAGCCCGCCGCCAGCCCCAGGTCGAAGCCCAGTTCGTCAAGGCGGTTCGTGCGCGGCAGGTCACGCAGCGCCCATCCGGGTGGCAGCCGGGTCGCTCCGCCATCGAGGGGCGTCGCCAGCAGCGCGGGCAGGTGCCGCACCAACAGGGCCTGCTGTTCAGCGTCACGCACGCCGTGGACTGCTCCCCGGTCGGCGACCAGCGCCGCCGCCGAGCGTCCGTCCTTGGCAGCCCCGCTGCGGAAATCGAGTTCCTCGAGCACGCCGTGCACCCAAGAGCCAACGTCGCGACCGCCCGCCAGTTCCGCCAACGGCGAGGGCTCCTGCCACGCCAGGGGCGGGGAGCGCGCCGCTGACCCTGCGTCACCTTCCTCCTCTGCGTCCGGAGAGTTGCCCGGCACCGGAGTCCCGCTCAGGTCGCCCCGGTGCGGCTCATCGGTTGACGCCATGCGACGGCCTGCCAGCGAGGTGTAGCTGGCCACACGCCAAGCGGAAGCGAGACTGCGCCCGTCGGGCCATGCTGCGGCCGCCAGGCCAGGCGGCCGTCCGGCATCTGGTTCGGCGGGCGCCGGCGGCTCGCGCCGTTGCGGTACATGGGCACCGACCCGGTTCTCGACGTGGAACCCGACCCCGCCGGACGTCGCCGTCGCCAACTGCTCCAACCGGGCCTGCCATGCCACGCAGGCGGCCAAGTTCTGCGTGCGGTGCCTCTCGATCACCTCCGCCTTCGCGGCACCCGCGGTGTTGGCGAACGGGGGAATCGGCGCCGGGTTAGCGTCCGCCCCCACGCTGCGATCGCGCAGCAGCAGCCAGCAGAGCGACTGGTCGTCCGGTGTGTACGCCGTGCTGCCTACCGGCCCGAGCCACACGACGCAGTGGTGGGCGGCCCGCGTCAGCGCCACGTACAGCAGCCGCCGCCGCTCCTGGCGCCATTCAATCCGGGCTGCGGCGAGGCTCGTGTCGCGCCCGCTCGCTCCCTTGGGCCGCACGTCGAGCCGCGCGGTGCCAGCCGCGTCGTGCCAGGCCAAGGGCTGGCCGTTGTCGACCGGACCCTGCTGTCCCTGCCACTCGAACGGCAACAGCACGATCGGGTACTCCAACCCCTTGCTTTTGTGCACCGTGACGATCTGCACGGCGTGGGCGTCGGTTTCCAGCCGCTGGGCCCGCGTGTCGTCGCGATCGGCGTGCGCAGCGGCAACCTGCCCCGCGAGCCAATGCGCCAACTCGGCCGGCCCGGCGCGCTTCCGTTGCGCTTCGGCGTGGCACAGTTCGATGACATGGCGCAGGTCCGTGGCCGCGCGCTCGCCGCCGGGGCCGCTCACGATGCGCTCGATGACGCCGCACTCGTCGAATGCACCCTGCAGCACCCGCATGAATCCCTGGCGCGCCCACGCTGCGCTCCAGGCTGCAATCGCCGCCCGCCACTGCATCCAGTCGCGTTCGTGCCGGCCGGCCACCGCCAGGCTCGCGCCGCCGTCGCTAGCGTCGAGTGCGGCCGCAAGGTCCACGAGCGACCAACCGAACAGCGGCGTGATGGCCAGCGATCGCGCCAGCCGCTCGTGGCCCGGCGCCGCCACCACGTCGAGCCAGGTCGCCAGCCAGGCGGCGCTGGCGCTGGCGAACACGCTGTCCTTGCCCGCGGCGACGGCCGGGACACCGCAGCGCGCAAGCTGCCGACGCACGAGGCCGGCCTGCGCGTTCGTGCGCACGAGAATGGCGACGTCGTGGGGCTGCACGGGTCGCAACGGGAGCGCGGCGGCGTTCCCCGCACCGATCCCGAGCGCGGCGTCGCTCTCCCTTGCGACGTCGAGCACGGCACTGCCCAGCAACGCCACGACCTCGCGCGCGCACAACCGGGCCGCAATGCTCTCGCCGAGTTCCTTCTGCGTCACCAGGGCGTCTTCGTCGCCGAGCGTCGTGCCGTCGAACCAGCGCACCTCGAACGGCAGTCGCTGGCCACCGGGCACGGACGACGGGCCATGGACGCGGGTCGCCGGCTGGGCCCGCGCGGGTCCGACCTGGATGTACTCGATGTCGTCGTGGTCGAAGGGCCGCGGCCCGGCGCCCCACAGTGCGTTGAGGGCCGTCAGGTAGGCGGCGTCGGAGCGCCAATTCGTCGTCATCGTCGAGCGCAACGGAACGGCGGCACCGGAACCCGCGCGGGCGGCGCGCAAGTACACGTGCACGTCGGCGCCGCGAAAGGCATAGATGGCCTGCTTCGGGTCGCCGATCAGCAGCAAGCGCCGCTCTGGGTGGCGGAACACCGCGTCGAGCACCTGCCACTGCGCGCTGTCGGTGTCCTGGAACTCATCGACCAGCGCCACGTCGAAGCGCGCCCGGATCGCGCAAGCCAACGCGCCGCCCGGCCCCTGCTCCGCCACCCGCTCGGCCAACCGCGACAGCATGGCGTCGTAGGTCAGCAGCCCGCGTCGTTGCAGGGCGGCCTCGACATACACGCGGGCGCCACGCGCAAAGGCCACCGTGGCCCGCGGCCAGTGCGCGGCCTGTTGGCTGACGAGCGCATCGATCTGGGCAAACAGCGGGTAGCCGCCGAACGACGCAAAGGGGCTGGAGCCGTCCCACGCCGCACGCGCTCTGGCCAGCCCGAACGCCGCAAACCACGACTCGTTGCGGGCCGGGCCTTCGCGCCACGTCGCACCGGCCGCAAGCCAGCCTTGCAGCTTGTCGAACCACACGGACGCGACCTTGGCGTCGAGGTCGCGGCCAAAGCGGCGGGCCGGCACCTTGCGCCGCGCCGCTTCGGTTGCGGCCGGGCGCGCCATTTCCGTTTGCAGGGCTTCCAGCGCTTCCCGGCCAGCGGCGCTGGCCAGCCACGTGCGCACGGCGTCCACGGCGTGCAGCCAGTGGGACGCGGCCGCCACGACGTCCACGGGTCCGGCCAACTCGTCAGGGTCGAGCACCGGCGCGACGGGGCCCGTCATCTTCACGGTCAAATGCCGCAGGGCGGCGGGTGTGAAGCCTAGGTCTTCGACGACCGTAAGCGTGCGCGTGTCCGTGGCCGCCGCGTAGGTGCGGGCGAGCGTGTCGGCGACCCACTCGTCGAGCACGGGTTCGAGGTCGGCGAGCAGTTCGAGGCGGGCCTCCTGACCCGATGCAAACGCGAGTTGTGCGAGCATCTGCTGGGCGAAGCCGTGGATCGTCGAGATCGGTGCCAGATCGAACGCGGCGACCGCCACCGCTAGGCGCGCGGCGTACAGCGGGCGTTCAGCGGCGTCCCACAAGTCGGCGAGCAGCGGGTCGCTAGCGGCGTCGGGCCGGGGCCCCGCCAGCGCGTCGCGCGCAGCCACCAGACGGCGCCGCACGCGATCGCGCAGTTCCGCCGTCGCCGCAGTCGTGAACGTAATGACGAGCACGCGCTCGATCGGCACACCGTACTCCGCCACGAGCCGCGCGACCAGGTGAGCGATCTGCCACGTCTTGCCGGTGCCCGCGCTGGCCTCGAGCAGGCGCACCTGGCCGACCGGCAGCGGCTCGCCCCCTGTCCACAGTGGAAACCCCGTCATGGACCCTCGTCTGCGCGCGTCCATGCCCCGCGCAGCCCGGCACCCGCCACCGCCGCCCGCGCCAGCGGCAGCCAGACGCGTGCGGCGAGCCCAACCAGGCCATCGCTGTCGCTGTCGTCGAGTGCGTCCACCACGTCGAAGGTTCCGAACATGTCGCGCACGGCCGGGTCGGCCGCGTCGGGGCGCTCGCCGTCGTCCCACGCGTTGGCCACCGCGGCGGCTGCCTTCGTGCGCCCCTTGCCGAGCAGCGGCGGGCCCCCGTAGCGCAGCAGCACGTCTGCCAGCGCGCGCGAAGTGCCCTCGAAAAGCGGCAGCGGCCGGCAGCGGGCCAGCCGCCAGATGTGCACGAGGTCCACAAGCACGGCCAGCGCGTCACTCGGCGTTGCGGGCGGCGCCAACCACACGACGCCCTCGCGTTCGCCGCATCCCACGACGTGGCTGCCATCTACCGGCACGTCGGCCCCGCGCGCCACGAGCAGGGTCAGCCACGCACGCAATTGCATGGTGGAATTCGGGTTCTTGCTGGGTGTCGTCCACTGGAACAGCAATCGGCCACCCTGATCGCGCGTCGTGGGCGACCCGGCCTCGATGACCGTGCCGTCCGGCATCGTGAGAGCGAGAACGGGCGCCACGACGGACTCGCCAGCAGTGCGGCGGGTGGCGGACAGGACACGCTGTGCGCTTTCGAGCGCGTCCTCCAGCACGAGGCGGCCGCCGGTCTGGAGCGGCAGTTCCCCGCGTCCGGCCGCATACGCGAGCGCGGGCCCTACCAGTTCCGCACCCTGCACGCCCCGGGAGGCCGCATCCGCCAGCGCAGTCAGCAGGCGGTCCCGCTGCGTCCAGTCGTCGAGGGCGTCCAGCGTCAGGGGCTCGCGGTCTTCCAGATCGGCGATTACGGCAGCGGCCGCGATGCCCAGCCGATCGCCCAGCAACAGGTTCAACGGTGCGACCAGACCCTTGGCCAGTTCGGCGACGGTCAAGGTGCGGCGTGGACTGCGCTCCAGTGGCAGGTCCGACGCGCGGGCGTTGCCGAGGGCTGCGTGGGCCGGGTCACGCCCCGCGGTCGTTGTTCCTGCCAGGCTGCGCGCCGCTTCACACAACGCTGCGTCAAAAGATCGCAGAGGCGCGCCATTGAAGGCCTGCGGGCTCCAGGGCTGCAGCGGGTGGCGGCACACGAGTGTGGAGCGCTGCACGCCGGCCAGTCGCCCAAGCGCCTCGAGCAGTTCCTCCACGACGACGGCCGCAGGCAAGCTCTTGCCGGTGCGCACGTCGCTGCCCGACCAGAACAGCAGCAGGCACTCGCGCGCCGACAGGATCGCCTCCAGCACGAGGTGCCGGTCGATCGCGCGGCGGTCGCGCTCGCCGCTGCGGCTGCGCTCTGCGAACGGGTCCCATGCGGCAGGTCGGTCGGGGCGCGGAAAGACGCCGTCGTCGAGCCCGAGCAGCGCGACCACGCGAAACGGCACGCTGCGCATCGGCTCGAGCGCGCACACGGTGATTGCTCCGCCGACGGGCCGATCTCCGCCGTGGGCGACATCGAAGCGTCCCTGCAACCAGCGCAGCACGGCCGCCGGTGTCAGTGGGCACGGGTTTGCCGTTGCAGCCTCGCGCAGCGCGTCGAGTTCCGCCACTACGGTCGATCGCAGCCAGCCCACCGAGTCAGGCGTCTGCGCCACGTCGTCGAGGGCGGCGACGAGGGCGTCGCGCCACTGGGCCCCGCTGCGGCTCGGCGCCAGCGCGCTGCGCAGGGCGGCAAGGGTGCGCGCCGCCACCGTGAAGCGCCCCATGAGCGCCGCCCGATCGGTCGTACGCACGGGTTCGGGCACGATCGGCATCGGCGTGCCCTCGACGACCGCCAGCGAACCCTCGGGATCCGGCAGCAGGACGCCCATCGCCAGGCGCTCCAAGGCAAACCGCAGGGTGTTCTGGTCCAAGGCCGGCTGATCGACGGCGGCGCGATCGGCAGCATCGACTCCCCAGCGCAGGCCTGCGGCACGCGCCAACTCGCGCACGGTGCCGAGGTCGTCGCTTTTGAACCCGAATCGCAGCGCCACCGGTTCGAGCGCGATCAGATCGAGCAACCGCGTGATCGTGAAGCGCTCTCCCACCAGCGCGAGCACCTGCAGCAGCACCTCGGCGACCGCGTTCGTGCGCCGCAGACCGACGTCTGCGACCGCGACGGGGATGGCGGGCACTGGCGTCGGCTCCTCGCCGCCAACCGGTGCGCTGACGTCATTGCCGCGGCGCGCCTGGCCCTGCCGCGCGAACACTGCCGCGACCAGCGGCGCAAACGTCTCGATGTCTGGCGTCATCACAACGACGTCGCGCGGCTCCAGCAGGGGGTCCGCAGCAAAGCGCGCGAGCAGTTCGTCGCGCAGCGCCTCGACCTGGCGCAGCGCACCAAACGCAGCGTGGGCCGCCACCGTCCGGTCCCCCACGACATCGGCAAGCGGCGCCGGCTCGCCGGGAGCGGGCAGGGGGGCCGCTGCGGCGATCCAGTCCTGCAGCCGCGCCAACGTCGAGTCGCCCACCGCAGGCGGGGGTGCCAGTGCGTCGCCCTCGTAGCCGACCTCTTCGAGCCACGCCTGGATGTCGCGACTGGGTCCGCCGAGCCCCGCCAACAGTGGATTCTGCGACGCGAGCTGCCCTTCGACCTCCTGGCGCTGCAGCGGCGTGCGGGCGCGGGCGAGATCGCGGCGGGCCTCGTGGCGGGTGCGCACGTCTTGCCACCACACGTCGGATGGCGCGAGCAAGAAAAAATGGACGTGGACGGCGTGCGCCACCAGGCCGAGTCGGTCCAGATCGCCGCAGCCGAGCGTCGACAGGCCGAACACGAAGAGGTGCCGGCGCGTAGCGGTCTTCGTGCGCCGTCGCAGCGCATCGACCGTGTGGGCCGGCGACTGCGAGCCTTCCGATGCCCCCGCACGATCGATGTCGTGCGCCAACTCTGCCAGCAGGCTTGCCAGCCAGCGGTGTGGCTCCGGCGCGGCGGCGGGCGACTGCATCCAGGCGACGGCGTCCTGCCAGCGCTCGTGCAGCAGGCGATCCAGCACGCCCGCCACCTCGCGGGCAAACTGGAGTTCGCGGGCCGCGACGGGATGGTCCGCATCCGCCGCCGCGCCGCCGCCTGCGCGCAGGTAGGCCGCGACCGCCTCGAAGCCCGGCGCCGCCAGTGACCGCCGCAGTTGGGCGACCACACGAAACGCCAGCGCGTCGGGCCGCCACGGGTCGTCGGCTCCGTGAGGTGCCGCATCCCAGAATGGCGCGTCTCCATCGCGGGCGGGGTCCAGCAGCCAGCGCACCGCGCCGTCGAGGGCCTGATGCGGAAACGGGAAATCCAGGTGCGCAGCGATCCCATGCCGCGTCGCCAATTCGTGCCGTAGCCAACGCGCCATGGCGTGGCTGCCGACGACAATCGCCACGCGCGCGAACGGGTCGGTGGGCCAGTTCGCGGCCAACTGCCTAGCGAGCGCTTCGACCAGCGACTCGGCACGGCGGGAGCGGTACAGGAGCAGGGGCACGATGACCTCGGGCGAGGGGCCGCGCTGAGCTTGGAGTGCACGCGGCGGAGCGTCAAACTGGGCAACCAGCGCGTGTCCCGGCACCCCTTCCTTGTCCGCCGCCCGCCGTGCGTGGTACGACTTCGCCCCCGGCGCGGCAAACGCCAGCCCCAGGAGATTGCATGGAGACGACGATCCTCGCAGCGCTCGCTTTTTTCGGCGGCGGCGCGGCATTCTGGTTCTGGTCGCAACTTGGCAAGGCGCAAGCCGACTTGCAGGCGGCCAGCGCGCGTGCCAAGGACGCCGACAGCGAAGCGTCGAAACAGGCCGAGCGCGCCGAATCCTTTCGCAAGAAGCTGGAGACGGCCCGCGGCGAGACGGCCAAGGAAGACGGCTCGGCCGACAAGCACCGCCAGCGCGCCGCGGCGGCCAAGGAAGAGCAGAAGAAGCTCGCGTCCCAGGTCAAGCGCCTGGAAGACGAAGTGCATTCGCTCGGCCTGAAGCTCCGCAAGGCTGAAGTGCACGCCGAAGGCCTCGAGGGTGTGCTGCACGAGCGCGCCACGCGCAAGCCTTCGGTGACGATGCCCGCCGCGGTGGCGGTGGTGGCCGCGCCCGAGCCGGAGCGCCCGCCGCCCGCAGAAGACCCGAAGTGGGCGGTGCGGCGCGCCGAAGCCGAGGCCGAGAAACTCACGCGTCAGGCCGAAATCGAGAAGCTGCGAACCGAGCGCGACGCGATGTATGCCCAGAAGCGCGACCAGAAGACTGAGGAATTCATCGGCAAGCTGAAAGACGAGCGAGGCCGCCTGTCGAAGATGGTGCTCGAACGCGAAATGGAATTGCGCACGGCGTGGCGGCTCGCCGAGGACAACCGGCGCGCGTGGATCATGACGATGGGCGCGCTCGACCTCGCCGAAGACGAGTTGTACCGCATCAAGCACGGGCGCGAGCGGCCGGAATTCGACCCGAACCGTGCCGAGAACCTCGCGCGTCCGCACGGGGTCGAGGTGCGTGGGCCAGACGCGGGAGACGAGGTGCGCCGCGACGACGTGGCCGAGGACCTGCCAGCGGCTGTGGAAGCCATGGAAACTCCAGACCTTGCCTCTGCGGAGCCTGCCGCCGCCTTGTCGTCGTAGCATTGGCGTGAACACGATCCGGCTTGCTTTTGAATTTGAAAGTCGCTATCAATAGCTCGGGCGGTACGCGCCGCCGCACCGAGCCGCCATGCCGACCGCCCCAACCGCAACACTGCCCGCTCCTGTCGGCGTGCTGCCCGTAGCCGCGATCGGGCCGCCTGCCTGGTCCCTCTCCCCGCTCCCGCTCGGAGGTGTGCCGCTGGACCGCCTCGCGACCGGCACGCCGGCCCGCGTCGTGCGCGTCGATGCCCCCGGCAGCCTGGGTGATCGGCTCGTCGAACTGGGCTTGACCCCCGGAGCCGCCGTCGCGGTGCTGCGGCGCGCGCCCTTCGGCGGGCCGCTGCAACTGCGGGTGCGCGAGTTCGTGCTGTCGATCCAGCGTCACACGGCGGCCGGCATCGCGGTGCTCCCCGACGCCGCCTGACCGATGATCGAAGTCGCCCTCGTCGGCAATCCTAATACGGGCAAGACCACCCTGTTCAACCGGCTGACGGGCGCCCATGCCCACGTCGGCAACTACCCTGGCGTCACCGTGGAACGCCGCCACGGCATGCGCACTTCGGCGCAGGGTGGCCGCTGGCGCGTGCACGACCTGCCCGGCTGCTACAGCCTCGTCGCACGGAGTCCCGAGGAGGAACTTGCGTGGCGCGCGTTGACCGGCCGCGGCGGGCAGGCCCCGCCCGATGTTGCGGTCGTCGTGCTCGATGCGACGAACCTGGCGCGTAACTTGCTGTTGTTTCAGCAGGTCGTCGACACCGGGCTGCCTGTCGTCGCCGCGCTGAACCTGATGGACGTCGCCCGCCTGGATGGCATCGCCATCGACCTGTCCGGGCTGTGTGCCGCGCTGGGCTGTGCGGTGGTGCCGCTGGTCGCGCACAGCGGCGAAGGGCTGCCGGAACTCGAGCGCGCGGTCGAGGCGGCGGCGACAGCGGTGGCGCCCACCATCGCATGGCCGCCTGCAGTGAAGCTTGCGCTGGCGACGGCGCGCGCCGAACTGGGGCCGCTGGCTGAAGGACGCCCCGACGGTGCAGTCGCATGGTGGCTGGCCTCGGACCCGGCCGTGGTCGACCGCATTACGCCGGGGTTGGGCGCGCGCCTCGAGCGGGCCCTGCCGCGCGCGGCGGACCCTGCACTCGACGTGCGCCGGCAGATCGCCACGGCCCGTTTCGCCCACATCGACGCGATCGTGGCGCGCTGCGTGCGCACCCGATCGGTGAACCAGGCCTCTGTGTCGGACCGCATCGACCGCGTCGTGCTGCACCCCTGGCTCGGCATGGCGCTGTTTCTCGGCCTGATGACGTTGCTGTTCCAGGGCGTTTTCATCGGCGCGGCACCGGCGATGGCCGCCGTCGAGACCGCGATGGCCGCCGTGTCGTCGCTCGTGCGCACCCACCTGCCCGCCTCGCTGGCCCGCGACGTGATTGTCGATGGGGTCTTGGCGGGCGTGGCGGGCACGCTGATGTTCGTGCCGCAGATCGTGATGCTTTTCTTCGGCGTCGCCGTGCTCGAGGACTCCGGCTACCTCGCGCGCACGGCGTTCCTCGTCGATCGCGTCATGCAGCGCATTGGGTTGCCCGGCCAGGCCTTCGTGCCGCTGCTGTCGGCGCACGCGTGTGCGGTGCCGGCGCTGCTGGCGACGCGCACCATGACGAACGCCCGCGACCGACTGCTGACGCTGCTCGTGGTGCCGCTGATGTCGTGCTCGGCGCGGCTGCCGGTCTACACGCTGGTGACGGCCGCGGTGTTCGCCGATGGGGCGCCGTTGTTCGGCGGGTTTGCGCTCGGCGGATTCGTCGTCGCTGGGATGTACGCATTGGGTTTCGTTGCCGCCTTGGGGTCGGCGTTCGTACTGCGCCGCACCGTCGTGCGCGGCGGCGGGGCGCCCCTGCTGCTGGAGATGCCACCGTGGCGCTGGCCGCGGGCGCGCAACGTGGCGCGTGTGCTGGTCGACCGCGGCTGGGGCTTCGTGTCGCAGACCGGCAGCGTCATCGTGGCACTGACCGTCGTGTTGTGGGTGCTCATGACGTTCCCGCGCGGCGGCCTCGACGCCACCGAACGCGCCCGCCTCACGCAGGTGGCCACCGAGGCCGGCCCCGTCGGCAGCGTGGCGCGTGCGGCGGCGGAACGGGCTCTCGCGCGGCGCGACGCCCAGGTCCAGTTGGAGCAGAGCTTTGCCGGCCGCATCGGCAAGGCGGTCGAGCCCGCAATCGCACCGCTGGGCTTCGACTGGCGCATCGGCATCGGCCTGGTCGGCAGCTTCGCGGCGCGCGAGGTGCTCGTCCCCGTCATGGGTCAGGTCTATGGCCGCGGCAGCGACGCGGACGTCGACGACACGTTCGCCGCATCGGTCGGCCAGACCCTGGTGCAACAGGGCGGGCTGACGCCGCTCAAAGGCCTGTCACTCATGGTGTTTTTCGCGCTCGCGCTGCAGTGCATGTCGACCGTCGCAGCCCTGCGGCGCGAGTCGGGGTCGTGGCGCTGGCCGGCGCTGGCGCTGGTGTGGCTCAACGGCTTGGCGTGGGTGGCGTCGTTCGCCGTGTACCAGGGTGGCCGCCTGTTGGGGTACGGGTGACCTGGGCCGATGCGATCGATGGCGCCGTGGTGGCGGCCGTCGTTGGCGCCGCGCTCGCCGTGATCGTGCGGCGCAGTCGGCGCGAGACGGCGTGCGCGAAGTGCCCTGCGCAACCCCTCGCCGCTTCCCATCCCGTCCGGCGCAGTGCCAGTTCGCTCACGTTGGGGCGCGCTGCGCCAGTTCCCGCAGCGCCGCCTCCAGGCATTGCTGTGGCTCCGCGCCCCGCAACTGGGCCCGCTCCGCCGCCTCCAGCGCGGCCTTGAACGCCGGCCCAGGCGCAGCACCGTGCCGGGCCAGCACGTCGCCCGTCACGAACGGCAGCGGCCGCCACAAGTCGGGCGGCGTCGCGGCCCGCAGCGTGCGCCATCGCAGCGCGCGGTCCTGCGCGGTCGGGTCGGCGGCGGCAAGGGCGCGCAAGGCCGCGTCGGCCCACGCTTGGCGCAATTGCCGGACCGCAGCCACGCCGTCGTCGTCCAGCGGTTGCCGCACCGGGTCCGCCTCGCGCCGCAGCAGGTCGTCGAGCGCGTCGGCGCCCGCCCACGTCGCAGCCAACTCCGCGCCCTCTGCGCGCGCCATCCGCCACTGCCGCGCCAGTCGCTGTGCCGCGGCGGCCGAGCGCAGCGGCCACCACAAGACCGCGACCGCGAGCGCCAACGACACGCTGCATTCAGCGACCAGACCCGCGCCTGTGGGTGCGGTGTGGGCGTGCAACCGCTGCAATCGAGCCACCGTCTGCTCGAGGCCCCCATCGTGCGTCCACAACTCCGGCCACAGCACGGCGCCAAGACCCAGGTCGGCGAGCAGCGCGACGCCCCCCGGCGCCGTCGGAGCCCGCAACAGGAGTCCGACCTCGGCGGCGACGCGCTCAGCCGACACCCGTTCCAAGGTGCTGGCAAGGGCAGCGATTGCGTGGGCCGTCGCCGCGTCGATGCGCAGGCCGAAGCGCGCGGCGAAGCGCGGCGCTCTCAGCAACCGCAGCGCGTCGTCGCCAAATCGCGCGGCTGGCTCGCCGATGGCGCGCAGGCAGCCGTTGCGCAGGTCGTCGAGCCCGCCGACGAAGTCCACGACCTCGCACGTGCGCGCCGGTCGGCCCGTGGGGTCGAGCGGATCGAGCAACAGGCCGTTGAGCGTGAAGTCGCGGCGCAGCACGTCTTCGCGCGCGTCGGTGAAGCGGACCAAGTCGGGGCGCCTGCCGTCGGTGTAGCCCGCCTCGGCGCGGAACGTCGCGACCTCGACCTCGTGGCGTCCGTCCGGGGTGCGCACGCGCAGCACGCCAAACGCGACGCCGACTTCGACCACGTGGCGGAAAACCCTGCGCACCTCCGGCGGGTGTGCCGACGTCGCCACGTCCCAGTCCTTGGGTTCACAACCGAGCACGAGGTCGCGCACGCAGCCGCCGACGAAATAGGCCGAGTGCCCCTCTCGCACCAGCGTGGCCACGACTTCGCACGCCGCCCGGCAGGCGTCCGTCGCTGGCAGGTGCACGTGGGTGGCGACGTCGTGCACCGGTCACCGTCCTGCGCGCGGGTCCAGGGCGTCGCGCAGCCCGTCGCCGAGGAAGTTGAGCGCCATCACGGTCAGCCCGAGCGCGCCCGCCGGGTACAGGATCAGCCACGGTTGCTCGGTCATCACGCGCACGCCCTCGGCAATCAGCGTACCCCACGACGCCGCCGGCGGCTGCACGCCGAGCCCGAGGAACGACAGGAACGCCTCCTCCAGCACGATCGCCGGCACGCAGAGAGTCGCGTAGACCACGACCGGCCCCAGCGTGTTCGGCAGCACGTGACGCAGCAGGATGCGCCCTGGCCCCACGCCCATCGCCTCGGCCGCCTCGACGAACTCGCGCCGGCGAATCGCAAGGACCTGCCCGCGTACGATGCGCGCCATGCTCAGCCACGACACCGCTCCGAGCGCCACGAACAGGTTGACGGTCGAGCGCCCGGCGACCACTAGCAACAGGATCACGATGAACATGAACGGCAAGCCGTACAGCACATCGACCGCTCGCATCATCACGTTGTCGAGCCTGCCGCCCGCATAGCCCGCGATCGCGCCGTAACTGATGCCGATCCCGAGCGCGACGGCGGCCCCGAGCAGGCCGACCGCCAGCGAAATCCGCGCGCCGTGCAGCAGGCGCACCAGCAAGTCGCGCCCTTTCTGGTCCGTGCCGAGCCAGAAGGTGCGCAGCGCCGGCAGCCCGGGGAACTCGTCGGGCTGCAGCGCGAGGTCGCGGTTGCGGTCGTGGGCAGCCAGCAGGTGTTCGGCGTGAAACCGGCTGCGGCGGGTCTCCAAGATGGCCTCGGCGCGGCTCACGAAGCCGTCGTCGTCGTGGTCTGCGCGGCGCAGGCCCGCGTCGCCCAACAAGCCGAGGTGCTTCACGAGCGCGCCCAGGCCCACGTCGTCGAACGCGGCCGTCGTCTGCGGGTACTCCAGCCGGCTCACCTTGCCGTCGGGTTGGCGCAAGCCAGCGCGCGGCGCGTGGTTGCCCGACGCGCGATCGAAGCGCTCCAGCAGGAACGCCCAGTGGCGCTCCAGTCGCTGCAACTGGACGAGTTCCGGACACACCACGCGCCCGGCCCAGGCGCCTACGAACGCAGCGACCGGCACGCGCGCGTCTTCGGGCCAGATCGCCCGCGCCGCCCCTAGGGCACCGACCAGCAGGCGGCGCGCCCCGGCCGAATCCACGGGCACCCGTTCGAGCGCGCACGCCACCTTGCCGTCCCCGTCCAGGTCGAGGTCAGCGAAGGTGCCCGCTGCCGCATCGTAGCTCGGGAAGTCGAACGACACGTCGCGAGCACCGGGTGGCGCATAAGCCAGCGCCGTGTGCTGTTCTTCCGGCGACAGGCCGACCGCGAACTCGGCCAGCCACGGCGCGCCGAAGCCTGCCGCCAATGCGACCGCGATCCAGCCGCAGCCGATGACGGCGGCGCGGTTCTTGCGCAGGCGGCCGAGTGCTTCCTGCCACGGTGGGCGCGCTTCAGTCATTGTGCACCCGCACGCGCGGGTCGAGCGCGGCATAGGCCACGTCGACACTCAGGTTGCACACGATCAGCAGCGACGAGTACAGCACCACGGTCCCGATCACGAGCGGATAGTCCCGGTTGACCGCCGCGTTGACGAAGTACTCGCCCACGCCCGGTACGGCAAACACGCGCTCGATCACGACCGAACCGGTCACGATGCCCGCGAGCGCGGGCCCGAGAAAGCTGACCACCGGCAGCAACGCGCCTCGGCTCGCGTGGACGGTGACGACGCGCCACTCCGACAGCCCCTTGGCGCGCGCCGTGCGGATAAAGTCTTGGCTCAGTACGTCGAGCAGGCCGGCCCGCGCCAGCCGCGCAAAGTAGGCGGCGTAGACCAACCCCAGAGTGACGACCGGCAGCACCTTGATGCGCGCGTGCGACCAATCCCAGCGCCCCGCCTCCCAGCCGCCCCACGGCAACCACTGCAGCGTCACGCCGAACAGCGCCAACAGCAGCGGCGCCAACACGAGCGACGACAGCGACACGGCGGCGAGCGCGAGCACCATCAACCCGTGATCGATCCAAGTGTTGCGGTGGAGCCCGGCCACCAGCCCGGCGCTCAGCCCGAGCGTCAGCGCCAGCGCGAGCGCCAGCAGTCCGAGTTCGAGCGACACGGGGAAAGCCTTGCCCAGTACCTCCATCACGGTGCGCTCGCCTTCGGACGCGTACGTGACGCCGAGGTCGAGTCGCAACCACGAGCCCACGCTGGCCACGTACTGCTCCCACGCCGATGTCTCCCGCACGATGACGGCCTCGCCGACCTGGACGCGGCGGCCCGCTTCGCCGATCACGGCCACGATCGTCATCGGGCGATCCGCCCGCAGCACCACGGGTGCCCCGTCAAGCGCTCTGACCGTGCACAGCGTGGCGCCAGCCGCAACCGACGCGCCCGCCTGGGTCGGGCACGCGACGACGACGCCCGCGACCGGACTGCCGAGGTCCGCCGCCAGCCCGAACGTCCGCTTCAGGTTGGCCGCGACCGCAGGCGGCAGCGGCTTTTCCTTGTCGAACGGACCACCCGGCGCCAGCCGCATCAGCGCAAACGCCAGAGACGCGATGACCCACAGCGTGAGCACGCCCTGCACCAGGCGATGGGCCACAAAGCGGAGCATCAGCGCACTCCCGCAGGCAGCACGCGGCCCACTGCGCCCGGCAACGGCCCCAGCACCACGCGCTCGCCGTTGCGCAGCCGGGCGTGTTCCTGTGGTGTCGCCCAGCGCACGTACTTGAGCGGGTGCTGGTCTTGCATGTGGCGCTCGTAGCCGAGCACGAACGGTTTGAGCAGGTAGCTCCATGTGTAGTGGTACATCGGCAGCAGCGGCAGGTCGCGCACCAGCATCTCCTCGGCGCGGCGGATGTGGCCGTTGCGGGCGACGGGGTCGGTCTCGTTGCCGATCGCCGCCAAGACCGCGTCGTACGGCTTCGACTTGTAGCCCGCGTAGTTGCTGGGTGCATCGGAATGGAACACTTCGAGGAACGTCAGCGGGTCTGGATAGTCCGCGCACCACGACGAACGGCCGACGGAGAAATCGCCGCGCAGCAGTCGCTTCAACAGCGTGCCCCACTCCATGTTGGCCAACGTGACGTGAATGCCCAGGTTCTCCTGGAGGCTACGCTGCACGAATTCGGCGATGACGCGGTGGCCCTCGCCGGTATTGTGCACGAGTTCGATGGGCGCCAGCCCGATGCCGCGTGGATGGCCCGCCGCCGCCAACAGGGCCCGCGCCGCGTCCGGGTCAAAGCCGGGCCCGCGCAAGGCGTCATAGCCGTGGCTTTTCGCGAACAGGTCGGGCACCGCGTTCGTCGCGACGGGCTGGTTGCCCTTCATCACGTGCAGCGCGAGGCGCTCCTTGTCGATCGCGAGGTTGAGCGCCTGCCGCACGCGCACATCGTCGAGCGGTGGCCGGTCGACGCGCAGGCTGAAGTAGTACGAGCACAGCTTCGGGTCGGTGTGGAAGTCGGGCCGGCCCGAAGCGCGCAAGTGCGGCAGTTTCTCCATCGGCAGCGTCCAGTCGCCGTGCCACTGGGTGCGCCCGACCTCGAACCAGTCGTAGGCGGTCTGCTCGGACTCCGTCGCCAGCAGTTCGATGCGCTCGAGAAACACGTCGTGCGCGGCGAAGTAGCGCGGATTCTTGACGAGCACCGTGCGCTTGCGCGGCTCGTCCTCGGCCAGCGCGTAGGGTCCGTTGCCGACGAGCGTGCCCGGCAGCGCCCAGCCCGCCCCCAGCCTTGCGACGACATGGCGCGGTTGCGCGACGTAGGGCATCTCGCACACGAGGTGGACGAAGTAGGCGGTCGGCCGCTCCAGCGTCACGTCGAGCGTCAGGTCGGCAGAAGCGCGGACCCCCAACTGCCCCACATCGGTCAGCGCGCCCTCGTTGAGCGCCTTGCCGTTCTTGACGACCCACAGCAACTGCGCCGAGCGTGACGCCATCGCGGGCAGCAGCACGCGGCGCCAGCCGAACACGAAGTCATGCGCCGTGAGCGCGACGCCGTCGGCCCACACGAGCCCCGGGCGCAGGTGGAACGTGTAGCGCAACCCATCGGCCGACACCTCGTGGTGCGTCGCCATCGCGGGCACCGGCGGGCCGTCGCCGCGGTTGTACGTGTACAACCCCTCGAACACGTTCAGCATCAGGTGGTGGCCGGCCGACTCCGCGATCCTGGCGGGGTCGAGGAACTCGTGGTTGCCGCCCGCGTACGTCAGCGTGCGGTGCGCGGGCGGCGGTTCGGCCAGGATCGCGGCGTGGGACGCAAAAGTCGGCGGCGTGGGCGTGCACGCAGCGGCCCCGACCAGCGCGAGCCCGGCGAATCGGCGACGGCGACGGGCGTGGGCGGCCGGGCAGCGGGGGCGCGGCACGGCGAGGTTCAAGCCGACAGCGCCGCCGCGGGATTGCCCTGGTTCGCCAGGATCTGCCCCAGCTTCCCGAGGTCCGGCTCGCTGCGGTAGACGGCATGGAGCGCCCGCGTCGTGTCCGTCGTTTCCACCAGCGCGCTGCCCCGCTTACGCGCACTCCAGCACGCCAGCGCTTCGGCCAGCAGCAGGCGGCGCACGAGCGCCATGAGCCCGGCGTCGAGGTGGCCGAGTACTACCTGGACCTGCAGGTCATTGGCGACGATGTCGGCAAGGTGGCGCCAGGCTGCCGGAGTCGCCTGCAACGGGGGCGGCAGTCCGCCGGGCGGTTCGTTGTCCTGGCCCGGCCGCGCCAGCCGGAGGCCTTCGCACTGGGCGCGCAGGCCGGCCGCGATCTCGGTCAGCCGATCGGCATCGGCTTTCATCTTGCGGCGCCGCAGGTCTCCCGCGCGCACCGCGATCGAGCCGGCGTGGGCCTCCGCCTCGTCGGCATCGTAGAGCGTCCACGGTCGCGCCAGCGCCGGAATCCAGCGGCCCAGCGTGCGCGGCCACGCGACTTCGGGGCCTTCGGCCAGGGCGGCGGCATCGCGCGCGATTCGGTCTTCGCACACGCCGAGCACGGCGGCGAGCCAGCCGTGGACCTGCGCGGCATCCTCGGGCTCCAGCGCGAAAAGTTCCGCACGCACCGGCCACCAAGCCTCGACCGGCACCGGCACACCGGCCGACCACTCCAGCGGCACGGCCATCCGCACCCACGACGCGCCTTCGTGAAGCAGTTGGCGGATTTCGGTCTCCCGGCTCATCCACGGCTCGGCGGCAATGCGCGAGCGGTGGTAGCCATCGCACGCCAGCAGCAGCGAGACGTGCACGCCCTTTGGGGACCGGTAGAACCGCAGCGGAAACTGCCGGCACGCCACCGGCTTGCTCTCCAGACCGTGCTCGGCGTGGATGTCGCACAGCAGGTCTTCGCGCTGGGCGACGCAGCGCCCAGAACCGGCGTCGTGCGCCATGCCGAGGTAGTGCTTGCCGTCGAGGTCGACATCTTCGAACAGCTGCTCCGCGTCATCGACCGCCCGCCGCGCCCGGAACACGAGGCCCTCGACGCGCACCCTGTCGGCGTGCGTCAGCGGCCCTAGAAACGTCACGGTGCAGCACGTGCCCGTCGCCACGCAGCCATGTTGGGGCGGGTCGCGGCCGAGCGGCCACTCGAGCGCTTCCTTGTGGGCGCTCGTCTTGCATTGGTCGGCAAAGTCCAAGCGCGCGTCCTGCAGGTCCAGTCGCCGCCGCGCCCGGTCGCCATCGAGCACGTACAGCCGCGCGAGAGCTGACAGCCGGCGCCGCAGTTCGGCGTCATCGAGCCCGAGCCGCGCGCCCAGGTCGCCCGCCGTCACCGAATGCCCGTCAATCGCCTGCAGCAGCGCCGCGTCCGCATCGCCGAGTCGCACGGCCCGCCGCAGTTCTTCGTCCTCGACCTGCCAGAAGCCGCCGGGACTGCGCGTCACGGCCAGCCCGTCGCGCAGGCGGTACAAGGTCGCAAGGTTCACGGGTAGGAGCCGCCAGATCGCCAGAAAGGCCGCAGGCCGGACAAGCTAGACCTTCGCCTTTTCGCCCACGTCCATGCCGATGTCCGGGATCGCGAACTCGTCTTCCGCCAGCGCCGGCACCGCCATCCTGGGCGCCCCGAGCTGCGGGGCCGACGCCGCCGGCAGCAGGCCCATCTTCGCCTTGAGCGCAAGCAGGGCGTCGGACGGACCCTTCTGCTGCTCCAGCTTCTTGAAGCGGTCCTCTAGATCGCCGCCCGCCATCGTGTGTGACAAGTCCTCAGACGCCGCAGCCTCAGCTTCGGCCTGGTCGACCTTCTCGGCCATGCGCCCGAACGTGTCGAACGCTGAGTTGTCGTTCAGGCTCGACATCGTGTTGTGGATAGTCTTCTGGGCCTCGGCGCGCTTGGACCGCGCAATGAGCAGATCCTTCTTGCGCTTGGCCTCCTCGATCTTCGTGTTCAGCGACATCAGCGCCTGGCGCAACTGCTCCGACGCGACCTTCTGGTGCGTCCACTGGCCCTTCCACTGCTCGGCGAGCTGCGCCTCCTGCTGCTGGCGCGACAGGGCCTCTGCCGCCAACTGGTCATCGCCGGCCTGGATGGCGAGCATCGCCTTGCGCTCCCACTCGGCCGCGTTCTGCTGCGATTGCGTCATCTTGGCGAACAGGCGCTTTTCGTCGGCAATGGTGATCGCCACCTGCTTCTTAGCCTCCATGAACTGATCGCGCATGTCGATCAGCAGTTGGTTGAGAATCTTCTCTGGATCCTCGGCCTTGCTGACCGATGCGTTGAGGTTCGAGCGGACGAGCATTCCGATGCGATCGAACAGGCTCATGGGGTCCTCCGGGTTTGGGTGCGGCGCCCGGCGGGCCCGCACAGGAATGGGTCAGGTGAGTCGTTGGGGTCGGCACCGCTTGCCCTACGCGGCGGCCACCGCAGGCATGACATGACCAAGCTTGCCGAGGATGTCGTCGCGGTGCTCTTCGATGGCGAGCGTCATCGAATCGATCGCGGCGAGGAACTCGTTTTCGTCGAGCCCCTGGTCCTGCATGACCTCGACCGCCACCACCGCATTGCCCTCGAGCGCGTAGGCGCCTTGCAGCATCTCGGTCGCGTTCAGGCGCAACAGGTGGCGCAGCAGCGCCGCCTCGACCTGGGCCGGCAGGTTTGGCAGGTCGAACAGCTTGACGCGGTAGACGACGAGCGGTTCGGTGTGCTGGACGACGATCTGGGCGCCTTGCCAATCCGTGTCGTGCAGGATCCACGTGCCGATGCCGACTTGCTCGTACGGGATGCCGCTGGCAACGATGTAGTTCTCGATGTCTTCGTGGGTGCGGGCCATGGCAGTTCCTTGGGCAGACGGCCACAGAGTCTACGGCCCACGGTCCAATGCGGTCAACGGCGCGCTCCGCCCGCAAAGGCGGTGGGGCCGGCCCGATGGCAGCCAAAAAGCGCACTGCCCGCGGAACCTCTCGATTCCGCGGGCAGTGCCCGGTCTTGGACCCTTGCGGGCCCCGTTCCTGCTTTAGGAGCGCCGACCGCCGCCGCCGTAGCCGCCGCGATCGCCACGGCCACCGCCGCGATCGCCGCCGCCACCACCGCCGCCGTAGCCGCCGCCACCGC
>SHZF01000128.1 GCA_009692425.1 Myxococcales bacterium | reverse complement strand
GCGCAGCCAGCGCAGCGTCGAGGCGCGCGACACGTTGCTCCACGTCTGCGCGGTTCGGTGCCATCGGACTGCGCGCGAGATAATCGCGATAGCGCAGCACGGCGCGCTCCTGCTCGCCGAGTTGCTCGTGGCAGAGCGCGAGGTCGAACGCCAGAATCGGCGAAGGCAGCAGCGCATCGGCGGCCTCGAATTCGGCGATCGCCCCACGATAGTCGCCGGCGCGAAACAGCTTGTCGCCAGCGGCAAAATGACGCTGGGCCGTCAGGCGCACGTCGTCGGCCCCGGCTGTCGTCGCGACCAGCACCACGCACGCGACGAGCACCACACCGAGCACGCGCCCCAGCCGCGGGCTACTCGAGTGCATCTTTATCCACCTTGCCGCCGCCGCCGCCCCGCTTGCCCTGCCCACGCCCAGCGGAGCGAAGCCGCACCATTTTCTGGGTCACGCGCTCCTCGGTCCCATCGACCAGCAAGTCGACCGTGCGATAGCCCGGGTACTCAAGCTGCAACGTGACCGGACTTCCGGGCCGCACCTGGATGATCCGTGGCGTCGTGCCTAACACGATGCCCTCGAACACAATCTTCACGTCGTGCGGCTCCGAGTTCACGATCACCGAACGGAATTCAGGGAGCTGCGGCACCGCATCGGCCGCCGGTTGCGCGGCCACTGCAGCATCGGGCAGCGCGGCGCGCTCCGCTGTCGCCTCGGCCACGACGGCCACGACGGGCTGCTCCTGCTGCCGCCCGGGCCCGGCGACAAAATACCAGCCCACGCCGCCCGCACTGGCGACCACCAGCACGCAGGTGGCGACGAGCAACCCGCGCGAGCCGAGTGGCGGCACCATCGTTTGCGCCGGGTAGCCGGCTGCCGACGGGAACTGCGAGGGAGCCCCGGCCGGCGCGTACGGCAACCCCTGCGGCGCAAACGCCGGCGGCGCTGCGAACGGCGACCCCTGCGGCGCAAACGCCGGCGGCAGCGTGCCAGGGGGCAGCATCGGCGACGCCACGGGCGGCTGCGGCCTCAGCGCGAGCGGCTCGCCGGGGAGCGGCAGCGTTGCACCCGCGCCGCACTCCTGCCGATAGACTTGCGTGAGCGCTTCGATCAGCTCGCCCATCGATGCAAATCGCTCGTGCGGCTGCTTGGCCAGACAGCGCAGCACGATCGCTTCAAGCTCCGGCGACACTTGGCGCCCAGCCTGCGCCGCGACCGCGGACGGACTCTGCGGTGGCGTCGTGATGTGCTGCGTGAGGATCGCCATGAACGACTCAGCGCGAAACGGCACCGAGCCGGTCAGCAGCTCAAAAAGGATCACGCCCATCGCGTAGATGTCGACGCGGTGATCGACCGCCTGCCCGAGCGCCTGTTCGGGCGCCATGTAGAACGGCGTGCCGAAAATCGTCCCGGTGCGCGTGAGATTGTTGCCCCCGTCGGCGCCGGTGACCTTGGCGATGCCGAAGTCGAGAATCTTCGGAACGTCGCGCCCGCCCTGCGACGTGATGTAGATGTTGTCCGGCTTCATGTCGCGATGGACGATCCCCTTGGCGTGTGCGGCGCCGAGGCCGTGGCAAGTCTGGATCGCGATGTGGAGCACGCGCCCGACCGGTAGGCCGATGACCGCGAGGTCGGAGAGTGCGCACCCGTCGAGAAATTCCATTGCGAGGTAGACGCTGCCGTCGGGCAGCGTGCCAAAGTCGTCGATCTGCACGATGTTCGGGTGCCCGATCGAACTGGCCGAGCGCGCCTCCTGGCGAAACCGTGTGACCGCCTCGGGGTTCGACAGCACGGCGGCGTGGAGCAGCTTGAGCGCCACGCGCTTTTCGATGTGCATGTGCTCGGCGACGTAGACCTCGCCCATGCCGCCCTCGCCGAGCTTCTTCACGAGGCGGTAGCGGTCGCCGATCACCTGGCCCACGAGCGACGGCAGCGATGGCGCGACCGACACGAGTACGGGCGTGCCGTCGCGCGCGCAAAAGGACACTTCGTCGTCGTAGCGCGTGTTGCACGCGGGACAGGAACGCACGGCGTGCGAGTATGGATCGCGATCCGTGGCCTGTACAGGCGAGCGCCCCGGAGAGCGCCCCGGAGCGTGTCCAGGAGCAGCGATGGGCTGTCACAGCGGCGGGCTAGGGTTCCGTCCCATGGAGCACGCAACGAAGATCGAGCGCGGTGGGGCGCCGCGAGACGAGGCGGTCGCGGGCGACAGTGAGCGTGCGCGCGTGCTGGCGCGGGCGCGCAGCTTCAAGCGGAGCTGGATCGACCTCGCCGAGGCGCTGGCGCGGGTGCGGTCGTCCTCGGCATTTCGGCGGTGGGGCTACGAGTCGTTCGACGACTACTGCACCCGCGAGCTCAGCATCAAGAAGGGGACGGCGGACAAGCTCTGCGCAAGCTACGGCTTCCTGCGCGCCCACGCGCCGCGCCTCGCGACCCGCGGTGCCGACGGCGACGACGTCGTCGATGACAGCGGCGCCGGTTCCTACGACGACGCCACGCCACTGCACGCTGTGCCGAGCTGGCAAGCGGTGAATTTCGCCGTCCGCGCCGAGGAGCGAGGCGCCGCCGACGACGACACGATGGCGACCATCAAGCGCGCGGTGTTCGACGAGGGCGCGCCGATGATCGTGCTGCAGCGGCGGTTTCGCGAGGTCGCGTTTCCCATGGAAGACCAGGAGAAGCGGGACCGCATGCGCGCACAGATCCGGACGGCGGCACGGCGACTGGCCGACCTTGTGGCGCAACCCGAGGCCGCGCTCTCCCGGGCGCTCGCAGAGCGAGTCCAAGAGTCGCTCGGAGAGCTTGGCGCCGCACTGGCCGAGTGACCCGCGAGCGCGCCGGTGGCTGACCCGCAGCCGATCGGCCGCCGCGTAGCACGAAGAGTCCGTGTTGTGCGTACACGGTCCACACACTAGAATGATCGGACTCCGGAGCGCGTGTGGTCGTCGGTAGCTTTGCACCGACGGGCGTGGCGAGCCGGGACGACGAGAAAGCACGGATGACCATGCAGGCGACAGCTAAAGAGGTGAGCGCGATCGAACGGTCGCTCGAGGAGTTCATCGCGCGGGCGAACTCGAGCTTCGTGGACACCGACGGGTGGGACGTCGGCGACGACGTGCGGGCGGCGCGGGCGGCGCGTTCGAGCGTCGCGCTCGAGCAGGCGCAGGGCGAGACCCGAACGGCCCTCGCTGCCGTCGAGCAGGTCAAGGCCGAGGTCGCACAGGCGCAGGCCGACGCCGCGCGGGCGCGGGCCGAAGCCGACGAACTGCGGGCGCGCGCACGATCGGTCGCTGCCCAAGCGGCGGCAGCGCCGTTGCCCGACCCGGGACAGACGCGCAGCCGCGGACTGGGACTCGCGGCGGTGGCATTCGTCGTCGGCGCCGGCGGGATGTTCTTCATCGCGGGCAACAGGGGTGGAGCGAACGACGCCAGCAATGAGGCGAGCGGTGCCGACGTGGCGGGTGCGCCGACCGTGCAGCCGCTCGGCGAACCCGGTGCGCCGACGGTCTCGCCGACGGTCTCGCCGACGGTCTCGCCGACGGTCTCGCCGACGGTCTCGCCGACGGTCTCGCCGCTCGCACCGCTCGCACCGACTGCCAAGGACGACGCCAAGGACGCAAAGGACGCCAGGCAGGATCGCAAAGACAAGACCGACCGCTCACGGCGTGACCGCGACTCCGGCAGTGTCGGGGTCAAGGGCGCCATTCTGGATCCGTTCATCGACTCGGCGCCGTCCGGGTCTTCCGGGAAGGCCTCTGGAAAGTCGACGGACAAGAAGGCCGCCGACAAGAAGGAAAAGAACGACAAGAAGCGGGACAAGAAGAACTCCAAGCCCAAGGGCGGCATTGTCGACCCGTTCTAGGCACCGCCGACGGATCTAGGCACAGCTCTAGCGCAACTTCCGGAACCCACGCCCGGAGTTGCTCCACGCCCACCTCGCTCGCTTTCATCGGAGGACTCTCTACATGCTCCGTTCCATCTCAGTCGCGCTGGTCGCGATGGCCCTTGTCACGCTGAGCGGTTCGCCGCTGCGTGCGCAGGCGACGGATGCCGCCAAGCTCGACGAGGCGAAGCAGCGCTTCGTCGAGGGGAAGACACTCTACGAAAAGGGTGACAAGCCCGCCGCCGTGGAGGCCTTCAAGCTGGCGTACAAGCTCTCGAAGAACCCGGTCGTGCTGTACAACATCGGCTTCGTGTACGACGAACTCGGCGACCGCACGCTCGCGCTCCACTACTACGAGAAGTTCTTGGTCGACGCGACTGGCAACGAGAAGGCCCAGGCCAACCTGCCGCTCGCGGCCGATCGCGTAAAAGTGATCAAGGCCGCCGTCGCTGCAGAGGAGGCCGCGCTGGCTGCGCCGCCGCCCGAAGAGAAGCGCCCACTGCCGCCGCCCAAGCGTGACCGCGGCAAACCCGCCACCGCTGCCGATTTCCTACATGAGTGCGTCGCCGAGGCGCCCCCCGCCAAGCCGCTCGACATCACCGCGAAGATTCCCGGGAATGCACGCTGGCAGCTCACGTTGTTTCACCGCGCCGCCGGCGAGAGCGACTTCCAGACGACACCGATGAAGCAGCGCTACGACGAGTTCGTGGGCCGCATTCCGCCCGCGTCGGTGCGCGGTACTGCGATCCACTACTACATCGAGGTGCGCTCCGACTCGGGCGAACTGGTGACAAATTCCGGCCGCGCGTCGTCGCCGAACGTCATCTTCGTCGAGCCGTCCGCGAAGCCGCATTTCTACGAGGAAGCTGGTGAGGGCGGCTCGGGCACGATGGCGGCGACGAGCGACGACGAGCTCCCGGATGAGGATCCCTCGGCCAGCGACGACAGCGACGACGTGGGCGGCCCGAACGACACGCCGGCTGGCCCGTTGACCTACGCAAAGTGGGGCGCGACGGGTGGCACGGCGGCATTCCTTGCCGCCACGCTGGTCTTCTATCTGTCGGCCTCCGACCACGCCTCCGCGCTTTCGAGCGTGGCCTATACCTCGGAACATCCGGCCGGCAACCAGTGCCCGACGAACGGCCAGCCACCACCCTGTCTACAGTTCGCCGACCAGCACCGCACGGTCGAGACCGACGGCGAGACGTTCGAGATCCTCGCCAACGTGTCGCTGGTGCTCGGGGTCACCTCGGCGGCGGCCGCCGGCGCCCTCTGGTACCTCGACGCGAAGCAGGCTCGCGCAGCAGCGCTTGCGGGCGGCGAGCGAGCGACGCGCAGGGGAATCCGTGTGTCCGGAGCGCCGATCGTCGGCCCCGGCCTTGTAGGCGGCGCGGCCGTCATCCAGTTCTGACAGGTCTGAGGCGACTCCCATGAACCGTCCTGCTGCTCTTTGCTTCGCGCTCGCCCCGCTGCTCCTCGCGGCGGCCGCGTGCGATCCCTACTCGCCCGATTTGGGCGAGATCCCGTTCCGCTGTGAACCGGCCGACCCGATGCACCCTGAGAAACAACGCTGCCCCGATGGCTACCACCCGGCTGCAGTGGCCGCGCCGGTGTTTTGCGAGTGCCGGCGTAATGGCGCCGTGGATCCAGGTGGCGGGGGCGGCGACGCCGACGCGGGTCCGATCACGCCGGGCTTTACCTGCAACGACGATCCGTTCGAGGTGGCAAGCGGTAACGAGGACACCACCTACGCCACCGGCACACCGCTCTGCACCGGCACCGCGACGGTC
>SHZF01000127.1 GCA_009692425.1 Myxococcales bacterium | reverse complement strand
GCATGAAGCTGGTGGTCGAACCTTCCTCCGCGGTGCCGCTGGGCGCGCTGTTGTGCGGTGCGCTCGAGGCGCGCGGCGCCCGCATCGGCATCGTCCTGTCTGGCGGCAACGTCGACCTCACCCGGCTGCCGTTCCGGGACACGAGCGGCTGAGCCGGTTTCGAACGGCCGCGCCGGGCAAGCGCCCCGCGCCCAGGCGGCCCGGCCGAAGGCGGGGTGTTGGTCGTTGCGGCAGACTGTCTGCACCGGAACCAACGGGACGAATCATGAACACGATGCCCGGCGATGCGTCGGCGGCGACCGCCTTCACCACCACATCCCCCAAACCGGCGGCGACGCCACGCTGGCCGCTTCCCGGGTACCGGCCACCGGCCAACCGCTGGCGCCTGCTCAAGCCGCGGCGAGCGCCAGCGCGCGCCGCGCTGGCGCTCCTTTTCGCCGCTGTCGCCGGCGCACAAGCCGCGGGCGCTGACGAGGCGCCAGCCGTTGCGTCGAGCGAGCTATCCGTGCCGGTTGCCGGCATCGTTGCACTGCAGTCCGACTTCGGCTTGCAGGATCACGCTGTTGCGGCCATGCACGGCGTCATCCTCGGCGTCGACCGCCACCTCGTGGTCCAGGACCTGACGCACGGCATCGCCGCCTACGACGTGTGGCAGGCGGCCTATCGACTACGCGCCGTGCTCGCGTACTGGCCGCGCGGCTCGGTGCTGGTGTCGATCGTCGATCCCGGCGTCGGCACCGATCGCCGCTCCGTCATCGCATTGACGCGCACGGGGCACTACGTGGTGACGCCGGACAACGGCACGCTGACGCTGCTCGCCGAGCAGCCCGGCATCGTGCAACTGCGCTCGATCGACGAAACGACCAATCGCCGCCCCGGCGCGGAACACTCCAATACGTTCCACGGCCGCGATGTGTATGCATTCACCGCCGCGCGCCTCGCGTCCGGCAGCATCAGCTTCGCCGAGGTGGGGCCGCTGGTTGACCGCCCGGTCCTGCTGCCCTACGAGCGTGCCCACCGCGACGGCAACGCCGTCGTCGGCACGGTGCCGGTACTCGATGTGCAGTGGGGCAACGTCTGGACCAACATCGATCGCACGCTGTTCGAAAGCATGGGCGTCGAACTGGGCCAGAGGCTGGCGGTGACCATCGCGCATGCCGGCAAGATCGCGTGGCGTGGCGTGGCGCCCTATGTGGGCACGTTCGGCGATGTCGCCACCGGTGCGCCACTGGTGTACGTGAACTCACTCGATGAGATGGCCATCGCGTTGAACCAGGACGACTTCGCCAGGCAACACGGCATCGAGAGCGGCAACGACTGGAGCGTGCGCATCGAGCGCGCGTCGCGCTGAGCGGGCGCGGTCAGCCACAAGGACCCGCGGCGGGAACGGTCTGGCGAGGAACGCCAGCGTCGGTGACGGCGCCGCCAGCCGCAACGGACCATATCGCCGGGCGCACGCAGGGCTTCCACGGCAACGACCGGGATCGTCGCGTCGAGCCGGTTCGCGCGTCGCCTGTTGATCGCACTTGGCCTCCTGGCAGCCGCATGGCGTAACCTGCTGGGCACCAGGCAGGGAAGTACTCGCATGGCCACCGCCGAGGTGTTTCGCAGCGAAATCCGCGGTTGGCTCGACGCCAACTGCCCGCCGTCCATGCGGACGCCGGCGCCGCCGGCAGAGGAAGTTTCAGGCGGCAGCCGGCAGCAATGGCCAAACGTCGAGGCCAGGCTCTGGCTCATGCGCGCGGCGGCACGCGGTTTGACCGTTCCCGACTGGCCAGCCGCGTACGGCGGCGCCGGCCTCAACCCGGGCGAGATGCGCGTGCTGGCGGAGGAAATGGCACGGCTGCATTGCCGGCCACCGCTCGGCGGCATGGGCGTGTGGATGTTCGGACCGATGCTCCTCACCTCGGCACGGAGGCCCAGAAGAAGGCCCACCTGCCGCCGATAGCCCGCGGCGAAGTGCGCTGGTGCCAGGGCTATTCCGAACCCGGAGCCGGCTCCGACCTCGCGCGCCTCGCCACGCGCGCCGACGACCTCGGCGATCACTTCCTCGTCAACGGCACGAAGATCTGGACCAGCGGCGCCGACAGCGCCGACTGGATCTATGCACTGGTGCGCACCGACCCGGTGGCGGCGAAACAGGATGGCATTTCCATGCTCCTGATCGACATGCGCTCGGCGGGTGTGTCGACGCGGCCGATCCGCCTCATTTCCGGCGCCTCGCCGTTCTGCCAGACCCTGTTCGACAACGTGCGCGTGCCGAAGGAGCAGCTCGTGGGCGGCAGTGCGATGCGCAACCGGGGCTGGACCATCGGCAAGGCACTGCTGCAGCACGAGCGCAACAGCGCCGGCACCCGAGCGAAGAACCTGGCGGTGCCGCTGCTGGCGGTGGCGCGCGCGCAGAGTGGCGATGACGCCGGCCGCATACGCGACGCGGCGCTTCGGCGCGACGTCGTACGCAACCGCATGGGCCTGCGCGCCGTCTCGCTGCTGAACCAGCGGCTGATCGAAGCGCGCGCGCGCGGCGAGTCGCCCGGCCTGTGGTCGTCGGTGCTGAAGTATGCGAAGCGCGAACTCGACAAGGACGAGTGCGAACTGGCGCTGCGCGCGCTCGGCAGCGACGGGCTCGGCGCCGGCGCCGGCTTCGATCCACAACACCTGGCGCTGACACGCGACTGGCTCGGCTCGAAGGCCCTCTCCATCGCCGGCGGCAGCGCCGAGATCCAGCTCAACATCATCGCCAAGCGCGTGCTCGGCCTGCCGGACTGATGCCGGCGTTTCCGCGCAGCGCACACGCACCGGTGGGCGTGCCGGCAGAGGCGCCGTCAACCCAACTGGCCGCCATCGCCGGCATCGCCGTCGTCGTCTTCACCGCCATCCGCCTGCTGGCCGCCGGGCAGTTCGAACTGTTGCCGGAAGAAGCCTACTACTGGACCTACTTCGAACATCCGGCGCTCAGCTATTTCGATCACCCGCCGATGGTGGCGTGGGTTGTCGGACTCGGCGTGACGCTGTTCGGGCACACCGAGTTCGGCGTGCGCTGCGCAACCATCGCGCTGTCCTGCGTATCGAGCACGCTCGTCTTTGCGATCACGCGGCTGTGGTTCGGCAATCGCTCCGCCATCTGGGCGACCGTCCTGTTCAATGTGCTGCCGACCTATCTGGTCAGCGGCTTCTTCACGCTGCCAGACGGACCCCTGATCTCCTTCTGGCTGCTGGCACTGCTCGGCATCACGCAGGCGGCAACGCGTAACCGCGCCAGCGGCTGGGTGTGGGTGGGCGTTGGTATCGGCGGTGCGCTGCTGTCGAAGTACACGGCCGCCATGCTGGTGCCAGGGCTGTTCGCGTTCCTGTGGCTGCATCCGGGATGCCGGCACTGGCTTCGGCGCCCGCAGCCGTGGCTGGCGCTCGGCCTGGCCGCGCTGATGTTCGCTCCGGTCGTGGTCTGGAACGCCGGCCACGACTGGGCATCCTTCGTCTTCCAGGGCGCCCGCCTCGACGACGCCGGCAACGACATGGCCACCAGTGTCGCCACCTTCTGGCTCTATCAGTTCGCCGCCGTGACGCCGCCCGTCATGCTGCTGTTCGCCCGCGGCGTGCTGCGCCGGGATGGCGCCGCGACGCTCGCGCAGGCGTTCGCGCTGCCACTGCTGGCGCTGTTCCTGTATGCCAGTTTCAGGACCGAAGTCCGCTTCAACTGGACCGCCCCCGCTTACCTGGCGCTGCTGCCGGCTGCCGGCGCACTGGCGGCGGACTACGTGCGGACATCACGACCGTGGCGGTTGACCGCTGGCGCCACCACCGTCGTCATCGCCACGCTGGTGGCGGCAGCGCTCAGCGCCGCCGTCTGGGGACGCCCCGCGTTGCTGGCGTCGACGCGCATCGGCGGCTGGCAACAACTCGCCATCGAAGTGGAGCGCGCCGAACACGAACTGGAAGCGCGCACTGGCCGGGAAGCCTTCATCCTCGGCGCCGACCGCTACAACCTGGCGGCCGAGTTGGGTTTCTACACGAACGAGCCGGAGGCACAGGTCAATACCTTTGCGCTCGGCGCCGGCGGCCTCGGCTTCCGCTACTGGACCAGGCTCGCAAACTGGGAAGGACACCCAGCCGTTGCGGTGCTCACCCAGCCACGCCGTGGCACCCTCGACGAATTGCGCGCGAACTTCGCGGCGGTCGAGCAGCCGCGGCGGGTGGAGGTGGCCGGCACCGGGACAAGCCGCCGCGTCGCCTGGCTGGTGAACTGCCATGGCTATCACGCGCCACGATGATGCGACCGGGCGGGCGGCCGCGCGGTGCCGGCCCGCTCGACGCACCATCGCCGGGACTCGCGGCGGTGGTGCCGAGCCTTCGCTCCACTGCTGCCGCGGTGACAGTGCCGCTGGCGTTCAGCCCAACCCCGCGGTTTGACACGGAGACATCTCGTTCACGGTTCACCGCCGCTGCTGTGGCAACAGCGCCAGCGTCGCCGCCAGCGCCTCGCGCGCCACCTCCTCGGGGGCACGCGCCCAGGCCCGCGGATTCGGTGCCTCGTAGCACAGCGGCCCGCTGTAGCCGGTTTCGAGGATGGCGGCGAACATTTCGCGAAATGGAATGCAACCCATCCCCGGCGGCAGCCGGTCAGTGCCATGGTCGGCGGCTGGCCCGCTGGCCGGCACGTCGCTGAACTGCACGTGCGCGATCTCGTCGCCGCGAATGTCGGCCACGTCGGCCACGGTCGCGCCGCTCCGCTGCAGGTGATAGGTGTCGAGCAGCAGCCGGCAGCCCGGGTGGCCGGCGGCGCTGACGAGGTCGCGTGCCACGCGGAGCGAGTTGACCATCTGCACCGACGAGTTGAATTCGAGCGCCAGCACCAGGCCGGCATCGGCGGCAACGGCGGCGAACTCGCGGATGCGACCGATGGCGAGATCGCGCGCGCCACTGCCGCGGTCGGAGGCGCTCATCAGGCGGCTGCAGCCGAGCGCACGCGCCCAGCCGCAGGCGTCGATCAGCGCCGCCAGCAGTCGCTTGTAGTCGTCGGTGCCGCAGAACAGCCAGCCCATCTGGATGCCGACGCAGGCAACGGGCAGCCCGCTCGCCTGTACCGCCGCAATGACGTCCTCGACCGTGCCACCGGCCTTGACCGCTCGCGTGAAGTCGAGGCGCCGGAGTTCGACCGCATCCCAACCCGCCGCCCTTGTTGCCGCGAGTGCCAGCGCCAGAGGCGTCGTATCGAGCGTCCAGGTGTGCAACGAAAGCGCGTTGGCCAGCGTGCGCGGACCGGCCTCACCCATTGCTGTTGCCCTCCCCGCTGATGCGATGTTGCCAGCAGCCGCCGGCCACAGCGCCGCCGATGCCAGGACTCGCCCGAGTCGCGCCGATCGGGCACTCGCGGTGATCGTACGGGCGTCTTCCACGTTCTGGACAGACCGCCGGCCACGGCGCGCAGGCACGTGGCCCGACTCCCGCGCGGTCGGCGCCTCCGCGGCGCCCGCGCGGCGCCCGCACGGCTGCGCCAGCAGCGAAGCTGATAGGCTTGCCGCGACCACGGGAGGCAGGCATGAGCTGGCAGGCAGAAATCGATGAACTGGAGCGGCGCCGCGCGCTGGCGCGGCAGATGGGTGGCGCCGAAAAGGTGGCCCGCCAGCACCACTTCGGCAAGCTGTCGATCCGCGAGCGCATCGATGCCATCGCCGACGCGGGCACCTTCCACGAGGTGGGCCAACTGGCGGGTGCCGGCCAGTACGACGCCGATGGCAACCTGATCGCGTTCACGCC
>SHZF01000013.1 GCA_009692425.1 Myxococcales bacterium | reverse complement strand
GGGTTCGGCTCGTTCGTCAACCGCTGGACCAAGGACTTCAAGAGCCCGGCCGCCAACCTCGTCTCCGGCCCGGAACTGCTGCTCGTGGTGCGCAATGCGACGGCGGTCGAAGGGGCGGCGCCCATCGGCTGGCGCAGTTGGCACCTGAACGGCAACAAGACGTTTCAGAGCTTCTTCACGGTGCAGATGGGTTCGTTCAGCGCCAATTCGACCGGCGGCTGCAACGGCGGCCAGTCCGGCGCGGGGTGGAAGCAGACGACGGGCATCCGCTCGAGCGGCGTCGCGGCCCCCTTCGACACGTTCACGGGCTTTGCCCAGGACATCTACTCGAACTCCTACTATGGCAACTGCGAGGCGACAGGAGATGGCTTTCGCCTGTCGTCGTGGTACCGCTGGGCCAACAACTCCAACGTCGGCCTCGGCCTGCAGATGGACGGCAGCAGCACGTCGGTCTACAGCCTCGAGGCCGGGTCGCACATGAAGATCGACACTTACCCGAACCCGCAGCGGTTCTGCTCGGGCGGCACCTGCAATTCGTGCACGGCGTACCCCGACGGTGGCCAGAACGGCTCGAGCACGAAGGCGGCGATCGGCACCGACCACTACGCCTATCACTGCACGGTGGGCGTGGCATATCGGTATGAGTGGTATGTGAAGTAGCCGCGCTGGCCGCCTGAAGTGGGTCGACCACTGCGAGCATTCTCCCGATTGCTGCTGCGGGGGCGCTCCAGTAGTCTCCGGGGCGGCGCCCACCGCCGACATTGAGGTTCCCATCCGCACCTGGTCCAGTTCCATGGTCGTCGCAGGCACTGTCCTGCCGGCCAATCCACCGACCTCGCACGGGCTGGCGCTGCGCTAGTGCTAGGACGCGCGCGGTCAGGAGTCTCGCCATGAATCTTGTCCAGTGGTCCATGCTTGCGGGCTCGCTCAGCAGCCTGCTCGCCGTGGGCGCGTGCACGAACACCGGCCCCGACGCTCCCGACGCCGCCAAGGCCGCCGCCGAGGTCCACAACGAGTTCGACCTCGACTGGACGCAACTGGGGCTCGGCTGCGCCGTCATGGGGACGGGCAATGCCGCGCACGTGATGTGCAACCACGGCCACTCGCTCAACCTGCGCAACGAGAACCTGTACCAGCGCCACCTCCTGCTGACCGACAAAGGCATCGCGGCGCCCAACGAGGCGCAAATGATGCACGGCGTGGCCGCCAACGGTGCCAAGCCCGCCATCCAATTGCCCGACCCGCTCACGCCGATGCTGCGGGCGCGACTCGGCGAGCGGGTGCGGGTGCGCGCCGTGTCGTACGGCCCGCTGTTCCACACGTTTCACATCCATGGCCACTTGTGGGTCGACAACGGCAAGCGCAAGGACACGCGCGTGCTCGGGCCGGCCGAGGTCTACGACGCTGCGGAGTTCTACGCGGGTGGCGGTGCCGTCGCGCCCGAACCGCGCGCGGGTGCAGGCGACTGGATGTACCACTGCCACGTCGAGCAACATGCTGTGACCGGCATGTGGGGCATGTTTCGCGTGCTGCCCAAGGACGGCGCGCTGCTTGAAGTGGACGCGGCGGCGCTCGGCAAGGACGGCCGCTTCACTGGTGAGGTCCCTACGCCGCTCGGCGGGCCGGGGCAGACGGTCGATGTGTGGGTCGTGGCTGCCGAAGTGCCGCTGGCGGTGGCGCGCGTCTACACGCCCGCGACCCGCGCGCTCCTGACGCTGGAGCGCGATGCCCGCCTGTTCATGCCGGTGGCAGACGAAAAGGCCTTCCTGGCGGCGACCGCGGCGTCACAGCGCAAGGTGATGGAGACCCAGGCCGAGACGTTCCAGCCGTGGATCCTGTCCTTGCGGCGGGGAACCAAGGTTCGCGTCCACCTCCGCAACGTGATGCCCGAGGCGCCGGCGTCGCTGCATCCACACGGCGTCGCCTATGACATCGCGAACGATGGGACGCTGGAATCCTCGGTGGCCCAGCCGGCGGGGCCGCCGGTCGTGTCGGAGTGGCTGGCCGACACCGCCGGGACCTGGCCGCTGCACGATCACGCCCGCCAGGTCGAGAACATCGGTCGCGGGCTTTTCAGCGCCATCGTGGTCAAGTCGCCGGAGGAGGAGAAGTCGCTGCAGCGCGACTACCTCGTGATTTTCCACGACTACGACATGGACTGGTTCATGGGTGCGGCCAAGCCGACCGGGGCTGGGCATTGACGACCGAGCCTGCATTTCCCCGGCGACGCCGTCATCGCCTTGTGGCCGGCCCGCGGCGGCGACCTGGCGGGAGCCGTGCTGCGGGCGACGGCGTGTGGGCCGCGGCGCGTGCCGCAGGTGAGTCGCCTGCCCTCGCCGACGACCTGATCGACCTTGCACGCCGCTGCGTCCCGCAGGGCCATGGCCGACGCGCCAAGCCCGCGGCCTTGCGTCTGCGCCGTCATGCCGCCAGGATCGCGTCTGTCGGGTCGTGTTTGTCCGACAGGCTCCTAGCCATCCGGGCTGGCGGGACGCCTTGGAGTCGTCGATGACCTCGTCTGTGTGTCGTCTTTGGGAACCAGGGAGCAAGTCCCCTTGGTGGGGCCTGCCGTTTCGGTCAACCGTCGCAGCTTGTGCCCTCGTCGCGCTGCTGCCTGCGCGCGCGAGTCGGGCGGCACCGGCACCGGCACCGTCGCCGACTCCCACGCCGCGCTCCGTCGGTGCCCTCGTGTTCGACGGCGTGCCCGAAGTGCCGCCAGCGCTGCGCCAGCGCGTGCTGCAGTACACGGGCGCCCGCTCCGCCCGCCTGGTCGACTGGTCACCCGACGGCCGCGGCGTGCTGATGCTCACCCGTTTCGGTGAGACCAACCAACTCCACCACGTCGCAGCACCGTTGGGGGCCCGGACGCAGTGGACGTTCCTCGACGAACCGGTGGGCTTTGCCGCGCCGCGTCCGCTCGCGGTCAATGCCAAGGCGAAGGCAGCGCTGCCTGCAACGGACATCGTGATCGGCATCGACCGCGGCGGCTCCGAGTTCTACCAACTCGCTCTGCTGCGCAAGGCCGACGGGTCGCTCGCGGTGTTCACGGACGGCACGTCGCGCCACGAGACGCCGGTGTGGTCCCGCGATGGCCGCAAGGTCGCGTTCGTGGGGACGGGACGCAACGGCAAGGACTTCGACGTCTACGTGTGGGACGCGCCGCCCCCGGCCCGTGTCGGCGCGTCGGCCGAGGGACCGCTGGCGGTTCCCGTGCGAGTGGCCGAGTTGTCAGGAACCTGGCGCGTCGAAGACTGGTCGCCGGACGCCACGAGATTGATGCTTATCAAGTATCTGTCCATCGAGCAGTCGGAACCCCACGTGCTCGATCTCGCCACAGGCAAGGTGACGCCATTGTTGCCGGATCAGGTCGGCAAGCGCGTTGCGGTCGGCGACGCGCGCTTCGGCCGGGGCGGCGAGGTGTGGCTGACGAGCGACCTCGACGCCGACGTGCACCGATTGGGCCGGCGCGGTGCGGACGGCAAACTGGAGTGGCTCACCACGGCCATTGCTTGGAATGTAGAACATCTCGATGTGGCGCCGGATGGCCGCGTCGCGTTTCTCGTCAACGAAGACGGGGGCTCCCGGCTGTACGTGTTGGGTGCCGGCAACGTGCCGGAGGCAGTCCCCGGCCTGCCGGTGGGTGTGGCTGCGGGCCTGCGCTGGAGCCCGGATGGGCGCGACATCGCCGTGTCGCTGGCGGCCGCCGATTCGCCGGGCGACGTGTGGACGGCGCGTGTGCCGACTGCAAGCGCTGGCAAGTCCGCTGCCGGCGTACGTGTGCAGCGCTGGACAGAGTCTGAGGTGGGCGGCCTCGACCCTGCCGGCTTCGTCACTCCGACGCGCGTGCGCTACCCGACGTTCGACCAGGTAGGGACGACGCCGCGCCAACTGCCGTGCCTCGTATACAAGCCGAAGGGGCGCGGTCCGTTCCCGTTCGTCGTCCACATCCACGGCGGCCCGGAGGGCCAGGCGCGGCCCGGGTTCGACCCGTCGATCCAGCTATGGGTGCGTGAACTTGGCCTCGCCGTGCTCGTACCCAACGTGCGCGGCTCCGACGGGTACGGCAAGCAATACCTCGCGTTGGACAACGGCATACGGCGCGAAGACTCCGTCGCCGACATCGGCGCCTTGCTCGACTGGGCCGCCACGCAGCCGGACCTCGATGCGAAGCGTGCGGCGGTGTACGGTGGCTCCTACGGCGGCTATATGGTGCTGGCCAGTCTGGTGAAGTTTGGCGACCGCCTGCGCGCCGGCATCGACATCGTGGGCATCAGCAACTTCGTGACGTTCTTGGAGAACACTCAGGCCTACCGCCGCGACAACCGGCGCGCCGAGTATGGCGACGAGCGCGACCCCGCGATGCGGACCTGGATGCAGCAAGCCTCCCCATTGACCCACGCCGGCAGAATCCGCAGCCCGCTTTTCGTCGTGCAAGGGGCGAACGACCCGCGCGTGCCGCAGAGCGAGGCAGAGCAACTGGTAGCGGCGGTGAAGCAGGCCGGCAAGGCGGTGTGGTACCTGCTGGCGCGTGACGAGGGCCACGGCTTCCAGAAGAAGGCCAATCGGGATGCGATGGTGCAGAGCGTGGCGCGATTCTGGCAGTTGCACTTGATCAATTGACCCTGCTCCCGAGCGCCAGGGGCACCGGTTGCGCCTGGCAGCCCGCAGCCGCACGCCGCGCCTGGGTCGCCGCCGACGGTACCTGGACGTCCCACGCCAGCCCGAGGCGTTCCAGCGCGCAGATGAACCACCACGCGAAGTCGAACTGGCCCGGCAGCAGGCCATGGCGCGCCGACCGCGGAAAGGCATGGTGGTGATTGTGCCAGCCCTCGCCGAGCGCCAACAGGGCCACCCACCAGACATTGCGGCTGCCCTCGCCGGTGCGCCACGCTGCGCTGCCCCACGACCAGTGGCTCGCAGAATTGACCAGGTACGTCGCGTGCATCCACAGCACCATCGGCAGCAGGAAGCACGCGGGCACCGCCGCCCACCCCTCCAGCGCGGCGACGAAGCCGATGGCAGCGAACTGTGGCACCAGGCGAAAACGCAGCAGCCACAGGTAATAGGGGTCGTGGCGTAGATCCTTGCACCACACGCGCCACTCGTCGTCGCCAACCGACGATCGGTCGAGAATCCAGCCGACATGGCCGTACCAGAAGCCGCGGCGGGGCGAGTGGACGTCTTGCGGCACGTCGGAGAAAGCGTGGTGGATGCGGTGAGTCGCCGCCCACAGCAGCGGACTGCCCTGTCCGGTCAGCATCGCCGCGGTGACGAGCGCCCACTCGACCGACCGCGGGCAGCGGAACGCGCGGTGACAGATCAGGCGGTGCAGCCCGACCGTCGTGCCGATGCCGAGGACCACATAGAGTGCGACGGCGCCCGGCAGCCAGCGCCACTGCCACGGCAGCACGAACGCGAGCGCAGCGCCGCCGTGCACGATCAGCAGGTACCGGGCTGCCACCATGTCGAGCTGGAAGGGGCCCGGCACGGGACGCAGCGCGGAAGGTAGCAGGGCGGGCGACACGGCAGGTTTCCTTCCCAGAGCGGAGCGCGGCGGGAGGGTACGGAGGCACGCCGGGCGCTGCAAGCGTTCCCGTGGCCCACGCCTGCGCGGGAGAGCCTGTGCATCCATCGCAGCGTCTGAGCCGAGGTGCCATCGGCACCCGGAGGTCGTATGCTGCCCGCCCTGCCCGCGCGAGCGATGGGGGCGTGAAGCCGGAATGATCGACCCCGAAGTGCCGCCCACTCCCGCTGCCCGGCCCCCCGCCAACGTCGCACGCAAGGCGTTGTCTGGCTCCTGGCAGGTCGCGCGCGTGTCGTCGCCCAAGGCTGCGCGGACGAGTTCGGTCCTGCGCCCGGGAGCGAGGCACGCCGACGTCGTCGCGTTCCTCGGCCGCCAGCCGTTCATGGCCGAGTTCGCGCACAATGAACTCCAGGCGCTTGCCAGCGTGATGGAGTCGCGCATCTACCACTACGGCGAGAACATTTTGGACGAGGGCGTGGCATGCGAGCGTCTTTGCTTCATCTACCGGGGCGCCGCCGACGTCCTCAAGTGCGACGCGACGACCGGCGAGGCATTCGTGCTGACCCGCCTGGGGCGCGGCGCCATCGTCGGCGAGATGTCGTTCATGGACGGCGAGCCGACTTCGGCGACCGTGCGCGCGGCACAGGGGTGCGTCGTGCTTTTCGTGTCGCGCACCAAGCTGACGAACCTGACTGCGGAGGCCGGTCGCCTCCTGCAGGCCAAGCTGACCCGAGCGGTCGCGCTCGCGGTGATCCGACGTCTGCGCGAACTGTCGGGTGCCCACGTCGAGGTCATGCGCGCCGAACTCGATCAGGAGAAGCTCCGTTCGGAATTCGCCCGCTTTTTCATCGTCACGATGGTCCTGTTCGCGCTCGCGTCGATGGTCCAGAAGGTCATCAGCCAGGACCTGCCGCCGACGCGCCAGATGCTGTTTTCGTGGGGCTTCCTGCTGCTCACGTTCGCGCCGATCGCGTGGTTCGGCTGGCGCCAGCGACTGCCGTGGTCGGCATGGGGGCTGACGACCGGGGGCGTCGGCCGCAGCCTGCTCGAATCGCTTGGCGTCGGCACGGTGCTCGTGGCCACCGCATGCCTCGTGCGCGTCCTGCAACGTGCGCCGGGCGAACCGCTGCTGAGCTGGGGGTCGCTGCACAACTATACGAGTGCGGAGTTCTTGGCGTTTCTCCTACTGTACGGACCGCACAGCTTCTTCCAGGAGTTGATTGGCCGCGGTGTCATCCAGGGCTCGCTGCAACGGTTCATGGGCGATGCTGGCCGCATGGCGCCCGTACTCGTGACGTCGGCGCTTTTCGGGATTTTCCACTTGTACGTGAGCCTGTCATTCGCGGCAGTGACGTTCGCGGCGAGCGTGCTGTTCGGCTGGCTGTACCAGCGGCACGGGACGCTGATCGGGGTGACGGCGCTGCACTATGCGATTGGCATGGCAAGCGTGGCGATCGGGTTCAATTAAGGGGCGCGTCGATCTCGCATGGCTGAACAGGAATTCACCGGAACCGCCCGCTTCGAAGTCAAGCGCCGACTCGGCGCCGGCGGCATGGGCGTCGTCTACCTCGCGTGGGATCGCGAGCGGCGCCACGATGTCGCCCTCAAGCTGTTGCTCCGGCTCGACGCAGAAGGCATCTACAAGCTGAAGGCTGAGTTCCGCGCGCTGGCCGACACGAGCCACCCGAACCTCATCGACCTTTACGAACTGCATTCGGCGGACGACGCGTGGTTTTTCACGATGGAGTTGCTCGACGGGGTCGACTTCCTGACGTGGGTGCGCGCAGCCACAGGCGATGAGGCACGCGAGGTCATTGCCGGCACCGCCCACGACATCGAGTCTGCTGCCACGATGGCCGACGTCGCGCTCGAATCCGGCAGCACCCTGGTCGACGATGGGTTCGACATCATGGCCGGTCGAACGCTTGATGCTCTGACAACGCGGCCGGCGCACGACTCGGGCCCCACGCCGGCTGCACCGATGGTGCGGGCCGAATTGGTCGCGCGCGCCGCACCCGTCGTCCGCATGGGCCGGCCCGTGCCCGAGGCCCGCCTGCGGCCGGCGCTGCGCCAGTTGTGCGAGGGCGTCGCCGCCATCCACGCGGCTGGCAAGCTCCACCGCGACATCAAGCCGTCGAACGCGATCGTCACGCACGCTGGCCGCGTCGTGCTCCTCGACTTCGGCCTCGTCAGCGATCAAGCGAACCAGCCCGCGCGACGTCGCTATGATTCCGGGATGCAGCACGCCGTCACCGGCACGCCGGCCTACATGGCGCCGGAGCAGGTGTCCGGCCGGTCGGCGACGGCGGCGAGCGACTGGTATGCGGTCGGCGTCATGCTGTACGAGGCGCTGACCGGCGACCTGCCATTTCGCGGCACGTGGCTCGACATCCTCCAGCAGAAGCAAACGAAGGCGGCCGTACCACCCCACCTCGCCAACCCCGACGCGCCGGCGGACCTGTGCGCCCTTTGCCAGGGACTGCTCGCGATGGTGCCGACCCAGCGCCCACAGCCCGCGGCGATCCTGCAGGCGGTCGGCGCCGAGGTCGCTCCGCTGTGGAGCCCGCCAGACGAACTCGCCGCGCCGCCTTTCTTGGGCCGCCGCGACGCGCTCGACGCGCTCGACGCCTGGGCCGACGGGGCGCTCGCAGCACAGCGACCCGCTGCCATGCACGTGATGGGTCCCGGCGGCGTCGGCAAGACCACCCTGCTCGAAAACTGGGGGGAGGCGCGCTCGACCCGCGGCACGCTTGTGTTGCTCGCGCGCTGCCACGAGCGCGAGTCGGTGCCGTACAAGGCGTTCGACAGCCTTATCGACGCGCTGACGCGTTGGTTGCGGACCCTCGACGCCCGCGCGTTGGACTCGCTGCTGCCGCGCGACGTGGCGGCCTTGGCGATGTTGTTTCCCGTCATGCGGCGTGTCGAGTCGGTCGCGCGGGCTTCGGTCGTCGGCCTGGCGGGCTTCGAGAACCGCGCACTGCGGCGCAAGGCCTTCGCGGCAATGAAAGACCTGCTGCGCCGGTTGGCGGCGCGCGGCCCGGTCGTGCTCGGGCTCGACGACCTGCAGTGGGGCGACGGCGACTCGGTCGAACTGCTGGCCGCATTGTTGGAACCGCCTGACGCGCCCCGGGTGCTCTGGCTGCTGGGCTATCGGGATACGGAACTAAACTGCACCCCCGTGCTCGCCGCGCTGCGGGCGTTGGCCGGACCGGGCAGCATTGCCGTGCAGTCGGCAGAATTGCGCCTGGCGCCGCTCGCCCCCACCGATGCGCGCGACCTCGCACTTTCGCTGCTGGGCTCGACAGACGCCGTCGCCCAGCGCCGCGCGGAGGTGATCGCGAAGGAATCCCAAGGCTCGCCCCTGTTCGTCATGGAACTCGTGGGGTTCCGTGGCGACGCGCACGAGTCGAAGGCCGACGTCACGAATCCGGAGCTCACGCTCGATGCGGTGTTGGGCGCTCGCCTGGCGCACCTGCCGGTCACCGCGCGCCGGTTGCTCGACGCCGTTGCGGTCGCCGGGCGCCCCATCGCGCAACGGCGCGCGTTTGCCGCCGTCGGCCTCGACAATCGCGAGCAGGCGGCGCTGCAACGGCTGAGAACCGAGCACCTCGTCCGGACGACCGGCACCGGCGAGGCGGACCTGATCGAGCCGTTCCACAACCGCATCCGCGAGATCGTGGCCAGCCTGATCACTTCCGGGGACCAACAGACCTATCACCGCGGGCTCGCCCAGGCCTACCTGGAGCCCCTGCCGGGAGCGCTCGATGCCCGGCTGGACGTAGACGCGTTGGCCCTGCACTGCCTGGCGGCGGGCGAAGAAGTCGATGGCCTGCGCTGGACGCTGGAGGCTGCCGAGCGCGCGCACTCCGTCTACGCCAACCTCGATGCGCTGCGCCATTACGACGTCGCCATCGCCCTGTTGCGACGCGGTGTCGGCTCCGAACCTGCCCACACGCTCGTGCGGGTGCTCGAAGCCGCCGCCGAAGTGGCGCGCCAGGCCGGGCAGTACGTCAAGGCCATCGACCACGCCGGCGCCTGCTTGCCTCTCGCCCGCAGCGCCGACCATGCCGCCGACGTGCGAGTGCTGCTCGGGCGCGCCCACCAGGAGAAAGGCGACACGGCCGAGGCCATCGTCCACCTCGAAACCGCCCTGCAGCACTTCGGCCGGCGCGCGCCCCACAGCCTGCTCGGCCTGGGATTGCAGATCGGCAAGCAGTTCTCGCTGCATCTCTTGTACACGCTGCTGCCTCGCCTGGCCGGCACGCGTAGCGACGACCCGCGCCACCAGAAGCTCGCCGACACGATGTTCGCGCTGACCCGCATCTACTACTTCGTCGACGTCGGCAAGGTCGTGTGGGCCGGCATGACGACGATGAACCTGGCGCGCCGTATGCAGCGCGATGCCGACGTGGCGCTCGCCTACAGCTTCTACGGCGTGCTGCTCTTCGGCATGGGCATGATGAAGCGGTCGGCCCACTGGTGCGAGCGGGCGGCCGACCTCGCGCGGACGTCGGGTCAGCTCGCGGCCGAGGCGATCACGTCCCTGCGCATGGGCACCCACGCGATCTTTGCCAACGACCTCAAGCGCGGCGAGCGCCAGTTGCACGACGCCCTGCGCGATTTCGACGAGGTCGGCGAGGTGTGGGAGGCGCAGACGTGCCGCATGATGATCGCCACCGGCCGCTTTCTCGCCGGCGAATTCGACGCGGCCGAGCCGGTCTACGAGGAGATGGGCGCCACCGGCGCGAAGCTCAACGCCACCATGCACCAGGGCTGGTGCCTCGGATGGGCTCCGTTCTGCCGGTACCTGCGCGGCCGCACCGACGCGGCGACGGCGCGCGCAGAACTCGACCACGCCATCGAACTGTCGGCCCAGGTCGGCGATATCGCGAACACGTCGGCGGCGCTGATGCACTGCGCTGCGGTGGCCGTGCGCGAGGGCCGGGTCGAGATGGCGGCGGGACTGGCGATCCGGGTCTACGAGTGCATCTCGAAGTACCTCGTGCAGGTGCCGTTCCTGCAGAATGCGCTGTGCGACGCTGGCGAGGCGGCTCTTTTCGCCTTGGAACACAACGCGACCTCGGTGAAGCGCTCCACCTTGGAACGCATCGCCGTGCGCGGCTGGCGCAAGGCGCGCGGCATGTCGGGCAACTATCCGTACCTGCTGGGACCCAGCTTGCGCATCGAGGCGCGCTGGACGGCGTGGAAGCGCGGGCCCGACGCAGCGGCGCCCGTGTTCAAGCGCGCGCTCGACGTACTCGAACGCTCGCCCAACCGGTGGGAGACTGGCGTGGCGTACTACGATGCCGCCCGCTGCCTGCCCGACCAGTGCGACGTCTATGCCCGCCGTGCACGCCGCATCTTCGAAGAGTTGGGCGCCGTGGCGGAGCTGCGCCGCATGGACCGTGAGCAAGGGGTCGGCTACGGTACGGACTCGGGCAAGCATCGGGCCGTCGTCCGCAGCCGCTGACCCGATGCTTCGCAACCCGCGCTGTCACCTCTCCCCCACCCTCCGCTCCCCTGCCCTCTGCTGGTTGCTGCCCACATGCGCATCGCCGTCATCGCGACCTACACCCATCCAACCCGGCGCCGCGTCAAGGAGCCGTCGGTCATGCAGTCGGCGGTGCCAGAACTCATCGCGGGCCTGTGCCCGGCCGACGCCGAGGTCGAAATCTACAACGAGAAAGAGGTCGACATCCCGCTCGACCGCGACTGGGACCTCGTCTTCTTCAGTTACCTGCACAGCTACTACGAGCACACGAAGGTGCTCTCGACGCTGTTCCGGCGGCGCGGCATCAAGACCATCGCCGGCGGTCGCCACGCGAGCCACTTCGCCGACGACGCTGCCCACTGGTTCGACGCGGTGATCACCGGCGAGCCCGAGCCCAATGTGCCGGCCGCCGTCGCCGATTTCGCCCGCGGCCAGTTGCTGCCGCGCTACAGTTTGGCGGGCGACGGCGCGGACGCGATCCGGCCGTACCGCTGGGACCTCATCGACTACTCCGACAACCGCATCCGGCTGCCGGGCATCGAGGCGTCACGCGGCTGCCCGTTCACCTGCAATTTCTGTGTGCTGACCGGTCACGAGAAGTACCGCTTCCGGCCCGTGGAGCGCGTGGTCGATGAAATCCAGAAGAAAATGACGTGGAACAAGAACTGGTTCGGGTTTTTCGACAACACGTTCATCTTTCTCGACAACAACCTCGGCGGCTCGCCCAAGTACCTCAAAGCATTGTGCGAGGCCCTGATCCCGTGCAAGCGCATCTGGGGCTGCGCGCTGACCTACAACATCCTCCAGAACGAAGAACTGGTGCGCCTGATGGCCCAGGCCGGCTGCCGCTACATCTACACCGGGCTCGAATCGCTCAACCCGGACTCGATCGCCGGGATGAACAAGCCCCAGAACAAGATCTCGGAAGTGCGCTCGGTCATCCGCCGCTGTTTCGAGAACGGCATCCTGCTGAGCTTCGGGCTGTTGGTCGGCGCCGACGGCGACACCGCGGAGTACTACCGCCGCTTGCCAGATTACCTGATGGAATTGCGCTACTTCTCGGTGACGTTCCTGGGCCTGGTGTGCCCCTACCCCGAGACGCCGTACTTCGCGCGCGTCAAGCAGCAGGGCCGCCTGTTGCCGAACACGGTGAGCCGCGACTACGACGGCTACACGCTGTGCCACCGGCCGACCCACATGGAGCCGGTCGAGGCCGTCGCCCACTTCAAAAGGTTGTGCAGTGAAATCAGTACGTTTGGCAACATCTTCCGCCACTACGCGGCGACGCTGGGGTCGTCGAGTCTGCCGGCCTACAAGCGCGTGATCCTGGCGTCGGGGCCAGAGGTGTTGAGCATCCGCAATCCGGTGCAGAACAAGGAGAGGCACTACGTGGCGGGGCTGGACCCGATCGAGGAGTGGGACGCGCGAATGATGCGGGAACTGGGGATTGGGGTGCAGCGGCTGTCGTGAGCGTGGCGCGCACCGGAAAGTGAACCGTTGTCCGATCGGCCAGCATTCGCTACACTACGTGACCCTTTTCGGTACGGCCCCGCCCGGGATGCGGCCGTCGAAAAGCCCCCGTGCCTCGTCGCCGCCGCCTGAACCGAGCCCGTGCCCTGCCTTGCCCCCGTGGAGCACCCGATGCGCAGCGTCTCGTTCTTGCGCGCCCTTGCTTTTCTCGCCCTACTGGCGTCCGCCGCATGCGCCAACAGCGCGCCGGTCGGCGGTGGTGGGTCCTATTTCTTTCCGTCGAATGCCAACCCCATGGCTGGGGACGTCACCGGCACGACCACGCTCGCAGATGGTGCCTTGTCTGACGGGGCCCTGGCCGGCGACAGCACGGCCGCAGCAGACGCAGGCGGCGACGGGGCCAAAACGGGCGACACCGGCAAGACCGGCGACCAGGGGCCCACTGTCGAAGTCGGTCCGCCGCTCGACATCCTGGGCGGCAAGTGCAAGGCGCCCACGGACTGCGACGACGGCGACCCGTGCAGCGTCGACGGCTGCAACCCGGCCTCAGGCCAGTGCACCCACGCCGCGACCTCTGGCTGTGGCGCGCTGGGGGCACCGTGCGACAAGGCCAACCCGTGCGCGGCCGGGGTGTGCCAGCCGAGCGCGAACACCTGCGTGGCGTGTCTGGCTTCGACCGATTGCGGTGCCGGCCAGTTGTGCCAGGGCCAGAAGTGCAAGGCGGCGGCCGTGTGCAAGTCTGACGTCGAGTGCAAGGCGTCGAAGCAGGTGTGCAGCAAGGCCGACGGCGTGTGCGTCGATTGCAACCTGCCGGGCGACTGCGGCCCCGGCAACGCGTGCTTCGACCACCAGTGCAAGCTCGCCATGCCGTGCACGTCGAGCAAGGAGTGCGCGAAGGTGTGCGACCTCAAGACGAGCCTGTGCGTCGAGTGCCTGACGAGCGACGACTGCAGCGACGGCAAGACCTGCAACGCTGGCACGCACCAATGCAAGGAGGCCGCGTGCAAGGCGAGCGCGTGTGCACCGACGACCCAGGCATTCTTCTTGTGCAAGGGCGACGGCAGCGGCTTCGAGGCGGGCGTCTCGTGCGACGACGGCAACCCGTGCACGGCCCACTCGTGCACGCCGGACGAGGGCTGCCAGCAGCAGAGCCTCGACGGCAAGTGCGACGACAAGGACTCGTGCACGGTCGAGGACAAGTGCAAGGGCGGCCTGTGCGCCGGCATCGCGCTCGGCTGCGACGACAACAACCCGTGCACGGCCGACTCGTGCAGCAAAACGGCGGGCTGCGTGAACAAGGCGGGCATCGGCCCGTGCGACGACGACGATGCGTGCACGAAGTCGGACCTGTGCCTGGCGGGCAAGTGCCAGGGCACGAAAACCCTGTGCGAAGACAGCAATCCGTGCACCGACAACGATTGCGACAAGGCGCTCGGCTGCAACTACAACCCGAACACTGGTGCGTGCGACGACAAGAACCCGTGCACGGCGGCCGACGTGTGCAAGTCGGGCGGCTGCTCGGGCGCGACGAAATCGTGCGACGACGGCAACCCGTGTACGACGGACTCCTGCAACGTGCTCGGCGGCTGCGTGTCGTCGCCCAACCTCGGCGCATGCGACGACAAGAATCCGTGCACGACCGGCGAGGCGTGTACGGGCGGCACCTGCAAGGGCGGCGTCGCGAAGAACTGCGACGACTTCAAAGCGTGCACGTCGGACACCTGCGCCTTCGACGGCTCGTGCACCTATTCGCCCAACTTCGCGACCTGCCAGGACAACGACCCGTGCACCGACTTCGACTTCTGCAAGGACTCCAAGTGCAACGCGGGCACGCAGCAGAAGACCTGCGACGACGGCAACAAGTGTACCGACGACTCCTGCCTCAAGGGCCTCGGCTGCCAGAAGCTGCCGAACACGGCGGCGTGCGATGACCTCAACCAGTGCACGGAAGGCGACAAGTGCGCCAACACGGCGTGCGCGGCCGGCACGGCCAAGAAGTGCGGCGACGGCGACGGCTGCACGGTGGACACGTGCGCGGCGACGACGGGCTGCAAGAACCTCGCCGACACGGCCAAGTGCGACGACAAGAACCCGTGCACGATCGACAAGTGCGCCAGCCCGGCCGGCACGTGTACGAACACGCTGGTGGCGGGCTGCTGCTTCATGAACGGCGAGTGCGACGACAAGGACACGTGCACGCAAGACGCGTGCGCGGGCAACAAGTGCGTGCACGCCGCAAAGTGCTGCAAGGATGCGGCGAGTTGCAGCGACGGCAACGCGTGCACGGTCGACTCGTGCACGGACGGCAAGTGCGTGTCTGCTGCGCCCTTGCCCGCTTCGCCGACGCCCATCGCAGAGTTCGGCTTCGAGGCCGGCGAGGCCGCCTGGACGCTCGACGCGCCGGGCACGATCGTGGGCTGGAGTGTAAAGGCGACCGGCGCCAAGACCGGCCAGCAGGTGCTCGTGTTCGGCAGCCCGGCGGCTGCAACCTTCAGCGGTGTGAAGACGTCGTTCGGCCAGAGCGCAGTCGGGCCCGAGTTCATCGTGCCGGCGGGCCAGGCGGCGACACTGCGGCTCAGCGTGAAAATCGACGTCACGGGCACCGCCGCGTACAACTACGTCACGGTGTGGGCGCTCTACCAGGCGCAGACGTGGCAACTCGGCACCGTGCAGTACTCGGCAACGAAGGATTGGCAGGTCAAGGAGTTCGATGTGTCGCCGCTGGCCGGTCTGCCGATCAAGATCAAGCTGATCGGCTTCCTGGGCGGCACGGCGACGACGCCAACGTCGGGGGTCGGCATCCTCGTAGACGACAGCGGCCTGCTCCAGGTGTGTTCCCAGAAGAAGTGCTCGCTCGACAGCGACTGTGCGACGGCGGCGCCGTGCAGCAGCGGTCGCTGCGATGCCAAGGGGCTGTGCGCGTTCGAGACGGTGTGCTGCAAGACGGGCGCAGACTGCGACGACAAGAACATGTGCACGAGCGACATCTGCGCCGTCGGCAACAAGTGCACGCACAGCCCGACGCCGGCCTGTTGCACTGCGGACGCCGCGTGCGACGACAAGAACTTCTGCACGTGGGACACCTGTGTCGCGGGCAAGTGCCTGTACGCCGGCGTGGCGGAGTGCTGCAAGACGGCCGCCGAGTGCGACGACAAGGACGCCTGCACGCAGGATTCGTGCAACCAGGGCTCGTGCCAGTTCAAGAACCTGTGCTGCAAGAGCGACAAGGAGTGCGACGACGGCGATGCGAAGTGCACGGTCGACAGTTGCGACCTCGCGAGCGGCAAGTGCGCGTACAAGGGGACCGGGGCCGCGGGATGCTGCATTCCGACTGTCTACGAGGAGGCCTTCGACGGCGCTTCGCTGGCGGGTTGGACGGTGTCGAACGCTGCCGGCGCGACGAAGGGCTGGCAACTGTGGAATCCCGCATTCACGTCGCATTCGCCCAAGGGCGCGCTGTACTACGGCGATCCGCTGGTGGGCAATTTCAGCTTCGGCAACACGAGCGGCACGGCGCTGACGCCGAAGTTCACGCTGCCGCAGTTGACGGTGGGCAAGACCCTGACCTTCAGCGCGTGGTTGTATTTCGACGCCGAGGGCGGCATGGAGGGCAGCTACGACGACATCAAGGCCATCGCCATGTTCGCGGACGTCCCGGTGAAGATGTGGACGGAATCGACCTTGGGCAACAAGGGGCCGCAGAACTGGTTCGAGGTGAAGTACGACTTGACCCAGTACGCCGGCAAGGAAATGCAGATCCAGTTCTATTTCAACACGATCGATGGCGCGGTGAACGAGGGCAAGGGCGTGTTCTGGGATGATGTGAAGGTGAGCCAGTCGTGCCCGTGAGCGCGTGCGGGTCGGCGAGCGGCGAGCCTACGACGGCCGACCCATCAACCGCGCCGCGGAGCGCACCACCAACCAACGCGGCAAGAACTTCGCCAGCAGCACCGCGAGCTTGTTGACGAAGCCCGGCACCACCTCGCGGCGCCCGGCCAGCATCCCGCGCACGCCGACCCGCGCCACCGGACGCGACGCCATCATCGCCAGCTTGCCAACGAAGCCGAGTTGCACTTGCGCCACGTCGCTGAACTCCGTCACCGTCGCACCCGGCGACAAGCACGTCACCGACACGTTCGTACCCTGCAGTTCGAAGCCGAGGGCAGCCGAGAAGTCGCAGACGTAGCTTTTCGTGGCCGCGTACACCGCGAACCACGCCGTCGGCTGGTGGCCGCCGATCGACGCCACCTGCAGCACGTAAGCTCGCTCGCCATGGCCGCGCATGTGGCGCACGGCGAGCCACGTCAGTTCCGTGAGCGCGCGCACGTTGAGGCGCAGCAGTTCGTCATATTTCGCCCACTCCGTGCGCTCGAATACCGTGTGGGCTCCGAAGCCGGCGTTGTTGACCAGTGCGTGGACCTTGCCGCCGCGGGCCGTCGCCCGCTCCCACAGCGTCGCGGGGCCGTCTGGCACGGACAGGTCGACGGCGACACACTCGACTTCGACCGGATCGGGCCGCGTGGCGTTGCGGATTTCGTCGGCGAGCGCGAGCAGGCGGTCCTGACGGCGGGCGGCGAGCACGAGGTCGAAACCCCGCGAGGCCAGTTCCCGCGCGATGTCTGCGCCTATGCCGCTGCTGGCGCCGGTGACGACGGCGCGGGGACGGGGCGAAGCGGCCACAGGAACCTCTCAGCAGCCGCGCCTTGGGGCCGCCGCGCGCGCAGTGTACAACGGCGGCGACCCAAAGTCGGCTCCAGGAGCACGCGGCTCAGGGCACCACGCACACCGCCGCGCACTTTTTGGCCGTGCACTTGTCCGACCCGCACTCGTCGCCCTTCGTGCAGGCTTCGCCGTCCTTGAGGCGCTCGATGCACTTGTTCTTCGAGCACGCCCACGGCGACAGGCAGAGTTCGTTGCAGGACCCGCCGAGCTTGGGCAGCGCGCCGCACTTCAGGCCCACCGGCTCGCACTGCTGCAGCGGGCCGCACTTCTCTTCGTCCTTGTTCGTGCAGGCCGTGCCCGCCGTGTCGCCATCCTGGCACGTCTTGCTGGTCGGGCTGCACCAGAACGGCACCCGGCACCAGCGCCGGTTCAACGCGTCGACCGGAACCACGCCGACGGGGTCGCACGCCGCCCCTTTGCCCGCCCACACGACGTAGCTCGCCTTGCACGTCTCGGAGCCGGCCGCCGCGTTCTTCTTGCAGCCAAACGTGCCGAGCGTGCAGCCCTCGCCCGCCTTCTTGGGGCAAGCGCCCGCAATCTTGGCGCGCGGCGTGCACTTGCTGTCGATGCACAACAAGCCGGCCTCGCACATGCCGGGGTCGGGGCAGGTCTCGCCGTCCTTCTTGCGCGGCTCGCAGACCTTGACCGAATTGCAGAACTCGCCATACGTGCACAACGAGCCGCCGGTTGCAAAGTTGCAGCCCTTGCCCGGCCCTGCCCAAGCCTTGCAGTTGCCTGTGCACGCCGTCGCTGCGGATGCGCGGTAGCAGAAGCCGCCCGGCCAGCACTCTTCATCGACCGCGCACACGTCGCCCGGCTTGCGCGTGCCGGCGACGGCGTTGAACCGGCACGCGCCGTACGATGTCGTGCCCTGCCCGCACATCCAGCTCAGGTTCGCCATGCAGGCCTTGACCTTGTCCAGATCGAACACGACGCCACCTTTTTCGACCGCCTTGGCCAACGCCCGCAGGTCAGCCTGGCACTCGTTCTCGCTGACCTGCATGTCGGCCGCGGCCAGGCACGTGGTTTTGTCGGTCGTGCTGCCACACGTCACCCGCGCGTGGCATTCGGCGGTGGACATCGCGGCGCAGAAAAGCTTGAGCAGGTCGGAGCCCTTGAACGGGACCAGGACAGGCGCGGCCGTGTCGGCGGGCGTCGCGGTGTCGATGGGTTTGGCCGTATCGGGTGCGGAAGTGTCGGGTGCGGAGGTGTCGGGTGCGGAGGTGTCGGGTGCGGCCGAGCCGGCATCGGCGACTGCGCCATCTTGGGCGGCGCTGTCGGGGGGCGTGGGCGCCAAGTCGGCGTTGGCGTTGGCTGCACCGTCTTTGGCCGAGACGCCATCGCCCGTCACGAAGGCGACGTCGGTGCCGCCAGCCGGCGTGGTGCCGCCGACAGCGGGCGAAGCAGAACTGCAGGCGAGCGCGGCGAACAGCCCAATGGCGCCGAGGGTGGCGGCCGCGCAGTCTTTGCGGCAGGTGGCGCTGGGTGGCATGGCAGGCCTCGCGAAGTTTCGTGAAGGGTAGGCGCGCGGCGGCGGCGGTGCAACCAACCAGGCGCTACGGCGACCTCTTGCACGCCAGCGCCCACCACGACAGCCCCGGCAGCCCCATGCCCGCCGCCGCCGCCCAGCGTGACACCCGGTTGTCCGCCGCCAGCGCTGCGCCGATGCCCGCCGTCAGCACCCGCCCGCCCCGCCAGGCAATCCCGGACGCAACCTGGGCGGGAGCGCCCCGCACGAGTTCGCGCACCTTCTGCAGGGCCCGCGGCGCCAACAGCGCATGGAACAGGCCGCCCGAGCGAACGATCTCGAGCCCGGCGCCCCGCAAGAGGCGCTCTCCCTGTGCAGGGCTGTAGCGGCGGTGGTGGTGCAGGAACGTGTCGTGCGCGGTGTACAACCCCTGCCACGCCGGCACGCTGACCAAGACGTGGCCGCCGGGGCGCACCTCAGCGACGATGCCCGCCAGGAATGCGGCGTCGTCTTCGACGTGTTCGAGCACGTCGAGCAGCGTCACGACATCGAACGGGCCCGGTTGCCGTTCCCGGTGCAGCGTCACGCCGGCCGGCTGCGCAGGCCCCAGCGTGGCCAACTGTGCATCGGTGTACTCGACATCCCAACACGCCACGGTCGCTGCGGCCGGCAGGTCGGCCCGCAGTTGCCGCGCAAACCACGCGTCGCCCGAACCGGCATCGAGCACCCTGCGCGTTCCCTCCACGAGGCCCGCGTCGGCGAGCGCCTGCCTGAAGAAGCGCGCACGTGCCACCTCCCACGGGTGGCGCTGCGCCGTGCTCTCGAACTCGCGCAGGTCCATCGGCTACAGGTCCACGCGCAGGTTCAGGCCGACCTGGCCGAGCGGCCCGTGCACGTTGGCCGACTGCAGCGGCAGCGGTGCCGGCCGCAGTTCGCGGGGCAGTGCCGCCCGCGTCGCCTCGAAAACGGCCAGTCGGTCCTTGATCTCGCTGGCATAGCCGCTGAACTCACCTTCGCCCCACATTCCAGCCACGAACGCCTCGACGCCGAGGTCCGTCAGCACGCGCCCCTGCACGGCCAACCGCACCAGGCCAGACCTGTCGCTGACGCTGGCGAGCGCGATGGCCGACACCGAGACGTCCTTCCAATCCCCCGGCGACACCACCACGGCCAGCAGCCCCAGGTAGTCGCGGCCAGTGTAGAGCGGCACGATGGGGCTCGCCGCGCCGGTCAACAAGGCCTTGGCAGCCGCATCTACTGCATCACGTTCTGACTCGAAGCCTTGGGGATTGTGGAACCATTCCAGCGCCAGCGTCAGGGAATCGTCCTCGCGGTACGGCCACGTCCACGCCACGCCCGCGCTGGCCTGCCACAACACCTCGCCTGCGCCGAGTTGCAGGCCGGTCTCCGCCATCAGGTCGAGTTCCCACACGCCGGCGGACAGGTCGAGCGCCAGCCGCGGGTCGTCGCCCTTGCGCGCCAGGCCCGTCAGCCCCACTTCGGCCGGTCCGACCACGATTTCGGCACGCCCGATGGCCCCCAGCTTGTCGAGCGTGGTCGCGTCGTCCGTGAGGATGAGCCCATAGAAGTTCCACCCGCGCGCTTCGTACGGCACGTGGACCTTCAACATCGGCACGCCGCTACGCTCGTCGAAGAATTGCAACGGATTGCGGCGCGTCCGGTTGACCACGTCGCCCGGATTCCAGATGCGGGTGGCGCCGTAGCGCACGTGCTGCGAGCCGAGCGTGAAGTAGGCGGTCCGACCCACGTCCCATTTGAGCCACAACTGGTCAAGCCCGACGCGCACTTCTTCGGCTGGCCCCGCGCCACCGAATGCGCTCCCTGCGGCGGGCGGCACGTCGGCCAACGGATTCCACGACAGCCGCCCGCGCAGGTAGGCCCGCACCCGCTCGTTCACGCGGCCATCGAGGTAGACATCGACCAGGTTCGACTGCGCCAGCGTCATGGCGCTGAATGCCACGTCGCGCTGCTTGCCCACAGCCTGGCGCGCGTAGAACAGGCCGCCGATCTGCAGGCGGTCGCGCACGAGCAGGTCCTGGTTCTCCGTCGCCGGTCCCGCCATGCGGGCGTCGCCGAGGTCCGCACCGCTCGCATTCGTAGGCGTCGGGTCCGCGGCTCCGGGCGTGGGGGATGCGTCGCCCCCGAACATTGCATTCTCGTCGTGCGCCTGGGCCGTCGCTGGAGCGACCCCGGCCACCGCACTGGTCAGGGCCAACGCCGTCGCCGTCGCGCAGCGCAATCCCGCCCGTCCAACCCCGCTCATCGGCTCTGCGTCTCCAGCCACGCCTTCGTAAACATGTTGACGGTCAAGCTGCGCAGGTCCTGATCCTTCAACAGGATCACGGTCGAATTGCCCTTCTCGACCTCGTCGAAGATGCGGATTTCCTTCGCGGTCCACACGTCGGCACCCTTCGATGGCGAGAACTTCTTGGCCCACTTCGGCGTGTAGCTGGTCCGCATCAGCTTGCCGCTGGCAGCAAACTCCTGTCGTTTCAGCACGTTGCCCGACGCAGCCGACACCCACAGCGAGAGTTGCGGGTACGCCACGTCGACCCCCTTGCGCGCCAACAGTTCGAGCCGATGGACCTCAAACTTCCCAAGTTTTTCCAGACCCTTGTACGTCGTATCGTATTCGTTGGCCAGGTTCGACTGGTCGAAGTCCGCGCGCCGGCTGTCGGTGCCGCCGATGCGCTCCCGTTCGGTGCGCCGCTCCCACTTGCCGGTCGCGGGGTCGTACATCCACATGTTCTTTTCGAGCCGCAGGTAGCCCTTGCCGCGCTCTGATTTCGGATTCAGGAACAGGATCATAAGCTTCTCGTCGATGTCGCGCCGGTACACGACGGCTTCGAACACGACGTCGTTCTTCTCCTTCTCCTTGCGCTCGATGTAGACCAACGTCTTGTAGTCGCCCGAGTTTTTCTGGCGGTCGTCGATCTGCTTGATGGCGGCCTTGACCTCATCGGGCGTCCACGGGCGGGCCGGCTCCATGGCAGGCTTTTCCTCCACTTCCTGTGGCTTTTCCTGCGCGAACGAAAGGCTACAGATTGCGTTCAGCGCGCCCAAGCTGGCGATCGTCATCCAGTTCATCACACTCGCCACCCGAACCTCCGAGTTTTGTGCGGTTGTCCCACTTAGCTACTTTGCGCTCTGCATCGCCACGACAGGAGGCAGCCGCGACGCCCGCCATGCGGGCCCGAGCGATGCGACGATCGTGGCCGCCGCGATCACCCCGACTGACAACGCGACCGTGCCCCCGTCCATTTCGAGCCACAGCGTTTCGCGCATTACGAACATCTGGAAGTCCTCGCCGACGCCCACGCCGATGCCGTTGACCAGGGCAGCTGTGCCGATGGCCAGCACGACGCCTACGATCGTGGCGCCCAGACCCAAAAGCGCCGCCTCGAGCACGAACAAGCCGAGGATGCCGCCGCGCTGCATGCCGATCGCCCGCAGCGTGCCGATCTCGCGCGTCCGCTCACGAATCGCCATCGACAGCGCGTTCATCATGCCGACCGAGATGATCACGAGCAGCACGCCGACGATGATCGTGATCAGCGTCCCGACCGTCGCCAGCGTCCACTTCATGAACTGCATCTCATCGGTCCACGTCGTCACGTCGATCTTCTGGCCCGTCCAGTCCTCGCGCTTGACGGTGTCGAATTTGCGCCAGAACGGCTGCGACACGGGCGGCAGCACGCGCCACCCGGCTTTCTCGATGTCGGCGCGCAGCGTGGCTGCGATCTCCTCGGCGCGGTCGGGCTCGTTCACGTAGAGTTGGATGGCGCCGACCGTCAGCGGGTCGAGTTGGTACAGTTCGCGGATCGTCGCTTCGGGCACGTAGACGTTGAAGCCGGAGAACATGCCGAGATCGCCGCCGATCGCCACGATCTTCACGTCGACGGTGTTGTTCACGCCGCGAAAGGTCGGCGCCGACAGGGTCACGGTGTCGCCGACCTTGACCTCCAGCCGCTTGGCCGTGGACTGGAAGATCACACACGAATGCGGCTCCCGCAGCCCTTCGAGCGAGCCCGTCTTGACCTGCACCACGTCGCGGAAGCCGACTTCCGCCCCAATGTCGATGCCGACCAGCGCCGCCTGCTGCGACGACTTGTCGCTGACCACCTTGCCCCAGCCGCGGCCGCGCGTAACGATCAGCTTGACGCCCGGCGTCTTTTTTTCGACGAAGGCCCGCAACGCCGCCGCCTTGGTGACGACTGGTGCCACGGTGCCGCTCGTCGGCTTGTAGAAGCCCGCCACATTGACGTGGCCGGTCATCAGCGTCGTCGCCGTGCGCAGCATCGTGGTCTGCATGCCGGTGAACAGGCCCGACAGCAGGGCCAGCAGCGCGGTCACGAGCGCGATCGCCGTACCCAGCAGCGACGTGCGGATCTTGTGGACGCCGAGGTTGCGCGTCGCCATCCGAAAAAGCATGCCCATGGCTACTCGGCCCCTTGCATGGCGACGACGGGTTCGATGCGCGTGGCGAGCCACGCCGGGTACAGCGTCGACAGTACCGTGACGAAACCCGCCGCCAGCAGGCCCACGCCGACGTGGAGCGGCGTCACGAACGGGTACAGGCGTGGGCCCGCAAACAGGAAGACGAGCACGTCGTTGACGGCCGGGATGCCGACCGCCTGGGCCCACAGCACGCCGCCCACCCCGAGCCCGGCGCCGAGCGTGCCGAACAGTGCGCCGAGCACCAGGGCCTCGGCCAGGAACATCGCGAGGATCTCCGTGCGCTGGGCTCCAATCGCGCGCAGCGTACCGATTTCGCGGACGCGCTCAGCCGTCGCCATGACCATCGTGTTGTTCAGGATTACGAGTGCGACGATGAAGATCACCAGCAGTGCTGTTGCCAACACGGCATAGATGACGCCGATGAAGTTGCCGATCAAGCCCGAGGCCTCGCGCCAGTCGATTGCGGTCAGGCCCAGCTTGTCCCGGTCCGACGCCGCGCGCACGGCCTGCAAAACCGCCCGTTCGTCCGTGCCCGGCTTCAGCACGACGGCCGCGTGGCGCACGACACCCCCATCGATCTCCTGCTGGTTGTAGCGGCGGCCGAACAGTTCCCGGCCATAGCGGCGCCCGCCCGCCTTGAGGTCGAGCCGCGCGAGGTCTGCAGCGGCCGCGTCGGTTGCAGCATCGGCCAGGCCAGTCGATGGCGCCGACGCGTCCCGACCCACAGCCGCCACCGCAGCGCCAGAACCCGTCGGCGCCGCCGCCAACTCGACCGCTTCGTCGGCATCGGAGTCGGCGCCGAACAGGGCGGCCTCGGCGTCCTCGCGCGCCACGGCCTTGATGCCGCTGCCTTGCTGGAGACGCTGCAGTTCCTCGCGGCGGTCGGCCGTCATGTGCCCGAACAGGTCGCGGAACGTCATCATGTCCGTCAGGCTGGTCGCGCCCGCCAGCGCCGACTTGTCGAGACTGCGAAAGCGGAACGTGCCGTAGACCGGGACGTTGACCGAGGTCGGATAGCCCGCGTCGGTGAGGCCGTTGATGGTCAGCACGTCGCCGATGTTGACGGCGTAGAGTTGCAGGTAGGGCGCGATGGCAGCGTAGAAGAGCTTGTAGCGTTTGGCGAAATTCTTATCATCCATCGCCATGAATGCTTGGATCAACTTCTGGAGGTCGGCTTGCTGCGAGCCCAGTTCGGCTTGCAGGGCCTTGCGCACGTCGGCCGCCCCGAGATCGTCGAGTTGGTAGGTGATTTCCTTGTACTGGCGCTGGTTCAGTTCCATCCACTGCTTGAGTTCCGCATCGCTTTTCAGCGTCCAGCCCTCGGCGATACGGTCCTGCATCTTGTCGAGCCGGCGCGCGGTCTTGTGCTTGCAGGTGTCCTCGTAGTTGAGCTTGTTGAACAGGAAGCCGCGCTGACCCGGCGGTATCGGCTTGCCGTCGACGAGTTCGAAGCGATGGAACGACTGGGTGAAGCGGGCCGTGTCCGTGCCGATGTAGCGCAGGAACATCATCTCTTCGCCCATGGCCATCGGCGCAATACGATTCTCAAGAAATTCCATCGCTTGCTGCGGGTCGGCGTCGTAACCCTGCCAGAATGCGTCGTGGGCGGCGGTTTCGACCGCAGCGTGGCCCTCGCGATCCTCGGTCGACTGCCGGCTCAGATCGACGAACCCTTCGAGATTGCCCAGTTCGCCGCGCAACAGCCCGACGATGCGGCGCACGTGGTTGCGCAGGGCCTTGGTGCGCGTGCGGTCACCCTCACGCTCGGCCTTGCGCAGGGCGGCCAACTTCACGTCGAGGATGTTGCCGCCGTACACCACCGCGTTGTTGAAGCCCATCGGCACCACGGCTTCAACGCCGGGCAGGGCTTCGAGCGCCTTGCGGACGCGGGGAAAGTCCTCGATGTGGCCGATCTCGGTGCCGTCGTTGGGTGAGCCGAACAACTTCAGGCGATCTTTGGCACCCGCCTTCGAGACCTGAATGTGGCCAGAGATGCTGTGCACGATGCTTTGCGACATCGAGAGGTCGAGCGACGCAAGCAGCGCCTGACCGACGACGACCAAAAGCGTGCCGACGGTGAGCAGGCCGCCGACGATGGCGGTCTTCCATTTGTGGGTCCACAGGTTGCGGATGGCGAGGCGGAGCAACAGCACGGAGCGGGTCCCCTCAGACGGAGGTGGCGGCGGCAGGGTGGTCCGCAGCAGCAGGCGTCAAGGTGGCCAGCGCAGCAGCCGGGGACACTGCAGCAGCCGGGGACACTGCAGCAGCCGGGGACACTGCAGCAGCCGGGGACATAGCGGAGTCCGAATCGATGCGCCCATCGACCATGCGCACGACGCGACGGGCCCGCTCGACGACGCGGGGGTCATGCGTTGAGAACAAGAAGGTCGTGCCGGTGCGGTTCAGCGCCTGCATGAGTTCGAGGATCTGGGCACCGGTCACCGAATCGAGGTTGGCCGTCGGTTCATCGGCCAACACGATGCGCGGCTGCGAAACGAGGGCGCGGGCGATCGCGACACGCTGGCGCTGGCCCCCCGAGAGTTCGCCGGGCCGATGGTGGGCGAACGCCGTCAGTCCCACCTGCTCGAGCAGTCCGCGCACGCGCTCGGTGCGCGCCGCTGCGCCAAGGTCGCGCTGCAAAAGCAACGGCAACTCGATGTTCTGGAACGCGTCGAGCACGCCGACCAGGTTGAAGGACTGGAAGATGAAGCCGAGCTTGTGCAACCGCAGTCGCGTCAGGTCGCGCTCGCTCAGCTTGTGCGTGTTGGCGCCGTCGATCGTCACGGTGCCGCGCGTCGCCACATCGACGCAGCCGATCAGGTTGAGAAGCGTGGTCTTGCCGCTGCCGGACGGCCCGGCAATCACGGTGAACTCGCCCGCGTCGATCTCGAGGTCCACTCCTTGCAGCGCGCGCACCACGACGGCGCCGAGAGGATAGTCCTTGTCGACGCCTTGCAGCGTGACGATGGCGTCGGGCATGGCGTGTCGTCCAGAAAATCGTGAGGCGCAATCAATGCGCGGATGCCGCGGGGCGAACGCTGCGCGCGCTGCGGGACCGGACGGGCACGCCCGGCAAGCGATCTACAAGCTAGGATCGCAACTGCAGGGCCGCAAGGGTGAGGAGGACCACGGCGACGAGGATGAGGCCGACGACGAGCCAGCGCGGGCCCGTTGCCGCGGGTGCCAGCACAGCCGTCGGCCGCACGCCCACGCTGCCGGGGCGGGCGTGCCGGTCGGCGATGTCGATGCCGACCGGGTCGAGGGCATCGGCCAACGGGGGAGAGTCGCGCCCGACGTCGGGTCCGAGCAGGCCAAGTTGCGCGATCTGCGCCGTCGGCACCGCGGTGGGAGCGATCGGGCGCGCCAGTTGCGGCTCCCCCTCGGCGCCAGCCACGGTGCGCGCGGTGTCCATCTTGGCCAGCATCGCCGCGATCGGGTCGCGCGGTGTCTTGTCGAACGAGAAATCCCCAGCATCGACGACGGGATTCGGCACAGTGGTGCGCCCGTCTTTGCCCATGCGCCAGGTCGGGGCCGCCGCAGCTGCCGCTTCAGCATTCGTCGCTTCAGCATTCGTCTCGCCGCCATCGTAGTCTATCGCCGTCGGAGCGTGGGGACTGCGGGGCGTCCCTGTCGCCGCGCCACCGACCGAACCCGCGTCCCCGCGCGGACCGTTCTGGCGGCGCCGGTCGCATGCCTGCAACAGCTGGATGCGCAAGGCGTCTGCGGTCACGGGCCGCGCTGCCGGGTCCTTTTCGAGGCAGCGCAGCACCACCTCCTGCAGCGCTTCTGGTACGGGCAGGTCGCCTTCTTCGGGCGTCATCGCGGGCGGCCCTTCGAGAATGTGCTTGCGCAATACCTCCGCCGTGGTTTGCGCGTCGAAAGGCAAGCGCCCCGTCAGGCACTCGTACAGGACTACGCCAAGCGAATAGATGTCTGCGGCAGGCCCGACTTCACCACCGGAGGCCTGCTCGGGCGCCATGTACTCGGGCGACCCAACCACATAGCCGGCCCGCGTGAGGCCATCGCGCTCGAACTCGCCCGAGATGAACTTGGCGAGACCGAAATCGAGGATTTTCGCAAAGTCGCGCTCGCCGGCGACCTCTTGCAGAAAGATGTTGTCCGGCTTGATGTCGCGGTGAATGACGCCGCGCCGGTGCGCCTCTTCGAGCGCCTTGCACACCTGGGCTGCCACGTGGACGGCGCGCACGGGGTCGAGCACCGGCGTGCCGCGCAGCACGTCGGACAGCTTCTGGCCCGCGAGGAACTCCATGATGATGAACAGCGCCTTGGTGCGCGGGTCTGAGCCGAAATCGAACACGCGCACGCTGTTGGGGTGTGCAAGCAGGCTCGCGGCGCGCGCCTCCCGGCTGAAACGCTTCACTTCGACGGGGTCGGCGGCGAGATCGGGCCACAGCACCTTGATCGCGACACTTTGCCGCGTCAGGCGCTGCTCGCCACGATAGACCGCGCCCATGCCGCCGACGCCGACGAGGTCGCCGACCTCGTAGTGGTCGAGCAGCACGTCGCCCTTGCGCAACCGCCCGGGAAACTCGGTATCGGCACGGATGACTTCCGTCTCGGTACCGTCATTGTCACAGACGAATCCATCGGACCGGCTGCCGCATTTCGTACAGATTCGCCACACGCTGTCGCAACTCCGCTTGCCCACCAGATTGGGGGCGCGGCACCTCGGGCCTTGCGGCGTTTCGGCGCGTGCAGATTGTAGAGGGCACTTCGCCGCGTTGCAAAGCATCGCCGTCGGCTGCGGGGTTTGCATGTTTCGAAGTGCACAGGGCGAAAACTTGCGCGCCCTGTCGGACCGTGGCATGGCTCGCCCCATGAGACGGCAACTCGGCAGATGGCTGGTGGCGGCAGGGACGGCGACGGCGACGGCCACGCCTGCCATCGGTCACGCGCACACGACCGAAAGCCAGGTCGCCTCGCCCACGCCCTCGCTGCCGCCGGTCGGGCCGCTGCTGCCCGCCTTTTTCGCTGGCGTACCCCCGTTGCGCTACGACGCCGCCGACGCGGTCGAGGCGGCGTGGGTCCGCCTCAAGCACGTCGCCGACCCGGTGGAGCAGGCGCGTCTTCTCGCGGTGTCGGGCCTGCGGCGGACGGCGTGCGTCGATCTCGTCGACTTTCGCGCGCTGCCTGCCGTGCGCGACGCCGCATTCGGCTGGCGCGACAACTTTCGGGGCCGTACCTGGATTCGTCCTGCGCTGGCGAGCGTCCTTGTCCAAGCCCTGGACCGACTGCGCGCGGAGCGACCCGACATCGTGCTGACGGTCGGCGATGTGGCGCAACCGGGCTGCGGCCAGGTTGCGCACGGGGCCCTGATTCGGATGGTGGAAGACGCAACGCCCGACGTGCCCGGTTCCGCCAGCCAGGTGCTCGCCAGCGTGCGCCCCCTGTTGGGGCGCCCGGTGCGCGTGGTGCTGGCGCGCGGCGCGGACTTCCCCAGCGAACGCGATCGGTTCCCGCGCGGCGACGAAAACGTGCGCGTCGAGCAGGAGGTGCTGGGGCGCGACACCACGGCCGACGGCCGCGCGGTGGTGCGGGTGCTCGAGCGTCGCTTCATCGACGCGCCGCTGCCGGCTCGCAAGGGCCTGGCCCGGCGCCAACTGCGGCGTGGCCTCGAGTTGGCCACTCGCACCTGGCAGCACGGCACGACGCTAGAGCGCGGGTTCGTGCCCCACGACGACGCCGCGCCGCCGACGGCCGTCACAGCGCCAGTGGCTAGCGCGCACGCACAGCCAGCCGGCCCGGCCGCGCTCGTGCACGTCGAGCACCGTGTCGACGTGCGCCGCGGCCGCCAGGTGGTCGTCGTCTCGCTCCAGCCCGTCGCCGGCAAGCTCGACCCCGCCCGTGTGCTCGAAGTCCGCACCGCGAAGTGGCACCCGCGCAAGCCCGGCAGCTTTGCGGGCGAGACGCGCTGGCGCCCGGACCCGCTGGCCGCATGGGGCTGGAGGCGCACTGCAATGCTCAGCGAAGCGGGCCACCTGACGCACCTCGCGGGCCGCGACGCCGACCTCAGCTTCTTCACCATGGGCAACGCCGACCACCTGAAGAAGAAAGTCCGCTCCATCGACGCGGCCGCCACGTGGCGCTGGTTCGAACTGCTCGATGCGACGGCGCGCGCGGCGGGCACGCCCATCGAGCGGATCCTGATCGCGAGGCGCGTGCGTTCGTGGATTGCGCGCAAGGTACCGCGCGAGGCCCGCAAGTCAGACCTGTGGCGCCACGTCGTGATGGTGTCTCCGGGGCACGACGCCCACCACCATGTGCGCCTCGCGCCAGTGCCGGGCAGTGCGGACACGGTGGCCCTTGGCTGGCTCCAAACCCCGCGGCCTGACGCAACAGCACTGGCAGGTGGCAACGCACACGTCAGCCGCCAACCGTAGCGGACACATCGCCGTCCCGTGGGCATGGCGCCGCACGCTCGCTCCGCATAAGCTCTTGCTCCCGTCGGTGGTACGGCCTGCTGCGCGTGCGGCCGGCCCCGCCGACCTGCACGAGGGCGACCATGCACGGCAGGACAATTCGGACCGCCATCCTCGCTTGCCTCGTGGCGACCGGCTGCGGTGACGCACCGAAGCCGGCTGCAGCGACCCCAGACGTCGCGCCATCGGACAGCGCGAGTTCCGGCGGCAAGGCCACCGTCGACGCTGGCCCGGACTTGGTCGGATCGAGCGACGCTTCAGCTCCAGACGGAATGGCGGGCGAGGCGCAGACCGATGCCGACTCGGGTGTCGGCTCCGGCGGCCCTGCCCTGGCCCCGGACCACCCCGACTGCGACCCGCTGCAGCCGTTCGCGTGCGCGCTGCCGTGGCCGTCGAACCACTACCTCGTCGCGGACGTCAGCCGCAAGACGGGCTTTCGCCTGCAATTCGGGCCGCTGTCATTGCCGGTCAGCGACATCGGCAAGCGCCCGTTGCCCGCCGACTACGCCACGCTCGACGGCTACTCGGTGGGCACATCGCTGCTTGTGCATTTTCCAGGTATCGACGTGACCGGCCTCGCCAGCGAGACGAACCCGGCGCCGAGCCTCGCCAAGGATGCGAAGATCGTGCTGCTGGAGGTCAAGGGCGGCAAGGTCACCCGCACGATACCCCATTTCGTCGAGGCGGATGGCCAGGAAAACGACCCCACGAAACGCGTGCTTTTCGTGCGACCGCTGGTCATCCTCGACCCGGCGACCCGCTACGTCGTCGGCATGCGCGGGCTGCAAGACATGGCCGGCAAGCCGTTCGCACCGAGCGCGGCATTCCAGGGCCTGCGCGACGCCAAGACCGCCGGCACGCCCTTGGCAGGCCGGCAGCAGCGCTTCGACGACCTGTTCCTGGTGCTCGAAGGTGCGGGCTGGAAGCGCAGCGACCTGCTGTTGGCCTGGGACTTCGTGACGAACAGCGACGAGGCCATGCACGCGCCGCTGCTGGCCATGCGGAGCAAGGCATTTGTGGCGGTAGGCCCAAAGGGTCCAGAGCTTACGGTAACGAGCGTCATCTCTTACACAAAGGAGCAGAATGTCGACATCGCGTGGGAGGTCACTGGCACGATGAGGGTGCCCCACTTCCTCGACAAGGTGCAGATCGACGACGCGAACGAGGCGATCGCCTACCGCTTCCATCTCGGCCCCGATGGCCTGCCCGACCAGAGCGGGTATCGCGACGCGACGTTCTGGGTGCGCATTCCCCACAGCGCCAAGACCGGGGCGCCGCATGGTCTGGTCCAATACGGCCATGGCCTCAACGGCTCGGGAGCGCAGGTGCGCGGCGGCTTCAATGGGCGCATCGCGAACCAGAACCAGTTGATTTTCTACGCGGCCGACATGATCGGCATGAGCGACGCGGACGTCGGCGCGATCGTGATCTCGATCTTCGACATGAAGCTGTTTCCACAGTTGCCCGAGCGCGTGCACCAGGGCCTCGTCGAGTGGGTGCTGCTGCAGCGCGCGATGCGGGAGCGTTTTGCCGATCTGCCAGAAATCCAGGCTCTCGGCGTCAAGGTCAACAAGCAGGAGATGTTCTACAGCGGCATCTCGCAGGGCGGCATCTATGGGGCGCCAGTCGTGGCGCTGTCGCAGGACGTGACGCGGGCCCACCTCGGCGTGCCGGGCAACAATTACTCGCTGCTGCTGCACCGCTCGGTCGACTTCGAGGACTTCTTCGGTTTCGTGAAGGGCCAGTACCCGGCGACCGTCAACCAGGCCCTGCTGCTGTCGACAATCCAACTGCTGTGGGACCGCGTCGATCCGGTGACGTACTACCGCCACCTGAGCCTCGAGCCGTATCCCGGCACCCCGAAGCACGAGGTGTTGCTCGCTTCGGCCACCGGCGACTTCCAGGTGGCGTTGCTCACCAATGAGATTGCCGCCCGCTCTGGCGTCGGCGTCGCCCTGATGAAGGGCTATGGCAAGCCAGTGTTTGGAGTCGACGAGGTGCCCTTCCCGCACAAGGGCTCGGGCTTGGTCAACTACCGCTTCGGCAATGCGTGGCCGGTGCCAGGCAATCTGCCGCCGGGGCCCGAGTTTGGCCCGACATGCGCCGACAACAAGGGGTGCAAGCCGGAGTGGGACTGCAAATCGAAGCCCTCCGGCCCGCAGGAACCCAAGGTGTGTACGCTCGGCGACCCGCACGGCAAGCCGCGCAAGCTCGACCACCACAGTGACCAGATGGTCCACTTCTTCCGATCGGGTGAGATCAAGGACGTGTGCGGAGGCGACGGGTGCACGCCACAGTAGCCCGATCGCCGCGCCGTGCGTACCGCGCCGGTCTCGTCCTGGGACTCGGCCTGGCGGCTTGCGCCAAGGAGCCCCAACTCGACCGCTGGGAAGCCGACTACTGGTACACGGAGCAACTCGACACTGACGGCCAGCATCGGCTCGCACGCGAACGGTTCGTCGCCCTGCGCGCCGCGGCCACGGACCCACGCGACGCGGATGAGGCCGGGCTGATGGCATGCTTCGCGCTGGCAAAGGAGGGGCCGCCCGCCGACGCCGCCGCGTGCTTCGACGAGTTGGGGCACAGCGCGGCGGACCGTGACGTTCGCATGCGGGCGCGGATGCACGCGGGCGAGTTGCTGGTCGACCGCATGGGCCAGCGCGATGCCGCCGTGCGTCGATTTGTGGCCCTGTGCATCGAAGCGCCCGACACGCCCGCAGCCCTGCGCGCGCTCGACCACCTGACGTTGTACGGGCGCGAGCACCCGGCGGAGCGCGACGCCATCGTGGCCCTGCTGCTGCGACTCGAGCGCCGCGACCCGAAAAGCGAATTGGCCGACAACCTGCTGCTGCGCGCCGCGACCCTGCTCGAGGAATCGGGCAACCACAGCGCGTTGCAACGGGCCACGGAACTGCTCGATCGGCTGGAACGCGACCATGCCGAAGACGCGACGCTGGCCGACGGACTCGTGCTGCGGGCCCGCGCATGGCGCAAGCTCGGCCAGTGGCGACTCGAGGCGCGCGACCTCGCCCGCATCGTGGAGACGTTCGAGACGAGCTACGCGTTTGCCAGCTATTCGCTCGACGCCCACCGCGACGCCGCGCTGCGCCTGGTCGAACTGTACCGCGGGCCGCTCGACGACCTGGCGCGCGCCGAGGCCCACGCGCGCCACTTGCCGGAGATGCTGCGGCGACCGGTGCGGATCCTCGGCTACCTGCGGCTGGTCGCTGAACTCCAGGAACAAAGGGGCGACCCGCGCGGTGCGCTCGGAACCTGGCGCGAGTTGCTGAAGACGTCGCAGTGGCGCCACGAAGACTACCTGACCAACGACCGCCGCATCTGTGACGAGGAGCCGAATCCGAACGACAAGCAAGCATGTCGCGACGGGATTTCTGACTACAAGCCGTTGGAATTACGAGAGGTCGGGGTCGCACGCGCGGCAATCGTGCGGCTCGAAGCCCAGATTCCACGGCTTGAAGCCCAGGCTGCCGGCAAGGCACCCCCGTGAGCACCCGCCGCCCGCGCGAAACGGAGCAACCCGGCGACCGCACGCTCGAGGTCGGCGAGGCGACGGCCCTGTTGCCCGCGCTCCGCATGCCCGAGGAGCGGGCGACCGTGCTGCGAGTCGACAGCGTGACGTGCTGGTTCGGCGACCATTGCGTCCTCGACCGCGTGAGCCTCGAAGTGCGCGAGGGGGAGGTCGTCGGGATCATCGGCCCAGGCGGCGTCGGCAAGACGGTGCTCGTCAAGCTGTGCACCGGGCTGCTGGAGCCCGACTCCGGCCGCATCGACGTGCTCGGCAACGAACTCGGGCGCACCGGGCAAAAGGACCGGCAGCGGCTGCGCGAGCGCATCGGCCTCGTGTTCCAGAACTACGCACTGTTCGACTTCATGACAGTGGGACAGAACGTCGCATTTCCGATGCTGCAGCGCGGCGGCTACACGGCCGAAGATGTCGCGACCCGCGTGCAGGAACGCCTGACCGAAGTCGGCCTGCCCAAGGTGCAACATCTCATGCCCAACGAACTGTCTGGCGGCATGAAGAAGCGGGTCGGCCTGGCGCGCGCCAACATCAACGACCCGGAGCTGATTTTTTTCGACGACCCGACCGCCGGCCTCGACCCCGTGACGTCATCGAAGATCTTCAACCTCATCCGCCTGACGCAATCGCATCGCAACTCGACGTGCGTCGTCATCAGCCACGACATCGACCGCATGCGCCCGGCGTGCGACCGCTACGTCTTGCTCTACAAATCGCGCGTGTACTTCGAAGGCACCGAGGCCGACGCGATGGCCAGCGAGGACGCCGTGGTACACGAGTTCTTCCGCAAGAATGAAGGGATCGGCGCATGAGTGGTCTCGCCCTGCCCCTGCGCGCCCTCGGCGGCAGTCTCATCGAGTTCGCGCACACTTTGGGCGGATTGGCGCTCGTGCTCGGCCGCATCTTGCGGGCGTTGGTGCCGCCGCGCTTCGACCGCGACCAGACCTGGCTCAACTTCTTCAAGGTCGGCGTCAAGAGCTATCCCATCGTGGTGATGACGGCGCTTTTCACTGGTGCGATCATGGTCATCCAGTCGGGCCAGTACGTGAAGCAGACGGGCGCGACGGGCCTGCTCGGGTGGGGCGCAGGCTATGCGGTGCTGGCAGAAATCGGCCCGGTCCTCATCGGCCTGATGTTCTCGGGCCGCGTAGGCGCAAACAACACCGCAGAACTCGGCACCATGAAGGTCACCGAACAGATCGACGCCCTGCGTGCGCTGGCCATCGAGCCGATCAACTACCTCGTTGTGCCCCGCTTTCTCGCCATGGTCGTCATGTTGGTGCTGCTGACGGCGCTGGGCGACCTGTTTGCGCTCATCGGCGGGGCGTTGACGTCGGAACTGATTCTCGACGTGGATTGGAGGGTCTTTTTCGCGGGCGTCATCGACGGCCACTTGCTCGATGAGTTCTTCATCGGCCTGGCGAAGGCGGCGGGCTTTGGTGCGTCGATCAGCGTGGTGAGCTGTCACTATGGGCTGACGGTGTCGGGCGGCGCGACCGGCGTGGGGCGGGCGGTAAACGCGGCGGTCGTCACGAGCGCGATCGGCATCTTCGTGTTCGACTACGTCATCACGTACGTGGCGAACCGATTCCTGTGACGTCCGCGTGCCGAGATGTCATACCAAATCCCTTGAATTCGGCTCGGTGCTCGTTCGCTCGCGATCCAATTTCGGCGGGCTTTGGTATCAGTGGCAACGCACGACGAAGTCGTCGACCCGGAGCGACGCCGGCAACGCAGCCGCAGACGGCCGCTTTGCGAACAACACCGGCACGAATTTCTGGCCCTTGACCTTGTCGGGGAACGGCGCGGTGTACGTCTGCCAGCCCGGGGTCGCCGCGCACACCGTGTGCAGCGTGACCGGAGCCGGGTGGTTGTAGAAGCTTTCGGACCCATTGGCGAACATTGAAAAGTCATTGATATACGAGACCTTCGTGGTCAGCACGGGCGTCGGACACTCTGCCTTCGCCAGCGTGCCTTTGACGCGGTACTCGAGCGTCGCGCCGGCCACGGGCATGGGCCAACGCCACTGTTCCTTGGGCATGAGGCTCGCCAAGGCACCAGCAGGTTGGCCGGCGCCAAAGTCTACGCCTGCACTGTGGGGCGGCGACGCTGGCCCATCGATCGCGGTGGTCCAGCCCGCCCAGCCCGGCGTGGCCATCGAATACCACGCGGCAACCCCCGTCGGCGTGTCGAAGCCCTCTTGGAAGCAGGCGTACGAACAGGCTCCCGTCACGGCGAAATCGTCGATCTGAAAGATGCCACCGCTGTTGGCCGCGCCCCCGCCGGTAACGACCTCGAACGCCACGTTCACGTCCTTGCCGGCCCACGGCGCGAGGTCGAAGGTGTGGAGCGTCCACTTCGGTTGGGACTTGCACAGTTCCCACACCACCTCGCCATCGATGCGCAGCCGCAGGTCGTCGGAGCCGCAGGTGGCGGCCCCCACCTTCAGCGCGCGCGCCGCAAACCACAGCTTGCTCGTCGGGCCGGGCTTGACCCGCGGCACGTCCCAACCCACCAGCACCGATTTGCCACCCGGCGCCAGGCCCGATGCCAACACCGACATCGCCGCGACGCCGGTGTGGCCGCCCGTGTGCGTGCGGGTCCAGTTCGCGTACGTCGGCTGATCCGACGTCAGCGTCCACGCTTGGGGCGTGATCGACGAGGGGTCGACCTTGGCGGCGGAGCGGGTTTCGAAATCCCCACCGATGCAACCGGGTCCACACGCACCAGAGATTTTGACGTCGTCGACTTCGATGGTCCCCCACTCGTTCCAGAAGTGCCCCGCTGGCACGCGGAACTCAATATCGGCCGGCGCGCCCGCAAACGGCGCCAGGTCCACGGTCGCCTTGAGCCAGGCGTCGCTCTTTTTCGTGGTCGTTTCGCATGCCTCGAACACGACCATCCCGTTGACGACGGCTTGCAAGGTGTCGTGCGTGCACGACTGATTGCCGACCGTCAGCCGATAGCGGAACGACAACTGTGCGGCGACACCCGGGCCGAAGTGCAAGCGCCGGTGCATGAGGTACGCCGACGAGGCGCCAGGCAAGCCAGGGCCGAACGGGCCCTTCCACGTGATGACCGCGCGCGGATTGCCTGCGGAATCGATGCTCGTCTTCCATTGGGCATACGCGGGGTCCTGCGACCACATTGCCCAGTCGGCGGTGGCCGATGGGCCGCTGAACGCTTCGGCCACGCACACCACGCAGCCGGGGAGCGGCGTGTGGACGCATGCTTCCTTCATGTCGCAGGCGTCCTGGGTGCACGGGTTCCCGTCGCCGCAAGCTCCGGCGACCGGTGCCGTCTCGCAGTGAAACTTGGCGGCCCCATCGGGCACGCACTGCACGGTGGCGCACGGGCTCGCCAGATTTGCGCACACGCCCGCGACTCCGCACGGATTCGGCGCCTCGCACTCGGGCTTGTCGGCGCTGACGACGGCACTGCAGCCCACCTTGGGGTCGCAGGCCGCCGAAAAGCAAGGACCGCCGTCACTGCATTCGATGGCGACGCCACCCGTGCACGCGCCGACGTTGCACGCCGACCCGGTGACGCACAGGTTGCCGTCCTGGCAGGGCGTGCCGGTCGCGACGGGCACGACTTCGCACTTGCCCGACGCCGGGTTGCAGGCGTTCTGTAGGCAGCCCGCGGGACCTATTGCCCCCACCGCGCATACGACCGCCGACCCAGCCAGAGGCTTGCAGAGCCCGCCCTTGTCGGTCTTGCCACATGTGTACGTGCCGTTGCACGGGTTGCCGTCGTCGAACACCTCGCACGTGGCGTCGGTCGTGCACTTGCAAACGTTGAGCGGATTGCTGCACGTGCCGGCCGTGCACTTGTCGCCGCCAATTGGCGTGCATGCGTCGCCGTCGTCACAGTGGACGCCGTCGTCGCTGAACATGAATACACACCCGATCATCGGCACGCACGAGTCGTTGGTGCACGACTCGTCGTCGTCGCACTCCCCTTCCTCCTCGGCGCAGTCGGCCTTGCCGCACTTCGCGTTGGGAGGGCACCAGGTGGCTTGGGGCGGCAGGTCGGCTGATCCTGCGCCGGCATCGCCACTCGGCTGCGTTTCGCTGGAGGCCGCGTCGAACGGGGACGCGCCGTCGCTGGAAATCACGCCGTCGTGGGGAGGCTGGGCGTCGCTGGCAGTCCGGGCGTCGCTGGCAGTCCGGGCGGCGTCGAGAGAACCCGCGGCATCGGCAACCGCCGCGGTGTCGGCCCCGAACGTGTCGGCCTGCCCCTGACCCGCATCGGCTGAAGCGCCGGGACGCCGCGCAGGCTGGCCGGCGCCAGTCAAGGCGTCCACGTTGGCGGCCGCCGTAGCGCCAACACTTGCCCCCTCCGACGGCCCATCGACCGCGACGTCAGCGCCCGTGCAGGAGGCCGCCAACGGAGCGACCACCAACGCAGCGACCACCAACGCGGTGACCGAAAACGCGCGGACCTTCAACGTGGACAGCCCGCATGTCGTCGTCCGCCCGAGATCCGCGCCATCCTCGCACCCCGCAGGCGACCAAGCGCCCGTGACTGTGCAGAGTAGTCAATGGCCGTGCGATTTGTGTGACGATATTATCAATTTGTGTGGGCCTCTGTAGGGACATCTCGAAGTTGTGTGAAGCGGAAGCGGCGCGTGCCGACGAACCTTCAAACTACGGCACACGGAACGGGCGCAAAACAAAAAGCTTCCGACGCGCGGAACGGGTGCAGAAAAACCGCCGGCGCGCGGGATCGACGCCGATCCCGCGCACCACCGCATCGTGGGGGGACACGGGTCTCTGAACGCCGCAGGTTATTTCGGTGCGGCGGGGGCCGGCGCGGGCGCAGCCTTGTCGTCCTTCTTCGCCACGCCGTCGTCCTTCTTCGCCACGCCGTCGTCCTTCTTCGCCACGCCGTCGTCCTTCTTCGCCGCGCCGTCGTCCTTCTTCGCCACGCCGTCGTCCTTCTTCGCCACGCCGTCGTCCTTTTTCGCAGCCTTGTCGTCCTTCTTCGCAGCCTTGTCGTCCTTCTTCGCGGCCTTGTCGTCTTTCTTGTCTTCCGGCTTGGCCTCGTCCTTCTTGCCGCCGCAGCCGCCCTTGCCGCCGCAGCCGCCCTTGCCGCCGCAGCCGGCCTTCTCGGCAACCTTGGCTTGCTCGTCACAGTCCGGCGATGCGTGCGCGGCGCCGGCGCCGACAGCGATTCCGATGATGGCAAGGCTCAGGGTCTTCGAAAAATCGATCAGATTCATGAACTATCTCCTGGCCCGGGAACCCCAGGGCCGAACATGGAACTAGACTGCCGCCACGGTCCGATGCCGGTGGGAGCGCGGGCTGGATTGTCCGCAAGCCCCGCACTGCGGTCAAATCCCCAAGCAGAAAACCGTCTTGTACGGATTTTTGTTCCACACGCACAGGAACTGCCCCAGCGTCGTCGAGCCGCAACACGATTCGGGGCAGTCGCCGTTGGTTTTGCAGGTCTGGTCGCGTGCCGTGGCTACCGGTTCACGTCGGCCGCCAGCAGCGCCGCGAGCGCCTCGAACGTCTGGGCCCAGCCGGCCTGCGCCGCCTCCATTCGCACCTCGTCGCGCACGGCGGCGTCGGCAACCGGCAGCGGCGCGACGACCGTGACCGTCGAGCCACCCGCGCCGTCGCCCACGATCGCCACCTGCAGCCGGTCGGGCGTGCCGGCGTCTTTCAGGCTGGCGGGCTGCGCGGGGTCCGCAGGGTCCCCTGGCGCGTCGATCGCCTGCCACTCGATCACCACCCGCCGCGGGGGCTCGAACACGGCGAAGCGGCCCATCCGGTCCCACGGCCCGCCATCGTCGTCCTGCCACGCCGCGTGAATGAGGCCTCCCTCGCGCGGCTCCGCGTCGATGGCGTCGCAAAACCAGCGCTGCAGGTCCGCGCCATCGGTGAACAGGCGGAACACGCGCTCGGGCGGCGCGGGCAAGGCGTGACGCACGACCACGGGCCGTCGCGCTGCCCCGGGACGAGGAGCGCTCACTTGCCCTTCTTGCCCTTCTTCGGCTTGGCCGGTGGCTCGGGCGCGGCCGCAGGCGTCGGCGGCGCGGGCAAGGCGAGGGCATCCACCGGTACCGTCTTGAGCAGGCCATCGACCAGCGCGGTCAGGCAGGGGTCGTTGGGTGCGCCGTTGAGGTCTTGCTGCAGGCCTTTGAGGAGTTCGACACGCAGCGGACCCGACGGCAGGCCCTGGTCGAGTTGTTCGACGACGCTGCGGGCAAAGCCGGAGCGCCGACACAACTCCTGCGCGATCGGCCACAGGCATTCCTGACCCGCCGGCAGGCCGACGACGAAGCCGGCGACCTCGGACGACTCGAGCAAGTCTGCCTTGGCGGCCACCACGCTACAGTCTACCTTGCCGCTCTTCTGCATCGCGCCTGCCAGCCAACGCGCCAGGAACAGGTCGCCAACGGTCTGGTTCGTGAATTGCCAGACGCCCGGGTCCGGACTCTGGCGGAACAGCGCCGACTGCAGGAGCCGTTCGCACAGGGGCTGCTTGCGCGCCGGGTCGTCGCCTGCCACGGCCGCGACGCAACGCGGCAGCGTGAACGGCAGGTTGCGCTCGCCTCCGACGAGACCGAACGAAGCCATCATGCTGTCGACCACCTGGAGCGACTCGGCGGGCAGCGACGTGCCCTGCATGTCCTTGATCAACTGGGCCGTCGCGAAATAGGTGTACACCTGGGCCCGGCTCGACTGGAACGTCTTGAATTCCGGAGTCTCCTTGTCGTACGCGGAGTTGCGCACCAGGCGGACGACGACGGCGAGATCGCGGAAGGTCGACATGTGCGGGTAGGAGCATCGGTCGAAAAGCGTCACCTTCCGATCCAAGCCGTAGCGCGTGGCGAACTCCTTGAAGAACGCCGACGCCTTGGCGTCCGTGACCTCGCGCGCGATGGCCGCCTCGGTGTCGGCGCACCCGAGCGGCGGGATCTCGACCTTGGCGTCGAGCGTGGCCAGCCCGTAATTGCTGGTGAACACCGGGGGCCGTGTCATCACGATGGCGCGCACGTGCGGCGCGTGCTTTACGACCACGTCGTCGACCCAGCGCACGACCTGGGTGCGCTGGAGCAGGGGCACTTCGTCGAGCGAATCGAGGATCATGACCCACGGCCGCCCGTCGAGCGCGTCGGCCAGCGCCGCGTGACCATCGACCGACGCCGGCAGCGCGAGACGCTTGGCGATTTCGAGGGCCACGCCGTTGGCGCCATCGGGCACCGCATTCGCGTGCGCGGCCACGTCGGCGTTGAGGTCCACCTTCACGACCGCAGCCACCCCGCATAGTTGGGCCTCCAGCGACCAAGCCAGCTTGGACTTGCCGGTGCCGCCGCGCGCCAGCACCAGCACGCTGCGCAGCGGTCGCGTGCCGGGAGTCGCCGGCGCAACGAGGGCTTGGCCAAACTCTGCTTCCGGCAGGAAGGCGCGCGTGATGGGCTTCGCGTCGCCGGACGGCCATTGGTGGACGTGGAGGTCCACCGGCACGTACTTGCCAGCGCCCGCCTCCTTGACGCGGTCTGCGGCTGCGGCCTGACACGCGAGATCGTAGGCGCCGCCGGGCTCGCCAACCGCCGGCCCACCTTCGCGGTGCTTGGGTCCGCCGCACCCGATCGCCACCGCGAAAGCTGCCAGCGCGAGCATTGTGCCGCGATGTCGGCGAAGCCAAACGGCAAGCGACTGACTTTTCAGGCACATAAGCGTCTCCCCCGACCGCCTTGCGCGGCCGGGCTAGTATGGTAGCGGGCTGCCGGCTTTGGCAAGGAAGGCGCCGGCTGCTATCGTCGGAGTTCTGCCCATCCACCCGCCACGACGGACGTTGCCCGTGCCCGACTCTCCCGACCCACACGTTGCGGCGCGCGTGGAGAGTTGCGCGAGCCGGTTGCGGGACGCGAGCCCGACCGAGGTGCTGGCGGCCGCCCACGCCGAGCATGGTGCCGCGGCCGCCATCGCGTTTTCTGGCGCCGAAGACGTCGCGCTCATCGCTCTGGCGCACGACGCAGGGCTGGCATTTCGCGTGTTCATGCTCGACACCGGGCGGCTGCATCCAGAGACCTACCGCCTGATCGAGCAGGTGCGCACGCGCTACGGAGTCACCATCGAAGCCGTGCTCCCAGACGCCGATGCGGTGGCGGGACTCGTGCGGCGGCGTGGCCTGTTCTCCTTTTACGAAGACGGCCACGCGGAATGCTGCGGGATCCGCAAGGTCGCCCCACTGCGCCGCTTTCTCGCGGGCGTGCCGGCCTGGATCACTGGGCAGCGCCGCGACCAGAGCCCCGACACCCGCGCCGAGGTGCCGGTCGTGCAGATTGATGCCGCCAACGCTGAGCCGGGCCAGGTGCTGTGGAAATGGAACCCGCTCGTCGCATGGCCGTCGTGGAAGGTGTGGGCCTACCTGCGCGGGGCCGACGTCCCCGTCAACGAACTGCACCACCGTGGCTTCGTCAGCATCGGGTGCGAGCCCTGCACGCGCGCCACCCTGCCCGGCCAACACGAACGCGAGGGGCGCTGGTGGTGGGAACTGCCCGCGCACAAGGAATGCGGTCTGCACGCGCCCAAGCCGTGATCCGTGGCAAGCCGTAGGCCGTGAATGCGGCGCCAGGAACCCACCGGCAACGTTGCCCCAGGATCCACCAGCCAACGTTGCGCGAACGCCGAATTCGGATGCAGTTCTAGGGGACTAGAAGGTTGGCGGTGAAGTCGTACACCGGGTACGTCGAACCGCCAACCAACGACGGAAACGACGAAATGCGCCGAAGGCGGCGGATCGGGGTTGCCCGCACGCCCTTTACAAACCCACCGCCGCGTCCTTGCGTGCGCGTTCCCCGCGCGGCGTTCCCCGCACCTGGAGCCGGACATGGAAATTGCAATCTGGGCCGGATTCCTCTTGATGGTCATTGGCTTTCTCGCGTTGGACCTCGGCGTGTTCAACAAGAAGGACCACGTCATCGGGTTTCGCGAAGCCCTGCGCTGGACGCTCGTGTGGGTCGCCGTATCGATGGTTTTCGGCGGCGCGGTGTGGTTCCTGTACGAAAATCGGATCGCGGGCTTCGGCGGTCGCCCCGAAGAACTCGGGCTCGATGCCGGGGCAACGGTGCGCGGCCTCGACGCCTTTTTCGCCTACCTCACCGGCTACGTCGTCGAGTACTCGCTGTCGATCGACAACATTTTCGTCATTGCCTTGATCTTGCAGACGTTCAAGGTGCCACGTGAGTTGCAGCACCGGGTGTTGTTCTGGGGCATCTTCGGCGCGCTGCTGATGCGCGCGGCGATGATTGGCGCCGGCGCCGTCCTGATCCACCAGTTCGAATGGACGATGTACCTGTTCGGCGCGATCCTGCTATTCACCGCCGGCAAGATGGCGCTGCAAGGCGACGACCACATGGATGTCCACGACTCGTGGACGGTCCGCACCGCGCGCAAGTTCTATCCAGTGACCAAGGAGTTCGACGGCAACAAGTTCTTCACGATCCTGGCCGATGGGCGCAAGGCGATGACGCCGCTGATGCTCGTGCTGCTGCTCGTCGAAACGACGGACGTGCTGTTCGCCGTCGACTCGATCCCCGCCGTGTTTGCGGTGACGACGGACCCGTTCCTGGTGTTCACGTCGAATGTTTTCGCCATCCTGGGCTTGCGCTCGCTGTTTTTTGCATTGGCGGGCGCGCTCGACAAGTTCCGCTACCTGAAGCCGGCGCTCGTCGTGCTGCTCGCCTTCATCGGCGTGAAGATGGTGTTGGCGCATCATGTCAAGATCAGCCCGACGCTGTCGTTGGGCGTGATCGGGTTGATTCTCGGCACGGGCGTCGCCGCCTCCCTGCTGCGCCCGTCTGGCCTCCTGGCCCCGTCTGGCACAGCGGGCGCTGGCGCGGCAGAAGCGCCCGGCGGCGAAGACGACCGCGCCCCGTGAAGACCCTCGGATGACTCCTTCTTTCGCCACCCTCGAGGCCATGCTGCGTATGGCGGGCGTGGGGCTCGACGGGCCGGCGCTCGCCCAGTTGTGGACGTTCCACCAGTTGCTGCACGCCCGCAACGACGACGGCGACCTGACCCGGCTGCGCGCGTTCGGGACGATGGTCGCCCTGCACTACGTCGATTGCCTGCTGGTGGCGCAGAAGCTGGCCGAAAGCGACGCTCTCGATGGGCCGGTGGTCGACATCGGGTCGGGCGCGGGGTTTCCCGGCATTCCATTGGCGTTGGCGCGGCCGCAGACGACGTTCGTGCTGTCTGAGGGGCGGCACCGGCGGGTGGCGTTCCTGACCGATGCGGTCGCCGCACTCGGTTTGGGCGCCCAGGTCCATGTGTTCGGCCACCAGATCCACGCCGGCACGCAAGGCCTGCCGCTGCCGGTACGCGGGATCGTGACGCGCGCGCTGGAGCGAGTGCCGGTGACGCTGGCCCGCACCCGCCACCTCGTGCCACCGGGCGGGACGGCCGTGTTCCTCAAGGGCCCGCACTGCGACGACGAACTAGTCGAAGCGGCGCAGCATTTCGGGCGGGCGTGGCGACTCGAACGCGACGAGGCCTATGCGATCCCGGCCACGACCCACCGTCGCCGACTGGTGGTGTTCCGCCGCCTCGACGACCCGGCCGAGGTCGCACGCCGGCGGACCCGGGACATCGACAGCGAGGCCAACCCGGACATGAAGCGATGGGCGTCGCTGCTCCAAGGCCGCGGGGTGCGCAAGGAGGGCCTCGCGCTGCTGGCGGGCGCGCGCACCGTGCCTGAAGCGTTGCGCGACTTTCCCCACCGCGCCGTCGAACTGCTGGTTCCGCGTGGCACGATCGAGGTGCCGACCGACGCTCCGCCGGGACTGGCGGTTACCGTGCTGGCGCCGCTGCTATTTCGGTCGCTCGACACGTCGGGCACGGGCCAACCGCTGCTCGTGGTGGCCGCGCCGGACCTGCCCGTGTGGGACGGCCGCATCGTCGGATGCACGCTGGCGATTCCATTTCAGGACCCCGAAAACGTTGGGGCCGTGCTGCGTTCGGCCGCGGCGTTCGGTGTCGAAGACGTGGTGCTGTTGGAGGAAGCCGCGCACCCCTTCCACCCCAAAGCCCTGCGCGCAGGTGGCACGGCGGCGCTGCGGATGCGGTTGTGGCGTGGACCGTCGCTCAAGGCACTGGCAACGCAAGACTTGGCGGCGCCGGTCATCGCGCTGTCGACCGAGGGCCAACCGTTGACGGGCGTGGCGTGGCCAGCGGACTTTTTGCTGGTGGCGGGCGTCGAGGGGCCGGGGCTGCCGCCGGAGCTGCGCGCACATGCCGTGGCAATTCCGATGACGGACGGCTCGGAGTCGCTGAACGCGGGGGTTGCGGCGGCCGTCGCGATGTATGCTTGGGCGGTGCGGGAGTCGGGCCGCTAGAGACGTGAACGGCAACACCCTCTACCGCTCGGTGTCATGCATGGTCGCAGAGCCGCCCAGGATCAAGCGCCGTCCGGAAAACGGCCGCGCGCCGCCCGGCTGCATGCGTTAGTCAGCCATGATCTTGGCATTGTCCACATCGCGCGCCTCTTTCGACGCCCACTAGACCCATGAAACCACAACGCATTCATCGCCAGCGGCGACGATGGCCGGATCGCCGTCGATGTCGCTCACGTCGTTCCTTTGCGCCGCTGCCCCACCATCCACCGCACGATCGCGAAACCGACGCTCACGACCAGCCACGCCAGGCCGAAAAGCGTCAATAGCTCAATCTTCAAGCGTTCCAACTGGCGGTTGTGGGCGTCGGCCCCCACGAAATAGTCCGTCCGCTTGCCGTCGCGGCCGGCGACGCTGGCGTAGCCCGACAAGCTGATGCCCCAGGCATCGGTCGCGAAGTCGAGGTCGGCGGTCGGGCCCTCGTGGGTCTTGACCTCGGCCATGCCCGGCGAATCGGTGCCGTCGTAGGTCAGGCCGGGCGGCGTGCCGCGTTCCGCGTCGTCGATCTGGCCGTTGCCGTTCTCGTCCCGGTCGCGCGGCTCCGCATCGACCACGAACACGTATTCGTTGGTCTTGCCGCTTGGCTTCATCGTGTACAGCGCCGACACGTCGGGGTTCTGCACCCGGTAGCGCTGCAGGACGGTCTGCACGGTGCGAAACGGCACCGTGTCGATATCCTGGATGCCGCGCACCTGGTCGAGGTCGCGCGCATCGAGTTGCAGGGCCACGACCTCGGCGAGCCGCGCCACGGCCGGCCGCATCTCGCACACGATGGCCCGCTTGGCGACCGTCCACAGCCCCAGCCCGACCACCGTGAACAGCACCGCCGACGCGACCACCGTCAGCGCCACGTGCAGGCCATACTGGGCCCGCCGTTGCCCGCGCTGCAGGCGGTCGAGGACTTCGCCCATGTCCTGGGGCCGGCGGCTCGGCTCCTTTTGCAAACACCTCCGCACCAGCTCGGCGAGGTCGCGGTCGGTCTTCGGCGCAAACTCCAACACGCTCGGCGCGGGTTGGCTGCGGTGCATGTCGGCCAGCCCGTCGGCACTGTCGGCCCGAAACGGCGCCCGTCGCGTCAGGCACACGAACAGGATGACCCCGAGCGCGTAGACGTCGGTGCGGGCATCGCCCCCCTCGCCCTCCCACTGCTCGGGCGCCATGTAGGTCGGCGTCCCGCGCCCGGCGCTCGTGACTTCGAAGTTGGTCACCGGCCCGAAGTTCTCGCTCGCGCTGTCCTCGGTTCCGGTCGCCCGTGCGATACCGAAGTCCATCACGACGCACTTGCGTTCGTCGGGCACCAGCATGACGTTGGCCGGCTTGAGGTCGCGGTGCACGATGCCCGCGCGATGGGCCGCGCGCAGCCCGTTGCACAGCGGCGCGGCGAGATCGCGCACCTCGCGCGCCGTCAGTGCGGGACCGTCGCGCAGTCGATCGACGAGCGTGCGACCTTCGAGGAATTCCATCGTCAGGTAATGCGTGCCGAGCGCCTCGCCGAGATCGTACGTGCGGGCGACGTTGGGGTGGTTCACTGCGTGCGCAATCGCCACCTCGCGGCGAAACCGCTCGAGGTCCTCCTCGGTCACTGTGCGGTCGGAAAATAGGGTCTTCAGCGCCACCTTGCGGCGCAGCAGCAGGTCTTCGCACAGCCACACCGCGCCCATGCCGCCTTCGCCGAGTTTTTGGAGCATGCGGTAGCGACCATTCAGTGGCCGTCCGGACGACCAATCGATGGCGCGTAGCATCGGACGCGGGCGCACACGGGGCGCGCGCGCGGCAGGCGGCGGTGCGGGCGGCGGACCTGGTGTCGGGCCGCGGGGCGGCGGCGACTGCTGCACGGGGCGCTCGTGCGTCATCGCGCTCAGACCTGCGCTTGGTGAGCAGCGCGCTTGCGGGCCAGTTCGCGGAGTTCGATGCGGCGCAACCAACGGGGATGTAGCAAGACGCCCGCCGTCGCGACGACGCCGACAAATACGGTCGCCGTGGCGACGATCAGGCCGAGCATCAACGTCGCCAACTGTTGGTTGAACACATCGACCCCGACCAGGTAGGGCGCGTTCTTCGTGTTGGCGGGCACCGGGCTGAAGCCGCCGAGCGTGAACGCTCCGGAGTCGTAGGTGAACTCTGTCTCCGCCGTCGCCTTGCCCGCCGTCAACGCGGCCGCGATTTCTGGAAACGGCGACGCGTTGAAGAGTTTACCCGGCAGTGCCCCTTCCTCCCCCTCGCCGATGATGCCGTCGCCGTCCATGTCGAACGCCTCGGGGTGCGCGACCACCACATGCTCCAACCACCCGGGCGTCTTGGCGGGACGCATCGTATAGATGTCACGGATGTGCACCTTGTCGGCCAGACGGGTCTTCAGCACGGCATTGGCGCGCGCAAAAGCCGGGGTGGCCATGTCGCCGGGCCCGCGCACGGCATCGAGGTCGCGCACGTCGAGGTCGCGGGCGATCAGTTCCGCGAAGTGCAGTTGAGCAGGGCCCATTTCCGTCAGGATCGCGCCGCGCGCGATGGTGAACACCGCCAGCCCGAGGCCCGCCAATGCGACCGCCGCGCCCGTCACGATGCCCGCCAGCCGCGCGGCGTACTGCCGCAGCCGAGTCCGCCGGTCGAGCATGTAGAGGACGTCATCGACACGGCGCGGACGGTCCTGCTGCCGCTTCTGCAGGCAGGCCTTGATGACTGCCGCGAGGTCGGGGGCGACATCCTTGGCCAGCCTCCCGACGTCCGGGATCGGCGCGGTCTTGTGCGCCTGCCCCATCATTGTCGGCGAGTCCGCGACGAACGGCGCCTGTCCCGTCAGGCACACGAACAGAATGACACCGAGGGCATACAAGTCCGTGCGCTCGTCGCCGCCCTTCTGGTCCCATTGCTCGGGCGCCATGTACGCCGGCGTGCCGAGGCCGGCCGAGGTGACGTCCCACGGGGTCGACGGCATCGGGCCATCTTGCCCCTGATGCGGCCGCGTCAGGTCGTCGCCGCGCGCGTCGGCGAGGTTGCGGGCAATGCCGAAATCCATCACGACCGCGCGCCGCCCGTCCGGCACCAGCATGATGTTGGCGGGCTTGAGGTCGCGGTGGATGACGCCGACGCCATGGGCCGCCTGGAGTGCCTTGCAGATTGCGCGGGCGACGTCGACCACTTCGCGCGACCCCATCACCCCGCGCCGGATGCGTCCCATCAGGGTCTCGCCCTTGAGATACTCCATCGTGATGAAGTGCACGCCGCCCGTCTCGCCCAGGTCGTAGGTGCGCGCGACGTTCGGGTGGCTGATCGCGTGCGTCAGCGCCACTTCCTTGCGAAAGCGATCGATGTCGGCGGCCTCGTACAACTCCTCCTCGAAAAGCGTCTTCACTGCGACCATTCGCCGCAGCAGGAGGTCGTCGGCGAGGTAAACCGTCCCCATCCCACCTTCGCCGAGCTTCCGCAGCATCTGGTAGCGGCCGCTCAACGGACGCCCCGCCACGAAATCGAGCTTCGTCACCCGCGCGGCGGGCCTGACGGGCGCGGGCGGAGCGGGCGCGGAAGCCCACCCGGCGGCAGAGGGGGGCGGCGGCGACCCGGCTCCCGGCGGTGCTGGCGACCGACTCGAAGCAGCGACGGCTGGCGGCGTGGCACCCGACGCGGACGACGGCGGACTGGCCGCTGCGTGTGCCGTGGCCGCAAGGAACGCAGGCGGCCGCAGAGTCGGCACCGTCGTCAAGCGCGGGCCCGCGGCAGGTCGGGTCGCGTCGTCGAGGTCGTCGTCGACCGCAGTCTGAACATCGCCGGCAGGCGCGGCGGCGGGCTTGGGCATCGGCGGCGAGGTCGGGTGAGCCATGGCGTGTCGCATAGCGTCAACCCGCGCGCCGTGCGCCGTCAAGCAGCCCTCGCCATTGCGTTGACAGGCGCCGAGCCGCAGGCCTATCGTCGCCGCGCAATCGGACACGATCGGTCCGATTCACCGACGCCGTTTGCCCGCCCGGGAGAGACCCATGGAAGAAATCCAATTCCTGTTCCGCTGGTTCCACATCCTCGCCGGCGTGGCGTGGGTGGGCCTGCTGTACTACTTCAACCTCGTGCAGATTCCGTCGTTCCCCGACTTCGACGCTCCCGCACGCAACACCGCCATCGCCAAGCTCGTGCCGCGGGCGCTGTGGTGGTTCCGCTGGTCGGCGATGGTGACGTTCGTCACCGGCGTGTTGCTGGTCGGGACGCTCATCCACGGCGCAGGCAGCCTCGACGCCTTCTACTCGCAAGGGCAGGCTTGGCGCATCACGCTGGGCGGGCTGCTCGGATCGATCATGTGGTACAATGTCTGGTTCGTAATCTGGCCGAATCAGAAGGTCGTCATCGCCAACGCTGAGGGCGTGCTGGCGGGCAACCCGGCGAACCCGGCCGCGGCGGGCCACGCAAGGCGCGCATTCCTCGCCTCGCGCACGAATGCCGTGCTGTCGATCCCGATGCTTTTCTTCATGGCGGCGTCGAGTCACCTGGCGACGCTGGCCACCAACGTGACGCAGATGGGCCAGATCGGCAGCGCCGTCGCGTGGCTCGTGCTGCTCGGCGGACTCGAGGCGAACGCACTGCTTGCCGACAAGGGCGCGACCACGAAGCCGTTGGAGACCGTGCGCGGCGCCGCTCACCTCGGCGTCGGCCTGGTCGTCATCTTCTACGTGTTGTTCAAGGTGCTCATGTAGTTGGAGTAGTCTCCGTCGGCACACCCGCAGGCCAGCTACCGGGCCGCGTCGCTTGCTCTTACCAGGCCGCAGCGCCTCCCTCGCCGCGCGGGTCGCTGACCGCTTCCAATTCTGTGCCCGTCACCGATCGATGCAGGGCAATCGCCTGCACGTTGCACCACGGCCCGCGCCGATGCACGGAGTGCCCGCGTTGCGCCAAGGTGGCGGCGATCGCGTCCGCAGCGGGCTGCCCCGTTTCGACCTCTACACGGTCGGGCAACGCTTGGTGGTGGACCCGCGGCGCCGCTACGGCGGCTTGCAACCCCGCGGCGGCTTGCAACCCCGCGGCGGCTTCCGACCCACGAGCGGCGACGCGGGCCATCACCTGCATCACGACGGTCGGGATGCGCGTGCCACCGGGCGTGCCCACCACAAGCACGACCTGGCCGTTGCGTGTCGCGATCACGGGTGTCATCGAACTGACGGGCCGGGCACCGGGCCGCGCAAGGTTCGCCGCGCTGCCGGCCAACCCAAAAGCGTTCTCCGTGCCGAGCGCAAACGTGAAGTCGTCCATTTCGTCGTTCAGCACGACACCGGACTCTGGGGCCACGATGCCGGAACCCAGCAGCAGGTTGACCGTGTGCGTGCTGGCCACCGCCATGCCCTGGGAATCGACGATCGACACGTGGCTGGTGTTGGGCGCCGCCTCCTTTGCCGGTGGGCTCGCCAGCCAACGGGCAGTCGGTGTGGCGAGCATGGGGTCGTAGCCGCTTGCGACGTCCTGCATTGCGACGGGTGGATAGACGTCGGCCAACACGCGGGCCGGCGCCGCCGCATCGCCCGATAGACGCAGGCGCAGCACGAACGAACGCCGCATCGCCTCGGTCCACAGGTGCGGGATTTCGGCGTCGGGCAACGGGCACGGGCCGGCAAAGAACCCGGTCCGGGCGGCCTTCGCTCGACCCTTCGGTCGAAAAGTTGCAGCGCACCCCAACTCGCGCTGCGCGCGCCAGCCCGCGACGAGTTCAGCCATCGCGAGCAGTTGCGCCCCGCCGGCAGACGGCTGCGGCATCGTGAAGATGTCGTTGCCAAACGCGCGGCCCTGCAACGGCTCGACCCAACGCGGCTGGTAGGCGGCGAGGTCCGCCTCCGTCATGCGCCCGCCGGCTTGCTGCGTGGCGCGGGCCAGGTCGGCGGCCACGGCGCCCCGGTAGAAGGCCCGCGGCCCGTGGGCCCCGATCGCACGCAGAGTGCCGGCAAGGGCCGGGAAACGCAGGATTTCGCCCGCACGCGGCACCGCACCGCGCGGCAAGAACACGGCGCGCGCAGCCGGATTCAGGGTCGCGTGGACGAAGCCGATCGCGTGGGCCAACTCCGCACCGATGGGGAAGCCGCGTTCGGCCACATCCGCCGCCTCGGCCACGTCTTCGCTCCAAGGCCGTCGGCCAAAGCGCGCGTGCAGTTCGCCCAGCCCGGCGACGTAGCCCGGCACGGCCACGGCCAGCCCTCCGGTGCGCGAGCGCTCGCCGACCGCGCCCCCCGTCGCATCGAGGTAGTCGTCGATCCGCAGCGCTGCGGGCGCCGTTTCGCGAAAGTCCAACGCGCTCGCACTGCCGTCGGCCGCCAGCACAATCGCAAAGCCGCCGCCGCCAATGCCCGTCGACTGCGGCTGCACGACACTGAGCATCATCGAGGCCGCCACGAGGCCATCGACCGCACTGCCGCCCCGCTCTAGCGCGTGCCGGGCCGCGTCCGTGGCCAGTGCGTGCGCCGTCGCAATCGCCGCCGTTGAGCCGGTGGCCCGCTGGGGCATTCGCGTCCTGTCCGGGGCGATCGGTTCCAACGCGGGTGCCGGCGGCGCGGGTGCAGGCAGGGCGACCGCCTCGACAACGGGTGCCGCAGGTTCGCGCCGGTCGCCGTTGCGACAGCCCGCGACGGTGCAGGCCACTGCGATCCACCGGCTCCATGTCCTTTGCCTTGCGTCCACGTCTGCCTCCCTCGTTGACGCGTTGCGTCAAGCCGCGTCCGGCGCTACACTGGTGCCCTCCATTGAGCCGAGGAGCCCATGCCCGCCGACACCCTGCCCATCCTACCCGGTGGTTCGTTTCTGCTCCATGCCGCCGGCGCCGCGCGCATCTTTGCGCCCGAAGGCTTCACCGAAGAGCAGCGCGCGATGGCGGCCGAAGCCCAACGCTTCATGGAAAAGGAGGTGTTCCCGCAAGAGCGCTTTCTCGAATCAAAAGAGGGCAAGGCGTCAAAGGCCATGATCCAGGTGCTGCGCAAGGCGTGCGACCTCGGCTTCGGGCTCGTCGAGGTGCCGGAAGACCTCGGGGGCCTCGGCGCCGACAAGGTCACGAGTCTGCTTGTGGCAGAAAAGCTTTCGACTTCTGGGGACTTCTGCGTGACTTGGGGAGCGCACTCGGGCATCGGCCTGGCGCCAATTCTCTACTTCGGCAACGCCGCCCAGAAGCACAAGTACCTGGAGCGCATCGGGTCTGGTCGTGCCGTCTCGTGCTATGCCCTGTCGGAGCCGGGCAGTGGCTCAGACGCCTTGGCCGCGCGCACCACCGCTCGCTTGAACGCCGCGGGCACGCATTATGTGCTGAACGGCACGAAGCAATGGATCACCAACGCCGCGTGGATGGACGTCGGTGTCGTGTTCGCCAAGGTCGATGCGGACAAGTTCACGGCCTTTATCGTCGAGCGGGGCACGCCCGGCTTCACGATCGGCAACGAGGAGCACAAGCTGGGGCTGCGCGGCTCGTCGACCTGCCAGCTCATCTTCGAGAACGCCGCGGTTCCGGTCGAGAACGTGCTCGGCGAGGTCGGCAAGGGCCACCGCATTGCGTTCAACACGCTGAACCTGGGCCGCTACAAATTGGGTGGCGGCGTGGTGGGGTTGGCCAAGCGCGCGCTCGGAGAGGCGCTGACGTACGCCGGCGATCGCAAGCAGTTTGGTACCCGCATCGCCGACTTTGGTGCCATCCGCGAGCAGATCGCCGACAGCATGATCCAGATCTACCTCGGCGAAACGGTGTGCTACGGCATCGCGGGCGCCATCGACAGCCGCCTCGCCGACGTCGATCCGCACCAGCCCGACTACGTCGAGCGCCAGATGGCGGCGATCGAGGAGTACGCGATCGAGGCGTCCATCGCCAAGGTGTACTGCTCCGAGGCCCTGGATCGCATACTCGACCGCGCCCTGCAGTGGCATGGCGGCTACGGCTTCGTCGAGGACTACAACGTCGAGAAGTTCGTGCGCGATGCCCGCGTCAACCGCATCTTCGAGGGCACGAACGAGATCAACCGCCTGCTCGTGCCGGGGACGCTCTTCAAGCGCGCGCTGCAGCGCCGCCTCGCCCTGACGTTCGATAGCGTGCCCGAACTGGCCGACGTGCCCGCCGGACCGCTGGCACCGGCGCACGATGCCCTGGCGCGCACCAAGGCTTTGACCCGACTGGTGATGGGCGCCGCCGCCGCGCGTTTCGGCATGGCGCTCGACGGCGAGCAGGAGTTGATGGTCGGCATCGCGAACCTCTGCATCGATGCGTGCGTGGTCGATTCCGCGATGGCGCGCACGGCCCAGCGGCTCACAGCGGCGGACCCGCTCGCAGCGATGAACACGGAGGCACGAACGGCGGGCAGTGCGGCCAGTACGGTCGCGGCGTGTACCGTTGCAGCCTGTACCGTGGCGGCCGCCGAAGCGCTGGATCGGGCCGTCGCGTCGGCCCGGCGTCTGCTCGCCGCGTGCTTTTCCGGTGCGGCACTCGACCCGTGGCTGGAGCGCGCCGCGCAGTTTTCGACGACCGCGCCGACGAACCTGATCGCGTGCAAGCGCCTCATCGCTGCGGATGCCGTCGCGCGCGGCGGGTACCGCTGGTCGACGTACTGAACGTGATCTTGCGAGGCGGCGGACGAGTCTATCGCGGCGGCGCCACGCTCGGCGTCAGACTCCGCGGCAGGCCCGTCACCGCGCCCGACAAGGCGCTTGCCGCCGCCGCCTGTTGCCAACGCTGGACCCGCTCCACATAGCGACCGCGCCACGCCAGCGTGCGCGCGCGCAACCCGGCGAGCGTGTCGTGGGGCACGCGCTTCTGCAGGAACTTCACCATCCACAGCGGCACCCAGCCGCCGATGTCGGTCTGGAGTTGGAACTCGACGAGGGTGCCGCGCTCGGACTGCGTCAAGCGGTAGTGGCCGCGCGTGTAGGGCATCCGGACCGTGCCGGCAGCGGCGGGGAACGGGAACGGCGACGTGCGAATCCGCATCCACACGTCGCGGCCTTCGGGCAACCCGGTCACGCTGGCGGCCAGCACTGCGTCGCGATCCGAAGCCGGCCACGGCGCTTCGGTGCGGTTGTAGAACACGACCTCGGTCTCGGTCAGCCGGCGCAGCAACTTCGACGCCGCACAGCGCTGGGTCCACTCGCACACGCGGTCGATGTCTTCGAGCACGGCCGCCACTTCGAGCACCGCCGCCGGGATCACGACATGCCCGCGGAACTCCGGAAACGGCACATCGCCCGCGCTGCGCACGTCGACCTCGATGCCGTCGTCGGCCGAAATGCGCTGCCAGGTGGGATCGGCCCCGGCCGGCACGGCTGTTGCGAGCAGCGCAGGGACGAACAGGCGGATGGCGACGCGCATGCCGGGCAATTCCAAGTGACGCCTAGCGTGTCCCAACTTCGGGGCGCGGCGTCAAGCTGCACTGGCGCCGAATCCACCCTGGCAAGTTCTTCCCGCCGCCGCGCGCCATCTGCTATCCTCACCGCGCGGCTTCCCCGCCGAGGTCTTCGCATGCGCCTGCCCCTGCGCCGCCCCATCGCCGCCGTGCTGGTCGCCCTCCTCGCGGGCTCGACCGCGCTGCCCGCCTGCAACGACTACCCGGTCCACCGCCTGCTCGACACTTTCGAAGTGCGTGTGACGACCGGATTGTCGAACAAGACGCCGATCAAGCTCGACTTCCTCTGGGTCATCGACCACTCGCCGTCGATGTGCCAGGAGCAGGTCGATCTGGCGTCGGGCTTCCAGGACTTCATCAAGGAGCTCAACTCGCTCGGCGGCGTCGATGCCCAGATGGCGGTCGCGACGGTGCAGCAAGTGCCCGACATCACGCCGGAGGGCACGGTCAAGGTCGTCGGCCAGTTCGCGCGCACCCCGGCCACCATGTTCCCGCCCAACTGCATCGAGCGGATCCGGCTGCCGTGCACGTCGGAAGGCAACTGCATCAAGCCGACCGATTTCGTGTTCCAGAACCCGACCGACTCGTCGCTGTGCCCCGCGGGCGGCAAGGGGACGTACACGAATCCGATGGGCGGCACCGATTGGAAGTGCAAGGCGACCAGTCAGGCGATCTATACAGCGAACGACAATTGCTCTATCAACTCATACTGTTGGAAGCATTGCTCAAACGACCAGCAATGCCGCGACCTGTTCGAGCCCAACATCCCGCCCGACAAGCAACGCATCAAGTGCTACGTACCCGGCGGCACGTCGACCGAGAGTGCGGGCTGCCAGTACCCGCCGGCGACCGAAGGCTGCCCGTCGCCCGACAAGCTGCCGAACGTGTTGCGCCAGTCGCAGCCCTACTGCGTCGTCGACAAGGCCAAGGACGCGAGCGGCAAGAAGTTGTTCACGCTCGGCGGCAAAGAGTGCAATGCTGACGAGAAGAAGCTGACGGCACTCGAGTACTTCCGTTGCAATGCGACGGTCGGCGCGTCCCAGACGCAGGAGTCCAAGTTCGAGGGCGGCTTCCGCTCGGCGTGGTACGCACTCGATCCGGGGCTCGGCAAGCTGCCCGACGGCAAGGTTGCATCAGGTCCGAACTGCCCGCGCGACCCGAAGACCGGCGCGATGTTGGCGTCGTGCCAGTACAAGCAACTGGTGCGCGAAGACGGCTACCTCATCATCGTGTTCGTGTCGGACGACGACGACTGTTCGGTCAACCTCGCCGTCCCGATGGGCCAGGGCTCGGAACCCGAGAAGGAGGCCCTGAAGAAGGCGGTGCCGAAGGAAATCTGGGAGCGCTGCCAGATCTTCAACGACGCCGTCGATGGCAACACGGAGCTGGTCGAAGGGCAGTGCGAGTACCGCAAGTCCAAGGATCCGAAAGTCATTTGTCCCAATGAGTGCCTCGCCAAGGCGGCCGGTTCGCCCGAGCGCGCCACATGCGACGCCGCGGCCGCCAAGGAACTCGCGACGAGCCGCGCCCAAGTCGCCAAGACGCTGACCGACTTCGGCCTGTCGGCGCCCACGTTGTTTTCACCCGTGGCGGAGTACGTGAACCTGTTCCGCTCGCTGAAGTCGGATCCGGCCCGCGTCATCGTGGCAACCATCACGGGCGACACGGTGCCCCCGACCGAGGGCGCGACCGCAACCGCAACGACTGCGCGCGACCGGGTGCTGTACTACCGCTCGACGCTGCGCAACATCGCACCCGGCCAGGCGCCCTACGTGTGTGAAGGCAAGCGCGGGGAGTCGGGGTACGGCTCGCGCTACGTCAAGCTGGCCAACGCCTTCCGGGAAAACGGTGCCGTGTTCAACATCTGCAAGGGCGCGAGCTTCGGCCCGGCACTCAAGGACTTCGCACAGACCATCAAGAAGCGCGTCGTCAAGGTGTGCCTGCCGCACCCCCCCAACTACGACGCCCAGACGCCGAAAATCAAGATCCTGCGCACGCGGGCCAAGCAGACGGTTCCGCTCAAGTTCGTCGCCGACCCGACGTCCGCCGCCAAGGACTCCTTTTACATCAAGGCCTCGCCTGACTGCCGCACCGAGGTCGAAAGCGTCACCGGCGAGGGGTTGGCGTGCGGGACCACGCGCGAATGCGCCGCAGGCCTGCGCTGCATCGAGGGTCTCTGCAAGGTGTACGCGGCGGCCGTGTACTTTACGGAAGTGCTGCAGCCGAATGACGAAATTCAGGTGAACTACGCCGCTGACCTGGGGTTGTAGGGGCTTCGAAGGCCGGCGCCCGCGCATGCGGCGTGGCAGGCACGAGGAGTCGGGGGCCGGATGAACCGAATGCAGCGTGGAGTCGCGGCCGCCATGATGGTGACGGCCGCCGTGGCCGGGTCGTGCACGAACGATGCCGCCGTCGAAGGTGGACCGGCTCTCGACGGGTCCGACGCCGGGCAGGCCACCGATGCGACGGTGGGCCTTGCCGACGCGCAGGCAGATGCAGTGGTCGCCGAGGTCGTGTCGGTCGAGGTTTTGATCGCCGATGGGGCGCGCGCTGGCGCCGACCTGATCTTCCCAGCTAGCGACGGCCCGGATTTCGTGGGAGCCGACCTCCCCGTTAGCGACGTGCTTGCGCCGGTCGATGTGCCCCCGCCACCCGATGACGCCGACAGCGACACCGCGACCAACGACGTGCCCGCCGCGAAGCCGTGCAAGGTGGCGGCCGATTGCGACGACCAGAATCCGTGCACGCTGGACACGTGCGATGGGGTGGTCCTGCAGTGTGTCCCGCCCGCCCCGATCGGCGGCGCTCCGTGCAACGACGGCAACGCGTGCACGACGGGCGACGCCTGCACCGACGCGGGCAAGTGCAGTGGTGTCGCCGTCACGTGCGATGACAAAAACCCGTGCACCGAAGACTCGTGCAACGCTGCGGGCGGCGACTGCCAAACGAAGCCGTTCGCCGGCGGCCCGTGCGACGACGGCAATTTGTGCACTTTGCAAGATGCGTGCCAGGCGGGGGCGTGCCAGGCTGGGGCCGCAGCGGTGTGCATCGACAAGAATCCATGCACGACGGACAGTTGCGACGCGGCAAGTGGCAAGTGCGCCAACGTCGTGCAACCGGACGGCACCGTCTGCGACGATGGCGCGGCGTGTACGGCCGGCGACGCGTGCGCGGGCAGCGTGTGCAAGGGCACCGCGGTGCCGTGCGACGATCAGAATGCCTGCACGACCGACGCGTGCAGTGTGACCACGGGCCTGTGCGTAGCGACCGCCGTACCGAACTGCAACCAGGAATGCAAACCGGACCAGGCGAGCCTCGACTGCACGGACCAGAACGCGTGCACGCAAGACGTATGCCAGCAAGGCAAGTGCGCGAACCTCGCGGCGCCCGAGGGCTCGCCGTGCTCGGACGGCAACGCGTGCACGACCGACGCCTGTGCCGCCAGCAAGTGCGTCGGCGTGTCGGTGGCGTGTGACGACAAGAATCCGTGTACATCGAACGGGTGCGACCCGCAGAAGGGGAACTGCATTTTTCCGCCAGGCGCTGACAACGTGCCTTGCGACGACGGCAACCCGTGCTCGCTGCAGGACGGTTGCAAGGCCGGTGCGTGCCTGGGTGGCGCCCCCGTGCCGTGTGACGACAAGGACCCCTGCACGGCGGACGCCTGCAACCCGAAGTCGGGTGCCTGCGCAGGCGCACCGATCGCGGGCTGCGGCGACCAATGCACCGGGGACGGCGATTGCGCCGACGGCAACCTTTGCACACTCGAGAGTTGCCAGGCCGGCAAGTGCGTGGCCAAGCTCCAAGAAGGGGTCGCGTGCGACGACGCCAACGCGTGCACCAGCGGCGAGGCGTGTGCAGCGGGGGTCTGCAAAGGCGGCAAGGCGAAGGGCTGCGACGACGGGAACGTGTGCACGGCCGACGGGTGTGCCACGACGACGGGCCTGTGCAGTGTCAGCGCGGCGCCCGACGGCGGCGACTGCTCGGACGGCAGCTTGTGCTCGACAAATGACAAGTGTACGTCTGGCAAGTGCATGGGCACGTCCGTGGCGTGCGATGACGCCAATGCGTGCACGAACGACGTATGCAACCCGAATACGGGGTTCTGCTTCTTCCAGCCGGTGTTCAACTGCAACGCGACGTGCTTCGCCGCCCAGCAATGCAACGACGGCAACACGTGCACCACGGACGCGTGCACGAGCGGCAAGTGCACGCATGCCGTGGTCGATGCGCCGTGCGTCGACAGCAACCCATGCACGGAGAAGGAACAGTGTACGAACGGCGTGTGCGTGCCGGCCCCGAAATCGTGCGACGATAAGAACCCCTGCACGAACGATTTGTGCAACTCGGCCTCGGGCGCCTGCGTGGCCCTGCCGACTCCCGGCGGCGTGCCGTGCACCGATGGCAGCGCCTGCACCATCACCGACGCGTGCCAGGGCGGCGTGTGCGTGGGCAGCACTCCAGTGCTGTGCAATGACGCCGACCCGTGCACGGCCGATGCGTGTGAGCCGGCGACCGGCAAGTGCGCGGCCGTGCCGATCGCCGGGTGCGGCGGCGGGTGCAAGGCCAACACGGATTGCGACAACAAGAACCCGTGCACGACTGAGACCTGCCTGACCGGCAAGTGCGCCGCAACGTTGAAAGAAGGCGCGCAATGCAGCGACGGCAACGCCTGTACCAGCGGCGACGTGTGCAAGGCGGCGGCGTGCCAGCCGGGCAAGGCGGTGGCTTGCGACGACCAGAATCCTTGCACGAACGACGTGTGCGACAAGGCGTCGGGCAAGTGCGCGTTCACTCAACTGGCGACGGGCGCGGCGTGCAGCGATGCCAATGGGTGCACGACGGGTGATGCGTGCGCGGCGGGCAAGTGCGGAGGAGTCGCGGTGGCCTGCAGCGATCAGAACGCGTGCACCGACGACCTGTGCAACCAGACGACGGGGCTGTGCCAGTTCAATCCAGTGCCCAATTGCGGCACGAACTGCACGCAAAACCAACAGTGCAACGACAACAACGCGTGCTCGCAAGACGTGTGCCAGCAGGGCAAGTGTGCCCACAGTACGTTGACCGGCAACCAATGCGCGACGGGCAACCCGTGCACGGAGCAGGATGTATGCAAGGCCGGCACGTGCGTCGGGCTGCCGAAATTCTGCGACGACAAGAACCCGTGCACGGTCGACGCGTGCTCTCCGGTCGGCAACAACGGGGCCTGCGTCCACCCGATCGCCGTCGATGGAGGCGCGTGCGACGACGCGAACCCGTGCAGCGTGAGCGATGCGTGCAAGGCCGGCCAGTGCGCGGGCGCGGCAGCAGTGTGCAACGACGGCAACCCCTGTTCCGTCGACTCGTGCGACAAGGCGAGTGGCAAGTGCGTAGCGGTCGCGACGCCCGGTTGCGGCAAGGCGTGCGCAGCGAACGGGACATGCGACGACACGAACCCGTGTACGACCGACGCGTGCGTCAACGGCAGTTGCAGCGTCGTGCCGCTCGCAGGCACAGCGTGCAGCGACGGCGACGCGTGCACGGTGGGCGAGACGTGCGGCTTGGGCGCGTGCGGTGCGGGCAAGGTTACGACCTGCAACGACAACAACGCGTGCACCGAGGGGGCCTGCGACAAGGCAACGGGGGCGTGCGGCTTCAAGAACGTCGACGCGCCCTGCAGCGACGGCCTCGCCTGCACCACCGCCGACAAGTGCGCCGCCGGCAAGTGCGTGGGCAGCGCGGTCGGCTGCAACGACAACAACCCGTGCACGACGGACCAGTGCAACCCGAACAGTGGGTCGTGCGCGTTCCAGGCGGTGCTCGGCTGTACCGTGAACTGCCCGGCGGGGCAGTGCAGCGACAACAACCCGTGCACGAATGATTCCTGCGCCAACGGCAAGTGCGTCTACGCACCCAACCAGGCACCCTGCAACGACAACCAGAACTGCACCGTCACCGATGCGTGCGCGGCCGGCAAGTGCACGGGTGCGCCCAAGGTCTGTGAGGACAGCAACGCGTGCACGCAGGACTCGTGCCAGACCGCCACGGGTGCGTGTACGTTCGCAAAGCTTGCGGGCTGCGGGCCGGGTTGCAAGGGCGAGGCGGACTGCGACGACAAGAACCCGTGCACGGTCGAAGTCTGCAACGCGTTCAACCAGGTGTGCGTGTACCAGGCGTTGCCGAACTGCAACCCGAATCCGCAGTGCAAGACGAACGGCGAGTGTGACGACAAGAACGTGTGCACCAACGATTACTGCAACCCGTCGAACGGTGCGTGCGTCTTCCAGGCCATTCCGGGTTGCAATCCGAACCAGACGTGCGCGGGGGACGTCGATTGCGACGACAAGAACAAGTGCACGTTCGACCTGTGCAATGTGTTCAACAAGACGTGCGTCCATGTGCCGCTGACGGGCTGCCAATAGGCGTAGCGGGTCGCAGCGTTGCCGCTCGACACTGCGGGACTTGACGAAACGCAAGCCAGCACGCGTGGGGTCGCGCTGCCCACCGCCGCTTTCCGGTAGCCCACCAGCCAGTGCATCTGCTACCGTGCCAGCGACGCGCGTTCGTCGCGGTGTCGGCCCTTGTTCGTGGGTCGCCCGCCCCGGGTGCCGATCGCGTCGGATTGTAAGGTCATGCCATGGATAGCGGCTTCCGTCACGTTTCTGGTTTCGTGGGCATCGACACGCGCGGGCGGCGCGCGCGGCAGGGCGGCGCGCAGTCGGCAGGCCCGGCGGCGCGGGCGGGCATGTGGGCCCTGGCTCTCGCCCTGCTGGCCACCAGCGTCGCTTGCAGCGCGGGCGATCAACCGGTCGTGGGGTTTTCGAATCCCAGGGTCGATGTCAGGGGCAGCGACGCAACGCTCAGCGACGCCGGGTCGCCGGACGACGCCACCAGCGACGGCGTCTCGCCAGGTGACGGCGTCGGCGATGGTGGCGGGCGGCTCGGCCCGTTCCCCGGCTGCCAGTTCGACGAAGACTGCCCTCAGGGCCAGAAATGTGACCAGAAGCTGCAGAATTGCTTCCCCGTGCCCTGCCCCGTGGGCGTGAAGCTCTGCCTCGGGGCATACTCCGCAGCGTGCAGCGCCGACGGGACGGCCATCACGACAATCAAGCTCTGCGCGCCACCCGCGAAGTGCCAGGACGGCGCATGCGTCACGGCGGGCGGCTGCGGTGACGGCCAGTGCAACGCGGCGGCCAACGAAGACTGCAAGTCTTGCCCGGGCGACTGCGGCCCGTGCGGCGCCGGCTGCGGCGACGGCAAGTGTGCAGCCAGCGAGTCGTGCCAGACGTGCCCGAGCGATTGCGGCAAGTGCACCCTGCCCAACGGCTGCGAGCCCAAGGACTCCAAGGGCTGCAACGGCTGCGCCTGCGAATCGAAGGTGTGCTCGGTCGACCCGAACTGCTGCATCAACGCGTGGGACGCGACGTGCGTGGGTTTGTGCAAGAAATTTGGGGTTGTGTGCGGCGCGGCGTGCGGCGATGGCACCTGCGACGCGAGCCAGGGTGAGTCGTGTTCGACGTGCGCCCAGGACTGCGGTGCGTGCCCGGCAGCGTGTGGCGATGGCATTTGCGACAAGCTCGAGACGTGCAGCGCGTGTGCCCAGGACTGCGGGCCGTGCGCCTGGTGCGGCGACAAGAAGTGCCAGTCGGAGGTGGGCGAAGATTGCAAGGCGTGCACAGCGGATTGTGGCTCGTGCAAGGGCTGCGGCGACGCGGTGTGCGACTCCCAGGGCGGCGAGTCGTGCAAGACATGCGACATCGACTGCGGCCAGTGCGGTGCAACGTGTGGCGACGGCAAGTGCGAGCCGGCCAAGGGCGAGACCTGCCTGTCATGCACCGGCGACTGCGGCACGTGCACGAAATGCGGCGACGCGGTGTGCGACAAGAACAGCGGCGAGACCTGCAAGTCGTGCAGCGCGGACTGCGGCCAGTGCCCCTTCTGCGGCGACAGCGTATGCGCGCCGGACCTGGCCGAGTCGTGCGACGACTGCCCCAAGGACTGCGGCACGTGCAAGGCCGTGTGCGGCGACAAGAAGTGCGACATCGCGCTCGGCGAGTCGTGCTCGACGTGTGCCGGCGACTGCGGCCAGTGCTCAGCGAACTGCGGCAACGCGAAGTGCGAGCCCGGCGAGACGTGCAAGGGTTGCCCGAAAGACTGCGGCGACTGCCCCGTGGCGTGCGGCGACGGCGCGTGCAACGGCATCGAAACGTGCGCGACGTGTGCCAAGGACTGCGGCGCGTGCCCGGCGAAATGCGGCAACGGCAGTTGCGAGGAGCCCGGCGGCGAGAACTGCACGACGTGTGCGGCCGACTGCGGCGCGTGCCCGGCTTCGTGCGGCGACGGCAAGTGCGTCGGCAACACGTCGGGGGTGCCGCCGGAAACCTGCAGTTCGTGTTCCAAGGACTGCGGCGCGTGCCCGGCGAAGTGCGGCGACGGCGTCTGCGAACTCAACAACGGCGAGTCGTGCGGCGCGTGCCCGACGGACTGCGGCGTGTGCCCGGCCGTATGCGGCAACGGGAAATGTGAGCCCGGCGAGACGGCCGCGGCGTGCGCCAAGGACTGCGGGTCGACGGGCGGCAACTGCGCGTCGCCGCAGGACCAGCAGATACTCGCCTCGTTGGCGGACCCGTCGGCGGCGCAGAAGTTCAACGCCACGCTGATGTCGTGCGCGCAGAAGTGCTGGGGCGCCGGGCAGAACACGCAAGGCTGCATCTCTGACTGCATGGCGGCCAGTACGGGTCTGAGCGCATCGTGCGCCGGTTGCTGGGGTGCGTACGGGTCCTGTGGCAGCGCCAAGTGCATCATCACGTGTGCGCAAGACCCGAATGGTCCCGCGTGCCAGGGTTGCCTGCAGGCCGCGTGCGGCGCCGCGTTGACGACGTGCGTGGGCCCGCCTCCGCCGCCCGTGTGCGGCAATGGCAAGTGCGACCTTGGCGAAACGGCGGCGTCGTGCCCGAAGGATTGCGGCCCGACCGTCGTGTGCGGCAACGGCGTGTGCGAGGCCGGCGAGACGTCCGTGAGCTGCCCGCAAGACTGCCCGATCGGTCCCGGCTGCGGTGACGGCGTGTGCGACGCAACCAAGGGCGAGACGTGCGGCTCGTGCGAGGCCGACTGCGGCAAGTGTTCCGCGGGGTCGTGCGTGGGCAAGTGCGGTGGCGCGAGCCAGGGCTGCTTTTGCGACGACATCTGCATGCAACTCGGCGAATGCTGCACCGACTACAAGACCGTGTGTCCGCAGCCGAAGTGTGGCGACGGCAAGTGCACCGCCGCGGCGCAGGAGACGTGTTCGACCTGCCCGCTAGACTGCGGTCCGTGCGGCGGCGTGTGCGGCAACGGCAAGTGCGAGCAGAACGAGACGTGCCAGGCCTGTCCCGGCGACTGCGGGCCGTGTCCGGTGGCGTGCGGCGACGGTGTCTGCCAGGCGCCGCTGGAGTCGTGTGGCTCTTGCTCGGTTGACTGCGGGCCGTGTCCGACCGTGTGCGGCAACGGCAAGTGCGACCAGGGCGAGTCGTGCGCGCTGTGTGCGGTCGACTGCGGCGTGTGCCCGATCGTGTGCGGCAACGGCAAGTGCAACCCTTCGGAGACGTGTAAGAACTGCGCAAGCGACTGCGGGACGTGCCCGACCGTGTGCGGCAACGGCAACTGCGAAACGGGCGAAGACTGCACCAAGTGCAGCAAGGACTGCGGCGCGTGCGCCAAGTGCGGCGATGCGAAGTGCGACCCGGGCGAAACCTGCCAGGCGTGCGCGCAGGACTGCGGCAAGTGCCCGCCCAAGTGCGGCGACGGCCTGTGCGAGACGAACAACGACGGCAGCGGCGAGACGTGCAAGAACTGCGCGTTCGACTGCGGCGCGTGCGGCCCGGTGTGCGGCGACGGCGCGTGCGATGGCGTGGCGCCGAACGGGACCGGCGAGTCGTGCAAGACGTGCAGCAAGGACTGTGGCGCCTGCTCCGACGGCTGCACGGCTTCGCAGAGCCCGGGCTGTGGCGGCTGCGTGTGCGAGAAGTGTGTGTGCGCCCAAGACAGCTTCTGCTGTGATTCCGGGTGGGACGACCTGTGCGTCTCGGAGTGCGGCACCTGCGGCCAGAAGTGCGCCGGCGCGTGCGGCAACGGCCAGTGCGAAGCGGGCGAGGACTGCAAGTCGTGCCAGCAGGATTGCGGCGGCTGCCCGCCCGCGTGCGGCGACAAGAAGTGCGATCCTGGCGAGACGTGCCAGTCGTGCAGCGCCGACTGTGGCCCGTGCAAGCCGACATGTGGCAACAAGCTGTGCGAGCCGGGCGAGAACTGTTCGATGTGTGCGCCCGACTGCGGCCCGTGCCCGACCGAGTGCGGCAACGGCAATTGCCAGCTCAACGAGGACTGCAAGTCGTGTCCCATGGACTGCGGCAAGTGCGCAGTGTGCGGCGACAAGAGTTGCGACATCAAGGCCGGCGAGTCGTGCTCGTCCTGCGCGGTCGACTGCGGCGTGTGCCCGCCCCAATGCGGCGACGGCGTGTGCAGCGCGGTGTCGGGTGAGAACTGCAAGTCGTGCAGCAAGGACTGCGGCTCGTGCCTGCCGGTGTGCGGCGACGGCGCCTGCGAAGACACCAAGGGCGAGACCTGCAACAACTGCGGCAAGGACTGCGGCAAGTGCCCGCCCAACGACGGCTGCCTGATCACGCCCCTGCCCGGCTGCGGCGGCTGCAAGTGCGAGAAGTGCGTGTGCGACCAGGACCCGTTCTGCTGCTCGACCGGGTGGGACGCCAACTGCGCCGACCTGTGCAAGGGCAAGTGCGGGGGCTGCGGCAACACGTGCGTGCCCCAGTGCATCGGCAAGAAATGCGGCGCAGATGGCTGCGGCGGTGCATGCGGCGTATGCCCGGGCGGCTTTGCCTGCGACGCGAACGGCCAGTGCCAGTTCGTGCCGAAGACCTGCGGCGATAGTGTATGCAACGCCGGCGGCGGTGAGACATGCGCGACGTGCGCGCAAGACTGCGGGGCGTGCCCGACGGTGTGTGGCAACGCCGCGTGCGAGCCGACGGAGACGTGTTCGACGTGCGCGCTGGACTGCGGTGTGTGCCCGATCCAGTGCGGCAACGGTTCGTGCGATGCGGGCGAGACCTGCGCCACCTGCGCCAAGGACTGCTGTGCGATGCCGTCGTGCGGCAACTTCTCGTGCCAGGCGGCGTTGGGCGAGACCTGCGCGAACTGCCCGCAAGACTGTGGCACGTGCCCGTGTGTGCCGAACTGCACCGGCAAGCCGTGCGGCGACAACGGCTGCGGCAAACTGTGCGGAAAGTGCGCGCCAACTCAGTACTGTTCGTCGAAGGGCACCTGCGAATGCGCGCCGAACTGCAAGGGCAAGTCGTGCGGCGGCGACGGCTGTGGCGGCTCGTGCGGGGCGTGCCCCGGCGGCACGGTGTGCAACGCGATCGGATACTGCGAAAAGGCGTGTACGCCCACGTGCGGCAACAACAAGTGTGGCCCCGACGGCTGCCAGGGCTCGTGCGGCGCGTGCGCGACGGGGCTCTCGTGCGTCGGCGGCCAGTGCGTCAACCCCGTCGAGTGCGTCGATGACGGCGAGTGCAGCGACGGCGACAAGTGCACGATCGACTATTGCCTGACGGGCACCTGCGGACACGAGCCGTCGAAGTCGCCGGCGTGCTGCCCCGACAAGGACAAGGACGCGATTTGCGACCCGCAGGACAACTGCCCCGACGTCGCCAACCCCGGCCAGGCCGACACCGACAAGGACAAGGTCGGCGACGCGTGCGACCCGGACCTCGACGGAGACGGCAAGCCGAATTCGCTCGACAACTGCCCGCAGATCGTCAATCCCGGCCAGGAGAACGCGGACGGCGACGGTCAGGGCGACGCGTGCGACCCCGACGACGACAACGACACGATCCTCGACCCGAGCGACAACTGCCCGCTGCTCAAGAACGAGGATCAGGCCGACGCGGACAAAGACAAGGTTGGCGACGCCTGCGACCTGTGCCCGAAGGTGCCGGACGACGGCAAGACCGACAGCGACAAGGACAAGATCGGCGACGCCTGCGACAATTGCGCGCTGGTGCAGAATCCGAAGCAGGAAAACGTGGACGGCGACGCGCTTGGCGACCTGTGCGACGACGACATCGACGGCGACGGCTATCCCAACGCGAACGACTGCGCGCCGACCGACCCGGGCGCACCGCACGCGATCGACATCCCGTGCAACGGCAAGGACGAGAACTGCAACGGCCTGGCTGACGACGGCGCAGTGGCCGTGTGGCAGTGGGATGACGGCACGGCACAGGGGTGGAAGTTCGACAAGCCGAACAACGGCGTCGGCTGGCAGGCCTGGTCGGGCTTCGAGGCGTACACGAAGCCGGGCGCACTGTATTACGGCAATCCGAAGACGAAGAACTACGAGTCGGGCGGAGTCAACTCCGGGGCCGCCTACTCGCCGCCGACCGTGCTGCCGGCCGGCGTGAAGAGCACGTTGAGTTTCTGGCACTTCCTTGCCATTGAGGGCGGCACTTGGGACCAGATCAAGGTCGATGTGGCGACGGAGTCCGGCGGCTTCGCGAACTGGGCGCAGGTCTGGCAGAAGGGGACGAGCACGGTCTACAACAAGTGGTCGAACCAACTGGTCGACCTGTCGGCTTTTGCGGGCCAGGTCGTGCGGTTGCGCATCCACTTCACATCGCTCGATTCGGTCGCCAACACGACGCTGGGCGTGTTCATCGACCAGGTCGCGATCGGCGCACAGCAGGCGCCCAGCGTGGACTCGGACGGCGACGGCCAGGCCAATGCCTGCGACGCGGACGACGATGGCGACGGCGTGCTCGATGCCAACGACAACTGCCCGCACCTGAAGGCTGCGGACCAGACCGACACGGATGCCGACGGCCTCGGCAACTTGTGCGACGGCGACGACGACGGCGACGGCGTGCCCGACGCCAAGGACAACTGCCCGACGGTAGGCAATCCGACGCAGCAGGACTCGAACGGCAATGGCAAGGGCGACGCGTGCGACACCGGGTCCGTGCTGCCGTGGTCCGAGACGTTCGACAAGTACAAGGCCGCGTTCACCGAGGGCGGCTGGTCGTCGGTCGCCCAGACGGGCTTCGGGAACTGGAACTGGACCCTGAGCCAGTCCGCGCCCGGCGGAGGCAAGTTCGCGCAATTAAAGGCGAATGCCTCCCTGCCGAACTTCACGAGTGTCGGAGCGCGTTTGATGACGCCGGCGATCGTGGTGGGCACGACGAAGAAGGCGACGCTGTCGTTCGATTTCAGCTACGACAACCCGACCTTGCCCGCATTCGTGCCCGCGCTGTCGACGCTCGACATCAAGCTGTCGCCCGACACGGGCAAGACGTGGATCGACGTGGCGACCGTGAACATCCAGAAGGGCGCGAGCAAGCAGACGTTTGCGTTGACGCTGCCGGGTTCGACCGATGTCGTGGTCGCGTTCCAGGTCACGGCCTCGATCATGGCGGGCGCGGCAACGTGGACACTCGACAACGTGCTGGTGTCGGAAGCGCCGTAGGCCGCGTAGGTCGAGGCGCTTGACCCCACGGCCTCGCCCCCGTAGCTTCGCCAAGCGATGGCGATGCACTCCTACGATCCGACCGGTTTCTACGACGAGATGTTCGAGGCACCCGGCGTGCCGCGGCTCGGCTGCGAACTGCTGGTGCGCCGCCTGTCCGCCCTGCCGCCCGAAGAATTGCAGCGCCGCCAACGTGCCGCCGAACAGGCCCTGCTGGCGATGGGAATCACGTTCAACGTGTACGGGAGTGATGCCGGAACGGAGCGCATCTTCCCCTTCGACTTGATCCCGCGCGTAGTCGAGGCGGCGGACTGGGCGCGCATCGACGCGGGGCTGCAGCAGCGCATCCGGGCGCTCAACGCCTTTATCGACGACGTCTACCACGAGCGGCGCTGCGTGCGCGACGGCGTCGTGCCCGCATTCGTCATCGAGACGTCCAAGGGCCTGCGCCCCCAGTGCCAGGGCCTCGACCCGCCGCTCGGGGCGTGGTGCCACATCACCGGAACCGACCTCGTGCGCGGCGCCGACGGCACGTTCTATGTGCTCGAAGACAACCTGCGCTGCCCGTCCGGCGTCAGCTACGTGCTCGAGAATCGCCGCGTGATGAAGCGGACGTTCCCCCAAGTGTTCGAACAGACCCGCGTGCGCCCGGTCGACGCCTACCCGAGCCGCCTGCGCGAGATGCTCGAACGGCTGGCCCCGGCGGGCGGCACGGCACCGACGGTGGTGCTGCTCACACCGGGCATCTACAATTCCGCGTACTTCGAACACGCCTTCCTCGCCCAGCAGATGGGCATCGAGCTGGTCGAGGGGCGCGACCTCGTGGTGCGCGACGACGTGGTGACCATGCGCACGACGAGCGGGTTCCAGCGCGTCGACGTGGTGTACCGGCGCATCGACGACGACTTCCTCGACCCGCTGGCGTTCCGGTCTGACTCGATGCTGGGCGTGCCGGGCCTGTTCGACGCATGGCGGCGCGGCAAGGTGGGGTTGGCGAACGCGCCCGGCACCGGCGTGGCCGACGACAAGGTGATCTACACCTACGTGCCCGATCTCGTTCGCTATTACCTCTCGGCTGAGCCCATCCTGCCGAATGTGCCGACGTTCGTCTGCTGGGAGCCGACGCAGCGCGCCCAGGTGCTCGCCAACCTGGACCAGTACGTCGTGAAGGCCGCCAACGAGTCGGGCGGCTACGGCATGTTGATTGGACCGCACGCGACCCCGGCCGAGCGCGCCGGTTTTGCCCAGCGCATTCAGGCGAACCCGCGCAACTACATCGCGCAGCCCACGGTCCAACTGTCGCGCGTGCCGACGCTGCTGGCCCGCGACGACGGCAGCCTCGCGATCGAGGGTCGCCACGTCGATTTGCGCCCGTACGTGCTGTTCGCGCAAGACGCCTACGTGCTGCCCGGCGGCCTGACTCGCGTTGCGCTGCGCAAGGGGTCGCTGGTGGTCAACTCCTCCCAAGGCGGCGGCTCGAAAGACACGTGGGTGCTTGCCGGCCCGACGCTGCCCACGCCAGGTGCGCCATGCTGAGCCGCGTCGCCGACTCCATCTACTGGATGGCGCGCTACGTCGAACGCGCCGAAAATCTGGCGCGCCTGTGCGACGTGAACCAGCAGTTGCTGCTCGACCTGCCCGAGAGCGCCGGTGCACAGTGGATGCCGATCGTGTACGCGACCGGAGAAGAGGAGCAGTTTGCGGAGCGTTTTGGACAACCTACACAGGAGAACGTCGTCCGTTTCGTGTCGTTTGACCTGGCCAACCCGTCCAGCATCTTGCAATGCCTCACCATTGCGCGTGAGAACGCCCGTGGCATCAGGGAAATCATCTCGTCGGAAATGTGGGAACAGGTCAACCGCTTCTGGCTCATGGTGCGCGACGCCGCGCTGGACCCGTCGGTGCCGGGCGACCCCCACGCCTTCTTCACCCAGGTCAAGCAGGCCTCGCACACCTTCGTCGGCATCGCGTACCTGACGATGACCCACAACGAAGCGTGGCACTTCGCGCGCATGGGGCGCCTGCTCGAACGGGCCGACGCGACCTCGCGCATCCTCGACGTGAAGCACTACATCTTGCTGCCCGAACTGACAGACATCGGCACGCCGTTCGACGAACTGCACTGGACGGCGATCCTGAAGTCCGCATCCGCATTCGAGATGTACCGCAAGCAGCATGGTGTCGTGCGGCCGGCGAGCGTGGCGGAGTTTTTGCTGCTGGAGCACAAGTTCCCGCGCTCGGTGCGCTATGGCGTGACCAAGGCGGAACGCTCGCTGCACGCGATCACCGGGCGGCCCATCGGCTCCTACCTGACCACGGCCGAGCAGAAGCTGGGGCGACTGCGCGGCGACCTCGAAGAAGTCGAGGTGACCGACATCGTGGCCAGCGGCATGCACGAGTGGCTCGACGCTTTGCAGAACCGCTTGGCGGGCGTCGGGGCCGCGGTGTTTGATACGTTTTTTGCGCTGCGGCCGCTCCCAGCCGCCAGCACGCGCTCCTGAGCGGGACACCGGCCACGGATGCGCTTCGACATCGTCCACACGACCACCTACACCTACCCGCGGCTGGCGCGACTGGGCCCGCACGACGTCAAGCTGCGGCCGCGCGAAAGCCCGGGCCAAAGGCTGCGGCTGCACAAGCTCGACGTCGAGCCCGAGCCGGTACGGTGGGACGAGCAACTCGACGCCGAAGGCAACACCGTCGTGCGGATGTGGTTCGCCGGGTCCACGCAGCGGCTCGCGGTGCACTCGACGGCGATCGTCGATGTCGAGGGGAGCACGCTCGAGTCCGTCGAATTGGACCCCGACGTCGTGCGTGTGCCCCTGCGCTATCGCTCACCGATCGAGGAATTGCTGCAGTCGTATCGCGCGCGCCGGTCGGGCAAGGCGGCGCGGGAGGCGGTCGAGACGCTCGCGGGGACGGTGCGGCGCACGCATGGAGAGGACACGCTTCGCTGGCTCGATGGCGTGGCCGAGTGGCTGGAGCGCGAGGTGCGGCAGGTGGTGCGTGAAGACGGTGGGCCGCTGGCCGCCGACGAGGTCCTCGGCAGCCGCGTCGGAGCCTGCCGGGATCTGGCCGTCACGATGATCGAAACTTGCCGTGCGATGGGGCTGGCGGCCCGTTTCGTCAGTGGTTACCAAGAGGGTCGGCCGGAACAGAAGCGCTACCTTCACGCGTGGGCCGAGGTGTTCCTGCCCGGGCTGGGCTGGCGCGCGTGGGACCCGAGCACGGGCAAGCGAGTGGGCGACAGTCACATCGCCGTCGCCCACTCGGCGGTGGCGGGGTGGACGACCCCGATATTCGGCCACTTCTGGTCCGAACGCCCGGATTCGAGCATGGTCGTCGACATCGCGATCGTGCGGGGCCTGGCGTGAGCGGGCGCCTGCGCAGGGTAGGACTGGAGTCCGCACTGGGGCTGGTTTTCGTCGCCGCATGCGCGTCCGGCGGTCCCGCCCCGGGCGGCGTTGCGGACTCCGGCAGTGCCGACGGGCCGGCTGTGCTCGATGCCGACCTCGCCCTGGCCGATGCGGGCGCGGCACCGGACGCCGTCGTCGACACCGCCGACACCGCACTGCCGGCAATCGACGCGCTGGCCGCCGACGCCCCCGCCGACGCCCCCGCCGACTCGACCGCCTGTAGCGGCAAGGCCGGCTGTGCTTGCGCTGCAGACGCGGACTGCGACGACGACGACCCGTGCACGTACGGCCAGGAATGCGCGGTGGCAGCGTGCACCGCAGGCGTCGCGCTGCTGTGCGACGACGGCAACCCGTGCACGGACGACATCTGCGCGGCGGCGGTGGGCTGCAAGTCCATGCCCAATGCAGTCCCCTGCTTCGATGGCGACGTCTGCACCGGTGCCGACGTCTGCAAGGCGGGGGCGTGCGCGCCCGGCAAACCCAAGGTGTGCAGCGACGGCAATGAGTGCACCGATGACGTGTGCGATACAGCGCTCGGTTGCGTGTTTGCGGCGAACGGCGCCCCTTGCTTCGCCGGCAACGCCTGCCAGGAGGCCGCCGTGTGCGCGTACGGCAGTTGCCCTGCGGGCAAGGCCAAGCCCTGCGACGACGGCAACGCGTGCACGGTGGAGTGGTGCGACGGAACCACCGGGTGTACGTCGAAGGCCAAGCCCGCCGCTGGCCCATGCACGGGGCCCGTCGCATTCGGCCGCTGCTGGCACGCTGCCAAGCAGAACGGCACATGGAGCCAGGCGCGCGCGGCGTGTCAGAGCTGGGGCGGCGAACTCGCGAGCGTGCGCTGGGCCGACGAAAACGACCACGTACGTGCGCTCGCCGATGCGACGGTAGGCAAGGGGACGTCGGTGTGGATCGGCTTCTCCGATGCAGGCGTCGAGGGCAACTGGCGCTGGACGGACGGCTCGACGACCACGTTCTGGGGCTTCGGCCCCGGCGAACCGAACAACGCGGGCGGCGAAGACGTGGCAGAGCTGACGGGCAACGGCGTGTGGAACGACATCGGCGCGACGGAGCGCCCCGGCTTCGTGTGCAGTCGCGACGTGTCGCCGACATGCGACGACGGGTCCCTGTGCCAAGTGGGCGCGACGTGCCAGGGCGCGACGTGCCTGGCCACGACGGCGACGGTCAGTTGCGACGACGGCAATCCGTGCAGCATCGACTCGTGCCAGCCGGGCGCTGGGTGCGTGTCCGTGCCGTTGCCGCTGCTGGTGACCGCGACCTGTGCCGGAGGTAGCGCCGGACCGGCAACGTGGGACGGCACGTGCTGGGAAGGTGTCTGCGCACTGCCCCCGGGTGCCAGCGAGACGACGCTGCCCGCGAGTTGCGCGGCCCTGCACCTGGCCAAGCCGCAGTTGCCGACCGGCCTGCACTGGCTCGACGCCGACGGCAAGGGCCCGGCCGCGCCCTACCAGGCCATGTGCGAGATGGTGCAGGACGGCGGCGGGTGGACGCTCGTGCTGCGCGTCAATGGCAACGACCCCGCCGCAGCGTACGGGTCAAGCCTGTGGACGGCGGCGTTGCCGGTGGAACCGACTGTGACGGGATTGCCGGACTCTACTCACAAGAATCAGGGGTTCTGGACGATCCCGGCCACGCAACTTCGCGTCGGCTTGCGCATGCCGGCGAACGGGAAAGACAAGACGCCGCCCCTGCTGACGGGCTGGGTCACGCTGCCCCTGCCGCCGACCGTGACGACCGCTGCCACGCTGCAAGCGCGGTTCGCAACCGGCAAGCCCACTCCGAGCACGCTGGGCGTCTCAGGCTGGAAGAAGCTGTGGGCCGGCAGTTCGCTGCAGGCGTGGTGCCATCCGGAAGGGCTGAACGTCACGGCGCCCAACGGAGCAGCGGTGCGCATCGGCACGCTCGGCAACAACGAGCCCGACTGCGGCTCGGTCGATTCGTGGCTCGGCTTGGGCGGCACGCCAAACATCTGTGGCGTCAAGGACAAGCCGACGGTTGGCAACGTCGCGTGCTGGGGGCCGGACCAGGGCGATCGGGCGGTGGCGGGCACGGGATTCGTGTTCGTGCGGTGAGGGGTGTCGTTGGCGGGCCGGATGCGGACGTCACTTCCCGCCCCGGCAACACCTTCACGTCGAGCAATTCCGCCAGGCCCGGCGCGGCGGCCCATGGCATCGACCAGCGGCACGGCGGCGCGTCCGGACCGGCCGAGGATACCGTAGCGCACGTCGAGCGAGCCGGCGTGTACGAATGCGGCCGCAGCATGGCACTCGACCGCAGACGGGCCCCGCGCGTTACTGCCGCGCCCCCGTCGACTCGCGCCGACCCGGCCACCACGGGGTCGCGCCGACGGGGCCACGCTCTGGATGCAGCGCAAGAAAATGCGCGATGGCGGCGCGATCGACCACGGCGGGCGTGGCCGCGGCCACCTCTGCCAAGCACAGCCCCTGGTGCGCCACCATCGCGTCTTCGAGCCACCGCCGCATGTCTGTGGGCGCGGACTCCTCGGTTGCCCGCTGCCGCAACCCGGCGGCCGCCGTCGCCAGCCGCGCGAGCCGGGCCACCAACGCTTCGCGCAACTCGGCGTCGGCCAGCGTGCCTGCCCGCGGTCCCAGCCAGTCCAGCCACGCTTCGTCGATCCGCAACCGCGCAATGTCGCGCAGGGTCTGCGCCGCCAGCACGTGGTGCGTGCCCTCCCAGCTCTCGGTCACCATGGCGTCGCGGTACAGGCGCGGCAGTGGCGAGAAGTCTTCGATGGTGCCGTTGCCGCCCAGCACCTCCATCGCGAGACGGACCATCTGGGTGGCGCGCACCGACGTCCAGTACTTGTTCGCGTTCAGCCCGAGCCGCCAAGCGTCGCGGTGGGTGCCGCTCGCTTCGAGCGCCAGCAGGTCGAACGTGCTCGCTGTCGCCGCCGCGGATTCGACCCACAATTGGCCGAGTTGGCCGTCGACGGCCGCAAAACGCGCGATCGGCCGCCCGAACGCCCGCCGATGCTGGGCGAACGCCGCCGCCTCGTGCCACGCTCGCCACATCATGCCGGAGCAGGCGAGCGCGTTGAGCAGGCGCGACGTGTTCAGGACGACATCGACTACGAGGTGAAAGCCGGCATCGATCGGGCCGACCTGCCACGCCAGCGCACCGGTCCAGTCCACTTCGCCTGACGCCATCGCGCGGGTGCCGAGCTTGTGCTTGAGCCGGCGGATCGCGAACCCGTTCACGTCGCGCGGCACGTCGTGGCCGAAGCGTTGCGCCAGAGGCTGTACGCGCAGTTGGCGGCCGTCCGCACCGGGCAGATCGTGCGGCACGACGAACAAGCCGAGGCCGCGCGTGCCCTCGACCGCGCCGGCGGGCCGCGCCGTCATCAAGTACAGCGGCGCATCGATGACCGAGCAGAACCACTTTTCACCCGTCACGGCCCACACGGCAGGCGCGTCGGCGGTCTCGGGCAGCACGGGCACCGCTTCGGTGGCATTCCGCCCCACGTCGGAGCCGCCCTGCACCTCGGTCAAGAACTGTGACCCATGCAGCCGGTGCGCATAACGCGGGTCTTCCAGGCCCGGCAGCAGCGCCGCTTGCAACGCCGGGTGCGCAGCGCGATCGAGTACCTTGATCAGGCCCGCAGTACACGCCCACGGGCACACGTGGCCCGATTCGCCGTGGTGGGCAGCCAGCGTCACGAGTGCGGCAAGTTCCGCGGCCCGCTCCGGCCGCCGCACAAGACCCATCGCGCCGGACCCGTACAGCAGCGTGCCGAGTTCGTGGTACGCGCCATCGAACCGCACGCGCTCGATGCGGCGGCCGATGCCATCCCAGCGCTCCAGCACCGGCAGGCCCGGTTCGTGTGAGCAGCGGTGCACGAGGTCCTCGCTCGCCGCGATCGCCTCGCCGAAGGATTCGAGCCGCTCGTGCGTGGCGACCAACCCGTCCGCAGGCGCATGGCGGGCGACGAGAGCGCGCAGAAAGGGGTTGCCCGCGTAGACATTCGCAGGCCGAGCGGCTGCGGCGGCGGCGAGATCGCGGCGTCCTGCGGCGATGGCGTTGGACAGGTCGCTGGGCATCGCACCTCCTCGGGTCCGCCGCCGCGGCCCGAACCCGAGCAATTAGACCGGTTCGGCGCGTTGCGGAAGTACCTGACGAACCTCAACCTGACACCCTCCCCCACAACGGCCTGAAATATCTATAGATTACGTGTCTCCTCTGCTTTCCCTTGACACTTGTAAAGCAATTGCTAGATCGATCTCGCAACCCGCGGGCAAAGCACCTTGCGGAATCGGTTTTTGGAGCTGCCGCTGCGTGGAGAATGAGCGCACTGACCATCTAGACACCTATCGACTCCTGTCGGGCGCCACTGTCGATCTGCGCAGCGCCACGCCGGGAGCGCGCGCGTTCGTACAGGATCTGGCCTTGCGCCTCGCCCAAGGCCAGGGCTACGCCGAGCTGTTGCAGCGCGTGCTGCGCCCGGACCTGCCAATCTATGAAGGCCACTCTCCGCTCGCCCCGCACACCGCCGAGTTGCCCGCCGTGAAGGCTGCGCGCGACCTCGTGTACCGCGCCGGCGTCGCCGAGGGAGCCATCACCGCTGGCCCTGCCGAGGCCCAAACGCCGCCCCTGCCGCCCGGCCTGCGCGCGCTGTCGGCCGTGGCCGCCGCGCCGGCGCCCGCTGGCAAGGGACTGACCACGGAGCCAATCGTCACCGTCGGCGAGGCGATGGACATGCTGGGCATCACACGCCAGGCCGTCATCAACGCGGTGCGCATCGGACGCATCCGGGGCGAGCAGCACGGCAAGCTGTGGGTGCTTGCCCGCGAAGACGTGCTGCGCTACCAGATGGCGCGCGATGATCGGCGCCAGCAGCGAGGACGTTAGCGTCATTACGTCGGGCCGGCCTCCCCAACTCGCGCCGCGGCCGTTTCGAGGTAGACTTTGGCGCCCGGCCCAGCCGCGGCATTCGCGAGGCCCCATGCCCCCTGCTTGCTTCGACTGCCGCACGCCTGCGCTCTCCCACTGCGCGCCAGTCACCTCCCGCTGGGTGCAAGCCACCCTGCGCGGCGGCCTCGCGCTGGCCCTCGCCGTCGCCTTCGCCCTGCCCTCGACCTCAAGCGTGCAAGCCCAGGCCAGGCGCAAGGCCGCAACGCCGGCGACGCTGCTCAAGGCGATCGAGGCGTCCGCTCCGGGTGCGGCGCGGGACGACGCCGTTGATGGGCTGCTGGAACTCGGCGACGCCGCCTGGCCGGACGCGAAAGCGCGACTGGACGCGATCACCGCCCTGCCCGGGGGAGAAGATGCGGCGATCGAACTGATGTTCGGCTTCGGCGCAGTGGCGATGGACGATGTCGTGGCGCGGGCCCCGCGATTCAGCGATCCCGGAGCCGTACGCACGGTCAAGCAGGTGCTGCGCTGGAAGGACGACCGCAAACTCGCCGTCCTCGAATCCCTCGTCGGGCGCGACCAGGAAGAACTGCTGCTCCTCGTGTTGCCCGAATTGCTCGCCAAGGGTCGGCCGATTGCATTGCCGCGCCTGCAGCAACTCATCGACGACAAGCGCGGCAACCTGCGCAACTTCGCCATCGACAGCCTCGTGGGCCGCCACTTCGAGCCAGCGTTGCCGAGCCTGGCGCGATTGCTCGGCATCGAGCAACTCAAGCCGACGGGCGAAAACCTGAACATCCGCCTGAAGCTGATCCATGCCATCGCGCGCATCGGCGCCGGAACCGACACGCCGGTCGACCCCCTGATGGCCGCCCTCGACGTGCCGGACCAGCGCGAGGGCGCACTCGACGGGCTCGCACTCGTCGGCGCACCCGCGGTCAGGGCCTCCATCTTCCTGCTGCGTACCGCGGACCGGGGCCGCATCGAGACCGCGCTTCAGGTCGTCGCTCACCTGCGCCTGCACACGGCGACGGAATTGCTGCCGCTGGTCGGTGCCGGCGACGACCGCACGCGCGAACTGGCGACCGACGTGCTGGCCCATGTGGCCGTTCCGGCAGTGCGCGACGAGATCTTGCGGATGGTGCGGGAGCGCCGCTTCGTGCGGCTCACGCAAGGCCTGCGGCTGGCGATCACGCTGTACGACGACGAAGTGCGCAAGACGCTGCTCGGCCTGCTGGCCGACAGGGAGGCCACGGTGCGCCGCGCCGTCGTCGACGAACTGTGGCGGCTGGCGGACCCGTACACGTTTGACGCGCTGCGCAAGGTGGCCGCGAGCGATCTGGACCTCGGCGTGCGGCTCGCGGCCATGCAGGCGAGCGTCGGCGTCGGCGACCCGAAGGGCCTGGAGCTACTGCGCAAGATGGCGGACTCGACGAGTACCGTCGAGCGTCTGGCGGTGCTCAATACGATCGCGCGCCTCGACGGCGAAACTGCAGTGCCGACCTTGGCGCGGCAGTTGGGCGACCCGAGCGACGAGGTCTTCCGCACCGCGATGTCCGCGCTACGGCGCCTGACGTACCACACCGGGCCGCGGCGCGAAGCCGAGTGGATCGCGTGGTGGTCGGCGGAACGGGATCGGGCGCCGCTCGCCGTCGAACAGGTGGCGACGACGACGCGCAAATTCGTGGTCGATGGCCGCGAAATGGGCTGGCTCGAGGCGGGCGACAGCGCCGACCGCACCGTCGTCTTGGTTAGTGGCCCGCCGTTCCGCGACGCCGCGCACCTGCTGCCGCACGCCCTGGTGCTCGCGAGCCGCTACCATGTCGTCGCGCTGCGGCGCGGGGTCGATGCGCTGTCGGCGGCGACGATGACCGAAGAAGTGCTGACCCAAGACATCGAAAAGCTCCTCGCCGCGCTCGGCAAGAGCGAGCCGGTCGTGTTGGCCGCGGACGCTTCTGGCGGGCACTTCGCCCTGGCCTACGCGAAGCGCCACCCGAAGGACGTGAGCCACGTCGTGTTGCTCGGCGGGCCGTGGCCGTCGGTCAAGGCGCTGCAGCGCATGCCGGGCGAGATCGCGGCGGCCATCGGTCCGGCGTGGCGGGACGACGTGACGTGGGCGGTGCAGCAGACGGGATTGCTGACCCCGTGGCTGCAGCAGCGGGTCGTCACACGCGGCCTGGTGACGGCACTGCTCGCCGATGCCGAGAAAGCGCGCACCGTGCGGATGGACAATGCCTACCTCGACGGCTTCTCGTTCGACGCGATGGACCGAGCCGCCAGCGAATGGGGCCACTTCGACGCGGCGCTGACCCAGGTGCCGACGCTCGTCGTGCTGGGCGGCAAGGCTCCGTGGGCGAAAGGCACGATGGAAGACCTCACGGCCCTGCCGCAGTCAGCCAAGGCGCATGTCAAGGTCGCGGCGCTGAAAGATGCGGGCGCGCTCGTTTTCGTCGACGACGGCGCCAAGGTTTTGGACCTCATCGCGAAGTTCGTCGACTAGCGGGGGCTCTCCCGGGTCGCCGCAAGGTCGCCACGGCTCGCTCACCAAAACGGGTTTGTTCGGCGGCGGCAGGACCGCTACCATCCGTGGATGCGGCTCGCACGCCCGCCGTTCGGGGCGCTGGCGGCGCGGCCTCAGGAGCGGCGACATGCATTGTGAACCTACCGGATCGCGGCAGAGGCTCGGGTCGCGCCGTAGCGCCCACAGGGCCTACAGCGAATACCGCGCCCACAGCACCCACAGCGCCCGCATCGCCGGCGTGCTTGCCGGGGCCTGGCTGGCCACCGGTTGCCAGGGCGCCGAAGTCGAGACGGGCTCGGTCCCCATCCTCAACCCGGACGGCCACGCCGGCGGGGGCGGCATCGGCGGAGTCGCGGACGCGGGCGGCGGCGGCGACACGACACCAACCAAGGGGTTCTGCCTCGCCAGCGCCGATTGTGCCCTGCTGGCGGCGGGCAAGGCCTGCGTCGCCGCGTTTTGTGATCCGGCGTCGCACCAGTGCGCGACGAAGCCCGCAGCGGCTGGTGCTGCGTGCGCGTCGGGCGATCCCTGCGTGGCGACGGCCGCGTGCGATGCTCTTCAGGTGTGTCAGCCCGTCAGCGCGATCGCGTGCGACGACGGCGTGGCGTGTACGACAGACGACTGCGCGAGCGGCAGCGGCTGCACCCATGGCGTCGGGTCCGATGGCACTGTCTGCGACGACGGCTATGCGTGCACCGGCAAAGATGCGTGTCTCGGCGGCCTGTGCGTGGGCAGCGCCGGGTGCGACGACGGCGACCCGTGCACGGCGGACCTGTGCGCGGCGGGACAGCCGGGCGCTCCGTGTACCTACAATCCCCTGCCCGACTTCGCGCTGTGCGACGACGGCAACGCCTGCTCCGTGAGCACGCAGTGCAGCGGCGGCAAATGCAAGGGCGGCTTCCTGATCGATTGCGACGACGGCAATGCGTGCACCCAAGACAGCTGCGACGGATCTACGTGGGCGGCACGCACGCCGACCGGGCCGTGCCAGCATGGGGCGTTCGGCCCGGCGGCGGCGTGTTCCGACGGCAACCCATGCACGCAAGGTGACCACTGCGAGGGCCAGGCCTGCAAGGGCGCCGCGGGCGCCTGCGCTTGCTCCAAGCCGGCCGACTGCGCCGACGACGCCAACCTGTGCAACGGCGTGCCGCAATGCGTCAATGGCCAGTGTCTCCCCGACCCGGCCAGCGTCGTGGCGTGCCCGGCCGCGTCGGGACCGTGCGTCACCGCGGTCTGCGTGCCCGGTACAGGGACCTGCACGGAGAAGGCGATCGTTCCGGCCGCGGGAGAAAAGGTCCCGTGCAGCGACGGCAATGCGTGTACGGTCGGCGACGCCTGCGTGACCGGCGGCAAGTGCTCCGGCGGCGCGGCGCCCGTGTGTGCCGACGGCAACCCGTGCACGCAGGACTCGTGTGACCCCGCGACGGGCTGCCAGAATGTGCCGTGGCCGGCCAGCGCCGCGATCCCGTGCAACGACGACAATGTGTGTACTTTTGGCGACCAGTGCAGCGCCGGCGCGTGCGTGCCCGGCAAGAACGCCTGCCAGTGCCAGGCGACGGCAGACTGCGCGGCTGGCGATGACAGCAACCCGTGCAATGGCGGCCTGCAGTGCGTCAAGGGCGCGTGCGTGCCGGACGGCAAGGGCGTGACCTGCCCCGTGACGGGCGATTCGTGCACGATGAACACCTGCGACCCGAAGTCGACATTGTGCGTGGCGAGCGTGCTGCCCGACGGCCAGACCTGCGGCAGTTCGACGGCTTGCACGAGCGGTGGACAGTGCAAGGCGGGCGCGTGCCAGGGCGCCGCGGCGACGACGTGCGACGACGCCAACCCGTGCACGAAAGATGCCTGCACCGCGCAGGGCTGCAGTCACATCGCCGTGGTGGGCACCCCCTGCGACGACGCCAACCCGTGCACGGCGGGCGATGCGTGCTCGGTGGGTGGCACCTGCGGCGGCGGCGCGAACACGTGCGGGTGCCAGACCGACGCCGATTGCGCCAAGCAGGACGACGGCAACTTCTGCAACGGCGTGCTGGCGTGCCAGGCGGGGCAGTGCGTGCCCAAGGCCGGCTCGGTCGTCACGTGCCCGGTGACCGGCAACGGACCGTGCGCGACGAACACGTGCCAGCCCTCGACCGGCCAGTGCAAGGTCGTGCTGAAGATTGCTGGCGCTGCGTGCTCCGACTCCGACGCCTGCACGTTCGGCGATGTTTGCGCGGGCGGCAAGTGCGGCGGCGTGGTGGGCAACTGCATCGACGGCAACTTGTGCACCGACGACGGCTGCAACCCTGCCAGCGGCTGCTACCACACGCCGAGCGTGACGCCATGCGACGACGGCAACCCGTGCACGCAGGGCGACCAGTGCAAGGACACCAAGTGTGTCTCCGGCGCCGGGACGTGCGCCTGCCAGGCCGATGCCGACTGCAAGGACGACGGCGACCTGTGCAACGGCGTGCTCGTGTGCGTCGGCGGGCAGTGCGCCGGCAAGCCGGGGTCGGCGGTCGTCTGCGATGCAGCGCTCGGCGGCCTGTGCGCGGCCAACCTGTGTGACGCGAAGAAGGGGACGTGCGGGCTCGTGTCGTTCCCCACCGGCACCGCGTGCAACGACGGGACCGTGTGCACCGCGTTCGACGCGTGCGACGGCGCCGGGGCGTGTGCGGGCAAGGCAGTGGTTTGCGACGACAAAAACCCGTGCACGGTCGAGGCGTGCAACAAGCTGGCGGGCTGCGTGGCGAAGAACGCGGACGGCGTGCCGTGCGACGACGGCGAGGCCTGTACGCAGGGCGACGTGTGCAAAGGCGGCGGGTGTGCGCCGGGCGTGTCCTCGTGCGCGTGCAAGGTCGATGCGGACTGCAAAGACGACGGTGACGCGTGCAACGGCGTGCCGGTGTGCCAGGCGAACCAGTGCGTGCCCAAGCCCGGCAGCGCGGTGGTGTGCGACGCCGCCTGCGTGACGACGGATGCCGCCGGCGGCAAGAAGGCCAAACCCGACGGGACGGCCTGCGACGACGCCAACGCGTGCACCAGCGGCAGCGTGTGCACGGCCGGCAAGTGCGGCGGCGGCAGCGGCGTTGTGTGCGCCGACACGAGCCTCTGCACGAACGATGCGTGCGACGTCGCCAACGGCTGCGTGTTCACGCCGAACACCAACGCGTGCGACGACGGCAGCGTGTGCACACAGGGCGACACCTGCGCGGCCGGCCAGTGTGCACCCGGCAAGTACGTGTGCGCGGTGTGCGTGACGGCGGCCGACTGCAAGGACGATGGCGACAAGTGCAATGGCGTGCCGGCGTGCGTCAACGGAGCGTGCCTACCCGGCCCAGCGATCGAGTGCACAGTTGCGAACGGCCCCTGCCAGTCGGTCGGGTGCAACGGTTCGACGGGACAGTGCGTCGCGGTGCTGCAACCCAACGGAGCGCCGTGCGACGACGCGAACGCTTGCACCGGCGCCGGCCAGTGCGTGTCTGGCGTGTGCCTCGCCAATCCGGTCTCCTGCGATGACAAGAACCCGTGCACGCAGGATTCATGCGACACGAAGAACGGCTGTTCGAGCAAGGGCCTGCCGACGTTGCCCCCGACCACATGCGACGACGGCGACCCATGCACCGGATTCTCGGCCTGCATCGGCGGCAAGTGCCAGGGCTTCGCGAACCAATGCGCGTGCCAAACCGACGCCAACTGCAAGGACGACGCCAACAAATGCAACGGCGTGCCGGCGTGCATCGCGAACAAGTGCCAGGCCAAGCCCGGGACCGTCGTGGTGTGCGACGCCAGCGGCGACACGCCGTGCCTGAAGAACCAGTGCCTCGCCGCTCTCGGACAGTGCCTACCAACTCCCGCCGCGCCGGGGACGACGTGCAACGACAAGAGCCTGTGCTCGGCGAGCGACGTGTGTGCTGCGGGCCAGTGCATCGGCTTGCCGCTGAACTGCCAGGACACGGTCGCGTGCACGCTCGATGCGTGCGACCCGGCGCTCGGCTGCGTCCACACGGCCGATGCCAAGGCCTGCGACGACGGGAAGCCGTGTACGACCGACGCGTGCGACAAGACGGCGGGCTGCCTGCACGGCGCGGCGAGCGGCCCGGCGTGCGACGACGGCGACCCGTGTACGACTGGCGATGCGTGCGTGGCGGGAACGTGCAAGGGCGCAGGCGCCAAGGCCTGCGACGACGCCAATCCGTGTACGCTCGACGCGTGCACGGCGGGCGTCGGCTGCACCACGAAACCGCAAGACGGCGCAGCCTGCAATGACGGCAGCGGCTGCACGACGGGCGACAAGTGCGGCGGCGGCGCGTGCCAGGGAGCGCCGGTCGTATGCGACGACAAGAACGTCTGCACCCAAGACGCCTGTGACCCCGCGACCGGAGCCTGTGGGGGCAAGCCCGCGCCAGGCACCGCGTGCGAGGACGGCAATGCGTGCACCACATCGGACACGTGCCTGGTCAATGGCGCCTGCTTCGGCGCGCCCAAGAACTGCGACGACGGCAACCTGTGCACGCAGGACTCTTGCGACAAGGGCAGTGGTCAGTGCGCCAACGCTCCGTTCCCCGGCCAGTGCAACGACGGCAATGGGTGCACCACCGATGCGTGCAATCCGAAGACGGGTGCCTGCGCGAGCACCCCCACAGCGGGTGCCGCGTGCACCGATGGCAGCGCGTGCACGGCGGGCGACGCGTGTTCGGCCGGCGGGACGTGCGTGGGCGCTGCGGTCGTCTGCGACGATGGCAAGGCTTGCACGACGGACACCTGCGTCCCGGCGAGCGGCTGCAAGTTCGTCGCCGTGCCGACGTACGCAGCGAACTTCGACAACGGCACCATGGGCGGCATCGTGGGCCAGGCGACAAACAACCAAATCGCCTGGACGATCGACAAGACCCAGTTCGCCAGCGCGCCGGCCGCCTTGTACGTAGGCAACATCAACCCGTTCACAGGAAAGCACTCGTACAACGTCGGGCCCGGCGTGGCGAACGCGCAGTTGCCGGTCGTCACGATCCCGGACGGCGTTACGAACGCGACGCTCTCGTTGCACCTGCGGTTCGAGCGCGACCCCGCCGAGACGTCGCCGCCGGGCTGTTCGGGTCTGACCGACACGTTCAGTGTGCTGGTCGGCGGGCAGCCACGGGCGACGAAGTGCAGCAGCACGAAGGGTTTCGAGGCGATCTCGGTGGCGCTGACGAGCGAGGTCGGCAAGCCGGTGCAGGTGACGTTTACGTTCTTGCACAACTTTCAGAACAACAACGGCGGCGGCATCTGGGTCGACAACGTGAAGATCGACTGGGTGTGCCCATAGCGCTCAGTTTGCCCGGCACACGATCGCGGCTGAGGCGCGCGCGCACCACCTGCGTTGCCGTCCCGTGGCTGCGGATTGCGCGAATCCAACTTGCGCCTTAGCTTCGGGATTGGACCGAACCGGGACACGATACTCCCGGGAGACACCGCAGCGTGCCGCAACTCCAACCGAACCAGCAGGCGCCCCAGGCAGGTGCACGCGGTCCCGCCGCATCGCAGCCGACTGCGCAGGCGCCGGGAGGTGCGCAACGGCCGGTCGCTCCACAGCCGCAAGCCGGGACGCGGCCGGCGCCGTCGTTTGCCGATGTCGTGGCGGGCGCCGGCACGCTCGAACCGGGCATGGCAGGCGAAGCGGTCACCGACGTGCAGGCGCGCTTGACCCGGTTGGGCTTTGGTACGCCGGTGAGCGGGAGCTTTCAACCCGCGACCGTGCAGACAGTCAGCGAGTTCCAGAAGGCCTACGGGCTACCGGCGACGGGCCGGGTCGATCAGAAGACGGCGGCGGCGCTCGTCAAGGCCGACATGTGCTCGGTGACGCTGGAGCAGTTCCTCCAGTTGTTCCAGGTAGATGCCGCGCGCGCCGGCAAGGAACTCAGGGGGCTGAATCCGTCGATGTATCTGGCGGGCCTCACGACGGTCGAGCGCAAGGCGGCGTACCTGGCCCAGATCGGCCACGAGTCGGGCGGGCTGCAGTGGTTCGAGGAGTTTGCCAGCGGCGCGGACTACGAAGGTCGGCGCGACCTCGGCAACAACCAGGCGGGCGACGGCAAGAAGTTCAAGGGGCGTGGCGCGATCCAGGTGACCGGTCGCGCCAATTACCGCGAGGCGTCGGGCGACCTCGCCGGCATGACGGGCGGCGCCGATCTCGAGAAGAATCCGGGGCGGGCGAAAGACGACGACATGAAGTACCTGGTCGCCGCATGGTTCTGGCAGAAGCGCGGCCTGAACGAGCACGCCGACGCCGGCCAGTTCGACTCGATCACGCGGCGCATCAACGGCGGCACGAATGGCAAGGCCGATCGCGACAAGCGCCACCAGCAGGCGCTCAAGGTGTTGCGGGCCGGGTAGGCTCGTGCTGGGCCGGGTAGGCTCGTGCTGGGCCGGCGCAACACGCAGAATTTCCTTGCGACCCCCGGCTAAAATGGGCTACCGTACTGCCCCGCCGCGTTGGACTTTGCGTCCAGTTGCGCCCTCAATGCCCGATCAAACTCCGGAGTGTCCGATGCGCGTCGATCTGTTTGCAGCCGTCACGTTGGGCGTTCTTGCCCTGAGTGCCCTGACCGCCCCGCCGGCCATGGCCGAAGCGGACGCCGGCGCGACCGATGCCGCGCTCATTCAGGATGCCGGAGCCTCGGGGGACGCAGCCTTGGCCACGGACGCGACCGCGACCGATGCCGCGCTCATTCAGGATGCCGGAGCCTCGGGAGACGCAGCCTTGGCCACGGACGCAACCGCGACCGCGACCGCCGATGCGGCCATTACGCCCGACACAGGCTCTGCCGACGGCATCCAGACCGACATCACGACGGCCGACATCACGCCGATAGACGGCGGTGGAGGCTCGTTCAACGAAAACCCGTGCTGGGACACGAAGTGCGCCGCGCAGACCGCCGCGTGCAAGGCCGATGCCGACTGCAAGAAGTTGGTCGCGTGCCTGCTGGCCAAGGACCAGGCGTGCGTCACGAAGCAGGCCGCAACGGCCGGCGGCAAGCTGTACACGCCCGTGCAGGACTGCGGCTACAAGGCGTGCAACGACCCGACGAAAGGCTCGTGCCAGGGCCAGTGCGGCAATTTCCTCGGCAACAGCGCCCCCTGCAACTGCGACAAGGAGTGCAAGCAGTACGGCGACTGCTGCGCGGACTACGACAAGTTGTGTGCCGCGCCCGTCGGCCCGTCGTGCAAGGGCCAGTGCGGCAAGTTCCTCGGCGACAAGTCGGCATGCCAGTGCGATGCGGAGTGCGAGGGGGCCAAAGACTGCTGCATGGATTACCTGACAGAGTGCAAGCCTTCGGGCACGTGCAAGGGCACGGACTGCAAGGGCAAGGGCGTCGGCACCTGCGACTGCGACCCCGGCTGCGTGCAGAAGGGTACGTGCTGCCCCGACCAGGCCACCGTGTGCGGCGCTGCGGCGTGCACAGCGAACTGCACCGGCAAGATGTGCGGCGACGACGACGGGTGCAAGGGCAAGTGCAAGGGCGCGTGCGCCAACGGCGGGGTGTGCACACCGAGCGGCTGCGTCGGCGGCACCTCTACGGCCGATGCGGGCACCCCGGCGGGCGGAGCGGACGCGGCCGGCGGGGCCGATGCGGGTGCTGGAACGCCGGGTGTGGACGGTGGCGGGGCCGTGGGAACGGACGGCGGCGCCGGTGGAGCGTCCGATTCTGCGACGGGCGGCGCGACCGACGCGGGCGTCAAGCCGGGCGTGGGCCCGGTGGTGACGAATCCGCGGGTGGCTTCGAGCGGGTGTACGGCTGCGCCGACCTCGACTCCGGCTGGTGCGTGGTGGGCGCTTCTGGCGCTTCTGGCGCTCGGGCTGGCGTTGGCGCGGCGGCGGAAGCGCGTCGTGTAGGCCACTCGCTCGACAGGGCGCAGGCTGCTGCCGTGCCAGAACCTCCTTGCACCGCCCGCCGGCCTCCCGCACCATGAAGGGTCTGGATCGCTTCCGCCCTTCCCGAGCGGGCGGCAGGAGCAAAATGCAAGCAGCACCCGTCCGTTGCCCGCCAGCCTTCGCCCGCGCCGTCGCGGCGGTCGGCGTCGCGCTCGGCATCACCGCCACTGGATGCTCCGAAGAAGTCGCGGGCGCGGCATCGACGACCGTCGTCGAAGGCTGCATCAACGGTGCCAAGGGCCTCGACTGTCGCGCCCGCATCGAAGTGCGCCACGTCGCCACCGGCAAGCTCGTTCCTGCGGCGGGCACCGTCGATGTGCCGGTCGGCGCGCTGCAGGTGAGCGCCCTGCAGACCGTCGAGTTCACGATCACGAACAATACGAGCACGACCACGGGCGCTGCGCTGCGCATCGTCGACATCCGCGTCGAAGGCAACGACGCCCAATCGTTCGAGTGCTTCGATGGCACGGGCGGCAAGGCCTGCGCCGCCATGAAAGACAAGTGGAAGCGCGTCGGTCCCGCCGGCGCTGAGCCCGGCCAGGGGTTGGTGGCGCAAGAGAATTTTCGCCTGCGCTACAAGCACGGGGACCCGGCAAAGCGCGCCGCCAACGTGTGCTTCACGCTTATCGGCGACCCGGACTGGAAGGACGCGACCAAGCCGATGTGCTTCGGCGTGCAGACCGTGCTCGGCAAGCCGCAACTGGGCATCGCGCCAAACGATGTCGTGTTCCCCTACGTACAGGTCGGCAAGTCGGAGTGCCGCAAGCTGACCCTGTCGAATACCGGCGACGCCCTGCTGCTCGTGCCGAAGCTCGACTTCGAGACCGCCGAGGCCACGTTCACGCTGACCGATGGCAAGACCGTGTGGAAGACTGGCGCGCCCGTCGTGTTCGACCCGCCGCGCGAGTTGCAGCCGGGCAAGTCGATGGAGTTCGAGGTCTGTTTCGTGCCGACCGACGAGAAGGCGAAGTTCACGACGCTGAAGGTGCAGTCCAATGACCCGGCGACGCCGATCGGTGGCAAGCCCGTCAACCTGAAAGCGAACTCGGCGGTCCCGTGCCTGGAGATCAAGCCATGGCCCAAGCTGAACTTCGGCGCCGTCGTCGTCGGCGGCAGCGCGCCCGGCAAGATCGTCGTCAAGAGCTGCGGCAACGAGGTGCTGGAGATTTCGGCCGTCACGCTGAAGGCAGGGTCGTCGGACAACTTCAAGGTCGACTGGCAGGGCGTGCCGGGCGTCGACCCCAAGACGGGGCCGAGCGTCAACCAGCCGCTGCTGTTGGCAACGAACGAATCGGTGGACTTGAAGGCCGTCTACACGCCGTCACAGGTCAATCCGGTCGACCCATCGACGCAGAGCCCGACGCCCGACGTGGGCACGCTGGTGTTCGCGGCCAACGTCGTCAGCAAGGGCCTTTCGCTCGAAGGGGTGGGCGTCAAGAAGGCGTGCCCGGAGGCGAAGGTCGGCGTGACGTCAAAGGGCGTGCCGGTGGAGCAGGTCGAGCCGCAGACGATCCTGCAGTTGATCGGCGACAAGAGCGTCGCACCCGGCGGCGGTACCATCGCCAGCTACACTTGGTCGCTCAAGAAGGAGCCGAAGGGGTCGCAGGGCAAGTTCGTGCCGAGCGCCGACTTCCCCAACCCGACGCTTGCGGTCAACGCCGCCGGGGAATACCAGATTTGCCTGAAGGTACAGGATGCATCGGGACTGGATTCGTGCGAGGCGACGTGCGTGACCGTGCTGGTCGTGCCGAGTTCGTACCTGCACGTCGAACTGCTGTGGAAGACGCCGGGCGACAAGGACGAGACCGACGAAGGACCCGCCGCCGGCGCCGACGTCGACCTCCACGTCACGCACCCGTTCGCGAGCGGGCCAGACCTCGACTGTGACGGCGCGCCGGACCCGTGGTTCCATAGTGTTTTCGATACGTTCTGGTTCAATCCGTTGCCCGAGTGGGGCAAGGCCGGCGACACCGCGGACAACCCCCGGCTCGATCGCGATGACACCGACGGCGGCGGCCCGGAAAACATCAACTTCGACATCCCCGAGGGCACGCCCGAAAAGCCGTTCGCCTACCCGTTGGGGGTGCACTACTGGAACGACCACGGCTATGGCGAGACGTATGCGACGGTCAAGGTGTACGTGCTGGGCAACCTGGCGGCGTCGTACCTCGACGTGCGGATGGACCTGCTCGACATGTGGTACGTCGGCAAGATCAACTGGCCCAACGCCGAGGCGGGTGGCACCAAGCCCGTCGTCGAGGCGTGCAAGCAGTCGGGCGATGCGTGTCTCGTGAAGAAGGACCCCGGCAACCCGAAGGCCGGCAAGATGTGGGACGCGGCCGGCAAGGACCTGTGCATCACGAAGTGCTACATCCACCCCGCGACGCCGCAAGGTGGGTTGACGGCCTGCAAGAAATAGCGGCCTGGCAGGGGCACGGAAGTCCCGGACTGGCGGCGGGCCGGACGTCGCGCTGGCTACGGCAACCGCACGTCGAGATTCTCCACTACGCCGGTGACTGCCAAGGCCAACTCGAGCGTGGGCAGACCAGGCCGGACGAACTGCAGCGTTGCCGGGCCAGTCCGCGCCAACAGTCGGTCGAAGCGGCCGTCGTCGGGCCGTGTGGTCCAGCGCTCGCCCTCGTGTAGCACCTGCCCCGCTACGCGCACCTCGACGTGCGCCGGCCGACCGTCGGCGCCGAATGCCCGCCCCGACACCCGTGGCCCAGCCGCCACGCGCCCCAACAGGGCCCGCCACAGCGGCCGGGTGGCCTCGATCGTCGCCGTACGCTGGCCGCGGTCGAAGGGGTTGTGCAGCGCGGCCTCGGCGAGCAGGGCGACGGTGCCGTAGGTGTGCCGGAGCCAGTCCTGCTCGACGCCGTCGACCGGGTAGATGTTGCGCTGCACCCGATAGCGCCGCCCGTTGGGCTGCACCGGCGCCGCCCGCGCCACGTCGAGCGCGACCGCCCACGCCTCGTCCGGTTCGGGCCCGCGCACGCCGTCGATCGTGTAGGGCGCCAGCACGACCGTGCCCCAGGTGTGCAGGCTGAGGGCCGCCACGAAGCGCTCGCGCTCGGCCAGCGCCATCAGGGCCTGGGTCTCGGGCTCGGAGCCGGGCCGTGGGCCGCGGTACCAATCGTCGCGCGGCGGACTCCGGCTGCCGACCTCGCCCAAAGCGCCCCAGTGAAACGGAAAGTTGCGATTCAAATCGACGCCCGCGCCGCCACCCAGTTCGGGGTCGCCGTGGCCCTGGCCATTCTTGCGCCCGGCCGCCTCCGACGTGTGCAGGAACGCGTCGATGCCATCGGGGTTCACGACCGGCACGATCCATACGTGCAAGGCATCGGCCCAGGCGCGCAGCCCGGGGTCGGTGGAATCCGGGCGGCACAGGGCAGCGGCGGCGTCCATGGCGATGGCAACGGCCAGCAATTCGTCGCCGTGGATGCCGCCGGACAACAGGACTGCGGGCTGGCGGGTGCGGTCGGCACCCGGGCGGGCGGCCCGCACGGCACGCAGCGGTCGCCCCTGGTGCGTGCGGCCGATCGTCTCGATGCGGCAGCGGCCGCCGCTCGTCGCCGTCATCGTCTGGAGTTCCCCGTCGAGTCGCGCGGCGTCGGGCCAACTCGGGTCGAGCCAACCCACCGGCACGTCGCCCGCGAGCGCCACGGAGCGCCCGTGCTCGCGCGCGGCCCATTCTGCGGCGGCGACGCTGAGTTTCCACACGGGCGGTACCCCCGTCACCCCATCGACCGGGCTGGCTTGGGTCCGCAGCGGCGGCGGCAGGTTGGCGGCCGCGGCGGGTGTCCAGCGGGCAAAGCGCCAACCACCGGTCGGCTCGTACGGCACCGCGCCTTGGACCTTCGGCAAGGCGGCAGGCCGCGTCGACAGCCGGGTCAGCGCGGGCCCCGTGCCCTTGCGAGAGAACACGTAGAGCCCCACGCGCCCCGTCGCATACGTGCGATCCGTCGCGCTCGCTGACGCCAAGGGACTCAGCGTCGCGCCGTCGAGGATCTCGGCGCCAAGGTGCGGCCCGACCATCCACACCTGGACCTCGACGGTTTGCTGCGTCGCCAGCGCGGGCACGGGCGTCGGGCGGTCCAACGGGCGCCAACGGCCGCGGTCGCAGCGCTGCCAGCCGATGTCGCCCTTGCCGATCGAGAGCGCGTAGCCCGACGAAGCGCCGACATCGCGCAAGGCAACCGTGGCGCGCACGACAAGGCCGACCCGCCCGGCACGCGGGACGTCCACGCGAAAGCGCGCAAAACCGTCGCCCAGTTGGGCCGCCGAACCGCGCGGCAGCCACCAGTGGTGCTGGCCGGGGTCGGCGCTGCGCAGCCCGATGCGCTCCCCCGATTGCAGCCATGCGCCCAGAACATCGGCCTCGGCCACTACGGCCTTCGGGCCGACCAGCACCGACTCGCCGCTGTCGATTGCCGACGTCAGCGCGTGGACGCCGGGTGTCGCCGCCACGATCAAACCCGCCACCAGGGCGACTGCCGTTCTGGCGCGTGCCGTCCAGGCTCGTGCGCCCAGCAACTGAGCCCTCATCTGGCCAGCCGCGCGGCATCGTCACCGGTCGCCGCGCAACGAAAGCCGAAGTGCGACACCGGTTCGTTTTCTGGCACATACGGCCGCCGAAAGGTGCCCGTGGCCTGGCTGGCGTCCCAATACCAGGAACCACCGCGCAAGACTTTTTCTCTTCTTCCCGGGCACTTGTCGAGCCCGCCGGGCCGGTCGCCGCAGGGCCCACGCGGCTCCACGCCCTCGCACGCCGACCCGCAGCCTGCGTAGTTGCCGGCGAACCAATCGGCGACCCACTCCCACGAGTTGCCGACGAGGTCGTACAAGCCGTAGCGGAACGGGCCCCGCGCGCCCACCTCGAACGTGCGGCCGACGTCGGCCAGGCGCGCCAGCCCGGCCTTGGGCACGCCGCAGGAACGGCCGCGCGCGTCTTGGATGATGGCGCGCTCGCACGTCGCCGGCTCGTTGCCCCACGGATAGAGGTCGCCGTCGGCACCGCGCGCGGCCTTCTCCCACTGCGCCTCGCTCGGCAGGCGCTTGCCGGCCCAGCGGCAGTACTGGACCGCCTGATGCCACGTGACCGCAACCATGGGCTGGCGCGGGCGGTTGAAATCGCTGTAGATCGGGCGACGCGCCTCACACGCGTTGGCCTTGGCGCAGCGCTGGTAGTCGGCGAACGTGACCTCGTGGGTGTCAAGGTAGAACGCCTGGACCCACACGCGGTGCGCCGGCCGCTCGTTAGGCGGCCCGTCGTCGCGCCCCATCGTGAAGGCGCCGGCCGGGATGCACGCCATGCCCGTCGGCGCAGCACCGCACGGGACGCCGGGTGGCGGCTGGGCGACGGCGTGCGGCGCCGGGACAGGAGTTGCCAGCGTTGACACAGGGCCCGGCGGTGCAGCGCGGCTCCCAACGGGCACAGCAAAGGCGCCAAGCATGCTGGTCCACGCCAGCCGGACCACCGCACGACGACACCGGGTACAGGACAGGGCAGGCAACGGCGATCGGCTCATGCGCGGACGCTACGGGAGCGCGTGCGATCGGGCAAGCTCCGTGGTGAGGGGATTGCGGCGGCGCAGCAGGCGCGCTACCGTTTCCGACACGGGTCGGGTGCGCGCCCGCCCCACTTCGTCGCGCTGGAGAATCTCGACGCCATGAGCCTGCCCGACGACCCGCTCGATTCGGCGACGCGCGCTCAGGCCGTGCCGGTGCTGACTGCGCGCCCGTCTGTGCGGTCCCACCAACTGCAGCAGGTTGAGGGCCCCGGCGCACCCCAGTTGATCGAGTTGCGCGGCACGAGCCTGATCATCGGCCGCAGCCCGGAGGCCGAAGTGCGCATTCCGTCCTCGTCGCTGTCGCGTCAGCACGTGCGCCTCGACCGCGGCGACGACGGCTGGACGGTGACAGACCTCGACAGTTCGAATGGCTTGTACTTGAACGAAATCCGTATTTATTCTGCGGAGTTGCGCGACGGAGACACGGTCCAGCTCAGCGACGCGCTTTTCGTCTATTTCGAGGGTCGCTAGGCCCTGCGGAGCGAGCCTCCATGTCCTGCTTCGTCCGGTTCTGGGGCACCCGCGGATCGATCCCGACGCCGGGCCGCAAGACGCACCGCTACGGCGGCAACACGTCGTGCGTCGAAGTCCGCATCGACGACTCGATGTTCGTGCTCGACGGCGGCACGGGACTGCGCGAACTGGGCGTCGACCTGCTCAAGCGCGGCCCGGCGCCTGTGCGCGCGCACATGCTCTTCAGCCACATGCACTGGGACCACATCCAGGGCTTTCCGTTTTTCGTGCCGGCCTACCTGCCAAACAGCCGCCTGTCGATCTATGGCACGTTCACCGGCGACCGCCGCCACCACCAACTGCTCAGCGGCCAAATGAGTTCGGACTACTTTCCGGTCGACTTCTCGTCGCTGAACGCGAACATCGTGGCGTCGGACCTCGGCCCGCCGACCGGGCGGATCATCGAAGGGGTCGCGGTGCGCTGTTTCGATCAGCGGCACCCGGGTGGCAGCTATGCGTATTCGCTGGAAAAGGACGGCGTGCGCGTGGTCTACTCCACCGACAACGAGGTCGACCTCGGTCTGGCCGACCCGGCGGCGGCCCAACGCGACCTGGCGGCACCGCGCGAACTGCCCCCGGAACTTGTCGCGTTCTGCCGCGGCGCCGACTTGTTGATCGCCGACGGGCAGTACACGGACGACGAATACGTGAAAAAAGTCGGCTGGGGCCATCCACGGGCGTCCACCGTGACCGACCTCGCAGTGCAGGCCGGCGTGGGTCAGCTTGCGATTTTCCATCACGATCCGATGCATTCTGATGATCACATCGATGCGCTCGTCGGGGAATGCCGCGAGCGGGTGGCGCGCTGGGGCAGTGGCGTCATCGTGTTCGCCGCGCGCGAGGGCATGACGCTGAAGTTGGGGTGAGACGTACCTTCATGACAAGACTTGCTTTGTTCTGCTTGGGTCGGGGCACCGCCAGCGTGGGACTGCTCGCCGCGACGGCGTTCGCTTGGCCGGCGTACGCGGTCCGCCCGGAGGCTGCGACCCTGGCGGGTGCCCTGCCCGGTGCGCTGCCCGGTGCGCTGCCGGCGGACTGGCAGGCGGTGCTGGACACGTTGCCGACCGACCCGCCCGCTGAAAAACTGCTCGGCATTTCGGCCGAGTTCGAGGGGCGCCACTACCTCACCGGCGACGAGTTCCACGCGGACCTGTGGTACCCGACGATCAAGGACCTCGGCGGCGTCTACGTCGGCGTCGGCTCCGACCAGGCCTACCTGCTCGCGGGATGGGTGCGCCCCGAAGTCGCCATCTTTCTCGACTACGATCCGTGGGTGAACGACCTCCACGCCGTGTACCGTGCCTTCCTGCTCGATGCTGCAACGCCTGCAGAATTTCTGGCGTTCTGGCAGGCCGGCGCCCAGGCGAAGGGCCTCGAGTGCATCGCCCACCACTATGCCGACGCGCCAAAGCGAAAGTGGTACGCCGACCTGTACCGCCGCAACCGGGGCAACATCGCCTATCGCCTGGCGCTCGTGAAAAAGCAGATGCAGACCGTCAAGGTGCCGTGCTGGCTCACCGACGACGCGACCTACGCCTTTGTGCGCGGGCTGGTGCAGACGGGGCGCGCGCGGTCGCTGCAGGCGGACCTGCTCGGGCCCAAGGGCGTGCTCGGCATCGGCGACCTGGCGCGCAAACTCGGGCTGGCCGTGCGCGTGCTGTACCTGTCGAACGCCGAGGAGTACTGGCCGTACGGCAAGGCGTTTCGCGCCAACATGCGCGGGCTGCCGATCGACGAGCGCAGCCGAGTCATTCGTACGCTGTCGACTTTCAGCGTGAACAAGGACTACCGCTACAACGTGCAGTCGCTGCGGTTGTATCAGGCCTGGCTCGAGCGACCGTCGCTGGGCGGCGTGCGCCAGATGGTCAAGCGGCGCAAGCTAAAAGGTCCCGAGGACATCGACTTCTCCGTGACGGATTCGGACCCGGCCGCGCTCGACACCAAGCGCAAGACCAAATCGAAGCGGTAGCGGTCGCCATTGCCACAGTGTGCGCCGCTCGATGGCTCTTTCGAACGCATCCTCATACACTGGCGCTATGACCTGCCCTGCCCGCCTGCTCCTCTGTGCCGTCGGCCTCGCTGTCCTGACCATTACACCGGGTTGCGCGACGCTGCTGAGGGCGGAGCGCGCCGTGTTGCCAGTGGCCAGCCTGCCACCGGGCGCTGAGGTCTCGCTCGACGGCGTGCCCAAGGGCAAGACTCCCATCGACGTCT
>SHZF01000051.1 GCA_009692425.1 Myxococcales bacterium | reverse complement strand
GACTCGCCGGAGATCAGCACGCCGCCCTTGAGCCACGTCGAGTACTTGAACAAGACCTCGCCGCCAAACGTCTTGACTTCATTGGCGGTGATGCCGACGCGCGCGGAACCACCCTGGGTCAGCCAGAAGTCGCTGCCGATGTCATGCTCGTTCGTCACGTGGGCCGAAGCGTGGCCGCTGACCGAATCGAAGGTCGACGTCGCATCGACCGTCAGGTTGCCTTCGAGCCAATCGGAGTACTTCCAGTCGACCGCGCCGCCAAACGAGGTCAGTTTGTTGCCCGTGACCGCGACCTGCAGGTCGCCGCCCGGCTGCAGCACGAGGTCGCCGATCTGCTTTTCGGCCTTCAGTTGCAGTGTCGCCTTGCCGGTGATGCTGGTCGGCGTCGAGTTCTCATCGACTTGGATGGAGCCGCCGAGCCAGTCTTCGTAGTCGACGAGGATCGTGCCGCCGATGTTGGTCAGGTCGTTGTTGGCGAACTTCGCGTTGATGTTGCCGCCCTGCTTCAACACGAAGCCGGTCGCACCGAGCGGCTTGTCTTCGACGAGTTCAACCTTCGCACTGCCGGTCAGGCTCTTGAACGTCGAGCCGGCGTCCACCTTGAGCGTGCCGCGCAGCCAGGTCTCATAGTCGACGGCGATCTGGCCATCGATCTGCTGGTCTTCCATCGAAGCGGACGTGTTGAGCGACAGGTTCAGGTTGCCGCCCTGCTTGAGCGTGAATTTGTCGCCGATCGGCTTGTTTTCCTTGATTGACGCACCGGCCCGGCCCGTGTACGGCCCGGAGAACTTCGTGCCGTTGGGAACTTCCACGTAGCCGGTGAGCCAGTTCGAGTGCTGCCAGTCGATGCGGCCACCAAAGCTGTCGGGCTTCGACGCGGCGACCTCGACCTTGAGCGCGCCGCCGGCGAGCAGCTTGGTCTGCTGGACTTCCTTGGTGTCCTCCATGAGGTGGGCGTCGGCCGAGCCACTGATCGACTCGATCGGCGACTTCGGGATCGTGATGGCGCCCTGAACATGCGCGTCGGGATTCTTGTACTCCCAGTCGATCTGCCCCTCGATGCCCTCGAACACCGACGCCGCGAAATCTGTCGTCAGGTTGCCGCCTTGCAGCACCCAGAACTCGCCGTCTGCCGGGTTGAAGTCCTTGATGACCATCGCCGTCGCGTGGCCATTGATGCTGTCGGGCGTGCTCTCGGTCGCTTCGATGGCGCCGCGCAGCCAGTCCGAGTGCTGGAAGCGAACGGCACCCGAGAACTTCTCGATGCCCTCGGCCCCGGCGGTCACCGACACCGTGCTGCCCTGGAGCAGCTTCACGTCGCCGGCGGGCAGGTCGAAATCCTTCATCAGGCTCGCCTCTGCCGTACCGTGGATCGAATCGAGCGACGTCTTGCCCTCGATCGCCAGGCTGCCCTTGAGCAGGTCGTCGTACTGCCAGTTGACCGTGCCGCCCCATTGCTGGAGGTCGTTGTTGGCGACAGTGACGTCGGCGTGGCCACCGGGCAACAGTTGCATCTTCGCGGGCAGCGGCTTGGGCTCGATGATGCGCGCCTTCGCCTCGCCGCTGATGGCGTCGAGCTTGGAGGCCTGCACGCCGATCTCGCCCTCGGCCCAATTCTCGTACTTCCACTTGAGCTCGCCGGTGACGCCCGCGAAGTCGCTTGCCGCGATATCAACCGAAGCCGATGAATTTGCGACGATTTCTAGCGGCGATCCGCCCACCGGGTAGTTCTTCGCCAGCGTCGCGGTGCCCTTGCCGGTGATGCTGTCCTTCGTCGAGGCCTTGTCGACGTCGAGTTCGATGTCGAACCACTCCTTCCAGTTCAGGTAGGCCGTGCCGCCGAACGTGGTGAGGTCGCTGCCCTCGACGTTGGCCTCGATGCTGCCGCCGGTCTTGAGCGTGACGTCGCCGAACTTCTTGGGATCGACGACGCTCGCCGTCACCTGGCCCGAGATGCTGTCGAGCTTGGAGCCGTCCTTGATGTTGACGGTGCCGGCCAGCCACGTCTGGTATTGCAGGTTGAGGTCGCCGCCGAAGCTGTCGGGTGCCGAATCCTTCACCTCGACGCGCACTTCGCCGCCGCGCCGCAGCGTGATCTCGCCCTGCTCCTTCTCCGTCTTCAGCATCGCGCGGCCGCTACCGGTCAGGCTGTTGAACGTCGAGCCGGCATCGACCTGGACCTCGCCGCCCAGCCAGCCCTCGTATTCAAACGCGAGGTTGGCCGAGAACGGCTGGTCGCCGATGGCCTTGGCCGTGTCGAAATCGACCTGAATCGAGCCACCGCGCTCGACGGTGAACGGAGGCTTGACCTCCTTGCGCTTGATGACGTGGGCTTCGGCCTTGCCGGTCAGGTGGTCGAGCGACGACGGGTCCAACGTGACAGAGCCGCCGAGCCAGTCCTGGTACTTCCACTCGACATTGCCGGAAATCTTGTCGATCCCGCCGTCCTTCAGTTCGCCCTTCATCGTGCCGCCAGTCTTGAGCACGATCTCGGAGCCGACGTCCTTGTTGTCGATGAGCGTGGCATCGATCGTGCCAGACACCTTGTCGAATTCGGTGTAGGCGGGTACGGTCACGCTGCCCTTCAACCAGCTTTCGTAGCGCCACGCGACCGCTCCGCCGACGCCGTCGAAGTTGTTGCCGGTGACCTTGGCCTGAAGAGACGAGCCGCGCTGGATTTCGAATTTGCCGCCCTCGCCCAGCGTCTTCGCTTCGAGGATCGTGGCGGACCCTTCGCCAGTGATGGTCGTCTCGGTGCCCGCCGTGACGTTGATGGTGCCGCCCAGCCAGTTCTCGTACTGCCAGCTCACGTCGCCCGTGAACGACGTGAACGAGTTGTTGGCCATCTCGACCTTGACCGCGCCACCGCGCTTGAGCGTGACCTTGTCGTCCAGCGCCTTGTCCAAGATGAGCTTGGCCTCGAGCGAGCCCGTCACGTCGTCGAGGTTGGCGTTGTTCAGCGTCAGCGTGCCCTGCAGCCAGTCCTCATACAGGACAATGACCTCGCCCGTGTAGTTCTTCAGCCCCTGGCCGTCGTAATCCGCCGTGAGGTTGCCACCTTCGCCGAGCGACACCTTTTCGCTCAGGATGTAGTTCTTCATCAGCGACGCGGACACCTTGCCGGTGACCTTGTCGGGCGTCGAACCATCGGCGACCGTGATGGTGCCCTTGAGCCACGGGTCGGCGCCGTACTCCCAGTTCAGCGTGCCGCTCAGCGTCTTGACGGCCGAGGCCTCCATCGTCGCCTTGCCCGACGAGCCCGTTTTGAGCGTCAGTTCAGAGCCATCGACGAGCTTGTCCTTGACGAACTCGCCGGTCGCATCGCCGGAGATGTTCTCCTTCGTCGACGTGGGGTTGACGGTGACGGTGCCCTTCAACCACTCGTCGGCGCCGTACAGGTAGGTCACCGAACCGCCAAACGTCTTGATGGCGCCGCCTTCGAGCGTCACTTCAGCGTGGCTGCCCTCGGCGAGCACCTTGAGGTCGGTGAACTGAAGGTCTTTCAGCAGCTTGGCGTCGGCCTTGCCGCTGATGCTGTCGAAGCTCGACTTGCCGGCGATGGTCACCGAGCCCTCGATCCAGCGCTCGCCTTCGCCGTACTTCCAGTTGACCGAGCCGCCGAACTCCTGGATGCCGTCCTGATCGACGTGGACCTGGGCCGCGCCACCCTTCTGCAGTTCCAGCCCGGGGCTGACCTCGTGCTCCTTCTTGATGCTCGCCGTCGCGTCACCCTGGATGGACTCGAACAACGCGCCCGTCGCCGTCAGCTTGCCTTCGAGCCAGTCCTGATACTCCCAGTTGACTTCCCCATCGAACGGACCGGGCGCGCTGCCAACCATCTGCAGGGTCAGGTGGCCGCCCTGCTTCAGGGTCAGTTCGCCGCCCAGCGGCTTGTCCTTGGCCAGCTTCGCCGTCGCCGAACCGCTGATGCTGTCGAGCATCGAGCCTTCGGCAATCGTCACGTCGCCGTCGAGCCACTTGTCGTTGCCGTAGGCCCACAAGACCTTGCCGCCGAAGCTGGTGGGGTCACCGCCGGCGACCTGGACCGTCAGCGAACCACCGGGCAGCAGGCTCAGTTCACTGCCTGCGATCTTCTTCTCAGACTTGACCGTCGCCGTGCCCGAACCAGACGGCTGCTCCAACGTCGTACCGTCGGGCACCGTGATGTCGCCGCCGAGCCAGCCGCCCTCGCCGTACTCCCACAGGATCGAGCCGCCGACGCCGGTCAACTCGTTGTTGGCGATGGTGCCGCGCACGGCGCCACCGGGCATCAGCGCAAAGGTCGACAAGACAGGCACGCGCTTGCCCAGGCGAGCCTCGATCAGCCCAGACAGGCTCGTCAGGGTCGAGCCGCTCTGCAGCGTCAGCGTGCCGAACAGCAGGTCTTGGTATGCCACCGTCGCCGTGCCAGACAACTGCTTGAATTCGTTGTGCTCTACGTTGATCGTCAGATCGGCCGACAGCATGATGATGCCGGACGTCGTGCCGCCAACGCCGCCATACTTCGCCGTCGCCACGCCGCTGATGTCGTCGGGCTTGCTGTTGCTGCCCTCGGGCACCTCGACCGAGCCGCTGAACTGGCCCGGCCAGATCGGGGGCATGTCGCCCGGCTGTGTCGAGAACGCGAGCTTGCCCCAGAACTGGTCGAGCGCGCTGTTCGTCAGCTTGGCGCCCGCCGCCGAGCCCTTGTTGAGCACGATCTTGCCGCCGGGCGCGTTGATGGACACGTCGTCGATCAGCGAGCCTTCGATCTTGCCGTTGACCTTGGGATCTTTGGGATCGATCTGGCCATCGACCGTCAGCGACCCCTTGACGACTTCCTTGTACTGGACCTCGAGGTTGCCGCCCAGGGTCGCGTTCGACGAATCGACGAGCCTGCCGCGGAGCGAGCCACCCTCGAGGATCTTCACATCGTCAAAGTTCTGACCCTTGACGACGCGGCCCGTCAACGCGCCCGAGATCTTGGACCCCTCGGCGCTGATGGCGAGCGTGCCCTCGATGAACTTCTCCGTCTCGCCCTTGTTGAGGCCGTAGTCGACCGAGCCCGTCACGGACTTCACGGAGTCCGCGCTTGGCACGTCAAAGTCGAATTTCGCCGACCCGCCCTTCTTCAGGACGAGCGACGGCGGGTACTTCTTCTCAGACTTGAGGCGGCCATCGATGACGCCCTTGAGGCTCGACAGCTTGGCCGCGGCCAGCGCGATGGTGCCGCCGGTGTGCCAGGACGTTCCCGGATTCGCCTTGCCGAATTCGATGTTGGCCGAGCCCGTGAAGTCGTCGACGCCGGTCTTGGTCAACACGACGTCGAAGCTGCCGCCGGGGAGCAACATGATGTCGTCGTTGATCTTCTTCTCCTTGACGATACTGCCGTGGGCCGCCGACACCGTGATGTCGTCCTTCGTCCCCCTCGTCACCGTCGCAGTACCCGACACCCACTTCTCCCAGCGCCAATTCACTTCACCAGAGAACGAATCGAACTTGCCGTCGACGAACTTGACGGTCGGCGAGCCGCCGCGCGTGATGAAAAGCTTGTCGGGCACCACGGCGAGTTCGTCGAGGAACTTGCCGGGGCCCTCGCCGCCAATCTTCTGGGGCTCGGCCTTCTCAGCGGTAATGGTCGCTTCGAGCAAGGTCCCATACTGCAGCTTGAGGTTGCCGCCCAGGTTCTTGACTGCGTTCTGGTCGATGTCGCCCGCCGCGGTGCCGGACTTGACCGTGACATCGACGCCCGCGCCGAGGTCGGCCTTGATCGACCCGGTGTACGGGCCGCTCATCATGTCCTTGGTGCTCGCCTCGGTGAGGCCGACCTTGCCGCCCAGCCAGTTCGTGTACTGGCCGGTGCTCGCGGTGAAGTTGATGTCGCCCGTCAGCTTGCTGATCGCCGACGCCGTCATGGCGCCCGCCGGCGAGCCGCCCGGTTCGACAATGAACTTGCCGCCCGCCAGCGGCATCTGCTCGATGACAGAGCCCGTGAACGCGCCGTTGAGCGACTTGATGCCGTCCGAAGTCGACTTGCCCTGGACCGTCCCTTGCAACCAGCGCTTTTTCGCGCCGTACTTGACGGGAATGGCGCCCGACATGCTCTCGCCGCGGTTGACGCGCACCTTGACCGTGACAGGACCACCGGGATCGAGGTACGTGTCCGACGAACCGACCTGCTTGGGGGTCAAGATGTTGCCGATCAGGTCGCCGTTGAACGTGTTGACGGTCGAATTCTCGCCGATGACGAGCTTGCCCGCCATCCAGTCTTCGATCTTCGCCTCGACTGATCCCGACAGCTTGTCGACGGAGCCGCCGGCGATGATGGCAGTGACACCTTCGGAAGGCAGCAGCGTGATGGTGGGCTGGACGCCAATCTGCTTGGGCTCCAGCAGCTTGGCCGTCGTTGTCTCGGACGGCGAGTTGATGAGCGCGTCGTGGGTGAGCGCCATGGCATCGCCGCCGATCCAGGTCTCGTACTGCCATTTCAGCGACGATCCGGCCTTGAACTTGGTGACTTCGGTGTTCGGCGCGAGATCGACCTTGACGGCCGAATCCGGCAGGATCTTGAGCTTGCCGGTGTTGCCGGGAGGTGCGGACTTGATTGTCGCCAGCGAATCCGTCGCCGAGACGCCGAGCTTGACGGACGAGCCGCCACCCGCCGTCGCCGTCGCGTTGCCTTCGAGCCAGCCGTTGTAATTGTACTTGATGGCGCCGTCAAAGGCGTCGAAGTTGCTGCTGACAAACTCGACATTCATCGACGAACCCGGCAGGACCTCGACGTTCTTGATCGTCTTGGGCGCGATGACCTCAGCGCTGGACTTGCCTGCGAGGTTCGAGAAGTCGAGCATCGGTCCCGTGACGGTGACGCTGCCCTTCAAGTAGCTGTCGTAGATAAAGTCCAAGGTGCCCGAATAGCGCTTGGGCACGCTGTTCGTGAGCTCGACCTTGAGCGTGCTGCTGCCCGGCTGGATTTCAACCTTGTCATTGTTGGGCAGCGACTTCTTGGCGATGACCTTGGCATCGACCATGCCGTTCATCTCGTGGATCGTGGGCGTGAAGGCGGGGATGTTGAACATACCCTCCAGCCATTCTTGGTACTGCCACTTCAGTTCGCCCTTGATGCCCTGGAACTGGCCCGAGGTGATCTTGCCGGTCAGCGTCGAGCCCTGCTTGCCGACCATCGCGCCGCCGGACACGGTGCCGATCGGCAGGTCCTCGTTGAGATCGGCCTTGCCTTGGCCGGTGATGAGGCCGAACTCCTTGACCTCGGCGACCTGGGTGACGTCGCCGGAGAACTTCTCGGCCTTCCACGCGAAGGCACCCTTGAGGCCCTTGAACACGGTGTGCTCGAAGCGGAGGTCGAAGTTCTTGCCCTCGTCGGGTTGCAGCACGAGCGGTGCCGCCAGGTCCTTCGTGGCGACCAAGTGCGCGACCGACGTACCGCTGATGGAGTTGAAGTCGTCCTTGGCGTTGAAGGACATCGGGCCTTCGGCAATGTCGAGGTACGACATCGTCATCTGGCCCTGCGCGGTGTCGACCTTGCTGGCCTTGATCGCGACGTCGATGTCGCCCGATTTGACCTTGATGTCGCCCCAGACGAGGCCCTCGTTCAGCGTGGCCTTGCCATTGCCGTTGAACTTGCGGTAGTTGGCAGACGCCGACAGGTTCAGCTGGCCCTTGGCCACGTCGCGGTAGGACATGTCCACGGAACCGGATACCACCTCGACCTTCGTGCCCGTCACCTTGACCGTGATGGAGCCCTTGGACAGCGTGATGCCGTCGAACGTCTGGGTGTTGACCAATTCCGCCGTGGCGGTCGCGTTGATGTTGTTCTTGTTGGTCCCCTCTTCGAGCACGGCGGTGCCCTTGAGGAAGTCAGACAGCTTGAAGTCGACGTTGCCCGAGGTCGAAGTGAGTTCGCCTGCGTCGACCTGGATCGTCAGACTGCCGTTCTCGACCGTCACCTCGCCCTTCGTGATCGGAGCGGCGAGCTTGCCGCCGAGCGTGAACGTGGCCCTTTCGGTCGGGAGGTCGACGAAGCCATTCCACTGGCCGTCGAACAGGTCGTCGAACACGGCGTCACCGCTGCCATCGACCTTGTCGAGCTTGGTGTCGGCGGCCGCTCCGGTGACGGTCGATTTCGTGATGTTGGCCTTGCCAATCAACGATGGCGCCAAACTCGTCAGCGCGGCGTCGCCCGAAATCTTCGTGCTGTCACTGTCCCACTTCGCCGCCAGCTTGCCTTCGCCGCCGCCGAGCGTCTCGATGGTCAGCTTGAGGTCGCCCGACAGTTCCACCTTGTTCGAACCGGTCAACTGGCCCGTCAACGCACCGTCGGAGATCGTCGACTTCGGCGGCAGGGCGATCTCCTTCTTGTTGGCGATGTCGACCTTGCCGACGAGGTCTATGTTGTTCTCGATGGTTGCAGCAAGAGTGCCCGCGGTGAATGTCTCGATCTCGAAGCCGAGGCTACCGCTGCCCGTGACGTTGCCCTCGGCCGAGACGCTGACGCTCATCGTGCCGGACTTCAGCCACTGGCCGAGCTTGTCGCCCTTCAACTGCCCGTGGCGGATCTCGCCCTGGCCGGTGACACCCGCCGACGCGACGGTCGCCGTGACGTTGCCGTCGATGAGGCTGCCGACCTTGAGCGGCGTGTTCGCGAACGACGACGTCATCGTGCCGTTCTCGGCGATGCTGATCTTGGCGACCGGGCGGTTCATGACCTGCCCGACCTTGATCTGGCCATCGACGATGCCGCCCTTGAAGGCGCTGCTGGTCGCGTCGAAGCGCATCAGTGCCATCGACTTGATGGTGAGCCCCTGGATGCCGAGCGCGGGCAGCGACACCTGCTTGGACGTCGTGCCGGGCGAGATGGTCGGCAGCTTCACGGTGACGGACTTGCCGCCCATGTTCAGCACGACCTGCGTGGGCGCCGTGCCGCCTGCCGACGGAGTCGAACCGCCGCCGGTGTTGCGGTAGAGCGCAACCGCGTCGTCTTCGGCTTCGAGCCCCTTGATGCTGGCGCCCTCGAGCACGCGCATGGCGGCGCCGCGGGCGGCCTTTTCGGCCTTGGCCATCGCCGACGGTACGCCCTTGCCGCCGTCGCCTTTGACTTGCTGGGTGTGGGCGATTTCTTCAGCCATCACCGTGTCTTGCGCCTTGCCGGTCAACTGGGCGGCGCTGCCGAGCACGATGTCCTTGCCTTGGGCAAACGCGGTCGCTCCCACGCCGTCGGCCAGTTCCTTGGCCATGTCGCCGCCGTGCACGCGCAGGTCGCCGAGATCCTTGCCGACCGCCGCCTCTGCTTTCTGGCGGATGCCGCCGCCGAGTTCCTTGCCTTCGCCGAGCATGCCCTTGACGGACGTGCTGGGGTCGCTCTTGAACTGGTCGCTGAGGTTGGCGAGCTTCTTTTCGGCCTTGCCGCCCAGGTCCTTGAGCGCCTGGTCGCCGAGGCCCTTCATGTCGTCGAGTGCGCCGGAAGCCTTTTCCTTGAAGTCGTCCGTCGATTGCTTGAGATCGCCGAGCTTCTTGTTGGCGGCGTCGCCCGCGCCTGCAGTGATGTCGGCCTTGGCCTGCTCCCCCTTGGCGCCGAGCAATTCCTCGACCTGGCGGGTGCGGTCCGAGACTTCGCTGGCCACTTCGACGTTCGGATCGAGGCCCGCCGCCTCGCCGACCGCTTGGATCGCGGAAAGCGCGTCGGCATTCATGCCGGCCGGAGGCAGCAGCGACTCGGCGGCGGCCGTGTCGGCCGTCAGACCGAAGACGTCGGTGCCGAGTTCGGCCGCTGCCGTGCGTCCGCCAAAGCGGTCGCCGACATCGCCGGCCGCGCCGCGCAGTTCGGGCAGTGTGGTATCGGCGACGACCTCTGCCAGGCCTGTGACGGCCGCGGGCGCGGGGCCCCCTGGAGCCGAGGTCGCAGCCGCGTCGATGGGATTCGGTCCGGGAGCCGGTGCGCCGCCGCCAGCCGCCGCGGGAGCCGGGCCCCCGCCTGCATCGGTGGGACCCGCCGGCGCTTTTTCCTCGGTCACGGACGGCTCGAGGACTGCGCCCTCGCCGGCTTTCTCTTCGAGAGCGGGGACCGCGTTTTCGGACGCAGCGGGTGCCACCTCGGCGCCTGCCGCCGGTGCTGGCGCAGGGGCGCCCCCGGCGGCGACTGCGGCGGGCGTCGTGCTCGCCGGTGCGCCCGCTGCGGCCTCTGCCGGTGCCACCGGACCCGCCTCTGCGACGGGTTGGGCGACCGGGGCCTGTTCGAGTGCTTGATCGGGAGCCTTGGCCGGCTCGCCGCCGGCGGGCGCGGCTCCGCCCTCTTTCGGCGCCACGTCCGTCGCAGCGGCGGGTGCAGCCGGCGCGCCTTCCGGGGCTGCGGCCACTCCGCCAGGCAGAGCATCGGCAACGTTGCCGGCTGCGACGGCGGGCGCCGCGCCCTGTACTTCGCGAATCGTGGCATCGGGTGCAGGTGCCGGCGCGCCGGCGGCCACGGCCAAGGGGGCGACTTTCTCGCCTTCGAGGGCGCCGGCGTCGGGGGCGGCGGCGACCTCACCCTTCGGCGCACCCGGTTCGCCGCCCGAAGGGGCCTTGGGCTGCGCTTCCGGCGCTTTCTCCGGCTCTTTGCCGCCACGGCCCTCGGCACTCGCGTCGCCCGTCTTGGGCTGTTCGGCCGCGGCCACGGGTGCCGTCGGCGGTGCCGCGTCGGCCACGGCGGGAGCCTGGCCACCGGGCGCTTCGGTGTTCAGTTGTTGGGGTGCCTCAGGCGTCAGCACCTCGGCAGGCTCGGCCGCGACCTTGTCCTGGGCGGCCTCGGCACCGGCGTCGACGGCCTTTTCGGTCGGCGCTGTGGCCTCTGCGCCGCCGCCGCTGGCGTTTTTTGTCGCCTCGGCCACGGGACCGGTCACCGGCGGACTTTCGTAGGTCTGCACTTCCTGGACGTTGATGCCCGCGCCACCCGGTTCCGCACTGACCTGTTGGGCCGAAGGACCGACCGTTGCATCGCCCTGCTTCTCCTCTTTGGGAGACATCCCCTTGGCGTCGGCCTCGGCACTGCCACCGGCACCGGCACCCTCGGGAACCTGGGCGGCCATTGCCTCGGGATCCTTGAACTTTTCCAGCTCCGGGTCGCCGGGCGGCAGGGACTTCACACGGGCCAATTCTTTCTGCTGTTCAGCTTGGGCGGCCTTGTCGCCCTCCGCTGCATCGACCTTGCTGCCGAGACCGGGCGCGGCGCTCGGACCGGCGGCACCCAGCGCGGGCATGTCGGGCGCCTTGGCGGCGTCGGCGGGCGCAGGCGCCTGCTCGTGCGGTTTGGCGGCAGGCTTCTTCCCATCCTGCTGACCGCGGTTCAGCTTTGCCTTGTCGAACATGGCCATGGCCGTCTCGCTGGGGGCTCGTCCTGCGGGTCGGCGCACATGCCGACGGCGCGGGCAGAAATACCCCAAGCGTGGTTGTAGTTTCGGGTACCCGGCGACACAAGGCTGGTCGGCAGCGGAGAGGGCATTGGTGGGGTGCGGGCCCCCCGCCACGATCGGCGGGCGAAAACCCCGCAAATCGTCGCGGGTTAGCAAACACTGCGCCGGGTTGCTACGGCAAGCGGCCCGCGGCGAAAAGGACCTCGACCTGCAGCGAGCGTACCGCATCTTCCGCAGCGACCACGGCGGCTTCGGCATCGCGCGCCCGGCGCTCGGCATCGACGAGTTCGAGGCTCGTCGTAGCACCGGCCCGCCACGCATGTTCCACCAGTGTCAACGCTGCCGCCGCGGCGGCCGCAGAACGCCGGGCGGCTGCGAGACCCGCGTCGGCCTCCCGCACCGCCTCGGCGGCACCGGCAACTTCGAATGCGGCCTGACGCAGCACACCAACGAGGGCGGCGCGGGCAGTGGCCAGCGCAGCCTCGTGCTGCAGCGCCAGCGCCTCGCGAGCACCCCCGTCCCACAGGGGCACGCTGGCTTGGAGTTGTGCAGACCAGCCGAGTGCGGGCGAGGTGGCCGTCGCCGGCTGCTGAAAAAACGCCTGGCCCACGACGGTCAGCACCGGCGCGTACTCCGCCCAGAGGTCGCCAACGGTACGGCGGGCGGCATCGACCCGGGCAAGCGCGGCGATGACATCGGCGCGGGTGTTTGTCGCGGCGGCCGGCAGGTCGAGCGCGTCCCAGCCCGAGGTTACATCGACGGCACCGGCTGCCCCTATCACCTGGCCCAGTTGCAAGCGGGATCGGGCCAGCCCGGCGCGCAGGGCGTGAACCTGGGCCAGCACGGTGTCCGCCTCCTGACTGGCGCGCAGTACGTCGAGGCGCCCCGCAGCGCCACCGACAGCCCGGCCCTGGGCAAAGCGCTCGTGCTCGCGGGCGGTGGCCAGCGCGCGCACCTGAACGGCCAGCGCACGGTGCTGCGTGACCACGGCCAGCCACGCACGAGCCACCTGCAGCCCGATCGTGCGCGCGGCGTCATCCACCGCGAGCAGCGCCACGATCCGGGAATCCTTCGCCTGGCTGGCGCGACTCCACAGCTTGGGCGCAAATGCCGGTACCTGTGCCACGACGCGCGCGTTGCCGGCAGTTGCGCTCTGCACCACGCGGCCCCCGATGGCACGCTCGGCGTCGAGTTGCGCCAGCCCCGCCTCGGCGTGCACGGCGGGCCAGACGGCAGCATCGGCCTGTGCCGCGAGACCCCGGGCGCGGGCGGCCTCGGCTCTCGCGCTGGCCATCGCCGGATTGTCTGCTACGGCCCGCGCGATGGCCGCACGCAGCCCGATGCGTTCGGGGGCGGCAGCGAGTTCACCCAGCGACGCCACGTCGGCGGAAGGAACGAGTTCAGCGGTCACTGCGGGAGTGGCCGCGGCACCAACGACGTGTGTGGTGGCCATGACACCAGCGATCAACGTCGCACCGCCGAGGCGTTTTGCGTCGGTCATGAGCGCTCCCCCTCGTTGGCGACATCGCGCGCGTGCTGGGCCGGGTCGCGCGCCCAGCGGGCGACGAATGTATACAGGATCGGCACCAGAAGCAGGGTGAAAACCGTCGACACGGACAGCCCGCCGATGACCGCGCGCGCCAGGGGGAGATTCGTCTCGCTGCCCTCGCCTACGCCCAGCGCCACGGGCAGCAGGCCGACCACGGTGGCGACCGTCGTCATCAGGATCGGCCGCAGGCGCGTGCGACCCGCGTCCACCGTCGCCGCCAGCAGCGGTGCGCCGCGGGCGCGCAACACATTGGCGAAGTCCACGAGGAGAACTCCATTGGAGACTACTATGCCCACCATCATGATGATGCCCATGAAACTGTTGACTGACAGCGTCGTGTCCGTCAGCCACAGGGCAATCACGACGCCCACGATTCCCAATGGTACGGACACGAGGATCACCAACGGATACAGCAGCGATTCAAATTGGGCCGCAAGCACCATATAGACGAGCGCGATCGCGAGCAGCGAGGCGAGGCCCAGGCCCGCGAACGCGTCTCTCTGGGCTTCGGACTGGCCACCGAGGCGCGCGCTGAGGCCGTCGGGTGGCGGCAATTCCGCCAGGGCGCGCTCGACACTCGCGGTGGCGGTGCCGAGGTCGACGCCGGGAGCGACGTTGGCGGTCACCTCGATGAGCCGTTGCATCCCGCGCCGTTGCACGGCAACCGGGCCGGCGCCGCGGCCGAATTGGGCCACGGCGTCCAATCGCACCAGGGCACCGGTCGGCCCGCGCACGTGCAGTGCCCGCAAGTCGTCGAGACTGTCGCGGTCGGCGTCGCGCAGCCGTACGTTGATCGCGTGCTCGTGGCCCGAGACCGGGTCGACAAAGCGCACGGGCTGGACCTGGTTCGAGCCGACGAGCCCCAGCAGGACCGATTGGGCAATCTGCCGCTCGCTGATGCCGTGGACGCCTGCCTTTTCGCGGTCAACGTGCATGTCGAGGTGCGGATAGTTTTCTTCCCGCGACACTTGGACATCGGTTACGGCCAGTTTCTCGCCGGAGGCTTGTGGTTCCCGCAGCCGTTCCGCCACCTTGCGTGCGTAGGCGGCGCTGGCGTCAAGGTCGTGGCCGAGGATCTCGATGGTGACGGGCGCGGACGCCCCGAAGTTCATGATCCGGCGCACGATGCCGCCAGTGCCGACGAATACGGACGTGCCGGGGATCGCATCGCGCGTCGCCTTTCGTACGCGGTCGGCCAGTACAGTGTCGGATTCTATGCGCTCGCCAACTGGGACGAGGTTGACCAGCACGTTGCCACCGTGGGGCCCGCCATTGGCCGCAAACAGCGCGCTGCGGCCGACAGGCACACCCACGCTCGAGATCATCGTGCGCGCCGACACGGTGCCGTCCGGTGCCGTCGTGACTTTGCGGACGGCGGCTTCGAGCGTCGCGACCGTCTCTTCGCTGCGCTCGACGCGGGTGCCAAGGGGGCCGCGAAACGACACCGTGAACTGCGACTCGTCGGCCTCCGGGAAGAATTCCGTGCCGACCTGGAGCCAAGCCGGCCACACCGCCGCACAGGCACCGGCGACTGTCGCCAGCGTCAGCGCCCGATGGCGCAGCACGGCACGCAACACGGCCGCGTACCAACGGTCCAGCGCGTCCAGGCTGGACAACACGGTGCGTGCGGCCAGGTTCGGGCGCGCGTCGGCGCCGGGCAAGGCATACAGGCACAGCAGCGGTGTGACCGTGCGCGACACGAAGAAGCTCAGGACCAGCGAGAATGTGATCGTGAGCGCCAGAGGAGTGAACAGTTCGCGCGCGACGCCATCGAGAAACAGCACCGGCACGAAGACCACCACGGTCGTGACGGTGGACACGAGGATGGGCATGGCCACTTCTTGCGCGGCATCGAGCACCGCGGCCCGGCGCGGCCCGCCCAGCAGGAAATGGCGGTGGATGTTCTCCAGTTCGACGATGCTGTCGTCGACGAGTCGGCCGACGCCGAGCGCGAGGCCACCGAGGGTGAACACGTTCAGCGTCTGGCCGGTCGCATACAGCAGCACGAACGACCCGATGACGGAGAGCGGAATCGCGAGGGCGGCGATCAACGTTGCCCGCACGCTGGCCAGAAAGCCGAGCAGGACCAACACGGCGAGCAGGCCGCCCTGCAGGGCTTCGTGCTGCAGGGCGGCGACGGCGGCGCGGATGTAGCGGGACTGGTCGAAGGCGATCCGCAACTCGACATGGGGCGGCACGCCTTGCAGCTTGGGGAGCGCCGCGCGCACTGCATCGACGACCGCAATCGTATTGGCGCCGGGTTGCTTGATCACGCGCAGGAACACGCCCCGGTGCCCGTCGACGCGCACGATTTCGCTGGCGTCCGACGCGGCATCGCGCACTTCGGCGACGTCGCGCACCCGGACCGGCGGCGCGCCCTCCTTGCCCGGACGCACTACGAGGTTTGGCAGCACGCGGGGGTCGTCGATCTGGGCGTTGCTGAACACGTTCAGTTCGCGGCTGCCCTCGCGCAGGAAGCCGGACGGCAACGCGAGGCTCGACTGGGCGATGGCCTGGACGACGTCAGCCAGGTCCAAGCCGCGGGCGCCGATGGCGTCGCGTTGGACGAGAACCTGGATTTCGCGCGCCTTGCCGCCGGCCACCGTCGCCGACGCCACGCCGGCCACGCGTTCCAGTTGGGGCTGGATCACGTCTGTCGCGAGTTCGTACAGCTGGCGCTCGTCGAGCCCTTGGGCCGCCAGCGCAACCTGCACGACTGGAATGTTCGTGACATCAAACTTGAGCACGAGCGGCGCAGCCACGCCGGGCGGGAGGCTCGCCTGCATCTGGGCAAGGCGCTGCGAGATCTCGAATTGGGCAGTGTCGAGGTCTGCATCCTGGCCGAATTGTGCCGTCACGACACTCGCCCCTTGGCGCGAGATGGACTCCACCTTGTCGATGCCGGGTGCGGCCGCGACGGCGCGTTCGACGGGCATGGTCAGCGTGCGTTCGACGTCGGCAGGGCCGGCGCCCGCCAAGAACGTGGCGACGCGAATCGTTGGCAGCGTGATGTCGGGAAACAGGTCGACCGAGAGCCGCGCCAGCGAGACGCCGCCGAGCAGGGTGGCGGCGAGGCTGATCATCAGGATCAGCACCGGGTTGCGCAGGGCAAGGCGGGTGAGCCACATCGGGGGTCAGCGCCCCTTGCCACTTGCGGTGGGAAGCGCAGGTCGCGCCGCGGCGCGCTTCGCCTGGGTCGGCGGCCCAGCACTCGTGCGCACGGAAGCCCCGTCGCTCAGCGCGTCGAGGCCGGCGACGACGATGCGCTCTCCTGCCTCCAGACCGGCCGTCACTTCGAGCCACGTGCCGCCATCGACGCCGATGTGCAGCGCGCGACGCTCGACCTTGGCGTCGGGAGGCGGCGGACTTGCCCGAGTTCGCCCGTTGCCGGTGGCTGTGGATTCGGCCTGCCCGGCGGCGGCAGGCACCGCCAGCGCGTGGACGACGAATACGTGGGCCCTGCCGTCACTCCATTGCACGGCCTCGATCGGCACCACGACGGCGGCGGGACGCCGGGCCAGTTCGATTGCGGCGCGGCCGTACAGGCCAGGACGCAGCCGACCCTCCCGGTTGTCGAGCCGAACCTCGGCGTCCAGCAACCGCGTCGCCGGGTCGAGGGCCGGCGCCAGCCGGACGACCGTCGCTTCCAGCGGGGCGTCTACGCCGTCAAAGGCCAGTCGCGCGGTCTGGCCTTCGCGCAGGCGGGGCACATGCTGCTCGCCGACGCCGATGGTGGCGCGCAACACGTCGATGCGGGCGACGGTCAGCACCGTGCTGCCCGCCGCACCGACAAGGGCGCCCGGGTCGAGGCGACGCTGCAGCACAACGCCGTCAAAGGGCGCTTCGATGCGGGTCTCGTCCAGCCGGGTTGCCAATGCGGCCAACTGGGCCCGGAGGGTCGCCTCCGCCGCCTCGGCCTGGACCACGGCCGCCTCGCTGCGCTCGAGATCCTGGGCCGGCAGGAATCCTCCGGTGCCGAGGTCGCGGGCCCGCTCGCGCTGCTGCCGGGTGAGCCGGAGCGACGCGCGCGCCTGATCGAGTGTGGCGCGCAGGGCCGTCTGCTGGGCCGGCAGGTCGCTCGGGCGCACGACGAAAAGTACCTGCCCGCGCGTCACCCGGTCGCCGCGCTCGACTTGCACGGCGTCGAGGATGCCGATGACCTTGGCGCCGAGATCGACCTGCTCGACGGGCCTCAACTCGACGGGACCGCTCGCCTCATCGCGCACCTCGCGCGTCTGCACCGTTGCGGTCACGGCAAGCGGTGGCGGGCGCGCACGCGATGGGCCCGAGTGGGCGCGCGGCGCACAGCCAGACAGGGCGAGCCAAGCGAGGAGGCCGACGCGAGTGAGGATTGTCCGCTGTCGGCACGCCAAGGAAACCTCGTGGGGCCGTTGTCGCACCGACCCGCGCCGGGCCAGTATCCCGTGCTGCGGCGACCCACGCCAGCCGGGCGCGGACGGGCGGCGCAACCCGTGAAGGCAGACTTGCGCCGACTGTGCGCGTCGGCCACGCTTGTCGCCGCTTGGTTTGGAGGCTAGCTGGCCGTGCACGTGCCCACCTGCTGTCAAATGCCGCTCGTCCAGGCAGTGTCAGGTCGCGCCGGTCTGGCATGCCTGATTGCGACCGCCGCCGCGTGCGGGGGTGCCAGCGTTGCGCCGTCGTCGCCGTCCGGCCCGGACGTCCGCGTGGAGCTTGCCGATTTTGGCAGCGCCAGCGCAGCGGCCCTCGCCAGCGGTCGGCCTTTCGTCGCCGTCGTGCACGCCGATTGGTGCGAGCCGTGCAACGAATTGCACATGCGTGCGCTTGAATCCGCCGCCGCCGCGAGGGCGCTCGCGGGCGTGGAGGTGGCGGGGGTGGATTTCGAGTCCGCCGCGGGGGCCAGCGTCGCTGCGGAGTGGAAGGTGCTCGGCCTGCCGACGACGCTCGTGCTGCGTCCCCACGGCACCAGCCTGATCGAGGTCGGGCGCATCGAGGGGTTCGACGGGGCCAAGGACTGGCTGGCCGCCGTCGAGGCCGCCCTGCAGCGGCGCGAACCAGAGCCGGGGCGCTGCCCGACCGACGCCGCAGCCTTCACCGCGCGCAATCTGCCTGCTGCGGTCACGGTCACCGACGAGGCCTTCGCCGCACAACTGGAGTGCTTGGCGGCCGACTTGCGGGGCGCCGCAGGCCCTGACGCTGCCCGGGTACTGCAGGCCGTGATGGATGACCCGGTGCGGATGAATGCGCTGGCCCGCCAACCGGAGCCCGTGTGCATGCGGGCCGTCGCGGCGTTTCGCCTGCTGGGCCGGTGGCGCACGCGCGTGCAGCGGGACCACGCGCGTGCGGCCGAGGTGTTTGCTGCCTTGCAGCAGTGGCCCGGTCTGCCGGCGCGGGCAAAACCGGGCGCCCTCTACTGGCGCGCACGCTCGCTGGCCAAGGCGGGCCGCGGCAGCGAGGCGTTTGCCGTGCTCCAGCAACACGTGACAGCGACGGGCGGGGCTCTCGAAGCGAAGGAACTCGCGGCCGATCTCCTCGTGCACGAACACGTCGAGCCCGCTCGCGCGCACGCCTGGCTTGTGGAGGTCGCCGATGCCCAGCCTGCGAACCACTGGGCGCAGTACCTCTTGGGCGAATTGGCCATGCTGCAGTCCAACCCGATCGAGGCCGTGGCGCGCTACGAAACGGCCAATCGGATCCAGCCCGACAACGCCCTCTACCTGCGGCACCTCGCGCGGGCCAAGGTGCCGCCGCCCGCGCCGACCCGCGCGGAGGAAGGAACCACTCCATGAAGCCCATTGCGCCGTCCCATCGTGTCGTCAAGCTTGTCGCGCTCGCAGCCGTGGCGGCCCTGGGCGGCGTGCGCTCTGCCGCCGCCGCGCCGCAGACCGTCGATTTCCAGCACGATGACGGAACCTTCGCCAGTTCGCTCAACCCTGCCGGCAAGCCGCCGATCGTGGGTGCGATGATTGCGGCGGGGTTCTGGGTCGATCACGCCTTCCAACTCGACGCGGTCGAACTCGGCTTCGTCGGACCCATGGCGAAGGCCAAGCTCCACGTCTGGCGCGACAACGGCGGCGGCCAGCCCGGCGTGCCCGAGGGGTTGATGCCCGATGACGCGGCCGCCGACCGCATCGAACCACGCACGGTGACGTCTCCCGGCCAGGGTCAATGGCTCCAGGTGGACCTGAAGGACGAAGCGGTGGTCGTCCAGCCGTGGACGCGGTTCTGGGTCGGCATCGAGGTCCTCACGGTCGGCGTCAACCTTGCCACCGACACGACGAAGGCCGGCGCCGACAGCGGCGACCCGCACGCCTACCTGTTCACGCCCAAGGCCGACCCGTGCCTGGGTGGCTGCATCCTGGCGGGCTGGAACTTGCTCGTGCGCGCCCACGGCCGCTATCTGGACCCCAAGACCGGGCCGCGCGGGTTTACCGACGTGACGAAGGTTGCCGGCGTCGAGCACGCGGGCCGCATTGCGTGGGGCGACTACGATGGCGACGGCGACGAGGACCTGCTGATGGGCGGCGCGCGGTTGTGGCGCAACGACGGCGCGGGCAAGTTCGACGAGGTCACGAAGGCCGCGGGGCTCGAAGGGCTCGGCGGCGGCGGTGGGCTGTGGGGCGACGCAGACAACGACGGCAAGCTGGACATCTTCGTGTTCGGCGGCACGGAGCGGCTGATCCGGAACCGCGGCGACGGAACCTTCGAGGTGGCGGTCGGGACCGACTGGAAAGAAGCGGCCGATCGCGATTGGCCCACCGAGTCCGCGATCTGGCTCGACATCGACCAGGACGGCTGGCTCGACCTGTACACGGCCAACTACGAGACCGTGAAAAAGGATGCCGTGAGCGGCGAGGACGTCCTCGGCCTGTGCGACCCCGACATCTTGTGGCTCAACAACAAGAACGGCACGTTTGCCCGGCGCCAGGATGTAATCGACAAGGCGCTGCCTGGGCAGAACAAGCAGTGCGGGCGTGGGCTCGCGGCGGCCGACTGGGACCTCGACGGCGACGTGGACCTGTTCGTGAACAACTACCGCCTCAAGCCGAACTTGTTCCTGCGCAACGACGGCGGCCTCGTCTTGACCAACATTGCCAAGAAGAACGGCACGATCGGGTCGGGCATCCAGGGGGCGTACGGCCACGGCACCGGTACGCAGTGGGTCGATGCTGACATGGACGGCGATTACGACCTGTTCGTGGCGAACCTGGCGCACCCGCGCTACATCAAGTTCAGCGACCGGAGCCGGTTCTTCCAGAACCTCGGCAAAGACAAGGACTTCCAGCTCTCGGAGCACCGCGAGGCCAGCGGCATCGGCTACCTGGAGACGCACAGCGAAGCGCGTTTTGCCGATGTGGACAACGACGGCGATCTGGACCTGGCCATCGGCGCCTACTACGGGGACCGCGCGGGGCAGTTGTGGCGCAACGACGGCGTGGTTGCAGATCCGGCGGCGTGGCTGGCGTTCAGCGACTGGACCTACGAATCCGGTTGGCTCGTCAAGGGCTGCGCGACGATCGCGTGGGCCGACATGGACGGCGACGGCGACCTGGACCAGATGGCGAATGCGCTGTTTCGCAATGATTTTGCAAAGATCTCCGGCAAGCCGGGGCATTGGCTCCAGGTCCGCTTGCACGGCGCCAAGGCGGTCAACCGGGCCGCCATCGGCGCGTGGGCCGAGGTGACGCTCGCCGACGGTCGCACGGTGATGCGCCAGATCGAAGGTGGCCACGGCATCGGCAGCCAGGACAGCCTCGTGTTGCACTTTGGCCTCGGCGCGCAGACCAGTGTGCCGAAACTGACCGTCCACTGGCCGGGCCTGCCCGCCGAGAGCGCTGGGCCGTTCGCCGCCGATCAGGTCGTGGAGTGGACCGAGGGTGCGGCGGCCCAAGGGTGGAAGCCGGGTCAAGGGCCGTTCGCGCCCGACGTGGGACCCGCTGCCAGCGACGCGGGCGCCCGTGCCGACACCGCCTCCGGTGCCGATGCCGCTGCGACCGAACTCGCGACCGATACGAAGCCCGCCGCCGCGCCGAAGCCAGCCCCGGCCGCGGACGACGGCGGGTGCCGTGCCGTGCCGAGTGCGGGTGGCTCTGCGTGGTTTGGCGGCTGGGGTCTCCTCAGTGTTCTCGTGCTGGTGGCGCGACGGCGCAGCGTGAAACTGGTCGTGTGACCGCGGCCCGGTCGTGGGTGTGCTACCCCCGGCTCGGGTTGCCACCGGGCAACGGCCGTATCTTGAGGCCCGCGAGCGGCGTGGCCGGCCCGCCGAAGAGCGGCCCGCCTTGCTGCGGCGCGTTGTCCCACGATTTGTTGGAGCCGCGCACGGATGTCTGCTCCAACAGTCGCGCGACTTCGAGCGTCGCAGTGCGGATTTCGGCTGCAAGTTCGGCCCGCAGCGCCACGAAAATCTTGATGCCCGCGGGCAGCCCCTGCTCGATCATGCGGTGCAGGTGCACGGTTTGGAAGCGCAGCGCCGCCGTGTTCTCCAGCGCGAGGCACGTCATGTGGTACGGCGCCTGCAGCAGCACTGCATCGACACCGACGACCTGACCCAACGCCATCTCACGAACCGCGTGCGACATGCCCGCGCCGGTCGGCGTGCGCAGTTCGAGGCGGCCCTGCAGGACGATGAGCAGGTACTTGCCCTCTTCGCCACCCTCAAAAATCTTGGTGCCGCCAGGGCAGCGCGCGACCTCGCCCATCTCCGAAAACATGGCCCGTTCGCGCGTAGACATGTCCTGGAACAGCGGAATCGGCTCCATGTACTTGAGCACTTCGCGCGGCAGCTTGCGAATGCGCTCCATCGAGTCGCGCGCGGGCTTGATTTCGGTCTTGGGCTCGGCCATCGGGGCCTCCACGAACGGAAACGTGCACTACCCGTGGAGATTCTCGACCTGACCGGGAAACGTGACGAACAACACGCAGCCATTGCGGGTGGCGGGCGCGGCGTCCATGCCCGCAGGCAGGTGGCAATAGCCGCCGCGGCCAATCAGGGCTCCATCTTGCTCCAGGTCCCCGTCGATGACGAAAATCTCGGCACCGGCGTGCATGCGGGCGCGCGGGTACGTCGTGCCCGGGGTCATGTGAACGAGGACGGCGCCGGCGCGCGTCTCCGGCTGGAAGCGCAGCGACTTGTATGACACGCCGCGCATCGGGGCGCACGCCCACGGCATCTCTTCGGACGCGCGATGAAAGAAACCGTCGGCCATCGTCTGCCCTCCCGCCGCAGCAGGGCGGCGTCGGTCACGCCTACAGTGTAGGGGCCGCGGCGCCGGGTGGTCAACGCAAAGCGGACGGGGTCGGCGCGTCGGCGTCGCCGGCGATGACAGCCACTTCGACCGAGCCCCCGAGATCGCGCATGCGCAACAGCGGCGGATGGGCTCCCGGAATCGGCGCGGCGGGCGAGGCGAGGAGCACTCCCTTGCGCACGGTCGCCCCGGGGTAGCGCGACTGGACGAATTCGACGGCCCGCGCCCACGTATCGGGCGCCGTGGCATCGAGGACACAGATACGGATCAGCCCGCCCGTGTGCGTCGGCCTGCAGTCGCGGGGAACTCGGACGCCGAAGACGGTCGCGTGGGCCTCGCACAGCAGGCCGCCAGGGCATGGCTCCGCGGGCGTTGAGGGGGGCGACGGCGACGGGACGAGACGCCCCATCGGTGGCGCCGTGCCGTCGCGACACGCCCACTGCAGGGCCAGGGTGGCGCAAGCCGTAGCCATCCAGCGCAAGGCAGCAGACCGCCTATTCGAGCAGCAGGTCCCAGCCCGTCAGCACGACCGTCGTGCGCGGCACCGGCATTTCCTGCACAACCGTGCCGACGACGGGGAGCGTGCCGGTCGGCGGGGTCTGGTTCGGGCCCTGCACCGCGCCGGCAACGCCAACGCCCACTTCGTAGCGCGGCCGGTCGCCGCTGAGCAAGCCGCCATTCAGCGACACGCACTTGACGTCGCCGGGCGCGCAAGAGCCACGGCAAGCGGGCACCGGCACTACGAACGCCGGCGAGGGACGGTAGGCGCCCAAGGCGACGAACGCGGCATTGGCCGAAATGGTGTTCGCCTGGCCCGGCGTCGGAAAGGCACCTTGCAGCGACGCCGGGTCGCTCGCCGACTTGCGGCGGTCAAAGCGCACGCCGTACATGCGCGCGGTGCCGGTATCGCACGGTGTCACGGCGGCAACGGTGTGGGCCGCCCAGTAGGCATTGCCGCCAAACACGACGGCAGGCCCCACGAAGCGCTCGAACGGGTCCTGCACCTTGTACCAGGCCCGCGACGCCAGGACTTTCTGCGCCTGGATATTCGTCGCCGGCTGCACGACCTCGGCCAGGGCATAGACGACGTGGCGCCGGGTCGCATTCGCAGTCTCATCGACGCCGCCGGTACCGTAGACGATGTTGAGCGAGCCGTCGCCGCGCATGGCGAGGCTCGGGGCCGCGATGACCGGGGCGCGCTGTGTGCTCGTCATCGGCAGCACGATTGAGACGGGCACGTCGCTGCCAGAATACGCATCGAAAAACGCCTTCATCGTCCACTTGGCCGACGTGTCGCTCGACAGGTCCAGTCGCCACAACACGCCGCGCGAGTCGCCGATGAAGCAGCGCGTCGTCACCTGCCCGGGCGAGCCATCGAAGCAGGAAGGGTCGCCCCAGAAATGGCCGAGATCGGCCACCGACGCGATCGGAGTCTGTAGCGCGGTCGTGTCGAGATCGACGCCCTTCAATTCGCGCACGAGTTCGCCCGAAGCCACATCGACCACGAACGCCCCCCGGTCGCCGAGACCCTCGCTGCCGAGGTTTGACACGGCGGCCTGCGACGGCGCCTTGCCAAACGGCAGCACGGCGACCGTCCGCTCTGCCAGCACTCCGTTTTTCTTGAAGAAAAGCGCCGTCAATGCCGGCTTTCCGGTCGAACGGCCCATCGCTTGGTAGGTATTGACCTTCGCACACGTCGGGCCCGGCTGGCCGCCGACGCTGACACTGCCCCAGCAGTGCGTATCGGGCGTGATCTCCCACAGCACGCGCGGGTCGTCCGGGGCTGTGACATCCAACGCCGTGTACCCGGCACCCGCCTCGCCTGCGCCGACGATGACGATGGCACGCCACTGTTTGGCCGCGTCCTTGGGCAACGCGTTCGTCCGCGTCAACAGCACGTGTCCGGCCACGATTGAACCGCCCAGGTACGACGCGTTGGGCTCCGTGACGAGCTTCATCTGCGAGATGCGCGTCAGGTTGAAGCGCGGCAGGAACGCCCACATCTCGTCGCCCGCCAGCGCCAGGTCGAGCGTTTTGATCTTCGGATCGACGTCGGTGCGGAACGCATGCAGCAGGCCATCGTGGGTCGCGACGAACGCCATTGTGGCGCGCACGGCGGAACCGGGTGGATTCAGGTCCGTGTAGTCCGCTTTCGCCGGCACGACGCGGGCCGCATACAGTTGGAACGACGGGTCGCGCAGCCCGAGCTTCGCCGCGGGGTCGAGGATGACCGGCTGAGCCCGCGATGGCGCGCCGAGCGGATGCTTCTCGCGACACGACTTGGGGGCGCCGCTCAGCGTTTCGAGCACGTGGTCGCGGTACAGGTCGCGCTCGGCCGCCAGCGACAAGTTGTAGCCGGCCGCCGTCACACACTGGTCCGCCGCCGCCAGTTCGAGCTTCGGCCCGATGCCGACCGTCGCGATGCCGAGGTCTGCCGCCGTCAGCGTCGTCTTGTCGACCGCGAGGCGCAGGCCCGCCTTGTGCGTGTACAGACGCCGCGCGATCTTGCGCAACCGCAGGACGTCTTGGTAGTTGATGACCTCGCAAACGTTGGTGCGGTTGGTCTGGCCGGCCTGGTTGCACTCGGAATTGCAACGGAACATGCGCTGCTCGACCACGCCGCGGGTGCGCAGTGGCTGGCTGATGTCGTAGATGCTCGCCGCGTGGAGCACGTGCTGAACGTCGGTGGCGCTGCCCGTCGCCGTCGTCACCACCGGCTTCGTGAACACTTCGCCGAGCGACGACGAGTCGGCGATCGCGGGGCCCAACACGTTGACCGCTTCGCCGGGCGTCTTGATGGGCCACGCCTTCTGCGTGCCACCTGCGAGCGCGAGGTCGTCGAGGAACTTGAGGTCCGCCGCCGGGGGCGTGCCCGCCACCGCCGGGTGCCCGACCGCCAGCACGTACACGGGCGCGTTCGCTGCAAACAGCTTGCTGGCCGCCTGGATCGCCGCCACGCGCCCATCGCTCGTGCCGTTGTACAGCTTGGAGCCACCGTCGCTGAACAGCGCCACGACGTGCTTGCGGCACACGCGGTAGGGGTCGCCCTTGATCGCATCCTCCGCGGTGGTCTTGAAGTGGGGGTCCATGGTGGCGCTCGGGCCGAAATACGCCAGAGCGTCTTCGAGTTGCTGCGCCAGCGGCGTCGGGCCGTTGGGCTGGATCGTCTTCAAGCTGGCTTGGATCGCGGTGTACGTGGTCGCCCGGTCTGCCAGGGTGTCCTTGCTCGAAACCGGTACGCTCGTCGTTCCCGGCAGGTAGGGGTCGGCCATGCCGGCGTTGATGTTGCCCCACACCGACGCCAGCACCGGCCCATACGTGTAGCCGCCCGCGGGCGAGGTCGCCTGCGACAGGGCGTGGTCGCCGGCCAGGAGCGCGAACTTTGCGCTGGACCCGAAGATGTCGAGCAGGCCGTCGCGTCCGATGGGCAGGGTCCCGTAAAGCCCCGCCAGGTCGAGACCCTGTGCCACCGAATGCGTCGTCGGCCCCTCGGCCGGGCACAGCACGCCGGTCTGGATGTTCAAGGTCGGTTGCTGGTCAATCGGCGCCGTCTTGGTGACGTTGAAGGTGATGTTCGTCAGCACCGTCGTCGTGCGTGCGAGCTTCGTACAACCGACGCCGTACAGGGTCTTGGTGCCCGCGATCGTCAGCCACACGCGCATCTGGCCGCCCTTGCGAGCATTGAGCAACGCAGTCAGCCCCGCAGTCGTCAACGTGAACGTCATTTTCGTCGCCACAGCCGTCGCCGTGACCACCACCGGATTGGACAGCACGGTGCGCGTCGAATTGAATGCGGCACACGCATGGGCCGGCGGCGGCGTCGCCGGCGGTTGCGGGTCGGGACTCGCCATGACGAGCGACATCGACCAGGTCTTGGGCGTCGCGGTCAGCGTGTTCACCGTACCCATGACGGTCACCGAACCCGTCGCCCACGCCCGCGTCGTCGGGATCGGGGTGAGGTCGAACTGGAAGAACGCGGCATCGACGGCGCGTGTGTTGCCGGGGATGCCGTCTTCGAGGACGCGCGCAGTCGTGGTCGAGGCCGCCCCCGGCGTGCCGTTGTGGGCGGTGCCGATGGGAGATTGACCGACGGGCGGCGCCGGCACCTTGAACGTCGAGTGCGCGAACGAGGGTCCGTCGTAGTGGCTGAGTCCGCCGATGCACACGGCAGCGCCGAGGACCTGCGGGGGCGGCGTCAGCGACTCCGGCAGGGTGGCCAACGTCTGCGTCTGGCAGCGGTAGCCGGGAAAGGAACCGCCGATCATCTCGCGCGTCACGGTCCAGCGCGACTTCTGATCGGTCAGGGGATTCGAGGCGCACGTCGGCGCCACATCCGTGCCAACGCGGTACTGCATCGACTGCGACGTATCGACGAGGAGCAGCACCTCGGGCAGCGCAACCTGAAGCGCCAGCGCCGTCTGCGTGCCGGCCAGCGCGGCGACGAGGCCCGCAACGGCCAGCGGGCCAACACGCGTGCACGCCAACGGTCGCGGCATCCGGGACTCCATCAGCGAGTTCCGCACGGCACGGGGCCGACGGCAATCTGGGCGGCGATTGCCGCTTCGCCCGACGCCAGTTCCTCGTGTATAGCGCCGGCCTTGCCATTGCCGATCGTCGCCGTCGTCACGACACGGAAGTTGTTGAAGCAGTACTGGCCCGACTCGTAGCCGGCGACTTGCGAGGTCAGGTCCGGTTCGTACACCACCGACTGAAAGCTCGCGCCCATCACGGCGAGTTCTGCGCCGAACGAAGTCGTCACCGACGGCGCGGTCGGGTCCACCTTGACGCCGCCCACTTTCGGCGACGGCACCTGGACGAGGCTGGAGCCGAGCAGGGTGTTGTCGAATGCGCCGATGATGCCCTTGGCAGGGTCAGCGAACCCGGTGTTCTGCACGATGCCGAGAAACCCGCTCTGCTGCTGGGCGGCCAACGACAGCACGCCCATCGTGCCCGCCTCGCTCAACCGGTACGCCGCGCGCTGGATGCGCTGGGCACCGCCGTCGCGCAGGTGGAACGAACTGCGCATCACGGCGGCGCTGCCCAACGCGGACAGGGTCGCCGTCATCAGCAAGGCCATCACCAGAACAACGCCGCGCTGGGCGGCGGTCACGGCAGGAGGGCTATGGCAGTCCATTTGGATTCCCCAAGTTGCGCGCGAGCAACGACGGCATGGTGACGCGCGCGGCGATCGTGAACACGGGATGAGTCCCGCGCCCGTCGGCGGCGACGCGCCAAGTATCGAGCGGCGCAAAGAAATACGTCCGTGGCGTGTGCACGAGGTCCTTGCGCGGCCAACGCGCGCGCAGGCGGAACTTCAGCGTGGCAAACCGCATCGCCTCCGGGTACGCGCCGTTGCCCGTGCCCAGCATGCCAGCACCGGCCTTGTCGATGACGAACTCGTCAGCAACATACGCAATCTTCAATGAGAACTTGTCCTCGCCGGGCCGATCGTCATAGCCGATGTCGCTGACGCCGAGATCGACGGCATTCTCGGCCAGTACCAACTGCTGCAGGACTGCGCTGCCGTCGGCCGAGAGCGACTCGCGCACGAGGAGGCCGGCCTCTGGGTTGCCCAGCGCATCGACGACGGCGTCGGGGCGGCTGTCGGGCACGATGCGGTAGCGCACGAAATTCTGCACGTCGATCCACTGGTTCTCGCCGAAGCCGGTGTACCCGCACGCCTGGCCCTCGCCGACGCGCGGGATCATGCCGCTGACCGTCACCGTCAGCGTGGCGAAACTCGAACTCTCGATGGGGAAATAGACCATCTGGCCGTCCGCCCGGGAGATGCGCAGCCAGCGCCCGACCTGGAACACGGCGTCCCATTCGAGCGGCGTGGCCGGCACAGGGTTTGCGTTGTCGGGGGCGAGCGTGACGGACGAGCCCACGATCTGCGCCGTGTGGTAGCGCGCCTTGGCATCGAGGCTGCCGAACACGGTCACGGCAAGGGGTTGCACCATCGGATTGCCGGACGGGTTCTGCACGTAGCCGTCCGTCGCGAGGGTCAGCGCACGCAGCAGCACCGGCGGCTTCTCGCACACGAGCGGATCGACCGCGCTGTTGGGTGTCGCGTTCGAGCCGAGCGAAGTCAGGTCGCGGCGCACATGGTCGAGCACGAAGCGGGCCTCGCGCTGGGCGTCGATCTGGTCGTTCTGCGCTTGCATCAGGTCGCCCTGGCGCACGAACAGGGCCACGATGGCCATGAACATCACGGTGGCGATCGTCATGGAGACAAGGAGTTCGACGAGGTTGAAGCCCTGTGTCGACGCGCCGGGCAGCGGCGCAGTGTCGGGCAGCGGCGCAGTGTCGGGCAGCGGCGCAGTGTCGGGCAGCGGCGCAGTGCCGCCCGCCAGGATCGTCCTATTGCACATAGACGTTCTTCATCACGGTGGCGGGCAAAGTCACCGAACCCACTGCGCCCTGATTGTCGACCATCGTCAGCGGGCATCCAATGTACTTCGTCGCATCGGCGCCCGTGTGCGCCCACGCAACCTTGACTTCGGCCCGCACGAGGTCTTGAGTCACCCACGACAGCCGGAACCATGTGCAGTAGCGCTGGCCGCGCTCCTTCTGCACCTCGTACAACGCACCGGCGTCGTAGAACAGGGAATCGCTGCCGAGTTGCCCAACGCGCTTGTCGGCGTTGAAGGGATCCGACAAGCCGGGCAGCCACCCGGTCGTCCCGTTGGTGGCAAAGGGCGCCATCTTGGCCAGGTACACGGGCGTCGCCGGCACCGTGGCGGGGTCCTGGTTGATCCACGTCGTCGCGTCGGCCTGGATGGTCGCGAGCAGGTGTTCGGCCAGCGTCTCGCCAAGCATCGAATCGCGCCGCTCCGACGTGCCTTTCAGGGCGTTGATCGCCAACGTCATCGAGGCGTACATGCCGATTGTCGCCACCGCGCCGCCGATCATCAATTCGATGAGCGTGAAGCCGGCCGAACGCCGATCGGGCCGAGCCGCGGCAGTCGCGGTGCGGCACGCTGCTGGTTTGTGGTCCGCCGGCGTCACTGCGCGGCTCCTTGCAGTTTCGACGTGTCGCGCCCGAATGTGATGCGCGCCGTGCCGTTGTAGCCGATCTGCACCTGCAGGCGATTGCCCACGACGAGCCCGTTGGCCTCGACGCGCTGCAATTCGACCACGATGTCGCCCGCGCCGAACAGCGAACCGGCTGGCGGCGAAAATGGCAGCGACAGGTCGGCCCGCAGCACGCGGCCGTCGGGCTTGAAGCACACCCACACCGCAGAATTCGTCATCTCCCCAGGGGCATACGCCACGATCGCAATCGCCGGGTAGTTGAGCGCGTTGCCGATGGTCCAATCGGCCTGGTACATCTGGAGCGCGCCGCCGCCGGGAGCGGTCGAGGCACACGTCGTGTCGGCGCCCTGGTGCACGCGCACCTTCAGCCCCGCGCCCGCGCCGTCGAGCCCTTCGAAGAACAGCCCGTACGCGCGGCGGTTGGCAGCCGCCTGATTGCGGGCGAGGCTGGCGGCGTAGACCACGTCATCCGCCGCCGAGCGCAGGTAGTACGACCGGGTCAGCGACGCGACACCCGGCATGGCGAGGCTGCTGAGCACGGCGAGAATCATCAAGCCAATCATGAGCTCGACGAGAGAGGAGCCGCGCTGCATGTGCCGGGCGTCGAGCAGCGTGGGCCGTGGCTCCGGCGGCGCGCGCGCAGTCCTAAGTGGGTCGGCGTGAAGGGCCATGGCCTTGGAAGTAGCAAAGCGCGTGCCATCCGCGCGCGAATCGGAGCATGCCGACAAAGCGGGGGGTTGCAAGGAACCGCCTCCCGAAACCACGCAAATCTTGCGCACTCCAAGGGCGCACCGTGCGGGGTTCTGCGGCAGGCTGCCGCCTACAGGAGCCGCTCGCCACGCCACAGATCTCCGACCGTTTCGCGGCGCCGGATCACGTGCCATGCCGCCCCGTCGACCAGGACCTCGGCGGCGCGCGGGCGGCTGTTGTACGTCGATGCCATCGAAAACCCGTAGGCGCCACAGCCGAACACCGCGACGAGGTCGCCCGGGTCCAGGTGCGGCAGGGATCGGTCGCGCGCGAGGAAGTCGCCCGATTCGCACACCGGTCCCACGACGTCGACAACCTCCCACGGCGCGGTGGAATTCGCGACGACCGGCGCCAGGGCATGGAACGCGTCGTACAGCGCTGGGCGGATCAGGTCGTTCATCGCGGCATCGACGATGACGAAGGCCTTGGCACCGTTGTGCTTGGTCCCCACGACGCGCGTCAGCAGGATGCCGGCGTTGCCCGCGATCATCCGGCCCGGCTCGACGATCAGGTGCAGCCCATGGCCCCGCACGCGCTCGCAGACGTGGCGACCCAACTCGGCAGGCGTCACGGTCGCCTCGTCGCGGTAGGCGATGCCGAGACCGCCGCCGATGTCGATGTGGTGCAGGGCGATGCCCTCGCGCGCCAACCGTCCGACCAGTCCGAGGACCTTGTCGATGGCCTCGATCAGCGGCGCGAGTTCGAGAATCTGGCTGCCGATGTGGCTGTCGATGCCGACCACGCGCAGGTGCTTCGACGCCGCGGCGAGCCGATACAGGTCGAGCGCGGCGCCGATGTCGATGCCGAACTTCGAGGTGCGCAGCCCGGTGGCGATGTACGGGTGGGTGCCGGCATCGACGTCGGGGTTGACGCGCAGGCTGACAGGCGCCCGCAGCCCGAGAGCCGCCGCCACCTGCTCGATGCGCGCCAGTTCGCCGGCCGATTCGACGTTCAGCGACAGCAGCCCATGCCGCAGGGCCAGCGCGATCTCATCGTCGCGCTTGCCCACGCCGGAGAAGACGGTCCGCGCCGGGTCGCCGCCGGCCCGCAGGACGCGCGCCAGTTCTCCCGCCGACACGATGTCGAAGCCGGAGCCGAGCCGCGCGAGCAGTTGCAACACGGCGAGGTTCGAGCACGCCTTGACGCTGTAGCAGATCGTGTGGGGCACGCCGGCCAGCGCGGCGTCCATCGCGTGCCAGTGCCGCTCCAACGTCGCGCGGCTGTAGATGTAGGTGGGCGTGCCGACGGCGTCTGCAATCGTTGCGAGCGCCACGTCTTCGGCATGAAGATGGCCGTCGCGCACGGCAAAGTGGTGCACGCCCGCAGCTCAGAACATCAGCGCAAGGTTGCCGAGCAGCCGCCATGCGTTTTCGGCGGGCTTCGCTTCGGCGGCCTGGTACCAGTCTTTCTTCAGGTCGAACGCGCTGCCCGTCACGAGGTAGGCGAACGAGGTCGACAGTTGGAAAAGCCCGCGCTGCCCGATGAGCCCGCGCACTTCGAGTTCAGTGCCGAGATTCGCGGCGTTGCCGGGCGTGCCCGTCGGCTCCATCGCCAGCGCCTGTAGGATCGAGAGGTCCAGGCCGAGAATCTGCGGCGAATAGAACGGGTACGCGTTGATGCTCACCGTCGGCCGCACGTACATCGTGTTGGTGACGGCGCCGATCACATCGCGGAACAAGAGCGAGCCGACCCGGTAGTTCTTGTGGAACTTG
>SHZF01000050.1 GCA_009692425.1 Myxococcales bacterium | reverse complement strand
TCCAAGGTCACGGGGCTGGCCGGGCTGGCCAGCGCATGTCCGGCGGGCAAGGTGTTGGCAGGCTATGACGCCGGGTTCGCGCCGCTCTGTGTGGTCGGTCTGCCGGCCCTGTTGCAGTGGACCAGCAACGCCCTCGACCTCGGCGCATTCTCGGCGGGCGATGTCAGCAAGTCTGCCACGTTGACCAACCTCGGCGGCGCCGCGGCAGTCAATGTGGCGGTGATTGCGACGGGCCCGTTCACGGTCGCAGGCTCTTGCAGCGGCCCACTCGCCGCGGGCCAGAGCTGCACGGCGACCTTCACCAGTTCCGCCGCGCTCGGGCTTGCCGGCGCGCGCAGCGGGCTCGGCATCGCAACGTCGAGCGTGGGCGGCAGCGGCGTCCTGCCCCTCAGCGCCATGCTGATCAAGGCCATCCCGGCCCACTGCGTCTACGTCGGCGCGCAGGTCTGGTGCGGCGACTGGAGCAACCAGGCCTTGAAGCCGTACGCACTGTGCGGCTACGCGTCGGCGTCGGCGGCTGGGGTGTACTACGACGCGACAGCCGAAGTGATGCCAGCGGCCAAGGCGAAACTGGTGTGCAACGGCGCCCTGGAGTTCTCCAAGTTCCAAAAAATCACAAGCAACCACAATCACATCCAGTGCTACTCGGACAACAACGTCGTGTGGTTCAGCGGCGACCGCCAGGCCACCGGGGCACACCTCGATGGGTGGTCGAACGGCGGGCCACGACCGTATGTGCGGTGCACCAACCATGAATAGCCCGCCAGGGGTCGCCGACAGTGGGGAGTACAATCCAGCGAACGCGACGTGCCCGCGCCACGCAGACCCGTGCGACGTGGGTCGTGCGTGCACCATCGGCGCCAGGTGCAGCGTGGCGGGCACGCGTTCACCGGGCCGCACCGCACGCTCCACGCCCCTCGCCCGCACGGGCACCTGATGCTCTGCCTGCACACTTCGACCCAACCCGCCTGGCTCGCCCGCGCGATCGCACACACGCCCGACATCCTCATCGACCACGCCCACTGCGAGCGCAAGGCCGCCGCCAACGCGCTCAATCTGCTGGCCCGCTACCCCGACCGCACCTTCCTGCGTGCGCCCCTGCTCGCGCTGGCCCGCGAAGAACTCGAGCACTTCGAACAGGTGCTCGCCGAACTCGACCGGCGTGGCATCGCCCTGACGGCGCAGGCCCCGACGGGCTACCAGGCCCACTTGTTTGCGCACGTGCGACCGGGCGCCGCCAAGCTGCTCGACCTGCTGCTGGTGGCCGCGCTCATCGAGGCACGCTCGTGCGAGCGCTTCCGGCTGCTGGCGGAACACCACCCGGAGCCGGACCTGGCCGCGCTGTACCGTGGGTTGCTCGAAGCGGAAGCGCGCCACCACGGCGTGTTTGTGCGGCTGGCCGAACACGAAGCGGGCGCCCGTGACGGGGTGCGCGCCCGCCTGCAGGAACTCGCCGAGGCCGAGTGTGCCGTGCTGGAAAAACTCGGTGCGAAGGTGGCGCGCATCCATGCCTAGAGCCGTGACAATTCCGTGGTCGGCTGGCCTCGCCTGGCGTGGGGTTCGGCGGCTGCCGATGCAAGTCGTCATCGTGCTGGGCGTCGCGCTGCTGGCCGGCTGCCGCCCTGCCGACGTGCGCGCCCCGGTGGCGCTGGCGATCGTGCCGGAACTGGCGCCGCGCGACGACCTGTGGCGCATCCACTTCATCGACGTCGGCCAGGGGCTCGCGGTGCTGCACGAGTTCCCGTGCGGCGCGGTGCTGGTCGATACGGGTGGCGAACTCGACGAGCGCTTCGACTCCACGGCGGCGTTACAGGCCTACCTCGACGCGTTCTTCGCCCGCCGCACGGACCTGCACGGCACGCTCGATCTGCTCGCGCTGACGCATCCCCACCTCGACCACACCCGCGGCGTCGCGCTCGTGCTGGCGCGCTACGCCGTGCGAAACGCGATCGACGACGGCCTCACGACCGGTTCCGGTGCCGAGGGTCAGGTGGCGCTGCAGCGTTGGGTCCAGCAGCAGCAGGGCAAGGTCGGCTACCGGGCCATCCTCCGCGACGACGTGGTGGATGCGCACGGCCTTACGGACACCGTCATCGACCCCGTGCGCTGCGACGGCATCGACCCGCGCATCGTCGCGCTGTGGGGCCAGGTCGCCCAGGACCCCGGCTGGCCGGGAGTGCGCTACGGCAAGACCCCGTTCCAGAATGCGAACAACCACTCCGTCGTGCTGCGCTTGTCGTACGGGCGCGCGGCCATGCTGCACACCGGCGACCTCGAAGAGCCCGCCATCCGCGACCTGCTGGCCCGCTCCGGCCCGACCGGTGCGCTCGACGTCGATGTCTACCAGGTCGGCCACCACGGCTCGATCAATGGCACGCTGCCCGAACTCGTGGCCGCGATGACACCGGAGCTCGCCGTGTTCTCCTGCGGGCCGCCCGAGTGGCAGGTGATGTGGTCGGCGTGGAAGTTCGGCCACCCGCGCCAGGAGGTCGTCGCCATGCTGCAAGCCGGCATCGCGCGGCGGCGGCGGCCCATTGACGTGCTGGTCGGCGTGCGCAGCCAAACTTTCACGGCCCAGCGCGTCGACGCGGCGCTGTATGCCAGCGCGTGGGACGGCACGGTCGTCGTCGAGGCCGAGGCCGATGGCCGGATGCGGGTGGTGACGGCCGGGCGGCGCTGGCCGGGTGGGCGCGTGCATGGAGCGCCAGCGTCGCCCTGAACGCAGTTCCGCGTTGCGGCAGAACGACGCAGGCGCCCGAATCCGCGGCTGCGAGCTTGCGTCGGGCGCCAGCGTGCGCTGCAATGTCGCCCGCGCGCCGACCGGACTTGCCCAGTCCCCCGGTTCGGCCGCGAGGGGTCGATGCCCCGCCTGCTGCTTGTAGACGATGACCTGAGCCTCCGGGAATTCCTGACGATCTTCCTTCGCAAAGAGGGCTACGACGTCGAGGTCGCGTCGAACGGCCAGAAAGCGCTGGAGTGCCTCGACGAGCGCCCCTTCGACGTCGTGCTGACCGACCTACGCATGCCGCGCATGGGCGGCCTCGAACTGCTCGACATTATCCGGGAGCGCAAGATTGCCACACAAGTGGTTGTTATGACAGCGTATTCGTCGACGGACACCGCGCTCGACGCCATGCGCAAGGGCGCTTACGACTACATCACGAAACCGTTCCAGCTGCAGGCCGTCAAGGTCGTGCTCCAGAAGTGCCTCGAAAAAGGCGCGCTCGTCGCGGAGAACCTGCAGCTCAAGAAGAAACTCGCCACGACGCACGGCAAGCGTGCGACGTTCGTCTACAAGTCCGCCGCGATGGACGAGGTGTTGCGGCTCGTCAAGCGGGTCGCGCCGACGCCTTCTACGGTGCTGGTGTCGGGTGAGTCGGGTACTGGCAAGGAACTCGTGGCACGAATGCTGCACTGGGACAGCCAGCGCGCGGAGCGGGCGTTCGTCGCCATCAACTGCGGGGCGATTCCAGAGCCGCTGATGGAGTCCGAGCTGTTCGGCCACCTCAAGGGCAGCTTCACGGGCGCGACGAAGGACAAGAAGGGGCTGTTCGAGGCGGCACACGGCGGCACGATCTTCCTCGATGAAATCGGCGAACTGTCGCCCAACCTGCAGGTCAAGCTGCTGCGCGTGCTGCAGGAGCGCGTCGTCACACCCGTCGGCGGCACCCAAGAGGTGGCCATCGACGTGCGCGTGGTGGCCGCCACCCACCAGAACCTGCGCGAACTCGTGCAGCAGGGCCGCTTCCGCGCGGACCTGTTCTACCGGCTGAACGTGATCGAACTGCGCATGCCCGCCCTGCGCCAACGCCGCGAAGACGTCCTGCCGTTGGCCCAGCACTTTCTTGCCGCGTTCTGCCAGCGCCTGGGACGCGACATCCGCGGCTTCGAGCCTGAGGCCGAGGTGGTCCTCGAGTCGCTGCCCTACGCCGGCAACGTGCGCGAACTGGAGAACATCATCGAGCGCGCTGTCGCCCTGGAGACCGCCGACCGCATCACGCCGACCTACCTGCCCGACCCGGGCTCGATCGAACTGCTGTTTCGCGTGGGCAGTGCGGATGCAGCGGCGGGCGCGCTCAACGACGCCGAGCCCGATGTGCTGGTGGACCGCGCCGTCGCGGCGATCGACCGCTGGCTGGGGCGCCCCGATGCGGTACTTGCCAGCGAGGTGCTGCTTGAGCGCTTCGAGCGCGGGCTGATCGACGCCGCGATGCGCCACGCCGTCGGGAGCAAGACGGACGCGGCGCGCCGACTCGGGCTGACGTTCCGGTCGTTGCGGTACCGGATGCAGCCGAAGAAGGCGACGGGCGACGGGCTGGAGTCGTAGGCGGCGGACGCCTCGGTCTGCGTCGGGTGCAGGGGAAGCTGGACGCCACTTTGCCTTTCAGCGCATCCTTAGCCTGGACCGCCCCGGAGGCCCCGTGACCGCACCCTCGACTCCTCGCCTGTCTGGCCCCGCCGCGCTGGCCCTGTTTGCGTGCGGCGCCTGGCCCGCGATCGCGGCCGCCACGCCTGCCGACGACGTGCTGCAGTGCAAGACCATCGACTTCAAGAACTGCCCCGCCCTGCTTCTGATGGGCGCCGACCGCCAGGGCGCCGTAGCCACGCTCGCCCAGGCGCTCGCCGCCCCCGCCAGTGCCCCCGACGTGAGGGCGCGGGCGGCCCAGGCCCTGCTGTTGCTCGACGCGCGCGACCACTTGGACGCGTTCGCCACGGCCGCCAAGGCAGTCATCGGCCTGCCCGAGGAGGTCGATGTGCTCGCCGCGATGGCGCGGCTGGGCGATGCCGGGGCCGTTCCCCGCCTGTTGGTCCTGCTCGATGGCCCGGACGAGCGCGCCCAGTCGCTGGCCGCCTCCAACCTCGGCCTGCTGCGTGCCAAGGACGCCACCCCGCGGCTCCTCGCGAAGCTGAAGGCGCCCACCGCCCCACGCGTCACGGCGGCGGCCGCGCAAGCGCTCGGTTTTCTCGGCGACAAGGCCGCGCTGGCGCCGCTCATCGAACTCGCCGGTGCGCCGGAGGCCTACGGCATGGCACGTGTCCACGCCCTCGACGCCCTGGCCGCAATTGGCGATCCCACCGCCGTCGTCGTGGCGACGCTCTCGATCGACGCACCGAAGCGCGACATCGGGCGCGCGGCCCTGCGTGTGCTGCGGGCCATGCCGACCGCGTGGGCCCTGCCCGCGTTGGATTTTGCGCTCGATACGCCTGGGCTGCGGGCCGAAGCGTGCCGAGCAGTGGCGGCCGGGCACGTCAAGGCCCTCGGCGCCAAACTCGTCCACGTGATGACCATGCCCGACCTCAGCGACGACGACCGGCTGTGGCTGTGGCAGGCGCTCGCCGCGATCAAGCCTGCGGGAGCCGGTCCGGCGCTACTCAAGGCGTTCCAGGCCGAACCGAACGGCCCACGCAAGCTGGCGGCGCTGCGCAGCCTGGCTGAAGTTGGGGACCGCACCGTCGTACCGGCGCTGCTGCCTCTGCTGCGCGACCCGGACAAGCTCTTGACCGACCACGTGGTCACCGCACTGGAGCGGCTCACGGGCGAAAACCTCGGCCCCGACGAACGCCTGTGGCGCAAGTTTGCCGACGGTGCCGAGGCGGTGCCGTCCAAGGCCAAGGCACCAGACCCGCGTGAGGCAAAGCCACTGGACAATGTGCCGTAAGGGCGCCGACGAAAACAACTCGACATGCCCGAGGTCTTGAGCCGGCGCCCCTTTTCGTTGCTGGGTTGCCAAGCTCGCGGCTGACGCCGACTCGTGGCAACGGCAAGAGGATCGACTTGTTTCTGGCGCCGTCCTAACGCCGCCGCTTGACCCGACCCGCCGTTTGCGCGACAAGCCGCGCGCTCCCGCTGGCGAGGTTCCTGCCCATGCCGCTCTCCCGCACCGACATCGCCGCCCGCGTGGCCGAAGAACTGCGCGACGGCTACTACGTCAACCTCGGCATCGGCATCCCGACGCTGGTGGCCAACCACATCCCGCCCGGCATCGACGTCGTGCTGCAGTCGGAGAACGGGATGCTCGGCGTGGGTCCGTTCCCGTTCGAAGGCGACGAGGACCCCGACCTCATCAACGCCGGCAAGCAGACGATCACGGAGTTGCCGGGCGCGAGCTATTTCAGTTCGGCCGACTCGTTTGCGATGATTCGCGGTGGCCACGTCGACCTCACGATTCTGGGCGCCCTCCAGGTATCGGCCGGCGGCGACCTCGCCAACTGGATGGTGCCAGGCAAGATGGTCAAGGGCATGGGCGGGGCGATGGACCTCGTCGCCGGCGCACGCCGCGTTATCGTGACGATGACGCACACGGAGAAAGGCGGCGAGCCGAAGCTCCTCCCCGAATGTACGCTGCCCCTGACGGGCAGGGCGTGCGTCCACCGGATCGTGACCGATCTCGCCGTGATCGACGTGACGCCCGAAGGCCTGCTGCTGCGCGAGATCGCGGCGGACACGACGGTGGCCGAGGTCGTGCGACTGACGGGCGCACCGCTGCGGATTGCACACGACGTGCGCGTACTGCCCGTGACGGCCTGAGCCAGCCGCTGCCCTGCTGACTGCGCCGCTGAGCCCCATGCCGACACCAACGCCTACCGCCGCCGCCGCCCGCCTGGTGTGCACCATCCTGGCAGGCGGGGCGGGCACTCGTTTCTGGCCCTTGTCGCGCCGGGATACGCCCAAGCAATTGCTGACCTTCTTTGACGACAGGACCCTGCTGCGGGCGACCTCGGAGCGTGTGGCCCCGCTGTGCCCGCCGCCGCGCCAGTTCGTCGTGACGGCCGCGCGCCTGACCGACGCTGTGCAGCGCGAACTGCCGGACGTGCCGCCGGCCCATGTGCTGGCGGAGCCGGTGCCGCGCAACACGCTGCCCTGCATGGCATTGGCGGCCCACGCGGCACAGACAGTGGACCCGGACGCAATCTTGTGCCTGTTGCCGGCCGACCACTGGATTGCCGACGCTGACGCCTTCCGCGCCGCGCTGGCAACGGCCGCCGCCCACGCCGATGCCGGCCACCTCGTCACCTTGGGCGTGCAGCCGACGCAGCCGGAGATGGGCTATGGCTGGATCGAGCGTGGCGGCGTGGTGGCGCCAGACGTCTTCGCCGTCGAGCGCTTCGTCGAGAAGCCGGACCTCGCGCGCGCCGTCGCGTACCTGCAAGGGGGGCGCCACCTGTGGAACGCGGGCGTGTTCGTCGTGCGCGCCGATCGCGCTCTGGCCGCGCTGGCCCGCCACCAGCCCGCGTGGAGCGCTGCCCTGGCCCCCCTGCGCGGGCTGCCGCCGGGGTCGCCGGCGTGGCTCGCGGTGGTCGAACTGGCCTACCAGACCTGCCCCGCGATCAGCATCGACCACGGGCTCGCCGAGCACGAGGCCGACATCGCCGTGGTGCGGCTCGACGCGGGCTGGTCCGATGTCGGCACGTGGCAGAGCCTGCTGGGCCTGCGCGCCGCCGATGCGGCGAACGTCGTGCGCGGCGAGGTCGTTGCGATCGACTGTGCCGACTCCGTGCTGGTCAGCGCCGGCCCGCTGGTGGCGGCGGTCGGGTTGCGTGGCGTGGCGGTGGTGGCCACCCGCGATGCCGTGCTCGTGCTGCCCGTGGAGCGCTCGCAGGACGTGCGCGCGGTGGTCGACGAACTGGTGCGGCGGGGGCGCTTGGACCTCACGTAGCCCTGCCGTGCGCGGAGTGCTATCGCCCGACGATCGCCGCCGCCTGCTCGACCAGGTGCAGCGCTGCGGTGTAGGGCCCGTCGTGGCCGAGCCCACAGAACGCGGCGTCGGACCCCAGCAGCACGTTGCGGTAGGCCGTCGCGGTCGCTACCGGAGACAGGCCCAGCGTATTGCCCAGCGCCTCGCCATAGGCCGGCTGGAGTTCGCTGGCATCGAACGCATCGGGGTCTCCGTCTGCGCTCGTCTGCAGCCAGGGCGTATGGCTAGCGAGCAGGTGCTCGGGCAGGAACGGCACGACGTCTTCGATGCGCCGCTGCATCCGAGCCAGCAACGTGCGCGCCCCGTCGACCCCACCGGATGCGGCCGAGAGCGGCACGCGCATGGCACCGGTGAGCAGGCGCACGTCGCGGCTGTCGGTGTGGGTCGGCGCGTCGAGGTCGCGCGCGAGGTGGACGAGGTTGTCTTCGTCGAGCGGCTGATCGACGTCGCCGACCAGGAAGACATGGCGCCCCATCGCTTCGGGCACGGCGCGCGCACGCACGGCGAAGTTGCCGACGAACGTATAGTACACCGGCTGCAAGGTGTGGATCGCGTGATGAAAACGCTCGTCTTGCTGTTCAGGCGGCACGAGTTGGAAGAAGCGCTTCGGGTCCGTGTTGCACACCACGCAGTCGATGCCGATGGTCTGGCGCCGGTCGCGCAACACCAGCGCCTCGGCCTTGCCACGCCGCATCTGCACCTCGACAACGGCGGCGCGCGGCCAGATGTCGCCGCCCTGGGCGATGAGGTCGGTGAACAGCGAACGCAACGCCCACGGGCCACGGTCGAAACCGAACGTGCCCTTCATCAACTCCGTCACGTTGCGCGCAAATGCGGCCGGGTACGGACGCGCCGGCAACAGCCCGGAAAGAAATCGGAACGGCGCCTGCATGAACGCCCGGAACGGGTGGCCGTGCACGAAGTGCTGCAGCGGGTCCTCGCTCGCCCACTCGTCGTCGAGCATCGGAAAGCGCTTGACGAGACGGCTGAACTTGTAGGTTTCCACCATGCCTTGCGGCGGCAGCGTGGGCCGCAGTTCGAGGATTTCGAGCACGCGCGCATCGTTCGCCTGGAGTTGCGCGAAAAAGCGGCGGGCGTCTTCGATGCAGCCGGGGAACTCGCGCTGCAACTCCTTCTCCACCTTGCGCGGGTCTGCCGACACGTGGATGCGCGCGTGCGGTAGCGCCACCTGAAACGCCGGTTCGAGCGGCTTGGGCAGGTTGCGCAGTTCGAGGCCGAGGGCGAGTTCGTCGAAGACGCGGCGAATCGAAGGCGCCTGCATCCCGTACGCCAACTCGACCCGACGGCACATCGGCAGGCCGCGGTGCTCGTAGACCAACGGCTGCGCGCCCTGGCCCAGTACGACCACGCGGTAGCCCTTCTTGGAGAGCAGCGCGCCGGCCACGAGGCCCGCGAGGTCCATGCCGACGATGGCTACGTGGTAGTGCGCGGAGGGAGACGTCACGGCGGCGTTGTCGGTCGGGCGGCTCGCGCCGTCAAGCCGGGCGACCGACGAGTTCGCAGTCGGGTTCTGGGGCCGCCGACGCTTCGATGCGGCCGACTCGTTGCGCGGCGAAACCGGCACCGTTCAGGTGGGCAAGCGCGGCGGCCTCCGCGTGGGCCGGCACGACGATCACGAGGCCGAGACCGAGGTTGAAGGTGCGGGCGAGTTCCACCTCGCCGACGCCCGCGTCCCGCAGCGCGCCGTACACCACAGGTTCGCGCCACGCCGACCGATCGAGCACGGCGCGGGTGCCCGGCGGCAGCACGCGCGGCACGTTGCCCGGCAGGCCCCCGCCCGTGATGTGCGCAATCGCGTGCACCGGATGCGCCGCCAGCAGCGCGAGCACGGGGCGTACATAGATGCGCGTCGGTTCGAGCAATTCCGCGGCCAGGTCAAGGTGGGCACCGCCGAGCGACGGCCCGGCGAGCGGCAGGTGGAGCACCTCGAGCAGTGCCTTGCGGGCCAACGAGAATCCATTGCTGTGCAAGCCCGACGCCGCCACGCCGAGGACGCGATCGCCCGGTTCCACGCGGCGCCCGTCGAGGATGGCGGCGCGCTCGACCACCCCGACGGCAAAGCCCGCCAGATCATACTCGCCATCTCCATAGAAACCAGGCAGTTCGGCGGTTTCTCCACCCAGCAGCGCGCAGCCGGCCTCGCGGCACCCGTCGGCGATGCCGGCAATGACCGCGGTGGCCGCCTCAGGGTCCAGCCGGTTCGTCGCGAAGTAGTCAAGAAAAAATAAAGGTTCTGCGCCCGTGCACAGCACATCGTTGACGCACATCGCAACCAGATCGCGACCGATGGTGCCGTGGCGCCCGGTCTCGAATGCGAGCTTCAGTTTCGTGCCGACGCCGTCGGTGCCCGACACCAGCACGGGGTCGCGAAAGCGCCCGCCCAGCGCGAACAGGCCGGCAAACCCACCGACGCCCGCCAAGACCTCCGCGCGGTGCGTCGCGCGGGCCAGGGGAGCGATGCGTTTGACGAACTCGTCTCCGCGCTCGATGTCGACCCCAGAATCGGCGTACGTGAGCGGGCGGGCGCTGGGCATGGGCGCGAGGTACTCCACTTGGCACGCGCGGTCAACGGCGGCGGCTTGGCTCGATGCTTGGCTCGATATGCGGCGCACACAATTCTAGGTACATTTCCCATTGCGCCCCTCGGAATGCTCCCCTATCTTGATGAACATCGTGCCGCGGCCGGCGCGCCCCGTTGCGCCCCCACCCCAGGCCGACCGCGCAACGCCCCCATGCCGATTTCGCCCTCCGTCGCCCCCGTCGATCCGCTGCAGTCCTGCACGCGCATCTTGCAAATGCTCGATGCCGGTGGCGACCACTTCGCCTTGCTCGGCCTCAAGCCCGACGCGTCACCCGCCGAGGTGCGTGACGCGTACTTTCGTTTGGCCAAGCTCGTGCATCCTGACCTGCCGGTGTTCATGCACCAGCCAAAGTTGCGGCTCGACGCGACGCGCGCGTTCCAGGCCATCACGACGGCGCATGCGACGCTGGCGGACCCGACGAGGCGCACGCAGTACGTGACGCAGGCCCAGGCGCAGAAGGTCGCGACGGGCGTGGCGGGGGGCGCCAACGGGAAACAGACGGGACCCGACGGGGCGCCCATGCACGAAGGGGCGCTCGGTCTCGAGGTGCCACCGAATCTCGACGTCGCAAAAATCTACCTGCACCGCGGCCGCCAGCAGTTGGCGCGGCGCGATTGGGCTGGCGCGCAGGAGGCCCTCGCTCTCGCGGTCACGGTGCTGCAAGAGCCCCAGTTGGGCGAGTGCAAGGTGGCGCTCGGCTGGGCGACCCTGAACAACGGCCAGACGGGCGAACGCGAGCGCATCGACCGCCCCAAGGCATTGTGGAGCGAGGTGCTGGAAAAGTCGGCAGACCAAGCGCTGCAGGCGCAAGCCGCCTATTACCTGGCGATGTGGAACAAGCAGCACGGCGACATGAAGTCCGTCTCCAAGTTCCTGTCCGAGTGCCTGCGCCGCGATCAGCGCCATGTGGAGGCGCTGCGGGAGAAGCGGTTGCTCGACATGCGCAAGGGGACCATCGCCCCGCGCTCGAAGCCGTCGGGCGAGGTGCAGAAGCCGTCCGTCGCCGGGGCCGGGTCGGTTCCCGACAAGCTCGCGGCCGATGTCGCCGCTGCAGCCGGCAAGGGGCGCCGGTCGGGGACGCATGTCAGCGCGCCGGCGGGGCTGACGCGGATTCCGTTGGCGAAGAAGGTGGGGTTTTTCGAGCGGCTGTTTGGCAAGAGGTAGGCGTCGACGCCCTGCAACTGCCCACCGCTCACCGCCGGCTGCGCACGACAAGCCGCTGTCAAAACACGTGCACCGCGTCGCTCAACTCGAGGCGCATTCCGTCCCCCGCGAACCCCGGCATCGGTTTGCTGCGCGCCCGCGTCAACCGCGCCAGCCACGGCCGCGCTTCGGTCCGGGCGGGCAACTGTGCAGCCAGTTCGGCCGGCACGGTGAAGGCGCCGTCGTCGCGCAACCGGCAGCGCAGCCAGCCCGGTCGGCCGTCGACCTCGGCACCGACCTGCAACGTGAGTTCGGCCGCGCCATCTACCGAGCCCCACCGCACCGACAGCTCCTCGCCAGCGACCGGCCCGGGCACGCGACCCAGGCGGACGGCATTCGGGCCCACATGCGTCAGGCGCACCGGCCGTGGCACGTCGATCGTGACCGTGAACGGCTCGACGCCATCGCCACCCGTGCCAGCCAGCAACAGTGACCCCGCCGCGAGCCAGACCCGACTCATCGCGCGGTCGGCGTCGTAGCGCACGCCGCGGGTGGCCTCGGTCAGGCTCGGCACCATCTGCACCCGCAGCGGCAGTTCGTCCGCTCCGGCGCGCAGGGTCACGTTGCCGACATCGAGCAACTGCACCCAAGCGTGGGGCCGCTGCGCCGCCGCGCGGGTACCGGCCGCCGTCGGTCCCAGGTCCGCCACGCAGCCATCAATCGCCATTGCCCCGGCTGGGCGCTCGCGGCCGACGAGGTCGTCGAGCAGGCCGGCATCGCGGGCATCGAGTTGCCCAAAAACGGCCGCCACCTGGAGGCGGTCGGCGGCGTCGGGGTCGGTCGGGCTGGCGAGCCGACCGCTCGAGAAGCGCAGGGTGACGGCAGCGCGGCGTACCGGCGCGGCTTGGCGCGACGAAGGACGGGCAACGGCGGGCACACGTTCCGGTAGGGCCGGCTCGCGACAGGCGGCGGTCGTGCCGAGCAGCAGGCTGGCCACGCGGGCCCAGGGAGCGAAGCGACGGAGTGCAGGCGGTGTCAGCATCGCGCGGGATTGTGGCGCGCCCGCCCACCGTGACAAGTCCGCCCGCATCGGATAGGTAGCGCGCCCCACGCGACACTGGCCGGCAGCGCCGACCGGAGTGCGGGGACTCCGCGGAGGCCGACGATGGACTGGACCCGATCCCGCTTCGAGACGATGGCGATTCACGCCGGCCAGGACCCCGAAGCGCGCACCGGCGCCGTGGTCGTGCCGATCTACCAGACCTCGACGTTTGCCCAGCCCGCGCCTGGCGAGCACCTCGGCCACGAGTACAGTCGCACCTCGAATCCGACCCGCGACGCCTTGCAAACGTGCCTCGCCGCGCTTGAAGGGGGCTCGCGCGGGCTGGCGTTCTCGTCGGGGCTGGCCGCGACCCACGCGGTGATCGCCCTGCTCGATGCGGGTGACCACGTGGTCGCGATGGACGACATGTACGGCGGCACCTTTCGCCAGTTCGACAAGGTGTGGCGCCGCCACGGGCTGCAGTTCACCTACATCGACCTGCGCGACCCCGCCGCGTTCGATGCCGCCGTCCAACCGAACACGAAGCTGCTGTGGCTCGAAACGCCGACGAACCCGCTGCTCAAGCTGGTCGACATCGCCGAGTTGAGCCGGCGTGCCCACGCCCACGGCCTGCTGGTCGTGGTCGACAACACGTTCGCGACGCCGTGGCTGCAGCGGCCGCTCGACCTTGGCGCCGACATCGCGCTGCACTCGACGACGAAGTACATCGGTGGCCACTCGGACGTGGTCGGCGGCGCGGTGGTGGTCAAGGATGCAGACCTCGGTGCGCGCATCGCCTTCGTGCAGAACGCCAACGGGGGCACGCCGGGGCCGTTCGATTCGTGGCTGACGCTGCGCGGGCTCAAGACGCTGCCGCTGCGGATGGAGCGCCACTGCCAGAATGCACTCGCCGTCGCCACCTGGCTCGAACAGCATCCGCGCGTGCGCCAAGTGATCTACCCGGGACTCGCCAGCTTTGCCCAACGTGAACTGGCCCAGCGCCAGATGAAGGCGGGCGGCGGGATGATCACCGCGTTCCTGGACGGCGATCTGGCCCACGCGCGGCGCTTCTTGTCAGCGGTCAAGGTGTTCACGCTGGCGGAGTCGCTGGGGGGCGTCGAGAGCCTCATCGAACACCCGGCGATCATGACGCACGCGAGCATTCCGCCCGAGCGGCGCAGGGCCATCGGCATCGACGACACGCTGGTGCGGTTGAGCGTGGGGGTCGAGCATGTCGATGATCAGGTTGGGGACTTGGAGGCGGGGTTGCGGGTGGCATTCGGGTAACGCGGGAACTGTAAACCACCATCGACCGCCGCCCGGTGTTGAAGTCTTGGGCCAGGGTCAGACAGGTCCACACAACTACTTGATCGTGAATGGTAATGACGCCGTGTCGTTGAAGGGATGGCACGACAAGAACGGCTTCGCCACGCCGGATGCGGCGACGCCGATCACCCTTGCGTTGCATGAAGTCCTTGCCGCGGCAACCCTACAACCCCTCGACCCCATAAACAAACGCCGACTTTGGCACCCGCTGCCACCGCTCCACGATCACCTTGTCGCGCACCTTCTTCCACGTCGCGTCGCCGCCCTTGACGAACGCAGCCACCAAGGCCTCCGCCCCCTTCCTGTCCCCGCGCGCCTTGATGCCCGCCACCAGCCGCATCAGCTTCTCGAGCGCGGCCGGCATCGCTTCGTGGCGGATTTCAAAGCACCCGAAGTCCTTGCCGTTCGCCGCCGCCTCTTCGAACCAGATCATGGCCTTTTCCCGCCGCAGGAAGCCGATCTGGATCGCCGCGAGTTGGCTGTAGGGCTTCGGCTTGCCCTCCTTCGACCACATCCCATTCGAGATGTGTCCCATCGCCCACGCGAAGTCGGCGGTGTGCGCGCGGCGGCGTTCGACATCGGTCAGCTTGCCCTTCTGCTCGAGCCAGTCGGTCAACCACAGCGCCGCCGTCTGCGCCTTCAGTTCTTCGAGCGTCGACGCCAGCGGACCGCCGAACGCCGCGTCGTCGGTCTTGCCGAACGCCTGGTATTCGTGCGCCGGTCCGAGGTTGTGGGCGGCTTCGTGCAGCACGGTCGACATCACCTGCGGGCCGACAGCGTCGACAAACGTCTCCATGGCCTGCGGGCAGAAAAGCGACTGCGCCTGGCCGCGCAGGGCCAAGCGGCTGTCGGCATCGGTGTACAGGTTCGTCATCGCGACGGTGCGGCCGCGGCCCTCGTTGGCGACCGGACCCCAGTTCGGCAGGCTCTGGCCGACCGTGGCGCCCAGCGCCGACCGCGAATCGCCGGCGTTGACGACGATGTGGATGAAGTCCGGCAGGTGGAACGCGACCGTGCGCGCGGCATACGGCGGCCCAGCCAGGGCGGCGATCGCCTGCTCCATCTCGTTCTTGAGCGGGTCGAGCAACCGCTGCCAGTGCAGCGCCGACGGGTCGATGCGGGCAAAGCTGACGTGAAAACCCGCCTTGCGGCTGCACGGCTCGAAGTAGGTCTCGTCGGGGCCGATGCGCAGGTACCAGCGCGAGTTGTCGGCGTTCATCTTCGCCCACGCCTCGTCGGCCTGGAACCACGTGTCGTCGCGAAAAGCCTTGGCGGCGGCGCGCAGATAGGTGCGCAGCGCCTCTTCCTTCGGGTCGGTCTGGGCTGCGATGGCGGCTTGCAGCGCTTGGGCGACGGCCTGCATGTCGTCCTTGAACGCCTCGTGGTACGGCACGGCGCTGGGCTCGCCGTTGCGGGCCTCGATGACCACGTGGAATTGGTGCAGGAGTTCGGCACCGTCCTTGCGCTCGGCGAGCTTGTCGCAGAACTTCTTGTCGGTCAGGAGCTTGGCCGGATACAGCCCCGACGTGCGGGCCGGGCGCTCCGGCAGCGCCGAGCAGTCCTTGTCGCGTTCGGTGGCCGGCGCCTCGCACTGCGGGCCCTGGTTGCGGCGGAACACGGCGCGGCTCAGCATGTCGTCGCCGCCGATGCGGTCTGCCACGCCCAATACACCGTTCTGGCGCGCGTGCAATCGCTCGACGAGGCCCGCGGCTTGGAGCATGTGGCCTACAAACGCCCGGTCGACTGCGCTGGCCTGGCTGAGGTCGGTGAGCACGACGGTCGGCCGGCCCTGGTCCAGTTCGCGGCGCAGCGCGGCCTGGCGCTTGGATTCGGGCGAGAGCGCGGCCTGACGCTTGGATTCGGGCGAGAGCACGGCCTTGGCGTTGGCGTCGACGGCCAGCCAGCGTGGGTCGTCGCAGGCGCGCTGGAAGTCGGGGCCGAACGCCGCGGCGCTCCCCTTGCCGTCGTCTGCTCGCTTCCATTGCCCGGCCGGTTCTCCCGCGCGCCACAGCACGACGAGTTCGGCGGGCCCGAGCTTGCCGTCGTTGTCGGCGTCCGCGATCCAGAAAATCGGCAGGTCGAGCGCGACGGCCCCGCGGTTGAAGGCCGCGCGCGGCACGTTCAGGCAGAAGGGGCCGGGCCCCGTGGGCGGTGGCGTGGCCAGCGGTTGGGTGGCGGCGGACACCGGCGGGGCGGCGGCGGCGGCAGGTGCGCTCACGAGCAGCACGGCCAGCGTCGTCAGCCGGGTACAGCAGACGAGCGGGTGCGGGGCGATGAAACGGGCCACGGGACCTCCCGCGCGGAGAACGTGGGGGTCCGCGAGCGGCGGATGGTGGCGCGGCTCCGGTGGGGTGGCAAGGGTGTTTATTTCCCCGGATCCGCCGATATGGGCCCATCTCGACGGACCGGGAAGGACTTGGGTGGTGGATTCTGATTTCAGCGTGCGCCAGCCCCCAACCGCCAAGCCGCCATCCACTGGGCCCCCACCCGCACGAACCCAAGCCCGCGCACTCTCCGCTCCAGGTCGCCCAGGTGCGCGGCGCCGTAGAAAATCCCCACCTTGCGCACTCCGCCGGCAGCCAGCACCTGCTTCAGCACGTCCACCGCGACCTGGTTGCGTTCACCAATCAGCGCCGGCCCGAGGCCCGCAAGACCAGCGAACCCACCGAGTTCGGCCATGCCGCCGTCCATCTCAGCCAGTTCGCGGGCCAATGCCCGTTTGAGTTCGCGGGCGCGCTGCGGTGCAGTGCCGCCGGCCAGCAGCGCTCCGATCAGGCCCAGGCCTCCCAACCGGGGCGTGCCGTCGGCGTACACGGTGCGGCTGGCGTCGAGGATCGCGAACCGCACGAGCGCGCCCACCATCGCGCCAGCATGCTCCAGCAACAGGGCGCCCAGCCGCTCCGGATCGACGTCGGCGTGGACGAAGTTGGCCCGACCGTAGTCGATCGCGTCGAGCTGGAATTCGAGGGCCAGCGCATCCTTCAGCATCCGTTGCAGGCCGGACAGCGCGCTGGCGTCGGCGGGTCCGCGTGCGCGGGCCATGTCGAGTTCGGGTGGCTTGACCATCTCGTAGAGCAACCGGTCATACGAGGCAAAGCGCTGTTGCAGCGCCCGATAGTAGGCCCGGTCCGCGATGTGCAGGGCGCCGACGAGTTCAAGCTGGACACCGTTGGGGCCGCGCATTCGGATCACCGGCGTGTCGAGGTGCTCGTGGCCAGCGGGGCGGTCGACCCAGCGCAGCATCGGCATGGCCGTCGGAGTCGGAACCGCAGCGAGCGCAATGGCGGGTGCGCGCAGCGGGGTGCCGGCCGTAGCCTCGGCGGGAGATGCGACGAGAACGGCGGCCGTCACGAGAACGGCGGTGCCGGCGAGGTGGGCCGCCCGTGCCACGATCCGCGCCCGCAGCGCAAAGACGCACCATCCCGCCGCCACGGTGCCGAGCCCGTAGGCCAGCGACTGCACGTCCTCGATGGCGAGCGCCACCAGTACCGCGGCCGTCACGGTCAGGTAGGCGAGGGCGGTCCACGGATAGCCTGGCAGGGCAAACGGGCGCGCGAGTTCGGGCCGCCGCCAGCGCAGCCAGGGCACGGCCGCGACCGTGCCCATCGACAGCAGCATCATCGCCGACGACGACAGCAGCATCAGCGTACCGAACGAGTCGGCGGCGACGACCAGCACCGACGACCACGCGGCCTGCACCACCAGCGCCCGCACCGGCGTGCCCAGGCGCGGGTCCACGGGGGCGACGGCGCGCACGAACAGGCCGTCGTGGGCCATCGCCTGCACGATGCGGGCCCCGGTGACGATGGCCGCCAGCGCGGCGCCGACCATGCACAGCCCGGTCAATGCGCGCAGCACCGGCACGAGCCCAGCAACGGGCAGGCGCAGGTCGTCGATGAGCAGGTATCCGGCCGCCCCACTACCCAACCGGGGAGCCAGCAGCACGAACGCCGCATTCAGCGCGAGGTAGAGCCCTGCGACGAGGCCCGTGCCCGCCACCAGTGCCCACGGCAGGTCGCGCTGGGGACGCTCCAGTTCGCCGGCCACATAGGTCGCGCCATTCCAGCCGGAGTACGCAAAAAAGATGCCCGTGAATGCCGTCAGCACGGCCAACGGTTCGCCGCGGTCGATGCGCGCGGCCACGGCCACCGGCACGTCGGGCGCGCCCGCCAGCAAGGCCCAGAGGGCGCCGCCCAGCAAGATGGCCATCAACCCACCGGTCAAGGCCAGTTGGGCGCGGGCAGCGACCGCGATGCGCAGGCACGCCAGCGCGGTCAGGCCCCACACGAACGCGAGCGCGGCGACCTTGGCCCCGCCGGGCACGCGGCCGGCTGGCACCAGCGTCGTCGCCGCCGTCAGGCACAGCATCGCGATGGCGCCCGAAAACGAGCCGACCAGCGACAGCCAGCCGTACAGAAACGCGGGGAAGTCTCCATACGCCTCGCGCAGGTACACGTACTCCCCACCGACGCGCGGGAACATGGCGCCCAGTTCTGCCAGACTCAGGGCGCCCAGCAGCGCCGTCACCGCGCCCAGGCCCCACAGCGAGAAGTACAGGCCGCCGCGCCCGACCGCACCGGCCACGCTGTCTGGCGTCAGGAAGATGCCGCCGCCCACCATCGAGCCCATGACGAACGCGAGCGCCCCCCACCGCGACAGGCCACGGGGGGCTGGGGCATCGCGGGCTGGGCTGGCAGCGGCGGTTCGGATGGCGGCGGGTTCGAAGGGCGTCATGGGCAGCGACAGGCTAGGGGCGATGGGGGCGACCGGCAAGCGCAGGAGCCGGACGAATCAGAACTTGACGAGACACTTGCCGAAGCCACCTGCCTGCCCTAGCGTGCTGGCGTGGGCGCGGCACCGGCAGTCGCCGCGGGCCCGACGCGACGCACATGGGCCTGGCCGTACGCGACGCTGCCCACCCGCAAAAAAGCTCTCGACAGCCCCGCAGCGCAGGGCTAGGTTCCCGGCCCTTCGCCGCCCGGTGCGGCTATTCTGAGTTTGCCATGCCTACCCCCGTCGTCATCGCCACGCTGGGCCGCCGACACGTCGAAAGCGTCAAGGAACTCGCAAGGTTGTGCGACGGCGGCGCCGACTGGTTGCGCGTCAACATGTCGCACACAAACGCCGAAGAGGCCGAAGATGTCGTCGGCTGGGTGCGCCGGCGCTTTCCCAAGGTGAAGCTGTTGCAGGACCTGCAGGGCCCGAAGATGCGCGTCGGCAAGATGCGCACCGAGGTTCGAGTCAAGGGCGGCGACGAACTCGTGCTGTGCCCGCAGCCCGTGTACGACAAGGTCAGCCCGCGCGACCGGGAGCGGCAGAAGGTCGTGCCGGTCAGTACGCCGTTCCCGTTCGAGCGCCTCGGCACCGTGCCCGTGATCCGCCTGAAGGACGGCGAGATGGAGTTGCGCGTCGAGCGCCACATCGCCGAGGAGCAACTGGTCGTGTGCGATGTCGTCTCAGGCGGCGTCGTGCGCAGCGAAAAGGGCATGAACGCGCCGGGCGTCGACCGGAGCGGCCTGGGTTTGCAGGCCAAGGACATCATTGACCTCAAGCTGGGCGCCCGCCTGCGTTTCGATGCGGTGTGCGCGTCGTTCGTCACGGGCCGCGCGGAACTCGATGCCGTGCGCGAACTCGCGGCACAGGTGGCCCCGGACTGGAAGCCGGAATTCTGGGCGAAAGTCGAATGCCGTGAAGCGATCGCCGCGCTCGAGGAGATTACGGCGGCGTGTGATGCCGTGCTCATCGGTCGCGGTGATCTTGCGGCCGAACTCGGCGGCGATGAAGACGACGTGCACGACGCCGCGCTGTCGATCGCCCGCAAGGTCGTAGGCCTACGGCGCACCTGCCACGTCGGCACGAAGTTGCTCGAGTCGATGCGGTCGGCCACGGCACCCACCGAGGCCGAACTCGAGGCGTTGGGCGACTACCTGCGCGCCGGCGTCGTCGGCTATCTGCTCACGGCGGAGACCTCGGTCGGCGACCATCCCGTCGAGGCGATCGCTGCCGTGCGCAGGGCGGCGGCAAAGGGCTGACGTGCAAGACGGCAAGACGAGCTTCACCGCGCGGCTGGTCAGTTGGGCGCGCGGCGTGCCGATGGTGACGGTGACCGGACGCCCCCCGGAGGCGCTGCCGGGTGCGGCAAGTGCCCGTGCACGCATTCCCGATCCGTTGGCCGTGGACCTCATCGGCAGTGGCCTGGCGGCGAGCCTGCGGGCGTTCGGCCGCACGCCAGCGCTGGCGTGGGCGGCCCGATTCGGCAGCGCGGGGCTTGTCGATCACCTGCACCTGCGCACGGCCGCGATCGATCGTGTCGTGGCCGAAGCCGTCGCCGACGGCGTGCGCCAGATCGTGCTGCTCGGCGCTGGTTTCGATGCGCGGGCGTGGCGGCTCGAGGCAATGCGCGGCGCCACGGTCATCGAAGTCGACCACCCTGCGACGCAAGCGGCCAAGCGCCGGCAGTTGCAGGCACGCGCTCCGTTGGCCACCAACGTCGTCTTCGCACCGGTGGACTTCGCCAAGGATTCGCTGGCCGACGCACTGGATGCGGCCGGCCATGACCCGGACCTGCCGACACTGTGGGTGTGGGAAGGCGTGACGATGTACCTGCCGGTCGAGGCGACGCTGGCCACCGTAGCGACCTTGCGGGCACGCTCTGCGGCGGCAAGCCGGCTTGCGGTGACGTACGTGACGCCGCGCCTGCTGCCCTTGCACGCCTCAGCCGCTGCCGCCACCCGCCGCCTGTTCGTCGCGATCGGCGAGCCCCTGCTCGGGGCCGTGACCGCCACCCAGATGCGCGGCCGCCTGGGCCAGCACGGCTTCGATGTGGCGCAGGACGGCTGCAACGTCGACTGGGCCCGCGCCCAAGGCGGCTCGGCCCGGCTGGCCCACCTGTTTCGCTGCGAACGGCTGGCCGTCGCGCACGCCGTGCCGCCGCACGACCGCCGTGGGCCCGCCGCGCCGCGCCAAGAGGACAACCTGTCATGACAGCCGCACCACCTGCCGCCCCTCCCGTTGCCACCCCATTGCCCGGCCTGTCCGAGGCCCTGCGCTACCACGCCGAGGGGCGGCCGGGGAAAATCGAGGTCGTCTCGACCAAGCCGTGCCTCACCCAGCGCGATCTCAGCCTGGCGTACAGCCCCGGCGTCGCGGAGCCATGCCTGGCGATCGCCGCCGACCCGGACGCCGTGTTCGACTACACGGCGCGCGCCAACCTCGTCGCCGTGGTGACCAACGGCACCGCAGTCCTCGGCCTGGGCGACATCGGCCCGCTCGCCGCCAAGCCGGTGATGGAGGGCAAGGGAATCCTGTTCAAGAAGTTCGCCGACATCGACGTGTTCGACCTCGAACTCGACGAGCGCGACCCGGCCAGGTTGGTCGACATCATCGCCGCGCTCGCGCCGACGTTCGGTGGCATCAACCTCGAGGACATCAAGGCGCCCGAGTGCTTCGAGGTCGAGCGGTTGCTGCGGGAGCGCATCGACATCCCGGTGTTCCACGACGACCAGCACGGCACGGCCATCATCACGGGCGCGGGCCTGCTCAACGCGGCCGACCTGCAGGGCAAGGCGCTCGACAGCCTGCAAGTCGTCGTCAGCGGTGCGGGCGCCTCGGCGATCTCGTGCATGGAACTGTGGTGCCAGTTGGGCGTCCGACGCGAGCACATCACGATGTGCGACTCCAAGGGCGTGCTCCACACCGGCCGGCGCGGCCAGGTCGATGCGAGCAAGGAGCGCTTCCTGCGCGACACGCCGGCCCGCACGCTGACGGACGCGCTGGTCGGCGCTGACGTGTTCGTGGGCCTGTCGGTCGCCAACGTCGTCACGGCTGCGATGATCGCTCCGATGGCGCCGAAGCCGATCATCTTCGCGCTCGCCAACCCGGACCCGGAAATCCCCTACCCGATTGCGCGCGCCGCCCGACCCGATGCGGTGATCGGCACGGGGCGCAGCGACTTCCCCAACCAGGTCAACAACGTCCTCGGCTTTCCCTTCATCTTCCGCGGCGCCCTCGACGTGCACGCCCGCCGCATCACCGAACCGATGAAGCTGGCGGCGGCCCGCGCCATCGCCCAACTCGCCCGCGAAGACGTGCCCGATCGCGTGCGCGAGGCCTACGGTGGCGAGGCGCTGCGCTTCGGCCGCGATTACATCCTGCCCAAGCCCCTCGACGAGCGCGTGCTGTTGTACGTCGCGCCTGCAGTGGCGCGCGCGGCGATGGAATCTGGCGTGGCACGGCGGCCCATCGACCTCGCGACATACCGCGACCAACTAGAGCGACGCTTGGCGCCGTCGCGTTCGATCGTGCGTGCCGTGATCCAGCGCGTGGCCCAGGCGCCGAGCCGCATCGCGTTTGCCGAGGCCGAGGACGAGCGCGTGCTGCGGGCCGTCGCGCTGCTGGTCGAAGACGGCATCGCCCGGCCGGTGCTGCTCGGCGATGCGGTGGCCATTCGCCAGAAAGCGGCGGACCTCGGCCTCAAGCTCGACGGCGTCGAGTTCGTGGCGCTCGGCGGCCGGCCCACCTTCGAGCGCGATCTGGCCGAATTGCTGCGTCTGCGTGGCCGCAAGGGACTGACCGCGCCGCGCGCCCGCACCGTGCTGAACCAGGACGCGACGACGGCGGCCCTGATGATGCTGCACGCCGGCGAGGTCGATGGCCTGGTCGCAGGCCTCCAGCACGGCTACCCGGAGACGATCCGGCGCGCGCTCCAACTCGTCGGGCTCGCGCCGGGCGTCCGCGCCGCTGCCGGCGCACACGTGCTCGTAACGAAGCAAGGGCCGATGGTGTTGGCCGACACCACCGTCAACATCGAACCCGACGCGGCGATGTTGGCCGACATCGCCCTGATGGCTGCCGAATACGCCGAAGCGCTCGGCCTGCAACCGCGCGTGGCGATGCTGTCGTTCTCGAATTTCGGCCAGTCGGCCCACGCCGAAGCGCGCAAGGTGAGCGAAGCCGTCCGCCTGCTGCGCCAGCGCGCGCCGAACCTGCAGGTCGACGGGGAGATGCAGGTCCAGGTCGCGCTGGACCCCGTGGCGCGGGCCCGTGTGTGGCCGCAGTCGCGGCTCGAGGGCGTCGCGAACGTGCTCGTGTTCCCCAGTCTGGCGGCGGCGAACACCGCGTATCAGTTGCTGGCACGGGCCGGCGGCTCCGACGAGATCGGTCCGGTGCTGCTCGGGCTGGCGCGGCCGGTCACGGTGCTGCCGCCGGGCGCGGCGGTCGATGGGATCGTGCGGATCGCGGCGTTCACGGCGCTGCGGGCGCTGGCGGCGAGGGCCGTGGGGCCGGCGGTGACGTGACCGCGAAGACCCTGGCGGGATTGCGCAGCAAGATCGAGGCAAAGACGAGCGGTTGAATCTTGCGCGCGCCCCTACTCGGGCGGCAACCCCGGCCGACGCTCGCGTTCCTCCACGTACCAGTAGCGCCGCGCAAACGCCGCCACCTGGCCGCGCCCCAGCACCATGCCGGGCGGCAGCAGCATCCAATAGCCCGACACCGGCATCACCACGCGCAACTCAGTGTGCAGGAGAGATGCTCTGCGACCCAGGGCAGTTCCTCAAGTACCGCCCGGACCCAGCCCCACCCACCGCAACAGCGGACCATCGCCGCCCGCGTCGCCCGTCAAGTCCACCCCCGCCTCCAGTCGCCAGCCGGTGTCGTCGCCGCCGGCATACAACGTCTGCAGCACTCGCCAGCGGCGCCGCCCCTGCCCTGCGATCTGCACGGCGTCGCCCAGCCTGGCCTGCGCCGCGAACGTCAGCGGCCCGTGCTCCGCCACGAAACGCGCCACCGCCGCCCGCAACGTGTCGGGGTCGATGCCGCCGGCCCACGTCGCACCGTCGCCCGCCTCTCCGGCAGATTCGGCATCGGTTGCGGCCGGGCCTCCTTGCCAGAACCCGGCGGCGGCTTGTTCCCACTGGCCCAGCGCCAATGCCCGCATCACCAGCCGCAATTCGGCGCGCAGCCGGGCGTGAAAGGCCTTGACGTCGCGCGCCACATCGACCGCGACCGTTTGCACAGGGCCGGTCTGCAATGCCAGCAGCCGTTGCGCCGCCGCCTCGGGGTCCGCCAGCGCTTCCCATTCCTGCACCAGCGAACTGTCGACCCGGCCGATCAGCGCCCGCAGCCAGCCGATGATGGCGTGCACGGCCTCGGTCTTGCGCGCTTCCGGCACGTTCTGCTGCAGCGTGCGCCAGACTTGTGACAAGTGGCGCAGCAGCACGCCCTCCATCGGCTCGAGGTCGAGGTCCTTGACGTAGTCCTCGAACGTGGTGAACACGTCGGCCATCTCGCGCGCGACCGCCTTGGGCCGGATCGCCTCGTGCGCGACCCAGGGGTGGCGCACACAGAAGTCCTCGAAGGTCGCGTAGATCCAGTCGGCGTTCGGTTTCGGCCAGGTCACGTGCTCCAGGCGCTCCATACGCTCCTCATAGGGCACGCCGTCGGCCTTCAGCGCCGCCACCAGTTCGCCCTTCGCGCGGCTCTGCTGGCGCAACAGGATCGCCGTCGGATTCTCCAGGATCGCCTCGCACAGGCCGACCACGTCGAGCGCGTACGACTCGTCCATGTCGAGGCGGGCGGCGGCGGCGTACTCGTGCTGCAACCGTTGCAGCGCGTCCACCAGCCACAGCGACAGCGTGTGGTGCAGCGAAAAGTCGCGCTGTAGGCCGCCGGCCACCTCGACGTCGCGCCCCGGCTTGTGCGCGCGGGGCACCAAGGTCACGACGCCCGCCAGCCGCAGCGAGCGGAACAGGCGCGCCAGGTCTCGGCGCAGTTGCAGTTGCACGTAGGGCCGCTCGTGGCTCTTGCCGATCAACTGGCACAGCGGTCCCACGCCTTGGCCGCGGTGCAGCACCGTCATCAAGTGGCCGGCCTCGATGCGGAACACCGACGCCAGCACTTCGGGCTTGCCGGTGACGAGTTTGTCGAACGTGTCGCGCGTCCACAGCACGAAGCCGCGCTCAGGCGGCTTCTGACGCACGAAGGCTTTGGGGCGGCCGTCCTTGGCGGTCTTCGCTTCCTGCCGGCGGTTCCAGATGACGTGCTCGGGCGCTTGCGAGACGACGAAGCCCTCGGTGTCGAAACCCATGCGCCCCGCGCGGCCCGCGATCTGGAGCAGTTCGCGCACCTGCAGCAGGCGGGCGTGCTCGCCGTCGAACTTGCACAGCTTCGTCAGCAACACCGTGCGCAGGGGCAGGTTGACGCCGACGCCGAGCGTGTCGGTGCCGCAAATTACTGGCAGCAGTCCCTGTTGCCCGAGGCGCTCGACTGTGCGGCGGTAGCGCGGCAGCAGGCCGCCGTGGTGCACGCCGACGCCGTGCAGCAGCAGGCGGCGCAAGTCCTTGCCGTAGGGCGTCGGCCAGCGTTCTTCGCGCAGGGCGGCCGCAATCGCGCGCTTGCCCTCCTTGTCGGCGACCGGCACGGACAGCAGGGCGGCGGCCGTCTCCGTCGCCTCGCGCTGGCTGAAGTGTACGACGTAGGCGGGCGCCTTGCCTTCTTTGAGCAGGTCCTGCACCTGATCGAGCAGCGGCACGTCGCTGTACGAGAAGTGCAAGGGCACCGGCCGGTGGGCAGATGTGACCACGGCCACCGGGCGACCGCTGCGGCGGGCGAGGTCGGCTTGCAGCGTCGTGGTGTCGCCCAGCGTCGCCGACATCAGCAGGAACGTCGCGTGCTCCAGCACGAGCAGCGGCACCTGCCACGCCATGCCGCGGTCCCTGTCGGCGTACCAGTGGAACTCGTCCATCACGACCTGGTCGAAGTCGGCGTCGGCCCCGCGGCGCAGGCAGTCGTTCGCCAGGATTTCGGCGGTGCAGCACAAGATGGGGGCGTCGCGGTTCACGCTCGCGTCGCCGGTGGCGAGCCCCACGCATGCCGGGCCGAAGTCGTGACAGAGTTGGAAGAACTTCTCGTTGACGAGCGCCTTGACCGGCGACGTGTACACGCTGCGCTCGCGGCGGCCGAGCGCGAAGAAGTGCAGGGCTGTGGCGACCAACGACTTGCCCGAGCCCGTGGGCGTCGCCAGCACGAGATGATGGCCTTCGGCGAGCGCGAGCAGAGCCTCTTCCTGGTGCGTATGCAGGGTCAGGCCGCGCGCGGTGGTCCAGGTGAGAAAGGCGTCGAGCAGCGTCGATGGCGTGCAAGTGGCGGGCAGGAGTTCGGCAAGCGTGGCCGAGGCCGGCGTGGGGGTCGGGCCAAGCGCGGTGCTCACGTCGGGTGGAGCAGTCATGACGGGCTCGCGCGCGGCGGTGGGGTCATGGCTCGTCGGCACTGCCGCGCTCCCGCTTCCGCTCGCCTTGGCGCCGCTTGTCCTCGACCCGGCGCCGCTTTGCCGCCTTGCCCGGCCGCGTCGCCACCCGCTTGACCGGTGGCTCCAACGCGCGCGCCACCAGTTCGGCCAACCGGGTCCGCGCGTCATCGAGGTTGCGGTCCTGGCTGCGCGTCAACTGGCTCGTCAGCAGCACCTTGCCGTCGGCATCGAGGCGGCGGCCGGCCAAGCGGCGCACGCGGGCCTTGGCGCCGTCGTCCAGTTCGGCGCAGTTGGCGAGGTCGAAGCGCAGTTCGACGCGGGTCGATGTGCGGTTGACGTGCTGGCCACCGGGCCCAGAAGCGCGCACGGCGGTCCATTCCAGCAGCGCGGCGGGCAGGGTCAGGCCGGGGCGGATGGGGAGGTCGGTCATGGCTCATCCCACCAACCCGGCGGCGCGGCGTCAACCCCGCGCGGCATCGGCGACGACGGCAACTTGGCTGTTGCGCCGCTTGCGTCGAAGCTCGACTTCGTCTGCCTGGACGCGGGAACGTACGTCCTGTTCGTGACCGGGTAGACCGTCTTCGGCGGCGCGCAAGTCTTCATCCCGGAGGCACGGCCCGGCGCCGCGCTCCTTGTCGGAAAAAACAACAATACGAAGGTGTTCTGGGGTGATCCAGAGTGCCACGACATGACGCTCACGGTGTTCTCCATTGCGTCGGTCGATCACTGCGACGCGCCGATCACACTGGACATCCGTTCAGTATCCACGCACACTCCGCCCGCCCGCCCCGGCCTGTGCCGGCCCGATCTCGCCATGCCGACGCCGCCCGCCACCGCCGTCTCCGCCTTTCCCGCAACTGGGCCCGAACCGATGAGCGCCCACCCGCGCGACGCCATCACGATCTCGGGCGCCGCCCAGCACAACCTCAAGCACGTCAACCTCACGCTGCCCAAACACAAGCTGATCGTGTTCTCCGGGCCGTCGGGGTCTGGCAAGTCGTCGCTCGCCTTCGACACGCTGTACGCCGAAGGCCAGCGCCGCTACGTCGAGTCGCTGTCGGCGTATGCGCGCCAGTTCCTCGGCCAGATGGACAAGCCCGTCTACGATCGGCTCAGCGGCCTGTCGCCGACGATCGCCATCGAGCAGAAATCGGCCGGCTCCAATCCGCGCTCTACCGTCGGCACGATCACCGAGGTCTACGACTACCTGCGCGTGCTGTGGGCGCGCGTCGGCCAGCAGCACTGTCCGGGGTGCGGTGCGGCGGTCGGCAAGCAGGAGCCGGCCCAGATCGCCGACGCCCTGATGGAACTGCCCAGCGGCACCCGCGTGCTCGTGCTCGCGCCTGTGGCCCGCCAGCGCAAGGGCACGTTCCAGGACACCTTCGAAGACGCTCTGCAACAGGGCCTGCCGCGCGCCCGCATCGATGGCGCCGTCGTCGAACTCGCGGCGGGCCTCGCGCTCGACAAGAACAAGAAGCACGACGTCGATCTCGTGGTCGATCGCGCAGTCGTGCGGCCCGACGAGCGGCGCCGGCTGATCGACTCCATCGAGACGGCGCTGCGGCTCGGCAAGGGGCGCCTCGATGTCGCCGTGGTGGTGCGCGACGGCGACGACCCCGACGCCCTGCCGTGGACCGAAAAGGCGTTCAGCGAGGCGCTTTACTGCACCGCATGCGACCGCAGCTTCGAGGCGTTGGTGCCCCTGAGCTTTTCGTTCAACAGCCCGCTCGGCGCGTGCCCCGACTGCAAGGGGCTCGGTTTTGCGATGAAGATCGACGCGCGCGCAGTCGTCCCCGACGAGTCGAAGTCGCTGCGGCAGGGCGCGATCGAGGCGTGGAACACGGTGGCCGATGTCGGCTCGTGGACCGGACGCATCCTCGACGGCCTGGTGGCCTCGCACGGTATCGACCTCGACCAGCCGTGGCAGGCCATGACGGCCGCGCACCGCCGGTTGGTGCTGTACGGCACCGACGAGCGCGTGCAGATCAAGTGGGAGGGCAAGCACGGCGCCGGCTCGTGGGCGACGAAATTCGAGGGCGCGATCCCGCAATTGGAGCGGCGCTGGAAGGAGACGCAATCGGACTACATGCGCGAGCAGTACCAGAAGTTCTTCGTGGTTGCGGCGTGCGATGCGTGCGGTGGTGCCCGGCTCAAGCCGGAGGTGCGCGCGGTCAAGGTGGGCCAGCGCACGCTGAGCGAATTCACGGCGCTCGCAGTCGAGACGGCACGCGACTGGCTGCGCGATGTCGAACTGCCGCCCACGCAGGCGCTGATTGCCGCCGAGATGCGCAAGGAAATCTTGGGGCGCCTCGGCTTCCTCGTCCACGTCGGCCTCGGCTACCTGACGCTGGATCGGGGCGGCGCCACGCTGTCGGGCGGCGAGGCGCAGCGCATCCGGCTGGCATCGCAGGTCGGCTCGGAACTGACGGGCGTGCTCTACATCCTCGACGAGCCGAGCATCGGCCTGCACCCGCGCGACAGCCAGCGACTGGTGCAGACCTTGCAGCGCCTGCGCGACCTGGGCAATACCGTGCTGGTCGTCGAACATGACGAAGACACGCTGCTGGCCGCGGATTGGCTGGTCGATTTCGGCCCCGGCGCTGGCGTGCATGGCGGCGAGGTCGTGGCGGCGGGCAGCGTGGCGACCGTGATGGCTCACCCCGTGTCGCGCACAGGCGCCTACCTGTCCGGCCGGGCGCACCTCCCCGTGCCGAAGCGGCGGCGCACGCCCAAGGGCTGGCTCACTGTGCGCGGCCCGCGTACCCACAACCTGTGCGGCGACGACGTGGCGCTCGCGGTGGGCTGCCTGACAGCGATCACCGGCGTGTCCGGCGCAGGCAAGTCGACACTCGTGCACGACATCTTGCTGCCGACGCTGCAAAACCGGCTGCATCGGGCCACCCACACCGTCGGCGCCCATGACGGCGTCGAGGGCGTCGCAGCGTTCGACAAGGTCATCGAGGTCGACCAGCAACCGATCGGCCGCACGCCGCGCTCGAATCCGGCCACGTACACCAAGCTGTGGGACCTGATCCGCGAGGTGTTCGCGGGGCTACCGGACGCGCGCATGGCGGGCTATGGTCCCGGGCGCTTCAGTTTCAACGTCAAGGGTGGCCGCTGCGAGCACTGTTCGGGCGACGGCGTGCTGAAAATCGAGATGCACTTCCTCGCTGACGTCTACGTGCCGTGCGAGGTGTGCAAGGGCCGCCGCTTCAACGAGGCGACGCTCGCCGTGCGCTGGAAGGGCAAGAGCATCGCCGACGTGCTCGACACCACCGTCGACGAGGCGCGCGCGCTGTTTGCGGCCTACCCGCCGATCGGCCGGGTGCTGAAGACGCTCGCCGAGGTCGGCCTGGGCTACATCGCGCTCGGCCAGCCCTCGACAACGCTGTCCGGTGGCGAGGCCCAGCGCATCAAGTTGGCCAAGGAACTCGCGCGGCCCGGCACGGGGCGGACGCTGTACGTGCTCGACGAGCCGACGACGGGCCTGCACTTCGACGACGTGGGCAAGCTGCTCGAGGTGCTGCAGCGGTTGGTCGACAAGGGCAACACGGTGCTGGTCATCGAGCACCACATGGACCTGGTGCGCGCGGCGGACTGGGTGGTCGACCTGGGACCAGAGGGCGGCGGCGGCGGCGGTCGCGTCGTGGCGGCTGGCACACCGGAGCAGGTGGCGACCGTCGCAGCGAGCCACACAGGGCGGGTGCTGGCGGCGGCGTTGGCGCGCGTCGCCCGTTGATTGGAGCCCATTGCCAGGTTGGCGGCGGACTTGCAGAACAGGCCGTTCCGACAAGTCTCCGAATCAGTCCAGGGTTTGCTGGCCCCGACGGGCGCGACGCACAGGGTGGCGCAGACGAGCCCGACGCCACGCGGAAGGCTTGCGGTGCCCGGATTGCTGGATCAACGTCAAAACCGCACCGTGAAGCCCATCCCGGCCGGAACTGGACCTGGCGCCAAGCTGACCTGCACGCCGGGCTCGCCGCGCACTGCACGGCGCGACGTTCCGCTCGAAGTAAACCGCCGCCAATACGCAACATTGGCCATGGCAACCCCGATCAATGATCCCGCCAGCACGTCGGTCGGATTGTGGCGCCCGTCGTCCACCCTCGACCACACCACGAAGCCAGCGAGGCCCAAGACCGTGGCTTGCAACGCGATGCCCACCATGCGCGTGGTCGGCGTGGCGCGCTCGCCCCACACGAGGTGGCCACCCGTAACCAGGCCGGCGTAGGTCGCCAGCACGAACGACGTCGAACTGTGGCCAGACGGGAAACTGCGTCTGCCATCGGCAAAGACCTTGTCGGCCTTGGCGGGGTCGGCGTCGAGCGGCACTTCGGCACCGGTACACGAGATTTCTACGCTTTTCTGGGTCGTGCAGTAGTGCCGGCGCACCCGGTCCTGAAAGTCGGGCCGCAGCCTGCCAAACTCGTACTTGAGGATTTCGGTGACGAAGAGCGTCGTCGCCATGCTGTCGCCCAGGCCGACCAGCACGTCGTGCAAATGGCGCGCATCGGAGTTCGCGGCGAGACCTTCTTGCAGGCCGAGCCAGGCGGCCACCAGCGGCAAGGCGGCTCCCACATAGGCGGCGGGTACAGTTTCGCCTTTGTCTTCGATCAAGTGCTTGCGGCCGGTTTGATCGGCGAACTCGGCCTTCAAGATGGCGGCCGGGTGGGCGGCGTCGAATGACGGGCCGATGCCTGACTGCGCCGACGGGGTCAGCGAGTGGATCGCGTAGAAGCCGCCAAGCGAGCCCGCCACAATCCCGTAATCGACGAGATCGCGGGTCGACCACCACCCCGTTGACGCGACAGGGGCTGGTTGTGGAATGGCCGCCGTCGGGGTCGTGGCCCCTGCCGGTTCGACCGCCTGACCGAAGGCGACTGCCGCTGGCGCGGACACGAGGACCGCGACGACGAGAGCAGGGCCGCTGGCACGCAAGTTCGGCGTGGTCATGGGGTCCTAGGGGTCCCTGGCAAGGACGCGCGGCGTGAACGTGGAGGTCTGGACCGCAGGAATCGAAGGCGCGGGCGGGCTAGAACCGCGTCAACAGAAGGAGCGACGGCTGCAACTGCAGCGCCCCCATCGTTTCCTTCTTGCCGAGCACCGTCGCCGTGGAGCGGTGGTAGACGCCCGACAGCTCAGCACCCAGCCACACGTATTTCCAACCCGCGAAGAAATTGACGAATCCGCCGGCGGCCAGTGCGGTGCCGTCGGCGTCGGTCTGCGGCAGCGAATTGATGGCGCCCTGCATGGCCTGCGAGGCCGGGTCGCGGATCCCGAGATCGTCGAAGAAAGGCAGGTCGATCCCGGTCTTCATGTCGATGTGGTACTTCGACATGCCGAGGCGCGGCCCGAAGGACAGCCAGCCCCAGTCGCTGAAGCGCTTGCCGGCGGCGAACACGGCTTCCACGTAGTGCCGCGTAAAATCATCGAGCATGATCTTGTCGAGGATGCTCTGCACGAACGGCGCTTCGCCTTTCTGGTAGGTGTACGACAGCGTCAAGGCGCCGGCCCAGCCGTCGGTGCGGAAGGCCTGCCAATCGACATCGAGTCGCTTGGCGCCCGTCGTCAGGCGGCCACCGATGGCGAGGTCTTGCGCGATGCCGTACTTGGCAGACAGGTCCAAGACCGGCTCGACCAGACCCGCAAATCCCGCGGTGTACGCGGCGCGAACGATGCCATCGAGTTGCGACGCCTGCACGCACTTCGTCTTGTCCGCCTTGCAGTCCGGGGATTGGGCCCGCCCGTGCAGCACCTTCATCTGCGAGACGGCTTCGTCCAACAAGGTGACTGCGCTCGTGGAGGCCGACATGCCGACTCCGAGAGCGACCTGGACTTTGCCCTTGCCGAGGACTTCGGCCGACTGGCCGTAGGTGATGGGCGCCGAACAGCCGAGCGCAGCCGCGCCGATCAGGGCGGTGACCAAAAGGCGTCGCATTGGCATGGGCGCTCCTCGCGGTCGGCGGCTGGTGCTCTTGGTCACTGGTCCGGGAGCGCCCGCGCGGCGCCGCAAGCTACCACTCCGATCAGCGGGCAGCCAGTTGCCTGGGGGCCTGGGCGCAGATCGGATCGAGGGCGCCCCCCGGGACAACCACCCCGCCCCACAAGCCAGACAATCGCACCCATGGCGCATCCGCCGCGCGGACCGCGCTCTACTCCGCGGTCATGCCCGGCGCACGGAGCGGAGCACGATCACGGTGACCGCCCCGCAGCATTGCCACCACAGGGTGCCGCCGTGCGCGTGTCTGCGTCGCAGACGCGGTGACGATCTCTTGCGCATCTACCTGATGGCTAGGCGTTTCTCCGGATATCCCCCAGTTCGTGCTGGCCCACTGCCGGCGGAGGCGG
>SHZF01000126.1 GCA_009692425.1 Myxococcales bacterium | reverse complement strand
GCCTCCGCCAGATGCACGACGCCGCCGCCGACTCGCGCCGGCTGCCACTGGCCCGCCAGCTGCTGCGGGATGTATTGCTGGAAGCCGCGGGCGAACGCCAGTACGAAGGCCAGCACGTGGTTGGCGATGTGGTCGTTGTAGATCTCGCGGAAGTTCGTCACCTGCAGCGCGTGCTGCACCAGCTCCGGGTAGTAGTAGCCGGCCGGCGGCGCGGCGGCCGGGGCCTGCAGCCAGCGCAGCTTCGCCGCCACGGCCAGTGCCGCCTTCGGCAGCGTGCCGAAGGCGGCATCCGCGTCACGCAGTTCCGCCAGCGCCACTGCCGCATCTTCCGGCGCCACCACCTGCAGCCCGGGCACCTCGATGGACAGGCGCTCCGCCCACTGGCGGGTGGCCCGACGTTGCGGCGGATAGAAGACGAACTTCATGGTTCTCTCCCGGTTCAGACCCAGCGACCGTGGTGCCGTCGCGTGGCATCGGCGCCCCTGTTCCGCCGCCGGCGCGTGAGTATCGCCCAGGCGCTTCCGCGGTGCATGGCCCCCCGACAACGCCGCGCGGCGGGAGCATGTCGTCCGCGCAGCGACCGGTGCGTCAGTGGTCCAATGCAAGCGAGACGGGCGGGTCATTCAGTGCGACATCAATCGACGACGCTGCTGTTCCTGTGCGGGCTGCTGGTTGTCGCCACGGCGGCGGCGTCGCCACGCGACCGCGCCGACCGCGGCGACCGCGGCCAGCACTGGGGTCCACGCCACGGCGAGCGCGTGCGGGAACTGCCACGCGGTCATGTCGATGTGCGCGTCGAACGCGCCGGCTACTACTACGACCGCGGCGTCTTCTATCGGCCGCGTGGGCGCCGACCATGTGGTCGTGCGGGCGCCGATTGGCGCCCGTGTGAATGACCTGCCCGTTCGGCTGGTTGTCGTTCTGGATCGGGACGCGGCGGTATTTCCGCACCGACGATGACTATTACGTCTTCGAGCCGGCGCACCGTGAATATGTCGTTGTGCAGCGGCCTGACGGTGCTGCGGCCGCCACCGGCGATGGCAGCGACGCAAGCGAGTCCACCCGGGTGTTTGCATACCCGAAGCGGAGTCAGAGCGAGGCGCAGTCCGACCGCGACCGCTACGACTGTCACGTCTGGGCCGCTGGCCAGTCCGGCTTCGACCCATCCGTGCCCGAGGACCGGTGCGATCTGGTTCCAGGCTACCGGCGTGCCCTTGCGGCATGCCTCGAAGGACGGGGGTACTCGGTGCAATGAGCAGGCAAACCGGCGCTTTCGTCGTGGTGATCGTCACCGCCGTGCTGGCTGCTGCGGTGCAGGCCGGCGACAGCCGGTTGTTCGTCTACCCGAGCGACGGCCCGCGCAAGCGCGACTCGAGCAGAACGGCTACGACTGCCATGTCTGGGCGCGCGATCAGTCGGGCTTCGATCCATCGGCAGGGAGCGCGGCGGCGCCGGCCCGCAGCGTGTCGCCAACGCCCAATCCGCAGGCCGGTGCCACAGCCGCCGGGGCGGTTGCCGGTGCGGTAATCGGTGGCGCCATCGGGTCGCGTCACGAGGACGCGGTGGAAGGCGCGTTGATAGGGCTGCGGTGGGCGCCATCGGTGGCGGCAGCATCGAGACGGAGGGGGAGGCACGCGTTGCGCGCAATACCCGCGTCCGTGCCGCGGTGGTCGGCGATGAGTCGGGCCGCTGCCACGGCGGCGCCACGCGCCGCCTACCGGCGCGCCATCACTGCCTGTCTGGACGGGCGCCGCTACACGGTGCGCTGAGGCGCCTGCCGCACGCCCGGTCGCAGCGTCGGTGCCGGCGGCTGGGGATTCTTGCGCGAACACCGCGTCGTCGCCACGCGGACCGGCCGGCCGCGGCGATGGGTGGCATGCTTCCCACGTGCGTCGCCGGCGTTGATACTCGCGCACCCGCGTGCCAACCAGCGTCCGTCAGCGAACCGTGCCATCGCCCCGTCCTTCGCCGCTGCATGCGCTGCGCGTGCGCCTGCAAGCCAGCGCCGTGTACTCGGCGCGTGCGCTCGGCCTCGTCTGGCAGTCGGCGCCGCGTGGCGTCGTCGCGCTGGTGGCGCTCACGATCGTTGCCGCCGCGCTGCCGCCACTGGTGGCCTATGTCGGCAAGCTGATCATCGATGCCGTCGTCGCGGCGCATGCGGCGGCGCGGGGGGCGGTGCAGGCGGCGGCGGTGAAGCGCGCGGTGCAATGCGTCGGCCTGGAACTCGTCGTCGTGGTGTCGATCGCGGGCTGCGAGCGGTTGCTGGCGCTGACGCGGAATCTGGTGGGTCTGCGACTCGGCATCGACGTCAACGTCCGCATCCTCGAGAAGGCGCGGCAACTGGAGCTGCGGCACTTCGAGGATGCGGAGTTCTACGACAAGCTGACGCGCGCGCGCCGGGAAGCGTCGACGCGGCCGCTGTCGCTGATCCAGAGCAACTTCCAGGTGGTCAGGCACCTGCTGACGCTGACCGGCTACATCGCGTTGCTGGTGGGCTTCTCCGGCTGGATGGCACTGCTGGTGCTGCTGGCGACGGTGCCTTCGTTCATCGCCGAGGCGCGTTTTTCGGGCGCCGCGTACCGCCTGCGCAACTGGCGGTCGCCGGACGCGCGCCGGCTGACGTACATCGAATACGTGCTAGCCAACGACGAACACGCCAAGGAAGTGAAGCTGTTCGGCCTCGGTCCATTGCTGCTCGAACGCTACAAGCGCATCGCCGAATCCTTCTTCGGGGACGACAGCCGGCTGGCAATTCGCAGCGCCGGCTGGGGCTACGCGCTGTCCCTCGTCAGCACCGCGGTCTTCTACGGCAGCTACGCGCTGATCGTGGTGGCCACCGCGCGCGGCAGCCTGACGCTGGGCGACATGACGTTGTACCTGGTGGCGTTCCGGCAGGGGCAGCAGAGCTTCCAGTCGGTGCTGACGGCGCTCGGTGGCATGTACGAAGACACCTTGTACATGTCGAACCTGTTCGACTATTTCGCGATCTCTACTGACGCCGTGGCGCCCGCGCCGTCGCCTGCGGGCGCGCCGCCGGCCGCGGTGCGGGTGCCAGTGAACACCGCCGCCGGTGGCGCCGAGGCAGGGATCCGCTTCGAAGGGGTGGGCTTTCGCTACCCCGCGTCACGTGGTGCCGGCGACAGTGCGAGCGCGCCGGCGCGGCCGGAACGCTGGGCGTTGCGCGACCTGAACGTGTTCATCCCGAAGGGCCAGAGCCTCGCCCTGGTGGGCGAGAACGGCGCCGGCAAGACGACGTTCATCAAGCTGTTGACCAACCTGTATCAGCCCACCGAGGGTCGGGTGCTGCTCGACGGGCGCGACTTGCACGACTGGGACGAAGAGACGATGCGGCGGCGCATCGGTGTCATTTTCCAGGATTTCAACCAGTACCAGTTCCGGCTGCGTGAGAACGTCGCATTCGGCAGCGTCGACCACATGCATGACGAGGCGCGACTTGGGCGCGCGGTTGCGCACGGTGGCGCGCGCGAACTCGTGGCATCCCTTTCGGCCGGCCTCGACACGCAACTTGGCCGCTGGTTTGCGGCCGGCATCGAGCTGTCGGGTGGCCAGTGGCAGAAGGTGGCGCTCAGCCGCGCATTCATGCGCGACGAGGCCGACATCCTGGTGCTGGACGAACCCACCGCGGCGCTCGATGCCGAGGCGGAACACAACGTTTTCCAACAGTTCCGCGCCCTCGCCGCCGGCCGCACGACGATCCTGATCTCGCACCGCTTCCCGACCGTGCGGATGGCCGACCGCATTCTCGTGCTGGAGGCCGGCCGCGTGATCGAGGACGGCAGCCACGCCGAACTGCTGGCCGCGGAGGGACGCTACGCGCACCTCTTCAGCCTGCAGGCGGCCGGCTATCTCTGACCGCTTCGGGCGGCAACCACCGCCGGTAGGTTGCAGCACACGAAGTGCGCGCGTTGCCATGGCGCCAGCGTGAGCACGCAGCGTGTTGCGGCCGTATCTGCATGCGGTTGCGCATCGAGCCGGCGAGCAGGCCTGACGCCATTCTCCGCATTTGTGCGATCGCGACGCCCGCTCACCGCTGCGGTCCCTTGACGTCCGCGTCCGGCGTCACGGTGGTTGCCATGCCATGGCGCCAGCGTGAGCACGCGGCTCAAGGATCCTGCGCAAGACCGTGTCCGGCGGCTTTGCTCTGACGGAACGCTGCGCGTTGCTCGCATCTTCCGTGCGTTTCACCCACGGACGATGGGAGAGCATCCTTTACGCACGGCAAGGTCCGGTGGTGCAGAGCTTCGTTGACGCGGCATTGCACATCTGCGCCTGGAGGCGGCCTTGCGTCAGCGGGCTGATGCGCGCGTCGCCGACGGTGCCCGGGTGACGTACACGAACCGCTCGAAGCGGGCCGCCTCGACTGCAATGACTCGCTGCACGACATAGCCGTGGCTGCGAAGGTCGTCTTCGATGCGTTCCGCCGTGACCAGTGTCACCCGCGGCGCCAGTTGGCCGAGATTGCGCAGCACCGCGTGCAGCGCCTCGCGCGGAAGGTGGCTGTAAACGCCATAGGGCAGGTTGGTGACGATGCAGTCCGCCTGCTGTCTGCACGCGCGCGCATCCACGCAGGTGAGCGTCGCCTGCTGGCCGAAGTGGGCGATGTTGTCGCCGGCGCGCGCGACGCAGGCGGCACTGATGTCGCTGCCGTACGCACGATGGCCGGCCCACGCCGCCAGTAACGGGATCGTTCCCGAGCCGCAGAAGGGGTCGAGCACGGTGTCGCCCGGCAGAACCGTGAGGTTGAGTGCTGCCTTGGCAATGCGCACCGGCAACGCCACGAGATAGTTGTGCGGCTTGTGACCGCCGCGCAGCCAGTCCGCGTCGCCGGGGTGGGCGGCGGTGTCGACCAGAACGCGGTAGCCGAGCGAAGACACGACGAGCAGCAGCCGCAACTGCGGATCGCCGATAGAAACAGCACCGTCGATGCAGTTGCCGATGACGGTCTTCGCGGCTGACGCGCCCTTGCGCCGGCGTGGCATGCGCCGCGTGTCGATGCTGAAGCGTGGTGCCACGAGACGAAGTGACAGGAGCTGGGCCGCGAGCGCATCGAGCGACGCGGCGAACGCGAGCTGCCGCCCGCCCGCCATCGCGTAGGCACATCTCGCCCAGCGAATCGGCGCGGTGGAGATGGCAACGCCGGGCTCCGCGGCATGCCCGCCACCGAGCGCGAGCAACTCAGCCTCGGCGAGCTCGGCAAAACCCGGGTCGCGGTGGTAGAGCGTGCAGTAGAGCGCTCCGGGGCCGGCGGCGGGGATGTGTACCTGCCCCGGAACCGGCGCCCCGGACGCTGGCAGGGTCACGTCAACACCCGGGGCGAGGCGCGGGAGTCGACAGGACGGGTTCCAAGCTGCAACGGCTGCCGCCGGGTCAGCTGCAGATCGAGCCGGAGGACAAGTCGCATGGCGCGACACTAGCACCTGCAGTTGCTCACGTCCTGGCGGCGTGTCGGGCGCTGCAGGGGTTGCGCGGATTCCCGTCGGCAGCCCGTCGGCCGAAGGGTGGCCGCACGCGCGCGACGAGTCATCGCAACGTTCGCGCGCGGCGGCGTTCGCTGCCGGCCATGCCGCGAAGCGCAACGTGTCACGCGCGTTCGCGCGGCCACCGGCCGGGCGCAACTGCCGGGTGTGCGAAGGGGCCGCCGAGGTGCATGCGCGCGCTATGCTGCCAGTCTCTCCACGCAACCTACCGGTGGCGCCCGATGAGCCACATGACGATCGACCCGATCAGCCACAAGGTGTTCGGCGCGTCCGTCACCGGCATCTCGCTCGGCGCCCTCGGCGACGCCGACTTTGCGATCATCAAGGCCGCTTTCCTGAAGTACGGCTTCCTGCTGTTTCCCGGCCAGTTCCTCACGGACGCGGAGAACATCGCGTTCGGGACGCGGTTCGGCGAACTGGAGTTCGGCGCCGCCCCCATGGCCAACCAGGAGAAGCGGGAGGATGGCTCCTACGGCGGCATCCTGGCGCTCGACTCGCAACGGATGCGGACGAACATCGGTAACGAGGCGTGGCACACGGACTCCACCTACAAGCCGGTGAGCAGC
>SHZF01000125.1 GCA_009692425.1 Myxococcales bacterium | reverse complement strand
GCCGGCTGGTCCGACGTGGGGACGTGGCAGAGCCTGCTTGGGTTGCGCACAAACGGTGACACCAACTTCATACACGGACAGGTGATTTCGGTCGACTGCCACGACTGTGTTCTCATCGCCCAGGGCCCGGTCGTGACGGCGGTGGGCCTGCGCGGCATGGCGGTCGTCGCGACAGAAACCGCGACACTGGTGTTGCCGTTGGAGCGCTCGCAGGATGTGCGCACCGTCGTGGCCGAAGTGCAGCGTCTCGGTCTGACCCACCTGCTGTGACGTTTCACGAGGCCCTGGATCGCAAAGACGTTTTTTCTGTCTGGACTCGAACCGCATGAATCCGCAAATTTTTCGCGCCTACGACATCCGCGGCGTCGCCGACCGCGACCTGCCCGACGACGTCGCCCGCAGGATCGGCCGTGGCATCGGTCTGCTCGCCAGCGACCGCACGGGCAAACGCGAGCCAGACCACGGGCCCGTCCTGGCTGTCGGCCGCGACGCCCGCTTGTCGAGTCGCCGCATCCGCAACGCGCTGGTGGCCGGCCTGCAATCGGTCGGCGTCCGCGTGGTTGATGTCGGTATCTGTGCGACACCCATGGTGTATTTCGCTGCGCACACGTTCGGCGTCGACGGCGGCGTCATGGTCACTGGCAGCCACAACCCGGCACCGGACAACGGCGTCAAGGTCACCCTGTGCGGCAGCAGCCTGCACGGCGAGGATATTCAGACGATAAGGAGGCTGGCCGACTCCGTCGCGCCCGAAACCCGCTTCGGCTCCATTTCGGAACGCGACGTGCACGCGCCCTATGTCGACTGGATCGCTGAAAACATTTCGGTATCGTCGAGCCGCACGTTGCGCGTCGTCGTCGATGCCGGCAACGGTCCGACCGGCCCGGTGGCACCCGGCCTGTTGCGCCGGCTTGGCTGCGAGGTCATCGAGCTGTTCTGTGAGCCCGACGGCCGCTTTCCCAACCACCACCCCGACCCGACCGTGGCCGAGAATCTCGTCGATCTGCAGGCGGCGGTGGCCTTGCACGGCGCGGACCTGGGCGTGGCCTACGACGGCGACGGCGACCGCATCGGCGTCGTCGACGAGCAGGGCGGCATCCTGTGGGGCGACCGCCTGATGGTCATCCTGTCGCGGGCGCTGTTGCGCGACGTGCCGGGTGCCGCCATCGTCGCCGAGGTCAAGTGCAGCCAGACGCTGTTCGACGATATTGCAGCGCGCGGCGGCCGAGCGGTGATGAGCCGGGTCGGCCACAGCCTGATCAAGGACCGCATGAAGCAGGAAGACGCGGCACTGGCGGGCGAAATGAGCGGGCATATCTTCTACAAACACAGGTACTTCGGCTACGACGACGCCATGTACACCACCTGCCGCCTGCTCGAGATCCTGGCGGCGACCGACGCTCCCCTGTCGTCGCTGCTGGTCGACCTGCCGCTGATGCACGCCACGCCCGAGTTGCGACTGCATTGCCCGGACGAGTCTAAATTCCATGTGGTTGCAACAGTGACCGAACAATTTCGAGGCACCCACGACGTGATCGACATCGACGGCGTGCGCGTGCGATTCCCGGACGGCTGGGGCCTGGTGCGCGCGTCCAACACTGGCCCCATCCTGGTGCTGCGCTGCGAAGCGACGACGGCAGCCGGTCGCGACCGCATCCGCGCCGAACTGACCGCGGCCGTCGAGCGCGTCCAGGGCATGTCGGTTGCGCAAGGAGTCCGTTCATGAACGAGGATTTGCACATGACTCCGCGCCAATCCGTCACCATCGACGCCGCCGTTGTCGCGCACATGGCGCACCTGGCGCGGTTGCGGTTGGACTCGGACGAAGCCGTGCGCCTCGAGCACGACCTGGCCGCCATCGTGCGCTACGTCGACGACCTGCGCGGCCTGGACACGACCGGCATCGAACCGATGATCCACCCAACGGAAAGTGAGACGCCGCTGCGCGCGGACCTGCCGCTCTCGTGCCTCGGAACTGCTGCTGCGATGGCCCTGGCCCCCGAGTCCGAGGCGGGCAGCTATGTCGTCCCGCGCATCTTGTCGATCGGTACCTGACCGGAGCCGGAACCGAAACCCGAGCCGGAACCGGGCTACCGTGGCCGTTTGCTAGCTTGTCCGCCCTCCGCTACCCTCCCGCCCCATGGCCCGTTCCGGACTCTCAGGCCTTCCGCCGCACCGCCCCGTCGAAACGGCGCTGACCTACCTGCCCGGCATCAGCCGTTCGCGGGCCAAGGCCATTCTCGATCGCGCGCGCATCGACCCCGACACCACCACCGACGATCTGAGCGACATGCAGGTCGACCTGCTGCGCCAGTTGTTGCGTTCCGAGCAGCCGGGCGGGGCGTCGCCGGTCGACGACGAGACGGGCGCGCGGCCCTGGCTGCATGGGGCCGCGGTCGAGTTTGCACCGTACCTCGATCGCGTGCGGGCGATGCTGCAGCGGTACCTCGTGGTGCTGCGCCCGTGGGACCGGCCGACCGACGATCCGACCAAAAACGCCCTGCCTGCCGGAACGATGCAAACGCTGGACGCGACCTGCCTGCGCTGTCTGCGCGGCGAGGCGCTGGATCCCGAACGGATGGCGTTCGTGGCGCGGATGGAGCAGCGGCTGACCACGCCGTACGACGACCTGCGACCTACGACCGAAGGCGGCCAGCGGTTCGACGAGTTGCGCGTCATCTTTGGCCTGACCGACCTGGAATGCGATCTGCTGTGGATCCTGCTGGCGGCTGAACTGGTTCCGGAATTCCTTTGGCTTTACAGAGCTTTGTGGCGCGATACCGGCCGGAGCCAGTGGCCCGAAGACTTTCTGGGCCACGCGGCCGATGCGTTTGGCGTACGCGGCAAGGCGGTGCTGGCGGCGCTGGCGGCCCAGGCGACGATGCGGCGCTATGGCCTGGTGCTGGCGACCGGCGACGAATCGACCCAGGTGCGCTACCGGGCGGCCACATTCGTGTGCGGCTACCTGCTGGGGCTGCCTGTGTCGTTGGACGATCTGCACGGGGTGCTATGGCATCGGTCTGTCGAAAATACTGAAGCAAATCAACAAGTTCCACAGTCCGCCGTGCCGATGACGCCGGCGCTGAAGGAGGCCCTGGCGCGAGGTTTTCGCGGCCGGCGGCGTTTCGTGTTGCTCGGCTCCGAGCGGTCGGGGGCCCTGCGCATTTCCCGCGAGGCGCTGCACCTGTTCGGCGAGGGCCTGCTGGAAGTGCGGCTAGATCTGCTGCTTGAACAAGATGTTGCGCGTGTCGGCTATGTGCTCGGTCGGGCGCGTCTGGCCCGTGCCGGGTTGTTCTTCGAGCAGGCCGAGGCAATGGACGCGGGCGATCACGGCGCCGAGCGACTGGCGGCGGTGCTGCAACTGCTGGGTGGCGAAACCACGACGATGTTCTTCCATTCGCGCGCCAGCCGGCGGACCGAAGAGGCGAAACTGTCGCCGCGCGTGCACTTGGGGCTGTTGCGCGAGTTGGGCTGCCTGGAACTGCCGACCGCAGCACCGGGCATCGACGAACGCAAGGACCTGTGGCGCGATCGGTTGGTCGAGCACATGGGCGGGCAAGAGTTGGACGATACGGTGTCATCGGTCGGTGTGTTCAAGTTCGGCATCGACGAAATCGACCTGTCGGTGAACCTGGCCGCCGCCACCGCCCGCCAGCGCAACACCAGCTTGACCGCCGTGCACATCGGCGACATCGAAAAATCGTGCCGCGACGTCGCCAGTTCGCGCCTGGCCGGTCTCGCTACCCGCATCAATGTCCGCGGCCGCTGGGACAACACGGTCCTGCCCGAGGAAACCCGCGAGATCCTTTTGGAAATGGTGCGGTTCGGCAAGTTCGCCACCCATGTACTCGACGAACAAGGCTACGGCCGCACGATGGGCTACGGCCGCGCGCTGACAGCCTTGTTTTCAGGCCCTTCCGGCACCGGCAAGACGCTTTGCGCGGGGCTCGTGGCGCGCGACCTGGGCCTGGAACTGTTCCGCGTCGACCTGGCCAGCGTCGTGTCGAAATACATTGGTGAAACCGAAGAGCGGCTGGCCAAGCTGTTCGACGCCAGCCAGGATTCGGGCATGGCGCTGTTGTTCGACGAGGCCGATTCGCTGTTCGCCAAGCGCACCGATGTGCAGAGCTCGGTCGACCGCTATGCCAACCTCGAGGTCAACTACCTGCTTCAAAGGCTTGAAGAATTCGACGGTCTCGTCATCCTGACCACCAACAACCCGGAATCGATCGACCAGGCGTTCATGCGCCGCATCCGCTTCAAGCCGCAGTTCCCGCCGCCCGACGTCGCCGAGCGCGAACGGTTGTGGCGGGTGATGATCCCGGAGACGGCGCCGCGCGAGCCTGAACTGAAGTTTCGCGACCTTGCCATCGATTACGAACTGACCGGCGGCCAGATCCAGAACGCCGTCATCCGCGCGGCGGTGTGGGCCGCCGAACAGACCGCGCCGCTCAGCTATCCGCTGCTGGCCAAGGCCGGGGAACGCGAATACAAGGACGCCGGGCGGGTCGTGCGCCAGTACACCGACGACTGACCTCTGCATGCAACGCAAGGACGGAAGACCATGGACAAGCCAACATTTCTCGACATCTTGCAGCACATCGTCGAGGGCTTCGAAGACCCGACGTTCCAGAAAGACTTCGGCGCGACCAAAGGCTCGGGCGACGTCGGCCAGATGATGGCGCTGCCGTTGGCGATCCAGGAACGCGCGTTCGGGCGTCACGGCCTGGACGCGGCGGGTGGCACGGCGGCGTTCAAGGAAGCCGGTCGCTCGTTCGGCCTGGATTCGGAAGCCGCACCGCTGCTGGCCCGGATGAAGGCGGCGCTCAAGTAGCGGATGCCGTGGTGGCCCGGGCCGTGTCTCCAATTCTGGGCCCTGAATCCCCGGTGGTTGAAACGGCGGGCTATCATTGCCGTTGCCGCCCCTGCGGGCACACGACGACCTGCCCGAAGCGGCGGGCAGCACCGTGACAGCCGGCCAAGTCGTTGGCCAGGCTCCAGGGACGGAAACTGGAACAGCACGCGTGGACCCGTGGTTTCGTTGACACTGTACGGACCGGCTCTTAGGCTGAGTGCGATGATCGGTCCCCCGCCCGAATCCACCCGTCCCCCTGCCCTCCGGTTGGCCTTTTGCTGGCTCCTCGGTTGGGCGTGCTTGTTCGTGGCTGCGTGCGGCGGTGCCCAACTCGACGCGGGCCCGGCTGCCGTGGCACTGGCCGACGACGGCGCCTCGGCGGCGACCCGCTATGCTGCCGCGTTGCGGCAGGCTGCCCTGGCCCGAGTAGAAGCCCATGCAGGTATTGATGAATTGGCCGCTGAACACTACCGCGCCGCCTACCGGCAGCATCCGGAAATGACGTTCGTGCTCGCCCAGGCGCAGGCTGCGGAACGCGCCGGGCTGTACGCGGAGGCCCATAATGCCGCCAGTCGCGCCCTGATGCACCGGATGCCGGACGCGCAGCGCGCAGAGATGGACAGCGAGGTGAAGCGGCTGGCGGGACTCGTTCCCCAGGACTTGCACCGGGTTGCCGTGCAGGTGGCCCCCGACGGTGCCCGCGTCGAATTGCGCCTCGTCATGCCGGTCACAGGTGGCGCGAAGTCGGCCCTGGCCGCAGGCGCAAAACCGGAAGCTTTGCTCCGGGATTCGGGACCGGACCGCACCGTGCTGACCAGTGGCGGCATCTGGCTCAAGGCGGGCACGTGGAGCGTCGAAAGCAGCGCGCGCGGCTACCAGAGCGAACTCCGCACCATCCAGGTCGGCCGCGGTGGCGAATTGCTGACGGTGGCGCTCAAACCCGACGAAACCGGCCCGGCGCTGGCCGTGTCGCGCAAGCGCCCGTCTGCCCAGATCGAGCCGCAGCCAGGCCCCAAGACGGTGCCGGATGTGGTGCGCAAGGTCCTGTCCGAATTCGAACCGGGCGCCGAGCCGAAGTTGCAGCCCAAACTGGACGGCCCGATCGTCAAGTTCGGCTATGACGAGCCGCCGAGCCGCAGCGCCCTGGCGCGCGTTGGGCCGATCGCGACTTCGATGCTGGGCGTCGCAGCCTTGGGCGTCGGTGGCTACTTCGGCTACCAGGCGACGACGAACGCCGCCACCGTCAACGCCCTCGAACCGAACGTGAAGGGCTACGCGGCCAACTTCACGTTCTACAAGGGACTAATCGACGACAAC
>SHZF01000124.1 GCA_009692425.1 Myxococcales bacterium | reverse complement strand
CCGGCACCTTCTGCACCTCGTCGATGAACACGACGGGCGGCTGCCCGGCTCGCAGGTGCGCTTCGACATCAAACCGGAGCGCCGCGGGGGCCCGGGTGTAGCGCAAGAACTCATCGTGCCGCAGCAGGTCGATGATCAGGGCGCCGGCCCGTCGAGCACCGGCAGCATCACCGCCAGCACGTCTGCGGCAGGCCACGCGCCCGGGCGTTGGTCCATCGCCGCCCGCAGCGTCGGACCATGCACCAGATCCATGACCAATGCAATCACGTCTTCCTGTTCGACGTAGTCTGTCACCTGCACGATGTGTGGGTGCCGCAAGCGGAATTGCGCGCGCGCTTCTTGACGGAACCGTTCGACCGTCTTCGGGTTCAGTGCCAGGTTTGGCAGCAGCACCTTGACCGCGTGCTCCGTCCCCATGCCCATGTGCGTGGCGCGGTACACGACCGCCATGCCGCCGTCGCCGAGGACGCTGCGGATTTCGTACTGGCCGATTTTCTGGCCGGGTTTGAACATGGGGGTCGAGGGCGCAGGCGGGGACCCGCGCTGTGGGCGCACGGTAGCATCGGCGTGGGGCGGCGAGAAACGGGTGCGGCGGTTCGCTACGTCCAGTCTGCAGGCGGCGTTCGGTTCGGCTCGAGCCAGGGCGCCTGAGCGAGCCTACTCAACCGTGACGGTGTAGTGCACCCGCGTCGTCTCCAAGTCCACCAGTGACGTCCTTTCGTGGTGGAAGACAACGGCCCATTGGCCTGCCTGTACCTCATCGACTTGCGTGAGGATTCTGACGCCCTTGGCAGACACGGGTGAGTCTACATAGGAAAACCGCTTTTCTCCTGGCTCCTTGAGCGCCTCCTCGAATTCGCCGACGTCGGCGCCGCGCATTAGATAGACGTTGACGGGCCGCGGATCGGCGGTGACGCGAACGCGCACGGACGCATCGTTCGGCAGCGTGAAGCTCGACCATCGCGCCGAACCTTCCTGCAAGTCGATAGACTTGTCGGCGACAGTCTGCGGGCCGCGAACCTTGGCCGCCGCCCGGTCCACGGCCTTGCCGCCGGTTTCCATGAGGTGGCGGACGACGGCAAATCCGCCGGAGCCGACGAACAGGACGCCGAGTACGCTGAGAACGATCCACTTGACGGCGTTGGCCGACGACCTTGGTGCAGCGACCGCTTGCTCGTGTGACCGGCCGACCGAGTCTGATGGCGCGTTGGCATCGACAGCGCGGCGTTGCGGTTGGGGCGGAGACACAGGGGCGGGTAGCGAGTGCGGCGGGGACGGTGGGTTGCTCGGCGGGTGCCGGAGCGCTGCTGGCGGGGCGCCGGCGTTCAGCGCGGCCAAGTGCTGCCGGTCGAGGGTGACGCTGGCCACGCGGCCCAGGTGGAACGAGTCGCCCTCGCGGATCGGCACCGCCACGCCGGGCTCAAGGCGCTGCCCGCCAAACCACGTGCCGTTCGTGCTGCCGAGGTCGATGAGCCGGTACGCGCCGGCAACGCCGGATACCGCACAGTGGAGGCCAGACACGCCCTCGCCGGCGACGGGGAAGTCGATCTGCTGTGTGTCGTGGCCGAACCGAATCGACGCGCCCTCGTACGCGGTCGCCCGCATGACGGGTGGTACGGCGGGGCCGGGGCCAAGCATCGCCGCGTGGTCCGGGCCGAGCAACCAGCGGCAACTGCGGCCAAGGTCAATCGTGGCGCCCACGGCGACGGCTACGGGCCGATGGGGGTCGAGGCGCATGCCGTTGACGAACGTGCCGTTCGTGCTGCCCGTGTCCATGATGAGCAGTCCGCTTGGGCCAAGCGACAGTTCGCAGTGCCGACTCGAGACGGACGGTTCGCGAAACACCACGTCGCACTGAGCCGGATCGGCGCCGATGATGACCCGGGTTCTGCGGTTGTCTTGCACGGGATCCTCCTTGCGGCGTTGCGCCGCCATACGGCCATCTATTCGTCGTACAGGGGATGCTCCGCGGCGGTCCACTCGCCCCGGCTCAAGACTGCGGGCGCGCCGCTCGCGGGCAGACTGAAATACGTGGAGTGCACGGGTCGCTTGCCGCGATTCTGGCCGGTCGGGTCGTAGCCGAGGCGCAGCACACAGCCGTCAGCACTCAGGTCCGGCGCGTGATCGATCCACAGGTACAGATCTCGCATGATGTCAGGCACTTCAGGACGATCCAGTTGCGCCTTGTGCGTCGCCACGTCCACGCCGCGCAGCCTTGTTGTGGTGACGGTCAGCGAACGAGCCCAACCGGCCCAGAGGCCGACAACCCACTCGTCCTGAGCCGATGGCGCCCAAGCCTTCGCCACGAGGAGGTCGGCGTTGTTGACGGTAACGACTTCCGTGCGGCCGCCTCCCATGTGGAACGTCAACGTGGACTGGACGCCTTCGCCGCCGCGTTTGGCGCGCGCCCGGGTGAATGCATGTCCACCTCCAAGCAGCGGATAGTCTATCGCTTCACCGACACCGAGCCACGAGGCACCTCGACTTGCGGTCCACTGGCAGTTCGTGGCGCTAGGAACGAACGCTGCCGGCGCGGGCTCATGCGGCTCGTCGGAGTTGCCCGAGGGGGCGGCCCGACGTGCGGTCACGCGATTCGGCACGGCAACCTCGGCGTCCCCCGCACTGGCCTCGGAGGTGGCGAAGTGCCTGACCGCCAGCCATGCCGTCGTGCTGAGCGCCGCTACGGCGCCGGCAATGACCAAGCCGAGTACCATGTTCGGAGACGCTCGCGGTCGCAGTGTGGCAAGATCTTCGGGAGGCGTCGGCCGGTTTCGCGCAGGCTCCGGCGACGGCATTCTGGGCGCCGCAGCGGCGGCGGCAGGTGGGGGCGTGCTGGGCGGCGGGCCCCTCGGCGGCGGGCTTCGTGGCGCAGCGGCGATGTCACGTTCCGACGCACGGATCCCGGTCGAGATGCCCGGGAGCGTGTTCGATGGCGGCCGACCCGATCCGGCAACAGGGGATGCGGCCTGCCTAGGAGAGCCGGTGCGGGGCGGCTCGGCTTGACGCGGCGCGACGACGACGGATGCAACGTTCTCGGCAGATGCATGAGATTCGCGGCCCATCGCTGCATCGAGCGCTGCTACCATGCCAATCGCAGAGGAGTGCCGTCGTTGCGGGTCCTTGGCCAGCGCTTGCATCACCCACGAGAGCAGCTTGCCCGGGGCCTTGCCGCGCAACCGCTCGACATCCGGCGGTTGGCGAATGTGCGCCGCGAGGACGTCGAACTCGGTTCCTTCGAAGGGCAATCGACCGCACAGCACTTGGTAGGCCAGCACACCCACTGCATAGATGTCCGTGCGTGCATCGACAGCGGTGCCCTGGATTTGCTCCGGCGCCATGTATTCGGGAGTGCCTAGCCGCGCGCCGTGGCGTGTCCGGTCCTTCGCTTGCGCGTCGTGCGAGACACCGAGGTCCGTAATCTTCAGCGCCCCGGCGTTCGTTACGAGGACGTTGGCCGGCTTGAGGTCGCGATGGACCAGGCCAGCGGCGTGCAGGGCGGCCAAGCCGGAGAGGATTTGGCGCAGCCATCCGCACGCCTGTTCAACGGGCACACCCGTTGTCGGAATGCGGCCGTCGAGCGTGCCGCCAGCAACGAACTCGAGGTCGAGCACCAACAGGCCGCCCTCTTCAAACACGTTGTGAACCTTGATGACGTGCGGGCTGTCGAGGCGGGCCAGGGCACGGGCCTCTTGTTCCATGCGCCGCCGCGCGGTCGGATGGCTCGTGAGTTCCCGGTGCAGGACCTTGAGAGCCACGACGCGCTGCAGTTGCGTGTCGAATGCCCGCATGACCGATCCCATCCCGCCTTCGCCGAGGATTGAGTCGATGCGGTAGCGGCCGTGGTGGATCGCGCTCCCCACAGCGAAAGGTGCGGCAGGTGCCTGCGTTGCGGCTTGATCACCCAGCGGCGTGCCACATGTGCCGCAAAACGCATAATCAGCGGCGACGGGAGCGCCACATCGACCGCACCGAGTTGCTCCACCTTCGGCCAACACGCACCCCGTTCAGCCAAGCTTGATCAAGGCATTGCAGACTACGCCCATGCGGCAACGTGCCGACTACTCCATGAAGCCGTCCGTGTCGCCCAAGTCGAACACAGACTGACCTTGGCCGGCGCGCGCGCCATTCGCGCGCAGCCGGTCGTCCGTCTCGCTGTCGATCACCTCGAATGCCCACCCGGCGTTGGCCTTCAAGATGCGCTTGCCCCATCGGTCCATCATCGGCGTCTCGTGCAACTGCAGGTAGCGAAAGGTCGTCGAGTCCTTCGCCCGCCGTACGATGAACACGGGATACGTGCCAGCCTTGTAGAACTCGACCCGCACAGCCTTGGCTTCATTCAGCGTTGCGAGTGCCGCCTTGGCGGGATGAGTCCAACCCGAGACGTCGACGATCACCTTGTCCGGATTGCCATAGCCCCGCGGGCCATCGCCCTGCCGGAACAGGGGGAATGCGTTGCGGTTCGGCGGCCCGGCGGCCCACGCTGCCGTCGCCGGCACACCGGCAGCCGCAAGCGCCAGCGCAAGCGCCATGACTCTCCGCGCAAGTCCTTGTTGCATCATCGCCTCCTGCGTAGCGCGCTCATTGCCCCGCCGGCACGAGGCTGGCGTCGTTCTCGCTCCAACTGCCGCCCAACCGCGCGCTGTTCTCGGTTGTCGGCAGGCTGTACAGCGCGGCCAGTCGGCCAGCACCCGCACGTACGCCGAGCGCCGCCACGCATGTAGATCCTTGCTGGACCATGTGCAAGAAGTGGTCGTCCGTCAAGTCGCGCACGTCGGCACTGCCGTGGCAGTAGACCGTGTCGGCGGCACCGAGAATCGTCAGGCGACTGAGCACGAGGCAGGTGCTTGCAGCCGTCCGCCAGACGGACGCCACCCACGCCATCGCGCCTGCGGGCGGTGCCCATGCCTTGACGACGAGCAAGTCGGCTCCAAACGAGAGCACATGCGACGCTTCAGCGCCACTCAGGTTCAGCACCGACGCGGTGTCCGCCGTTTCACGCCGAACGGCAACGGCACTGGTGAACGCGTGAAGCGCTCCGGGCAGTTCAAGCGTGCGAAAGGCCCCCGGCTCCTTGAGCCAACTCTTGCTGCCCTTGGATTCGAACCACTGGCAGCGCACGATGTCTGTGGCGAGGTCGCCGCCGGTCTGGCTGCCGATCGCGAACGCGACGAGGTCGAGGGTCCGCACGCTGCCGCGATCGTCGGTGCTCTGCTCGAACACCTTGCCGAGCCGTGGATGCAGCAGGACCCGCACCGAAGCCCCCACGGCCTCGCTGACATCTTCGGCACCACCGCCAGGCACCTGCCACTTTTCGCTGCGGCCGTTGTACGCCGCCCGCAGCTCGCCGCCACCGCGCAGGTCACCCACACCGGCGGCGGCATAGACTTCGGTGAACTTGCGCGCGTCGCCGTCGGGCCCGCCTTGTTCGCGAAACTGCACGTGAACGGAGCCGTCGAGTTGCGGCGTTGCGGTCTCGACACGGCGTTCGACGAAGTGGTCGCGGGCGATGAGTTCGTCTTTGGACGCGGTGGAATCGACACGGTAGCGGTAGATCAGCCGGGAACCCGGACTCCACGTAAGGTGTGCCGGAGCAGCGGTCGGGGGTGCAATCGGACCGGCGGTGGGCGGGTTGGGGGCCGCGACCGGCTCGGGTGGCGCGGACGCAGGCGCGACTTCTGCTGGAGTAGAGTCTGCGAAGAGTCCGGCCGCACGCAGCACCATGGCGCCGATGACCAGGACGGCCACGGCACCCACGACGGAACCCAGCACCACGACGGTCCGCGGTTTCGCCTCGGCGGGCACCGCCACCGGCGCAACCGGGGGTGCGGGCCCGAGCACGGCGGGCGGAGCGGGTGGGTCGACCGTGGACTCGTCCTGCTGGGTCGGCACTACCGTGGGAGGCTGCGCCGAAGCCACTATTGGCGGCTGCGCCTCAGGCACCAGGGCCCGCGCCAACGCCGTGGCCATGGCGCTGGCCGAGTCGAAGCGCGAGTCAGGCTGCTTCGCCAACGCGCGGGCGACCACTTCGACCAGTGCCGCCGGGCAGCGCCCCGTCAACACGCTCAGGTCGGGGGCGCGCTGGACGTGTGCGGCCGACACGTCGAATTCGCTCGTGCCTTCAAAGGGCTTACGGCCCGAGAGCATCTCGTAAAGCATGACACCAGCGGCATACAAGTCAGCGCGGCGGTCGATGGCGCCGCCCTGAATCTGCTCCGGGCTCATGTAGTCGATGGTGCCGAGCACTGCGCCCAGCTT
>SHZF01000123.1 GCA_009692425.1 Myxococcales bacterium | reverse complement strand
GACGACATCGTGGCCATTCGCGGGCCACCGGGCGACATGGACTATCCGGACGACGATCCTGGCGCCGAATGGGACGGGATCGACGAATTGGGACCGCTGTCGTGGGCGGCATGAGGCCCGGCTGAAGAGAGCTGCCGGCGGTGTTCGGGCGCGCTGGAGCGCGGCTGGACGGGCGCGATCTGTCCAAACTGCGAAAAACCTGCGTTGACGGGGGCGTTTGGCCGCCGCAGACTCCCTTTCGGGCGGCTCGCGGGCGGCCCGGAGGGTCCGGGGGCGGCGCTATGTGGCAGCGCGGCGAGGCGATGGGGTATTGCGTGTCTACAGTCCCTGGCTTGTGGCTCGTCCGTACCGACGCCTGGGGCGACATGGCCTGCGCGAGTTCCGGCGACTGCGCCGCCAAGCAGCCCGTCGACTGCAACGACGGCAACCCCTGCACCGCCGACCTGTGCACCGCCGGTCAGTGCAAGTCCGAGGCGATCGCGGACGGCAGTGTCTGCGGCGCGGGCAAGACGTGCACCGCTGGGGTGTGCAAGTAGGCGCTGAGGCGTCAGGGACAGCGCCTGAGCGTGCGCTGTCGCCGACAGGGACAGCTCCCCCGGGCGGATTGCCGCGGCCTTCCGGCCGGTCTAGTCTGCGGGCTCTTCCGACGCGGAGCCCACCATGACCGCCCGTACCTTGCGCAATCTGCGCGTCCCGCTGCTCCTCGTCGTCGCCTTGGGGGTGCCGCTGTCCGCCGCCTCTGCGGTGCCCGGGTTCACCCAGGCCGAGGGCGTGCTGTCCGCGACGGGCGGCGGGCCGGTGGCCGATGGCGACTATGCGGTTTCGTTCAAGCTGTACGACGCCGAGACGGGCGGCAACGTGCTGTGGTCCGAGGGCCCGGTGACGCTTGCGGTCAAGGGCGGGTCGTTCGGTCACGCGCTGGGCAGCCAGCAGCCGCTATCGGCACAGGTGCTGGCGGGCCAGAAGTCGGTGTGGCTGGGTGTGGCGGTGGGGGGCAACCCGGAGCTGCCGCGCAAGGCTGTTGCTGCGGTGCCGTTCACGCTGCGTGCGGCGGTCGCCGAGGGCGTGGACTGCTCGGGGTGCGTTGGGTTGTCGCAGCTTGCGGCCGACGTGCTGGCGCCGTACGCGAAGACGGCGGGCTTGGCCAAGGTGGCGACGAGCGGTGCTTGGGGCGACATCGCGAACAAGCCGACGTTTGCCAACGTGGCGATGACGGGGGCGTTTCCGGACCTGTCGGGCGTGCCGGTGATCCCGAAGGTGGGGGCGGCGTGCGGCACGGGCCTGGTCATGGCGGGGATCAAGGCCGACGGCAGCTATGACTGCGTGGCGGGCGGCGGAGCCGTGAAGCCTGCGGACCTGCCGGGCGACGGGCTGGACGAGGTGTCGAACGGTTTGCTGTTCAATCAGTTCCAAGAGCTGGCGGCCAGCACGAAGACGCCGATCGGCATTCCGGACAACAACCCGGTCGGCATCAGCGACGTGATCGACGTGCCGGACTTCGGGACGGCCGAGGCCATCACCATCTCCGCGGAGGTTGCGAACAGCGACACGACCAACCTGCAGATCATGCTGATCGACTCGGCGAACGCCAAGTACCTGCTGTGGGACAAGACGGCCAAGGGCACGCTGGTCAAGACGTCCTGGCCTTCGCCGACCAAGACGCTGTCGGGCGACCTGAGCACCTGGATCGGCAAGAACCCCAAGGGCAAGTGGTATCTGCAGGTCATCGACACGGCGTTCCTGAACAACGGCACCGACGGTCAGATCAAGGCGTGGAGCATCCAGGTGCAGGTGCTGGCCAGCGGGAAGGTGGGGGTTGGTGGGGCGCTGGTGCTGAAGAACGCGGCCGACCCGCCCTTCCCGTGCACGGCGTCGACCAAGGGCGCGTTGTATTTCGACACGAAGACGAATGCGATCCGGTACTGCGCGCTCGGCGTGTGGCGCAGCTTGGCGGATACGTGCGGCAATGGCATCTTGGAATCGAACGAAGACTGCGATGACAGCAACAACGCCGACGGCGACGGCTGCTCGTCGATCTGCACGAGCACGTGCGGCGACGGCAAAAGCGTGGGCAAGGAGCCGTGCGACGACGGCAACCAGGTCGACACCGACGCGTGCACCAACGACTGCAAGTGGACGGGCAGCTACGGGACGGTCAAGACGATGCCCGGGCCGAGCTGCGGCGACATCCTCGACAAACACAAGACCGCTGGCATCACGCTGGTCGATGGCGGGTTCTGGGTCGACCTCACGGGCGGTGACCCGGGCGACGCGGTCCAGGCCTACTGCGACATGGGCAACGGTGGCTGGACCTACAAGGCCATCAACGAGCCGTTCAAGCTCGCGTTCACGGGCGCGGTGCAGACGATCACGACCCCTGCCGTCGCGACCCAGTACCGCTTCACGGCGTTCGGAGCGCAGGGAGGGCTCGGCGCGGTCAAGGCCGGCGGTCTTGGCGGCAAGGTCGAGGGCACGAAGACCTTCGCGCCGGGTACCACCCTTTTTGCCTTCGTCGGTGGCCAGGGCGCGTCCGGCGGGCCACAGGACCAGGGTTCGTGCAGTACTCGCACAGGCGGGTACAACGGCGGTGGGCGCGGCTCTCAGGGAGGCTCGGGCGGCGGCGGTGCGTCCGACATCCGGACCCAACAAGGCGAGCTCTCGACGCGGGTTCTCGTCGCAGCCGGTGGCGGTGGTTGCGGCTACAACAGCTGCGATTACCCGGGCGGCGCCGGCGGCGGGCTGACGGGCTCGGACGCCTCGGGCGTGAGCGCCGGCGTGAGCGCCGGCGGTGGCGGGACGCAATCCGCCGGCGGCACTCCTGCGAGCGGCAACAGCAGTGGCAACGGCGCGCTCGGAACCGGCGGCGCCAACGTGCAGTGCAACGACGAAGGCGGCGGCGGTGGCGGATACTACGGCGGGTCGTCCGGCGGCACCGCCAACACGCCCGGCGGCGGCGGGTCTTCGTACCTCGGCGGGCTCGACTTCGGCGCGACCACGACCCCCGGCGTCCGGTCGGGGAACGGCGAGATCCAGTACATCTTCAAGTAGTCCCAGGCTGCGGCGCCGGCAGCGCTTCGAAGATCGCGCGATGCAGGGTGGGAGACGAGGGCAGAGCCTTTTCGGGCGCGCTGGAGCGCACCTGGACGGGCGCGACCTGTCCAAACTGCGGAAAACGTGCGTTGACGGGGGCGGTTGGCCGCCGCAGACTCCCTTTCGGGCGGCTAGCGGTCGGCTCCGGAGGGTCCGGGCCGAGCGGGGTGCCGCGGGGCGCACGCGGGTTGCGTGTCCTTCTATGACCTCCCCCAAGTCAAGCTCCAAAGTCGAGTTTTGCATCCGCGCATTTCCGAAAGGCTTCTTCCACCAGGTCGGCTGGCCCGGTTCTTCGTCCGCGTCCGCCCGAGCGGACCGCGACCTTCTATCCGGAGCGGCACGCATGCCGCTTCCACAATGCTGCTTGCGTGGTACACGCGCGAGAGAACCGGCGGGCGGGGACCCAATCTACAGCGCCGGGCGCCGAAGCGACCAGGTCACGCACCGAGTACCCGCGCCCGCCGGACCGGGTGGCAGCAGCCTGCCGAGTTTGCTGGGATGGCTTGATTCGACGATGGTTCGTGACCTGCCTCCATGTTCGTGTTGTCCTGTGTCGGTGGTGCGGCGCGATGGGGTTGCAGTTGCGGGGCTATGCCTCGATGGGGTTGCAGATGCGCGGCTATGCCGCGGCGGTCGCCGAGCAGCACGCAGCGGGCAACCCCGCGATTTCGGTCGATACCAAGAAGAAGGAGTTGGTCGGCAACTCCAAGAACGGCGGACGCGAATGGCAGCCCGAAGGCGAGCCTGTGAAGGTGGACAGCCATGATTTCATGGGAGACCTCGGTCGAGCGAGTCCGTACGGCGTGTATGACATCGGCGACAACTCAGGCTGGGTGAGTGTCGGCATCAGCGCCGACACGGCGGAGTTCGCGGTAGCGACCGTGGGGCGCTGGTGGCACGCGATGGCAGTCGAACGGTACCGCGCGGCATCGCAACTGCTCATCACCGCCGACTGGGGCGGCAGCAACGGCAATCGCCTGCGGCTGTGGAAGCTGGAGCTACAGAAGTTCTCGGATCAACTGCACATTCCTATCAAAGTCTGCCACTTGCCCCCAGGCACGAGCAAGTGGAACAAGATCGAGCACCGGATGTTCTCGCACATCTCATTGAATTGGCGTGGCAAGCCGCTTGAGAGCTACCGCACGATTGTCGAACTCATCGGCGCCACCAAGACGCAACACGGCCTGACCGTGCGCTGCGAACTCGACAGCAACACCTACGCACGCGACCGGGTGATTCCGGATGCCGATATGAACGGCATCAACATCGTCCGCGATGAGTTTCATGGGGAGTGGAACTACACGATCAGGCCTCACTGATTCGAACTCCTTTGAAGTTCAGTCGATCGACTCATTTTTGCACGGGCCCTAGTCTGGAGGTTTCGATGGCCACGACCGCCGCACGCCTGCACGAGCCGCCGCATCGCTTGGTGCGCCAGGCTGCCGGCCCCGTGCGCGTGTGGCCGGGCAAGGTGGGGCGATTCGGGGCCTCGATCGCGGCCTATGCCGGTGGCGCCCGCATCGACGCCCGACTCGCCAGCTTGCACGCCAAGGGCATCCTCGACGCGGTGCCGACGCGCGCCCAGTTGGCGGTCGGCGCCTACGACATGCTGCGGTTCTGGATCACGCCGGTGGCCGCCGACTACTACGCCGACATGGGCATCGACTTCCGCTTTCACCAGATGCTGCGCTTCCTGGACGAGCCGGCCTCGCTGACGGACCCCATCGGCCTGCTGTCGACACCCGACGCCATCATCGGCCACCTGCTTCAAGTCGTGCACGCGAGCGCGACGTACGACATGCAACTCCTCGAGATGTTCGACGGCGGCCTCGACGAACTCGAGCGCCAGGCGCTCGCCATGCTCGACGGCTCACACCCGCGCGCGGCGTCGATAGGGGCCATCGTCGAGGAGCCCGATTACCACTGCCGCCTGCTCGGGTTCGTGGCTGAGCACCGCGCGCGGCCGGGCGGGGCGACACTCCTGCGCAGCAACGTCGCGGCAAAGCCCGAATTGCGCGAGCTGGAGCGCACATTTGGTGCAATGACGACATCGTTCCGCTACTTCTGCCGGCTGCCGCCCGACTGGCCCGGCGCACTGCGGCACGCGCTGCGGGTGCGCAGGTTTCCGCACGCGCTGGCCGAACCCTAGGTAGAAAGCCCCTTGGGGGCGCCGCGCGCCCCCTTGCCCCCTGCGGCGGTCCGCAGCCGCGGCCCGCACGAGATGCCCATGCGGACCGGGGTCTTTCGTTCATTCCGCGTGCGGGAACCCGCATGGGCATCTCGTCGACCTGAGGTGCGCCGCCTCCGCCTGCGGATGCGACGCCGTGTCGTGCCGTTTCAGCCCGGATGCGCTAGCATCGGCATTCAGGAGCCGCCATGACCACGTACGCCGAATTCGTCGCCCAGCTGGACGCCACGCTGGCCGCCCGCACGGGCCTGGACTACGACATCGTCGGCCTGTCCGCCTTGCAGCCCGCCGACCGCACCCGGGCCGAGGCCGAATTGCTGCGCCGCACCGAAGCCGGCGACACCTTCGCGTTCGAGCCGGTGGGGCGCCTCAAGCTGGCCGCCGCCGTGCCAGCCCTGGAGCGTCACCGCGACCACGGCGGTGCCTGGCCCCGAGCGGCGGCGGCGCGCGCGCTGTTCCACCTGCGCGGCGATCCGATCGCGACAGACGACCAGCCGGGCGACGTGTTGCGCGGGCTCGACGCGTTCGCGCTGCGTCAGTCGGACCGTCCCGAAGCCGTCGGCCTGCTGCTCGGCCTGTTGACGGACGATGGGCTCGTCACGCGCAGCCACGCGGTCGATGGGTTGGTCGAAAAGCTCGGCCTGCAGGCGGCGGCCGCCCCACGCGGAGCGCCGCTGCATCGGCTGGCGATGGCGCTGAGTTCACGGCTTGCGTCCGTATGGCAGCCGGCCGCGATCGACCTCCAGGTGCTGCTGCCGGCGGCGCGCCAGGGCATTCCGCTCGCGGCGCTCGACCTCGAATACGCGCCCAGCCGCGATCCGACGTTGTTGCCAGCACTGGTGGCGACGATGCCGACCGACCGGCCGTTCGACCTCGCCGGCATCGGAGCGATGGGTCGCCACGACCGCGCCTGGGCCGAGACGGCCATCGTGGCGGGCCTGTGCTTCGGCGAACAGCGCTCGCTCGACGCCGTCCGCGCCCTCGGAGTCGCAGGCTGGCGGGACCACGTGGCGGGGGCGCTCGCGCTGG
>SHZF01000049.1 GCA_009692425.1 Myxococcales bacterium | reverse complement strand
ATCGACGAGGTGCTGGCCGGCTTCCTGCGCGGCGAACTCGTGCTGCTGGTCACCGCCACCACCGTCTACACGGTCGGCCTCGTGCTGCTCGACGTGCCATTTGCAGTCGTCGTCGGCCCGGTCGCCGGCGTGGCCTACCTGGTGCCGTATGTCGGCGTCATCGCAGGCGCCCTGCTTTGCGCCTTGCTGTCGATGCTGACCGGTCATACGCTATGGCAGGTGCTCGGTGTTGTGTTCCTGTTCGGCGCCTTCTACGTCGTCGATGTGCTGATCATCACGCCGCGCGTCATCGGCACGAAGGTGGGGCTCAAGCCGCTCGTCGTGCTGCTCGGCATCGTCGCGATGGGCGAATTGTTCGGCTTGATCGGCGTGCTGATTGCGATCCCCCTACTGGCGTCGGGCCGCATCCTGCTCGTCGAGGTCATCGAGCGCTACCAAGGATCTTCGGCTTATTTGGGAGCTTCCCCCCCACCGGGTCCGTCGGCTTCGACCCCAGCGAAGTCCGGCACCGACCCGCCGCAGCCCGAAGCCTGAGTCCGCTCGTCTGTCTGGTTTTCATTTGCGTTCCGGGAGTTCCGCCATGCCGCCGCCCGACCCGCCTGGCCCGCCCGACCCGCCCGACCCGCCCGACCCGCCCGATTTCATGCCCACCATTCCGACCGTGCCGCCGGTGCCGCCGCCCCGCCCAGTCAGCGCACCGATTCCGCCGCCCCCGATGGGTCCCGCGCCGCACACCATGCCCGGCTCAGTCGCGCACGTTGCCGACCGGGCTGCGTCGGCCGCGTCGATGTCCGGGACCCAGTTGCAGGGAAGCCATCGGTCGCGGGCTTTGCGCGAAACCCGCATGGATCACGGTGGCCGGCCGGCGTGGGCGAATCTCGAACTGTTCGGCGGCATGTCCGACGAGGCGATCGACCGACTGCGCGACGCGATGGAGGCCGTCGCGTACCAGCCGGGCGACGTGATCCTGAAGCAGGGCGAAGATGGCGACGACATGTACCTGCTCGACTCCGGCAGCGTGCGGGTCGTGGTGCGCGGCGAGCTGAAGGACACGAATTTCGAGCGCGTGCTGTCGGCCCCGGCGCTTTTCGGCGAGATGGCGCTCGTCACGCGCACGCCGCGCACGGCCACGGTGGTGGCAGAAGACGAGTCGGTGCGCTGCCTGCGGTTGTCGAAAGACGGCTTCGATCATCTCGTCAAGCGCAACCCCAACGTCGCGGTGTTCTTGACGAAGGCGGTCGGCGAACGGCTGTTGGAGGCATCGACCATTAGCGCGGTCGGCAAGTACAAGGTGGTTGGCCGGCTCGGCGCAGGATCGGTGGCGACCGTGTTCGAGGCGCTGCACCCCACGCTCGACCGACCCGTGGCGCTCAAGATGCTGAGCCACGCGCTCGTGTACCACCCTGAATTTGCCAAGCAATTCCACCAGGAAGCCAAGCTCGTCGCCGCGCTCGATCACGAGCACATCGTCCAGGTGTTCGACACCGAGAAGGCCTACGGCACCCATTTCATCGTGATGGAGAAGCTCTCGGGCCTCACACTCGAGCACCAGATCCGCCACGGCACGAAGCTTTCGTTCGGCACCGTGCGGCGCATCCTGCGCGAGATCGCGGTCGCTCTCGAGTACAGCCATGGGCACGGGCTGCTGCACCGGGACATCAAGCCGTCGAACGTGTTCCTGACCGACGAGGACCGCAAGGTCAAACTGTTGGACTTTGGCATCGCGGTCGCCACCGCCTCGTCGCGCCAGTCGGGCGGTTCGGTGCTCGGCACGCCGTACTACATGAGCCCCGAGCAGATCCAGGGCAACGTGCTCGATGGGCGGTCGGATCTGTATTCATTGGGCATCCTTGCCTACGAATTGATAACGCACGAGGTGCCGTTCGACGCCCACTCGTTGGACGAACTTTTTTACCTGCACATCCACGCGCCGACGCCGGACCCGCGCTCGGTGCAGCCGGACGTGCCCGACGACCTCGCCGAGTTCGTGTTGCGGTCGACGGCGAAAAAGCCCGAGGACCGCTTCAATTCTTGCGCAGACGCCGTGTCGTTCCTGCGGTTGGTGGCGGAACTGCCGATCGTGCACCGCATCGAACTGACGACCCTGGCGATCTCCTACCACCCGAGCCGGTTCAGGATGGTCGACGAAGCCGTGACCGAGTTGCGTGGCCGGCTCGAAAAGCTGCCCGGTGTCGCGATCCTGCACGCCCACCAGAAGTCGCACGCGGGTTCGGAGTAGTCGCTTGAAACGACCCCACGGGCGCTGCGTGCGGGCCGGCCTCGCGCTGGCCGGCTGGGCGCTGGCCGGCCTCGCCCTGCTTGGAGTTTCGGCGTGCGGAGATGTACCGGTCGATCGCCCTGAACCCGCGGCATTTCGGGCGCATCGCGACACCTTCGAGATCGACCGCCACGACGGCAAGGGCTGGCGGCCGTTTTTCGTCAACGCCGTGAACCTTGCCATCGCCAAGCCCGGCTACTTCCCCGGCGAACTGCACGCGGCCACGCGCGACGATTATTGGCGCTGGCTGACAGACATCGCGGCCATGAACGCCACCGCGATTCGCACCTACACGCTGCACATGCCGCTGTTCTACCAGACCTTTCGCGACTGGAACCGCGCCCACGCCGGCACGCCGGTCTACCTCATCCAGGGCGTGTGGCCCGACGAGATCGAGCACGGCGACTACATCACTGACGCCACGCCACAACTCGATGCCGAGACTCGGCTGGTGGTCGATGCGGTGCACGGCAAGGCCGACATTCCGCCACGCTTCGGCAAGGCGTATGGCATCTACACGGCAGACGCTTCACCGTGGCTGATGGCGTGGCTGCCCGGCCACGAGATGGATGGCGCCCTGGCCAAGGCCGGCGACGCGAAGTGGGCCGAGTACACGACCTATGCCGGACGCTTCATCCGCATGAAGCAAGGCAAGCCGATGGAAGGCTGGGCGGCCCGCGTGCTCGACCACACCGTCGCCTACGAGTGGGACCGCTGGGGTGCGATGCACATGGTCGGCTACTCGAACTGGCCGGCGCTCGACCCGATCCACCACCCGACCGAGACACCGAACTTCGGCCAGGACATCGTCGATGAGGATCTCGGCAAATTCGAGATCGTGGCACCCTTCGACCGCGGCGTGTTCGTCAGCTACCATGTCTACCCGTTCAACCCGGAATTCATCATCTATGACCCGCAGTACCGCAACACGAAGGATAGCGCCGGCAAGCCGAACAGCTACCTCGGCTACCTCAAGGACCTGAAAGCGGCGCACAAGGACATTCCGTTGCTGGTCGCCGAATTCGGCGTGCCGTCGTCGTTCGGCGTCGCCCACGTCAACGAGACCGCGTGGGACCATGGCGGCTACAACGAAGCGGAGCAGGCCGCGGTCACCGTCGATCTGTACCGGGCGATCCGCCAGTCGGGAGCCGCGGGAGCCGTCGTGTTCGAGTGGATCGACGAGTGGTTCAAGCGCACGTGGGTGACGACGCCGACGATGTTGCCCGCCGATCGCGGACCCTTCTGGCACGATGTGTGCAGTCCGGAGGAATCCTTTGGCATCGTAGCCTATTACCCGATCCCCGGCTGGTCGAAGTTCGTCGATGGGCGTGGCGACGACTGGAAGGCGACCGATTTTCGCGTTGGCAGTCAATCCGCACCACCGCTCCAGCCCGCCGGCGATGGCAAGGACGCCGACCGCACGCTGACGGGGCTGACGCTGGCTGCGGACCCTGCGTTCCTGTTCGCGAAGATCGACCTGGCCACGACAAACGTGCCCGACCCCGACGCGACGGTGTGGGCGCTCGCCGTCAGCACGGTCGATGGCGCCACCGGCAACGCCAAGGTCAACCTGCTCGGCCTGGCGGCTCAGGGGGTTGGCTTCGAGAGCCTCGTGGTGCTCGATCGCCCCAAGACGGGCTTCGTGGTGCTGACCGACGCCACGTACGATCCGATGCCGCGCCTGAACGGCGACTCACAAAAAGGCGGTGTGCCGCTGGCCAATTCGAGCGGCGTGTTTCAGCTGACCGAGCAGATGGTGAACAACAACGCGCAGTACCAGGCCTCGGGTCTCATCAATCCAAAGCGCAAGTTCTTCGCGCGCGGCAGGCTGCGGGCGGGCGACCAGACCAAGGACTCGCTGGCGCACGTGCTGCCGGGGCGCGGCTTCATCGAGGTGCGCATCCCGTGGCACGCGCTGTGGGTCACGGACCCGTCGTCGCGCCATGTGCTGTTCGACGATCCGGCCACGCAAGGCGCGTTCGATGCGCGCAAGACCTCGGGCGTCCAGGTGTTTGCGGTCGCGGCGCGGCGTGCGGCCGATGGGACCCTGCAAATCGTCGACGTGCTGCCGCGTGGGGCATTTGCGAGCGGCACGGTCGATGGCGCGAAGCTGCCGCTGTACGCGTGGCCGACGTGGGACAAGGTGGTGCCGACGGAGCGCAAGAAGCCGCTGTATGCGACGCTGCGGTCGCTTTTTGCCGAGGCTGCACCGTGAACGATGCGACTCCATGGGCTGCCTGGGCGCTGGCGGGCGTCGCCGCGGGTTTCGCCGCTGCGGGCGGGCTGCCCGACGCGTGGGCTGATGTCGGCAATCCGTCGGTCGAAGTGGCGGACGCGCTCAATTCGACCCAACCAGCTCAATGGACGACGGATTCCTGGGGCGGCGTCATCGCCTCTTTCGGCTGGGTGACACCGGCCAAAGACGGGCTGAAGGCCCTGCGTGTCGAAGTGAAGGTGTCGGCGCCCGACGGCGACGCGAAGTGGTGGTCGGCGCCGTTCGCGGTGGAGCCCGGCACGACGAAGTACCGCGTATCGGACTGGTACCGCGCGAGTGTGCCGAGCACGCTGATGCTGGTCGTGCAGGGCGCCGGCGTCGAAAAGGAGTACTACGCAGTGGCGAACCTGCCGGCCGCCGCCACGTGGACATACGCAAAAGGGGACGTCGCGCTGCCGCCGTGGGTGACGACCCTGCGCCTGCTGCACGTGATCAGCCAGGTCGGTTGGCTGGAGACGGACCTGTATGCCGCCGCCCGCAAGACGGAAGGGGGCAGCGGGCGCTTTGGCAGCCACCCCGCGCTCGTCAGCGTCACGTTCGACGACGGCTGGGTCAGCGCGTATGGCCTGCTGGTGCCGAAACTCCAGGCGATGGGCTGGCGTGGCACGCACTACATCATCTCCGGATTCATGAACCGGCCAGGATTCTCCTCGGATTACATGACAAACTCCCAGATCGAGGCGCTGATCGACGGCGGCCATGAGATTGGTTCACACACCGTGACGCACGACGACCTGACGCAGCAAGGCCCGGCCGACGTCGAGACGGCGCTTGTGCAGTCGCGCGCGCAGTTGGAGGCGATCGGCGCGGCGGTCAGCGGGTTCGCGCCACCGTACGGCCACTACACCGCGGCGGTCCGGCAGAAGGCGCTGACCACGTACAGTTCTTTTCGCACGGTCAAGCCGGGCATCGAGCAGTGGCCGTACGAGACCGGCGAACTGCGTTGCATCGACGTGTTGTACGACATGCCGCTGGCAACGGTCGAGGAGTACCTCGTCGAGGCCGAGGAGGCGCCAAGCGGGTGGCTGCTCCTGCTGTTCCACCGCGCTTCCAGCAACGACACGCACACTGCGCCAACGTACGTGACGCCGCAGAAGTTCCAGCAGGTGCTCGACCTGCTCCAGGCGCACAAGGCTATCGTGAAGCCAGTCGGCGAAGTGCTCGGCACGTGGAAGCCGTCCGTGCCCAAGGCCGTGGTCGGGCTCGACGCCGGCAAGTCGTTGGGCGCGCCCGACGTGTGGGATCGCGCGACGGTTGCGGTCGAACCCGTCGATGGCGCGGCGTCGTCATGCAGTGCGGGCGCCCGGCCGAGCCCCGCCGCTGCCGTTCTCGTGCTGCTGGGCTTCGGTGTCTGGCTGGCGCGGCGGCGGCGGGCGCTGGCAGAGGTTGCGGTGGGACTCGCGCTGCTCGGCTGCGGGGTGACGGAACCTGCTGCATCCAAGAACGTCTTTCGCCTCGGTGGCCTTGACGTACGCGTCACCGAGAACCCCGCCCGCCTGCAGGTGATGCGGTCGAACGGAGACCTGCTTTTCGACGGCGTGGCTGCCCCGCACGACGCGACGCCGACCGACGCCGCGCGGGCGACCCTGGCGTTCCGGCGGCAGGATGTGAACTGGAAGATGTCGTTCGGTGCGTACAAGCGCGACGTGAAAGACGATCTTCCGTGGACAGACGTGGCAGGCTTCGGGTCGGTGCGGGTTGCCGGCGGCGTCCTGGCTGCCGTCGGCCTCGACCGCGCCGGGCAGCCGTTGGCCGACATCGAAATGCGTTCACCAGCGGCAGGTGAACTACAGATGCGCATCCTGCCGCGCGCGGCGACGTGGAACCGGACATCGATCGGGTTTGCGTGTCGGTCCGACGAGCACTTCCAGGGCCTCGGCGGCCAGAGTTGGGACGTCGACCACCGCGGCCAGACCGTGCCGCTGTGGGTCGAAGAGGATGGCATCTCGAAGCACCCGACCGACGCGCAGCGCGACGACTGGGCCATCGTCGGCCGGCGCCATTCGACGCACTCACCGATGCCCATCTTCGTATCGAGCAGGGGCTACGGCGTGCTGCTCGATACACCCGACCGCGCCACGTTTGCGCTGTGCAGCGAGCGCGCCGACACCGTGCGCATCGAAAACGAAGGCGCGGGGCTTACGCTCCACATTTTCGAGGGTCCGCAGCCGCTCGATGTCGTGCGCCGCCTGACCGCACGCACCGGTCGCCCGCCCGTGCCACCGGCGTTTGCGTTCGCGCCGTGGCATGACGCGGTGTTCGGCAGCGCCAACGTGCGGCGGGTGGCCGAAAAGCTGCGGGCCGAACACGTGCCATCGTCGGCGATCTGGACCGAAGACTGGCGCGGCAACAACGGCGCAGCGGCGGATTTCGGCCTGGAGGAGGACTGGAACGTCGACCGCAAGGTCTACCCCGACTTCGAACTGGTGGCGGCCGACCTGCATGGGCTCGGCTTCAAGTTCCTGACGTACAACAACACGTTCCTCGTCAACTCCGCCGACGTCCATGCCGACGCTGTCGCCGGCGGCCACACGATGAAGACAGCCGACGGCAAGACCGCGACCTTCGCGGGCACCACTCTCAAGCCGACGACGTTGCTCGACGTGTCGAGCCCGACCGCGGTCGCGTGGGCCAAGGGCGTGATGCGCAAGGGCCTCGAGCAGGGTGCCGACGGCTGGATGGCCGACTTCTGCGAGTGGCTGCCGACGGACTGCGTGGTCGCTTCCGGGTCGTGCCTGCACGCACACAACCCCTACCCTGCCGACTACGCCCGGCTGAATCGGGAACTACTCGACGAGCAACAGAAAAAAGATGGCATCGAGCGGATTTTCTTCATGCGCGCCGCCTGGCTCGGCTCGCAGCCTCACATCCACGTGTTCTGGCCGGGGGACCAGCAGACTGACTGGAGCGAGGGCGACGGCATGCCGAGCGTGGTACCGATGGGCATCGGACTGGGGCTGACGGGCTTTCCGTATTTCGGTCCCGACATCGCCGGCTACATCAGCGTCTTCACGGACGCCTCGACCGAAGAATTGTGGTTCCGCTGGGTCGAGTTGGGCGCGCTCAGCCCGGTGATGCGGACGCACCACGGCCGCAGCATCAGCGAGAACTGGAACTGGGAGAAGGACGCCAAGTCGATCGGTCACTTCCGTCGCTACGGTGCCCTGCATACGCGGCTCTATCCCTATTTCGCGGGGCTGGCGCGGCGGGCCAGCGAGAGCGGCGCTCCCTTGTTCGGTCCGTTGTCCGTGCGCTGGCCGGATTTCGGGCCGGCGTGGACGCGCACGGACCAGTACCTGCTCGGCGACCGCATCGTGGTGGCTCCCGTGCTGACGCCGAAGACGACCAAGCGCTCGGTGTGGTTGCCGGTGGGGCGCTACGCCCGCCTGCCTGGCACGGGACCGCAGGCGTGGACCGAGGTGATCGGCGCTGCCGTACCCGTTGAAGTGGCTGCCGAGATGGACGAAGTGCCCGCGCTCGTGCCGGCCGGCTCCGTGCTGGTGCTGCTGCCCGAAGGGGTCGAGACGCTATTCGAGGCCCAGGCCGACAAGGGCATCAAGGGACTGGCGTGGGCGGGCGAGGACCGCGAAGTGTGGTTGTTTGGCGGAGGCGACGTGAAGGGCTCGACGTGGGCCGAAGCGGCGCCCAAGCGGACGTACACCTGGCAGCCGAATGGGTGGTCAGCGGGTCCGGCGGCGAGCGCACAGTGGAACGGCAAGCCCGCAACGCGAGATTCCGACGGCGCGTGGCATGTGGTGGGCGCCGGCACGCTGCGACTCGACAGCAAGGCGGCCCTCGTGGTGGTGGGCGGTGCGGCGGGGGCGAAGCTGCGGGTGCGGGTGTGGTAGGTGCGCGTCGGGATGAAGCGGCGCAGTCACCAACTACCCAGCTGCCGGAGGGACAATTCCGGCACAATCCAGTGACATCAAATGATTCCTGCTGCGTCCAGCGAGGGTGCCTGCAGGTCGTGCACGGCAGCGCCACCAGCATCACGATGCGCCACGCCTGCGCTGTCGCCGTGGGCGCCTACCACCAGTCGCGCACCACCGGCCCCGCACTCATCGACTGGTTTCCTTCCGGAGCCCGCCGCGTCGGCGCGGAGTGGCCACCCGAAGTCGCCTGTGGGGCGCGCGGGGCCGCGCGGTGCGCATGACCCCCACCGCCATCGCGCGGCCGACGTGCATCGAAACCGCGCGCAGGTTCACGGCGCGGCGCGGGAGTCGGCATGGCGCGTTCGGCCCGCGGCGCCGCCACGAAGGGGTGATCGGTCACGACAGGGATGGCCTGACGAATCAGCTTCTCGATGTCGCGCAGCAGCGGCCGCTCGTCGGCGTCGCAGAACGACACTGCGGCTCCATCGGCGCCGGCCCGCGCGGTGCGCCCGATGCGGTGCACGTAGGCGTCGGCCACCTCGGGCAGGTCGTGGTTGATCACATGCGTCACGCCGTCGACGTCGAGACCGCGCGCCGCGATGTCGGTCGCCACGAGCACGCGGGTCTTGCCGGCCTTGAACGCCGTCAACGCCTGGGTGCGCTGCCCCTGCGACTTGTTGCCGTGCAGCGCGACCGCCGGCAGCCCGGCCGCGGCGAGGTTGCGCACGACGCGGTCGGCCCCGTGCTTGGTACGGGTGAACACGATGGCGCGCTCAATGGCCGGGTCGCGGAGCATATGCTCCAACAGCCCGCGCTTGTTCGCCTTCTCGACGAAGCAAACCGACTGCGCGACGCGCTCGACCGTGGTGGCCTGCGGCGTCACCGACACGTTGACGGGGTCGCGCAGCAGCGATTTCGCCAGGCTGACGACCTCTGGCGCCAACGTCGCCGAAAACAGCATGGTCTGGCGCGCGGTGGTCAGCTTGGCCACGATGCGCTGCACATCGCGCACGAAGCCCATGTCGAGCATGCGGTCGGCCTCGTCGAGCACGAGCGTATCGACGTCGCCGAGCTTGACGTGGCCCTGCTCCATCAAGTCGAGCAACCGACCCGGCGTCGCCACAAGCACGTCGATGCCCAGGCGCAGTTCGCGCACCTGCGGCACCTGGCTGACGCCGCCGAAGATGACCGAGCAGTAGGTGCGCGTGTGCTTGCCGTACGCCTCGAAAGACTCGTGGATCTGCACGGCGAGTTCGCGCGTCGGCGCCAGCACGAGCACGCGCAGCTTGACGGCCGCCTTGGGCTGCAGGCTGCGCTCCAGGCGGTCGAGGATGGGCAGCGCGAAGGCCGCCGTCTTGCCAGTGCCGGTCTGCGCGCATCCCAGCAGGTCACGGCCGGCGAGCAGGGGCGGGATCGCCTGCTCCTGGATGGGGGTCGGGATGTCGTAGCCCTGCTCGGTGACGGCGCGCAAAAGGGGTTCGATGAGGTCGAGGTCGAGAAAACGCAAAATAGCTCCTAGCATGGACCCGAACGCGCGGCGAATGTGCCGGCGGAGTCGCCCGACGAGCGGGCGCGGGTCCGAATTTGCGGTCGTCGTTGGCTGCGGAAGCGGCCGCTGGAGAAGCACACCGAAGGGTCAGGTGTGGGGGCTACGCGCCCCGGGCCGGTCGATGGATTTCCCCATCGCGATGGCCCTGCCCAGCTACGAGAAACGCTGCGCCCACGGTCATTTGCCAGCACCGTACAGAGACGGCACCGGCTACGCGGCCTGAGAGGCGGCATCGCCTTCGACCTACGGGCATCGGCAGGATAGGGCATGGCGCAGGATTTGGCAAGGAAATGTTTTTCCCGTCGCGCCCTTCACTGCCGGTCGATGCACCGCTCGACGATCGTCGTCGGCCTGCGCTTCACCTGTTGGTACACCCGCCCGAGGTACTCTCCGATGACCCCGAGAAACAGCGCGTTCAGGCTGATCGAAAGCAAGACGAGTACCGTCACGGTCGCGAAACCCGCCGGCCATGCTTGGCCGAACAGCGCGCGCCCGACTACATAGGCGCACAGCCCGAGGAACGTGACGGCCGATACGGCGAGCCCCGTGTAGGTCGCCAACCGCAGCGGCACGATGGAATGCGCGAGGATGCCATCGATTGCCAGCCGGGTCAGGCTGCCGAAGTCGAACTTGCTCTCCCCGCGCGTCCGCGCCCGCCGGTCGTAGACCACTCCTTCTTGCCGGAACCCCATCGCCGCGATCACGCCGCGCAGGTATGGGTGCGCGTCGTCGATGCGGCCCAGTTCGTCGAGCACGACGCGGTCGACCAGGCGAAAGTCGCCGGCGTCCAGCGGCAAGCGCACTTCGGAGAGCGCGTCGATCAGGCGGTAGAAGGCCTTGCGCAGCGCGGTGATGGCCCACCCTTCCTGCCGCCCGCGCCGCACGCCGTAGACGACCTGGGCGCCGCTTTCCCAGCGCGTCACGAACTCGAGGATCAGTTCCGGCGGGTCCTGCAGGTCAGCGTCGATCTGGATGGCCGCCGCGCCGCGGGCATTCAAGTAGCCGGTCAGGATTGAGCGCTGGAAGCCGAAGTTGCGCGAAAACCGGATCACCCGCACCCGGGCATCGCGGGCGTGCAGGCGCTCGAGTTGCGCAAACGTGTCGTCTTCACTGTGGTTGTCGGTGAACAACAGTTCGACGTCGTAGCCGCGGGCGCCGAGCGCTTCGAGCACGGGCGTCAGCGCGGCATGGAGCGGTTCAATGTTGGGCGCCTCGTTGTACACCGGGATCAGCACCGTCAGCCGTTTGCGCTCCGTCATGGTCGCACCCCGCTCGCCACGTACTGCGCGCCGGCCGGGCACCAGCCGAGCGCGCGGTCGATGCCGGCCCAGCGCCCCAAGGCCGGCGGCAGGAACGCGAGGTAGGCCGTCGCCAGCCGGCACAGCCCGGCCGCCCGCAGTCGCCGTACCGCTTCGCGCGGGCTCAGCAAGATGGCGTCCTCGTCGAATGGGCAGCGCGCGACGACCAGGCGCGTCGCGGGATTGAACGGGTTGTGCTCGAACACGGCGAGCCGCCCGCCTGCCACGAGCCGCCCGGCGAGGTCGGCCAGCACCGCATCGCGCTGCGGCGGCGGCACGTGGTGCAGCACGTTGGCGAGGACCACAACCTCGAAGCCATCACCGATGGCGCGGGGGTCGGAGACGAACGTATGGCGAGCGCGCAAGTCGGCGGGCACGGCGGCAAGGCTGTCGGCCGACACGTCGGAGCCCACGAGGCGGCAGTGCGGAAAGGCACGGTCAATCGCCGCCGCCAGCAGTCCGACCCCGCAGCCGAAGTCGAGCACCCGCCCGGAAAACGTCGCGGGCAGCGTGCGCTGCAGCCAGGCCACCTTGCGCGCGGCGAAGTACTCCGCCGACCCGACGCTGCCGTCGAGCACGGTGCGGTAATCGCGGGCAAAAGCGTCAAATTCGCTCATCGGTCCTGCCCACTGCGCCGGCCCGGTGTCCCGCCCAGCTTGTGCAGCGTGGTCGCCAAGGCGGTGTCGAAGTCGCTGGTCGCGCGCCATCTTGTCGCAGCGTACAGGCTCGCCGGGTCGCCGACGAGCACTGCGGGTTCGTCGATTCGTGCCGGCAACACACCAAACTGCAACAGGTTTGGCGCGGCACCCAGCAATTCGGCAGCGCGCGTCACAACGGAGCGCACGCTGCGGCCGATGCCCGTGCAGGCGTTGTGGGTCGTGCCCGGTGGCGCGCAAGTGCCAGACCGCAGTGCTGCGGCCGCGTCGTCGACGTAGAGGAAGTCCCGCACCTGCGTGCCGGCGGTCAGGTCGCACGGCTGGTCGCGGGCCAGCTTCGCGGCGAGGTGCGGCAGCAGGCGCCAGGGACCCTCTCCGGGGCCGAACACGTTGAAAAGACGAACGACCACCGTCGGAATCCCCGCCGCAGCGCCCAGCCCAAGCGCCAGCACGCTGCCCGCGGCTTTCGTGGCCCCATAGGCCGATGTGGGCCGCAGCGGCGCAGCGGCGTCAACCGGAGCAGGGCCGACCAGACCGTATTCCGCGCTCGAACCGGCGACGACGAGCCGCTCACAACCCCAGACGGCCGCCACCTCGAGCAAGGCGACGGTCGTGTGGACATTGCCTTGGACCAGCGAGGCAAGGTCGCGCGACTGCGGATTCACGCCCGCTCCGGCGAGATGGAACACGTGGCGTGGCCGCACAGAGTTCGTTGCGGCGGCCAGCGCACCTGCGTCGTGCAGGGGAACATCGAGGACGGTCAGGCCGGCTGCGCCCAACTCGGCACTGCCGCGCCCAGGGCGGACGACGACAGCGACGCGGCACCCGTCGGCGAGCAACGACCGCACCAACGCGGCGCCGACGCAGCCCGTGGCCCCGGTCACGAGGGCATCATGCGTGAACGGCATCGGCAAGCGCCTCGAACGCGGCGATCTGGTCTTCGCAAGCGGTGCGGGCCGCTGCCGGTGCTCGCGTCCAGGACCGGTGCCAATCGACCGTCCAGGACAGCGCGGCATCGAGCGCCAACCGCGGTCGCCAGCCCAGTCGCTCGCGCGCCAACGTCGCGTCGAGGTGCAACCGGTGGGCCTCTGGCGGGCCGTCTGGCACCGCCGCGACATCCAACACGGCGTCTGCTCCCCACAAGTTGGCGAGACGGCGCGCCAATTCGCCGACGGGAGCACACGCCGCAGGGTCGGGACCGAAGTTCCACGCCTGGGCCCAGTTCGCCGGGTCATCGTCTTGGGGGCGTGCACCGCCGAGTCGCTGCGCCAGGGTCAGGTAGCCGGCCAGCGGATCCAGCACGTGCTGCCAGGGCCGCACCGATCGCGGGTTGCGCACCTGGGCAGGCCGACCCGCGGCAAACCCGGCCAGCAGGTCGGGCACGAGACGGTCGGTGGCCCAGTCGCCGCCACCGATCACGTTGCCCGCCCGGACGCTCGCGATGGCACTGCGGCCCGCAGCCGAAAACGACCGTCGCCATGCTGCGGTCGCGATCTCGGCACACGCCTTGCTCGCACTGTAGGGGTCGCGGCCACCCAGGCTGTCGGACTCGCGGTAGGGCTGGCCCGTCTCGCGGTTCTCGTAGCACTTGTCCGACGTGACGACGACGACGGCGCGCACAGCGGCACTGCGACGCACGGCGTCGAGCAGGTGGACGGTGCCCATCACGTTCGTCGCAAACGTGCCGACGGGGTCGCTGTACGACGCCCGCACCAGCGCTTGGGCGGCGAGGTGCAACACGACCTCCGGGCGCGCCTGCCGGAATGCCAAATCGAGCGCCGCCGGGTCGCGTACGTCCCCGCGCAGGTCGCGCACAAGGTCGCCGAGGTCAGCCGCTTGCCACAGGCTCGGCGTCGTCGGTGGGTCGAGCGCGAAACCGGTGACGTCGGCGCCGAGGCGTGCCAGCCACAGGCTCAGCCAGGCTCCCTTGAAGCCCGTATGGCCCGTGACGAGCACGCGCTTGCCATGCCAGAACGCCGCAGCCACGCCACCGGGGTCCGTCACGGCCACACCTTCCACGGCGGCTGGCCGCTCGCCCACAGTTCTTCGAGCAGTCGTTTGTCGCGCAGCGTGTCCATCGGCTGCCAGAAGCCGCGGTGGTGCCACGCCGCCAGTTGCCCCGCCGCAGCCAACCGCTGGAGCGGTTCGCGCTCCCACGAAGTTGCATCGCCGTCGATGGTGTCGAGCGACTGCGGCTCCAGCACGAAAAAACCGCCGTTGATCCACCCCGCGTCGCCGTGCGGCTTTTCCTGGAACTGCACCACGCGATCCTGCTCGATTTGCAGCGCGCCGAACCGGCCGGGTGCCTGGACCGCCGTCAAGGTCGCAAGCCGGCCGTGCGCGCGGTGGAACGCGACGAGCGCGCCGATGTCGAGGTCCGCAAGGCCATCGCCGTAGGTCATGCAGAACGTGTCGTCCTGCACGTAGCGCCGCACCCGCGCCAGCCGACCTCCGGTCATCGTGCTGAGGCCCGTATCGACCAAGGTGACGCGCCAGGGCTCCGTCGTCGCTTCGTGCACTTCCATCGCGCCGCGCGCGAAGTCGAACGTCACATCCGACGTGTGGAGCGCGTAGTTGGCAAAGAACTCCTTGATTCTATAGCCCTTGTATCCGAGGCAGATCACAAAGTCGTGGATGCCGTGCGCCGCGTAGGCCTTCAAGATGTGCCACAGGATCGGCCGCTCGCCGATACTGACCAGCGGCTTCGGCAGCACCTCAGTCTCCTCGCTCAACCTCGTGCCAAAACCACCAGCAAGGATAACAGCTTTCATGGCAAAGGGCTCTCTCGACGGCGGCACGGCATCGGCGCGGCGCGGCGAGAATAGCCGACGCCCTGCCATGCGGATAGTCTGGCTCGTCCGCCGCGCACTATCGGAACGTGGGCTCGACGGTGTATGACGTGCGCGGCCTCGTGGACCTGGACCCGACTGGGGTGTGCCGGACCCGCCTCACCCGCGCTCTTCGCGCCAGCAGGACGCCCCTCTTGCCCACCGACCACGACGACTCCGGCTTGCGCGCGGTGCTCACGCGGCCCCGGGCGTACGACGCATTCCAGCGCCTCATCGGCGCCGACACGTTCCGGCGCTGGTACGTCGACACGCTCCTGGAGCCGCAGACCGGCTGGTCCATCCTCGACATCGGTTGCGGGCCCGGCACGATGGTGCGCTTCTTGCCCGAGGGCGTGGCCTATCACGGGTTCGACATGAACGCGCGCTACATTGCGTTCGCGCGCCAGGACTTGGGCGATCGCGGGACCTTTGAGGTGGCACGCGTGGGCGACACGCCGCTGCGCGCGGGCGGCTTCGACGTGGTGATGGCCAACGCGATGCTGCACCACCTCGACGACGCCGAGGCGAGCCACCTCGTCGATGCAGCGTGGGCCCAGTTGCGGCCCGGTGGCTTCCTGCTCACCTATGACAACGCCTGGGTGCCGGAGCAGTCGCGGCTCGCGCGCTGGCTCATCGGGCACGATCGCGGCCGCCACGTGCGGACCCCGGCGCAGTACCTGGAACTCGTGCAGCGGCGCTTTGCCGACGTGCGCACGACGCTGCGCCATGACGGCTACCGCATCCCGTACACGCTTTACACGATGAAGGCCGTGCGCCCATGACCCTGCCTGCCGCGCCGCCCTTGCGCCTCGCCCTGTGCCAGTTGCCCGCGAATCCGGCCGAGACCGACCACTTGCCGCTCGCGCTCGAAGCCTTGCGCGGCGCCGCTGCCGCCGGTGCCACGGTGGCCGTGCTCCCGGAACTGTTTCGCGGGCCGTATTTCTGCCAAGACATGCACCCCGCCGCATTCGACCGCGCCGAAGCCGTTCCCGCCGGACCGACCACCGTGGCGCTCCAGCACGTCGCCCGTACCTGTGGGCTCGTTGTCGTCGGCTCCGTGTTCGAGCGCGCGGCGCCCGGCCTGCACTACAACACCGCCATAGTCATCGACGCCGACGGCCGCGTGGCGGGTTGCTACCGCAAGGCGCACATCCCATGCGATGCCGGCTACGAGGAAAAGTTCTGGTTCGCGCCGGGCGACTCCGGTTTCCCCGTGTTCGCGACGCGGGCGGGGCGCATCGCCGTGCTGGTGTGCTGGGACCAATGGTTTCCCGAAGCTGCCCGCCTGGCTGCCCTGGGCGGCGCGGAACTCATCGTCTACCCGACCGCCATCGGCTCACTGCCCGCCGAAGACGCCGCCGAGCGTGCGCGCCAGCAAGACGCCTGGCGCACCGTGCAGCGCGGCCATGCCATCGCGAATGGTTGCTTCGTTGCAGCCGTCAACCGCGCCGGCCGGGAGGGCCAGATCGACTTCTGGGGGCTGTCGTTTGCGTGCGGGCCGCAGGGTGAAGTCATCGCGGAAGCGGGCTCCGCCCCGGCGACCGCCATCGCCGACGTCGATTTGGCGCGGGTGAGTGAAGTCCGCAACCTGTGGCCGTTTTTTCGCGACCGCCGCATCGACCTGTACGGCGACCTGTTGCGCCGCTGGCGGACGGCCCCCGGCGGCGCGCCATGACCGGGGTGCCTTGCGAGCGGGCGGTGCCGGACGTGACCCTCGACCCCGCGCCTGTGCGGCCGCCTCGCACGTTGCGGATGCCGGCGGAATGGGAGCCGCACCAGGGCACCCTGCTCACCTGGCCCCACCGGGTAGAACTTTGGCGCGGTGTCCACGCCGAGGTCGAGGCGTTGTTTGCCCGGCTGGCCGCCGAACTGAGCGCGTGCGAGGAGGTCCACATCAATGTGCCGAACGCGTCGTGGCAGGCGCGCGCGACCGCCGCTGTCGGGCGCGCCGGTGCCGATCTGGGTCGCCTGCACTGGCACTGCATCGACAGCGACGACGTCTGGGCGCGCGACCATGGGCCGATCCTCGCGCTGGACCCCGCCGGCCGCGCCACGCTGCTCGACTTCGAATTCAACGCGTGGGGCGGCAAGTTCGCGAGCGCCCTGGACGATGCCGTGCCGCGCGAGTTGAACCGGGCCTGGCAGTTGCCGCGCGTGCGGCCGCGTGTGGTGCTCGAAGGGGGCTCGATCGACGTCAACGGCGCCGGCGACCTGTTGACGACCGAAGCCGTGCTGCTGACGCCGACGCGCAATCCGCACCTCGACCGCACCGGCCTCGACGCCGTGTTGCGCGCGTGCCTGGGCGCCGAGCGTGTCCACTGGCTGGGCGCCGGCCTCGCGGGCGACGACACCGACGGCCACATCGACGACCTCGCCCGCTTCGTCGCTCCGCACACCATCGCCGTCGTGGACCCGCCACCGGGCCACGCGGACTACGCGGCAATGCAGGCCAACCTCGCGCGCCTCGGCGAGATGCGCGGCGCGGCCGGCCAGGTTTTCGAGCTGGCGCGGTTGCCGGTGCCTGATGCGATTTATTTTCACGGTGAACAGGTTCCGGCGAGCTATGCAAACTTCTACATCGCGAATGACCGCGTTCTTGTCCCCGTGTTCCTGCAGCCGGCCGATGCGCGTGCGATCGAGGTGCTGCAGGGTCTTTTTCCCACTCGCACCATCGTCGGCCTCGACGCCCGGGCGCTGGTGACGTGGAATGGCGGCATCCACTGCGTCACCCAACAGATTCCGATTGGCACGTTGCAGTATTGACAGGAAAGGAATTGTCAGGTGGGTGACCGGCTGCAACGATCGCGCTTCGTGTCGTGGTTCCGCCGCGGCGATGCGGTCTATGCCTGGCATGACCTGTACGGCTTCCTGCTAGAGATGTCGCTCGACCTCAAGGCGTTCGTCGATGCGTTCGCGCCCCCCGCCACGCCACAGCAGGCAGCGCAGCGTTGCGGCCTGGCAAGCCCCATGACGACGCTGGCCCAGTTTGCGCAGACGTTCGCAGCGCACCGCATCCTGGTCGCACCCGCCACCGACGAGCGGGCGGCCGTGCTGGATGGCTACCCGATCCGCGGGCCGTGGATCGTCGTGCACCACGTCGAACCGGACCGGGCAGTCGCATACGTCAGCCGCGGCTTCGGGCCCGAACCGTGGGCGCAGCCGCGCGCCGAGGAGCTCGCCGGCGCCGATCTCACGCTGTGGCGAAACCTCGATGGCGAACGCTCGGCGCGCGAACTGGCCGAACTCGTTGCGGTCCAGACCCCCATGGACCGTACCACGGCACGTCGCCACGTGTTGGCCACCTTGGCGCGTTGGACCCACCCCGACCATCAGCTCGCCCGCCTGCTGCTGCGGCCGCATTCGGCGCTGCGGACCCTGCCCGCCTACGCCACGAGCACGATGCCGTACGCGCCGTTCGACCAACCCGCCGATGCGGCTGCCACGCCGCAAGGTGGCGCGCGCGACCTGACCGACTACCACAGCTTTTCCATCGCGGACGCCGAACTCCAGTTCGAGGAACTGGAGACGACGATGTCGCATCTGTTCGCCGACCCGCATCCCGCGCTGCGCCACCGCACGTGGGCCGCGGCCCTCGTCGACGCCGCCGTCGCGCGCGGTTGGTTGCGTCCAGGACACGCGACGTCGGTCGAGGTGGGCGGCGGGACGGGCCGGTTTGCCGAGGGGTGGGTGCGGGCGCTGCGCGACCGGCATCCGCACCTCGAACCGGACGCTGCGTGCACGGTGATCGAACTGAGCCCGGTGCTCCACGCCGCCCAAGCCCGGCGCCTGACACCGTGGGGGCCGCGCTTTCGCTCAACATTGGGGCACGCCGAAGCGCTCGCGTTGCCAGACGCGTCCGTCGACCTGCTGGTCTGCAACGAAGTGATCGCCGACCTGCGCCTCGGCCTGATCGATCCCGAGTTGCTGGCCGGCGATGCCGATGCGTTGGCCGACGTCCGGCGTTACGGCCTGGACCTTGCCGGTGCCGCCAATCCCGTGGCGATCCAGGTAGGTGCCGCGCGGCTCATCGAACAGTTGGCGCGCGTGCTGCGGCCGGGCGGCGTAGCGGTGCTGACGGAGTTCGGCGCCGAGCGACAGACTCCCATCGAATCGACGCACCTCGACCACGCCGAATGGTCGGTGCACTTTGGCCACCTGATCCAAGTCGCCCGCTGCCTCGGCCTGGGCGCGCACCTCGAACCGGTGGCGGCGCTGGTGGGCCTCGACGGCGCGGTGCCGGTGCTGGCGACGACGCGCACCCAGTTCCGCAACCTGCGCGCCCTGTTGGCGGCCCATGGCATCGCCCTGCCGAAACGTGCGATGACGCCGCCCGAGTTCCGCGCCCGCTGTCGTGACCGGATCGATGTCGCTGCGATCGAGGGCCTGCACTGGACACCCGCCGGCGAGCGGGTCATGGGGCTGCGCCCGCCTGAGTTCCTTGCGCTGGTGGTGACGCGGCCGGATCCTGCGGCGGACTCGACAAGTCGCGCGGGCGTCCTACCTTGACTCGCCCGGCCCGCACGCGCCGGCCTTGGTGCCGATGGCCCGTTTTGCCCCGTCCTCCGGCCCGCCCCAGCCAACCGACGCGCTCGGCCGCACCGATCTCGCCCCGCTTTGGTCCTTGCTGGCTCTCGTCAAGCCCTACCGTTGGCGGTTCTGGCTTGCCACCATCGCACTTTTTGTCTCCTCGGGCCTCGGCCTCGTCTACCCGCAAGCCGCGCGTCAGGCCGTCGACATCGGCTTGGCGGCCCCGACGCTCGATCGGCTCAACTGGCTGGTGCTCTTCCTCATCGCGGTTTTCCTCGTGCAGGCCGTCTTCATCTGGATCCGCCACTTCCTGATGTCGTGGCTCGGCGAGCGCGTGGTCGCCGACCTGCGGGTCCAGGTGTTCGACAAGTTGTTGACGCTGCCGCCGTCGTGGTTCCACGTGCGCCACACCGGCGAAATCCTGTCGCGCCTGTCGTCCGACGTGACGGTCGTGGATCACCTTGTCGGCTCCGAACTGTCGCTGGCGCTGCGCCACTCGCTTACGCTCTTTGGCGGCATCGTGCTGCTGTTCGTCGAGAACCCGAAGCTGACGTTGCTCATGCTGGCGATCGTGCCGCCCGTCGTTGTCGGCGTGGTGTTTTTTGGCCGTCGCGTGCGCAGGCTGAGTCGCGCCATCCAGGACCGCCACGCGGTGACGTCGACGCGCGTCGAGGAGGTCGTCTCGGCCATGCAGACCGTGCAGGCCTTCGTGCGCGAGCAGCGCGAGGCGCAGACCTACCGTGCCAACATCGGCGCGGCGTTCGATCAGTCGCTGCAACTCGTGCGTTGGCGGGCGACGTTTTTTGCAAGTACGACGCTCGCTGTGTCTTTGGCGATCGCTGCAGTCGTGTGGGTGGGCGGCGGCGCGGTCGTCAGCAAGGAATTGTCGGGCGGCGACCTCACCGCGTTCCTGCTCTACACCGCAATGGTCGCGGCGTCCGTCGGCGCGCTCGCCAGCCTGGGCGGCACGATCCAGCGCGCGGCGGGGGCGACCGAGCGCATCTTCGACATCCTGCGCACGCAGCCCGACATTGCCGATGCACCCGATGCCGTGCCGCTACCCGTCACGCGCAACGTGGACGGCCGCAACCTGCAAGGCGCCGTCGTCGCGTTCGAGGACGTCGAATTCGCCTACCCGACGCGCTCCGACCATCCGGTGCTGCGTGGGATCTCGTTGCGGGTCGAGGCGGGGCGGTCCGTCGCGCTCGTGGGCGCATCGGGGTCCGGAAAGACGACGCTGACGGCGCTGCTGCAGCGGTTTCAGGACGTCCAAGGCGGCCGCGTCACCTTCGACGGTGTCGACGTCCGCAGGCTCAAGGTCGCCGAACTGCGCCGGGCCATCGCGATCGTCAGCCAGGAACCCGTGCTTTTCTCCGGTACGATTCGCGACAACATTGCGTTCGCCCGCCCCGATGCGGCCGAGGCTGACATCGTCTCGGCGGCCCGCGATGCCCACGCGATCGAATTCATCGACCGCTTCCCCGACGGCTGGGCGACCCTCATCGGCGAACGCGGCGTGCAGCTCTCCGGGGGCCAACGCCAGCGCATTGCGATCGCGCGGGCGGTGCTGGCCAATCCGCGCGTGCTGATTCTTGACGAGGCGACGAGCAGTCTGGACGCCGAAAGCGAAGCGCTCGTGCAGCAGGCGCTCGCCCGGCTGATGGTGGGGCGCACGACGATCGTGATCGCTCACCGACTGTCGACCGTACGCGACGCCCACCAGATCGCGGTTCTGGAGCGCGGCCGGCTCGTCGACCAGGGCACCCACGACAGCCTGATGGACCACGACGGCACCTATCGGCGGCTGGTGGAGCACCAGGTGTTCGCGACCGACCCGGTGCCAGACGGCGTTGCGGCGGCGCCGGCCGCTCTGGCGTAGGACCGCGCTTCAGTTCGCGGGCGCGCGTGAGCCGCGCGCCACTACGTCGATACCAGCCTCGACCAGCGCCGCAGCGAACGCCACCAGCCGATTGCCGAGGGCCTGCTTCGGCGTGCACTTTACCTCAAACAGGTCTGCGCCCCGGCTCGCCTCGAGCAGGTAATCGTCGCTGGTGCGCAATTCGTCGCACAGACCCAGGTCGCGGGCCCGCACGCCGTACCAATGCTCGCCGGTCGCCACGCGCGCCAGGTCGACCTGGGGGCGGTACTGGGCGATGAAGTCCTTGAAGAGCGCGTGGGCGTCGTCGAGTTCCTCCTGCGCCTTCTGGCGGCCCTTGTCGGTGTTCTCGCCGAACACGGTGAGCGTGCGCTTGTGCTCCCCCGCCGTCAGCAGTTCGAAGTCGACGCCGTGCTTCTCGAGCAACCGGTGAACGTTGGGAATCTGGGCGACCACGCCGATCGAGCCCAGCACGGCGAAGGGCGCCGCGACCACCTTGTCGGCCACGCACGCCATCATGTAGCCACCCGACGCCGCCACTTTGTCGACCACCGCCGTGAGTGGAATCGATCGCTCCCGCAGCCGCGCCAGTTGCGATGCGGCGAGCCCATAGGCGTGGACCAGACCGCCCGGGCTCTCCAGCCGCACGACCACCTCGTCGGTCGCGCGGGCCACCGCGAGCACCGCCGTCACTTCGTCGCGCAGCCCGGCCACGGCCGAGGCCCGGATGTCACCACGAAAATCTAGCACATACAGTCGCTTGCGTGCGGTTCCCGCAGACTCCGCCGCCAGCCGCGCCGCCTCGGCCTTCTGATCGGCCTTGTGCCAGGCCTTGAACGGTTTCTTGGCCAGCGTCGCTTCCCGCACCGCCCGCTCGAGTGTACGAAAGCGGTCATTGAGTCGCCTCACCCGGATGCGGTCGGCACCGTCGGCCGCAGCAGCATTGCGGGCGAGCCAGGCGAGGCGGCCGATGACGATCAGCAGGGCGGCGAGCACGGTCGCGATCTGGGCGAAAAACAAAAGGTACTGGGACAGGAACTCGCGCACGGCGGTGGCCTCCAAGTGGAGCTGGTTCCGCCCCTCGAGGTCATCAAGGAAGGGCGCCGGACCTTGGCGCGCAAGGCCGGGCGGTCATCCGATGAATCCCGGCCCAAGTCGCAGCCCTTGACAGCCGACGCCCTGCCCCCGATACCCCAATCATGAAGCTTGACGGCTATCCACTCAGACCGGGCGCGCAGTGGGAGACGGCGGGTCTCCGCAACATCCTCGAATACGTTGGCGTCAAGTTGGGTCCCCAGGCCCGTCCGCCGTCGGAGGCGTGGGTGATTGGCCTGGCCGGAGGTGTGAGCGCCGGCTGGTCGATGGACCTCGTCGGGCCGGACGACGAGCGCATGGTAACGCTCGGGTTTCGCCACGACTGGCACAAATACCGCGGCGAACTGGCCGAAGCCGTGTGTGCCCGGTTGTTGCTGCCGCTCGAAGTGCGCGAGACCGGCAGCCCGAAACTCGCGCTGGGGCAACTGGCGAGCGTGCTCGGCGAAGGTATGCCGGCGTGGTGCCTCGCAGACGAAGCGACGTTCCGGCACACCCCACCCGGCGCGCGGCTGGCCAAGGCGTGCGTGTACGGGGTCGCGGTCTATGGCCTCGACGACGACGTGGCGCACGTCGATGACCGCTGCTCGCACGGGTGGCAGGTGCCGGTGGGCGAACTCGCGGCGGCACGGGCCGCCATCGCGGCGTCGCGGCACCGGATCGTGATCGTGCGGCAGCCGTCGCGGCCGCTCGACCTGGCCGAGGCGGTGCAAGATGCGGTCGCCGCGTGTCGCGAACGCTCTCAGCACGCCGTCTATGGTGTCTCGGCGTGGCGACGCTGGGCGGACGCGCTGGCCGATGCGAAGGATGCGTCGGGCTGGATGTATCAACTCGTGCGTTCTGCAGATGCGGTGCAGGCGTTCCGCAGCACGTACCTGCAATTGGCCGGCAACAGCGAGGGTGCGGGCCTGCGCGAACTCTACGCGGAGTTCCTGACCGAGGCCGGTGCCGTCGTGTCGGCTCGCGGCGCGCATTGGGCGAAGGCGGCGGACCGGTTTCGCGAAGCGGCCGCACTGTGGCGGCACTTTGGCGACCTGCTGTTGCCCGACACCGACCCGGCCCTGCGTGATCTGCGCACGGCCATCGCGCGCACCCTGAAGATTCGGCGCGACCGCGGCACCCACGGCCTGCCAGAACTGGTCATGCTGCACGAACGCATCCGCCAGGCGCACCTCCAACCCGCACAATGGGACCGGCGCACGATGCGGTCGCGCCTCGAAGATCTTGCGGGCACCATGCGCCGCATCCACGATGTCGAGCGCGCGGCGTTCGAACTGCTCTGATTCCCGGGTCGTCGCCGCTGCCGTCTGTGTTGCACCGCCTGTCGCCACGCATCTCGCCGAGCGGTCTGGCGTGGCAGGCCTTGGCCGGCGCCGTCGTGCTGACGCTCGTACACCGGTTACACCTCGGCTGGCACCTGCAGCGGTCCGCGGCGCGCTACGGTGCCGATGGCATCCCGCTGTGGGTCGCGTGGCACGCCAGCCACGTCGAGGTTGCCGTCACGCTGGTGGCCGTCGCGGCGGTGGGCGCGCTCGGCTGGCTGCTGCGGCGCGCGGTCGGTCCTGGGCCCCAGTGGCCGCGCCAGGTCGGCATCGGCCTCGGCTGCCTGGCGCTGGCGCTGGCGGGGCTCGCGGCGGCCGGCCACGTGCGCCTGCTTTTCGCGCTGCACGCTGGCCTGACGTGGTCGGCCGTGCTCGAAGCGTTCGAAGGCGGCGGCGCGGCCGACCTGACTGGATTCGTCGGCGCCTTCGAACTCGCCCAGGTGCTCGGGCCGCCGGTGGTGTTCGTCGCGGGGACCTGGGCGGGGCGCCATGCGGCGCGCGCCCGGGCGGTCGCCTCGCTTGGATTGGCCGGTGCCATGGCGGCGGCGGGCGTCGTGGTGGCGGGGCCGCTGCCGCCGAGCCTGTCGGCGGACTTCGGCGCGACACCCATCGCCTTCGTCTTGGTCGATCGGTGGCACTTTCACGGCGACGATGACGATGACGATGACGATGACGATGACGATGCGGCGACCGCCCCGCCGGAGCGGTCCTTCGCGGCCACGGCCAGCGACCCCACGCACGGCGAGGCCTTGGCCCCCGATCCGACACGCAACGCTGCCGGCGCTGGCGACTCCTCAGGGCCACCGACCACGAAGTCGGAGCCACGTGCGCCCGTCGGTCGCGGCATGCGCTGGCACGACGTGCGCGTTGCCGACCCCGCTGCCCTGCCCCGCGTCCTGCCGCCTGCAGCCGGGCGCGCATGGAACATCGTCTGGGTCGTCCTGGAGAGCACCGGCACGCGCTACGTCGAAGGCGAGACATTCCCGAACAAGCCGCCCATGCCTTACCTGCAGGCCCTCGCCGCCCAGGGCTGGTGGCTGGGGCGCCACCACTCGCCGTCGAATTCGAGCGCCACCAGCCTGTTTTCACAGTTTTCCGGCCTCTACCCGAGCCCAACGCAGCGCATGTTTGCGACGCGCGCCGATGTCCATGTGCCGGCGCTGTTCAGTTGGCTGCCTGCCGCATACGAGCGCTTCCTGGTGACGCCGGGCAAGCTCACGTATTTCTTTCCGCAGGCCTTCCTGCGCCACTCCGGCCTCGACGCGATGTGGGGCTTCCACGAGGTGCCGGTCGCGAAGAACCCCGGCGGCGAGGGCCTCTCGAAGGACGAGCCCGCCGTCGTTGATTTCTTCCTGACCAAGCTGCGCGCCGCCCGCCCGCCGTTTGCCGCCGTCTACTACAGCTACGTTGCGCACTGGGAGTACACCGACTACGGCCCGGCGTGGCGGCCCTACGGGGGCGGCCGGCTCATCGACCACTACCACAACAACCTGTGGCTGCTCGACCGCCAGATCGAACGCATCGTCGAGACCCTGCGCGGCCTGGGCCTGTTGCAGACCACACTCCTCGTGCTGGCCGGCGACCACGGCGAGGCGTTCGGACAGCACGCCCAGAACTGGGCCCACGCGCGCGGTTCCTACGAGGAGAACCTGCAGACGCCCGCCGTGCTCTGGCAGCCCGCCCTGTTCGCGCCGCGTCGCTGGGACGAGGTCACGAGCCACATCGACCTGCTGCCCACCGTGCTCGATGCGCTCGGCCTGCCCTACGAAGAACGCCTGCTGCAGGGCGAGTCGCTTTTCCAGCCGCGGCTGCGGCGCATGGTGCACTTCACGTGGGGCAACGAGGGCACGCTGGGCGCACTGCACGGCGACGGACGCAAGGTCCTGGTCGATGTCGCGGGTGGCTCCTGTCGGGCGTTCGACCTCGCCGCGGACCCGCGCGAACGGCGGGAGCTTGGCTGTAACGGGCGCTTTGCCGAACTGGCCGAACTGGCACGCGCGCACCGGGAGCGTCAGCGGCGCGTGCTGGCGGCCTACAACGAGGCGGCGCGATGGGGCCAGGCGTTTGAAGGGCTGCGCCAGCCGGTGGGTCTGGCGGGCGCGGCTACCCCAGTGACGGAGCCCTGAACGCACCGAGCACATCGCCCACAGCAGCCACCAGCACGCGATGCTCCACGGCATGGACCCGCACCGTCAGTTCTTCGAGGCTCTCTCCATCGCGCAAGTCGATCGCCTCGCAATGGACCACCGGACCGGCATCGATCTCCGGCACGACGTGATGGACCATGACGCCCGTCTGGCGGATGTGCCCCGCGCGCCCCGCCTGCCACGCGCGCTCGATGGCGTGGGTGCCGGCAAATGCGCCCGGCAGCGCGGGGTGGAGGTTGAGGACGCGGCCGGGGAACTGGTCCAGGAATCGCGGGCCCAGCACCAGCATCCACCCGGCCAGCACGACAAGGTCCGGCTGCAGCGCTTGCACGGCCTCGGCGACCGAACCGTCATAGCCCGAGCGATCGCCCCCGTGGGCCTGCCACGCCTTCCAGGAGACGACCGCCGTCGGCACGCCGAGCCGCGCGGCGCGCACCAGTGCGAAGGCTCCCGCATGGTTCGAAACGACGCCAGCGACACAAGCCGGCAAGCCGCCAGCCGCGCACGCGTCGAGCAGGGCCTGCAGGTTTGAGCCATCGCCGCTCGCCAGGACGACGAGGCGTGCCACTGATTTTTGCACGCGTACCGATTGTTTTTGCAAGCGTACCTAAAGGGCGACGCGGTCCAGTTCGGTGGCCCACGCCACGGCAGCGTCGCGGACGACGCGGCTGGAATCCTCGCGGGCCAGGCGCCGCGCCACGTCGCGCAGGTCACCGCGCTTGCGCCAGACGTCGGCCGACATGCCCCGCAGTGCCGCCACCGCCGCAAAGCGAGCGCCGTCGTGGGAGTCCGACAGCCGCGCCACCACCCTGTCCATCGCGCCGTCGAGCACCTTGCCGCCAATGTCGGCCAGCGCCCGCAGGGCATTCTCGCGCACCAGCGGCAACGGCGACTCGATCGCGGCGAGCACGCCCGGGGCCGAGTCGTCGGACATCGCAACGGCGATCCGCACCGCTGCGGCGTTGGCGGCACCGTCGCGCGCGGCAAAAAGCGCCACCACGTGCGGCACAGCCTTCTTGCCGAAACTGAACACGATCTGGCGCGCGGCCTGGCTCGCGGCCTTGTCGGGATCACGCGCGAGGTGAACGAGCACGGGCACCACCGTGGCCAGCGCCTCGTCGGGGCAACCACGCAGGCTCAGGGCGGCTTCGCGCCGCACGTCGGTCTCGACATCCTTGCAGGCCACGGCGGCCCGCATGGCCGCCTCGCTGTCGAGCGGTCCGAGCGCCTGCAAGCCACGCCAAGCGTTGCCGCGCACGAGCGGACGGCCGTCTTGGGCCAGCGCCAGCAGCGCCGACGCCGACAGCTTCTTTGACGCCTTCTTCATTTCCGCTTCGTCGACCACCTTGTCGGCGAAATCGTCGAGCGGCAGGGGCCTGACCTCAGCTATGTGCGGCCGCGTCGCCCGCGCGATCATGCTGAGCGCCTGTCGGGCCAGCGCGCGCACCGCCGGGTCTTGATCGCGTGTCATGATGGTGACTTGCGCGGTCGACTGCACAAGCGCGTCTGAACCGAGTCCGATCAGCCCCGCCAGCGCATTGCAGCGCACGCGCGCATCGGGGTGGTGCAACACGCGCACCAACGCCGGCCGCGCCGCCTCGCCGTGCCGGACGAGGAGGGGCAGCAGCGTCGCGTCGGCGATTTCTGGCTCCACGAGCAGCAACTTGACGAGCGCGTCGATGGCGGGCGTGCCCAGCGCGTGCACGGCCTCGGCGGCGTCGCGCGCCACGCGTGCGTCCTTGTCGGCGCTGACCAGGGTGAGCACCGGCAGGATGTCGAGCGCGTTCGGGGCCAGGACGATCGCGCGCACGGCGGCCGATCGCACCGACGCACTGGTGTCTTTCAGCAGGACGGCAACGGCCGCAGACTCTGCCAGGGTGAGCGGCGCATGGGCGGCCAGGGCCTGCAACGCGTTCACACGAACGGCAATCCGGCCGTCGCGCAGCGCCACCAGCATATCGGCCCGCGGCAGCTTCGCCATCGATTTCGCGATCAGGTCCACGGCCAGGAGGTCGGTGTCGAAGCCGTCGAGCGCGTACGAGATCGCCGCGCGCGGTGCTGCTGCGGCCGACCGCGCCCGCACGCCTGCGGCACGCCCCAGACGCTCGCGCACCAGTTCGAACGTCGGCCCGGCGCGGGTGCCGATCGCCGCGAGGAGCGAGCGGATGGCTTCGTCGTCGCTCTGCTCGAAGGTCGCAAGCATGTTGTCGCGCGCCGTCGGGTCGCCGCCTTCGAGCGCCCGGATGGCGAAGTCGAGGGCCGTGGCACCCTGCCGCGCAAGGACAGGCGCGACGCGGGCGGCAAACCAGTTCCACGGCTTCGAGAGGTAGGGCTCCAGCCCCGGCAACATCGCCCCGCCAAAGCCATGGAGCGTATCGCGTGCCGCTTCGGCCACGGCGGCGGACTTGTCGATCGACGCCTCGAGCAGGAAAGGAACCGCCGGCAGGCAATCCGCGACATGCCGCAGCGTGGTGGCCGCTGCGGCGCGCACGCCCGGGTCCGTGTCGCGCAAGGAGACGCTGACGGTCGGGACGTCGGCGGCCGGCAACGGTGTCGCCAACGCGGCGAGGGCGCGCACGGCATTGAGTCGCACCACTGCGCGCCCGTCCTGCAGGCACTCCAGCAACGTCGCCTTGTCGAGCTTGCCGTTCTGGCTCTGCAGCACGTCCGTCGGCAACACGTCGGTGTCGAAGCCAGCCAACGGAAACGACCGCGCGTCACGCAGTTGGGGCCGGTTGCGGGAGGCGTCGCGTCGGCTCATGCGGTGGGCCCAGGGGTGGAGGGAGGACGGGGCGCGGAAAAAAGGAGGGCGGCGCGAACGGGCCGCGACTGTACACCAGCCTGCTGCGGGAAACGAGGGGGCGAGGGAGGGCGAGGGAGGCCGCCGGTAGGCACGCCCGCGCTGCCGTGCTAGTCTCATGCTGGCCGACCCCAGAAGTGCATGAGCTCCGACCCTCGCACAGACGACAGCACGCGGCGGTTCAAGGCCGTGTTGGAGGGTGCGCGCGCCCTCATCCGCGAGCGCAACCTCGACACCTTGTTGCAGCGCGTGCTGTCGGAAGCGGCGCGCGTCGTCGACGCTGAGCGAGGCTCGCTGTTCCTCGTTGATCCGATCACGGGCGAACTGTGGACGAAGGTCGCGCAGGGCATCGGTTCCGACCGGGAGATTCGCCTGCCCGCCGGCACCGGCATCGTCGGCCACGTCGCACGCACGGGAGCGATCGTCAACCTCGTCGACGCCTACGACGACCCGCGCTTCAGTCGCAGCATCGACCACAAGACGGGGTACCGCACGCGCGCCCTCCTCGCCGTGCCGATGATGGACATGCAAGGCCACGTCGTCGGCGTGCTGCAGACCCTGAACAAGACCGACGGCGTGTTCACGGCCGAAGACGCCGACGTCCTGACCGCGCTCGGCGGTCAAGCGGCCGCAGCGATCGAGAACGCGCGGCTCTACGAAGAAATCACCAACCTGTTCGAGGGCTTCGTCAAGGCGTCGGTCGTCGCCATCGAACAGCGCGACCCGACGACGGGAGGCCACTCCGAGCGCGTGGCATCGCTGACGCTCGGTTTGTGCGACGCCGTGCAGGCCATCGGCGGCGGCCAGTGGAAAGGGAGCACGTTTTCGCACGAGCAGCGCCGCGAAATCCGCTACGCCGCACTGCTGCACGATTTTGGCAAGGTCGGCGTGCGGGAAGACGTGCTCGTCAAGGCGCACAAGCTCTACCCGATGCAGTTTGAACTCATCAAGGCGCGCTTCGACTTCGCCCGCAAGAGCGTCGAGGCCGACTCGCTGCGGCGCCAGGTCGACCTGCTGCTGAACGGCGCCGATGCCGCCGCCGTCACCAACGAGCAGTTGCAGATGGCCGTGCGCCAGGCCGAACTCGACCGCTTCTTCGACGTCGTGCAGGTGTGCAATCGCCCGACGTTGCTGGCCGGCGGCTCGTTCGAGGCGCTACAGGAACTGCTCGGCGTCTGCTTCCGCGGCCCCGACGGTCAGCCGAAGCCCCTGCTGACGCGCACCGAAGTCGCGACGCTGTCGATCCCGCGCGGCACCTTGAGCGCAGACGAGCGGCGCGAGATCGAGAGCCACGTGACGCACACGTTCCGTTTCTTGTCGATGATCCCGTGGACGCGCGACTTGGCCCGCGTGCCGGTCATCGCGCGCGACCACCACGAGAAGCTCGACGGCACGGGCTATCCGCGCGGAATCAAGCCCGAGGACATCGCGCTGGAGTCGCGCATGATGGCCGTGGCCGACATCTATGACGCGCTGACCGCGAACGATCGCCCCTACAAGCGCGCGGTGCCGCACGAGCAGGCTATCGGCATCCTGGAGCGTGAGGTCAAGGGCGGCCAACTCGACGGCGACGTGTTTGAGGCGTTCGTGTCATACGGCGTCGCCGAGCGCGTGCTGGGGCCGCCGGTCATCCAGGACGGCAAGCGCTTGTCGGGCATGCACATTCTGCCCATCAAGCTCTGATCCAGCGACGCAGGTCAGACCGCCGCCCAGTCGCCGTGCCCGAGGCGCACGCCCTGCATGACCCTCACAATTGAGCGGTTGCCGGGCGGGTGGCTGCACGGTAGCCTGTAGAATGCACTCGTCGTTGCGGGCGCGGGCGGGCGGAGTCAGGCATGGTCGGCAGGGTGGACAGGCAGCAAATCGACCGGTCTTGCGGCGGCGTGTTGTGCACGCGCGGCGGGTTGCTGCCGGCCATCGCGGCATGTTCGGCGCTGTTGGCCACGGCGGCATGTTCAGCGCAGGCCGGCGCTGCGGGCGGCGCTGGCGGTGCGTCGTTTCTCGGAGTTGCGGCGGCGTTCGGCCCGGCCGATGGTGGGAGTTGGGGATTCGACGGCGGCGCAGACGGCGACTTGCCCTTGTACGATGGCGGTTCGCAGGGAACGGCCGGCGCTCCGACTCCGACAGAGCGCGGTGCGGATGCGGGTGCGACAGGCGGGTCGACGTCGCCAGACGGGGCCACGGTCGATGCCAAGCCACCGATGGCAACGGGACCGGGCAGCGACAAGGACAAGGACAACGACGGCGTCACGCCTGCCCAGGGCGACTGCGACGACGCCGACCCCCAGGCCAAGCCGGGCCTGCTCGACACCTGCAACGGCAAGGACGACGACTGCAACGGCGCGACCGACGATTTCGACAAGGACAAGGACACCTTCTCGCCCTGCCCCGGCCCGCAGCAGGACTGCAACGACACCGACCCTAAGATTCACCCGGGTGCCAAGCCCAACTGCACCAACCTGAAAGACAACGACTGTTCCGGCATCCTCGACGCCCAGGAGGACGGCGACAGCGACGGCTGGCTGTCGTGCGAGGACTGCAACGACAAAGACGCGGCCATCAACCCGGACGCCAAGGCCGTGTGCGGGAGCAACAAGGACAACAACTGCGACGGTGTCATCGACGGCATCGGCGACGCCGACAAGGACGGCGACCCGACCTGCAAGGACTGCGACGACAAGAACCCCAAGGTCTACTTCGGCGCGCCGGAGTTGTGTAACCAGAAAGACGACGACTGCAACGGCACCATCGACGACAAGGACTTCGACGGCGACGGCTGGAGCGGGTGCGCCGAAGACTGCGACGACCTCGACATCACCGTGAACCCGCTCGCCGTGCGCAACTGCAAGAACGGCAAAGATAACGACTGCTCCGGCATCGTCGATGCCCAGGAGGACGGCGACAAGGACGGCTTCAAAGGCTGCGACGACTGCAACGACTACAACAAGACCGTCAACAAGGGCGCGCTCGAAGTGGCCGGCGACAACGTCGACAACGACTGCAACGGCCAGACCGACGAGCCCTCGGGCGCGTGCGACAAGCCTGGCCTGAATTCCGCAGACCCGAACGACTACCCAAAGGCGATCGGCATGTGTTCGAACGTGGTCAGTTCGTCGTTTCCCACGCTGGCGGCGGGCACAGCGCGCGCCATCAAGACGTCGTTCGGCCCCAACAACCAGGCGCCCAAGGCCCCGAACCTCGTCGCCTTGGCGTGCGGCGTGGCGGCGGCGACGGGCGAACCGGGCTACGTGTTCCCGCAGCCTGGCACCAAGTTCGAGAACGCGATGCCCTACCCCGCCGGCGTGCAGTGCCCGAATTCTGGCGGCCCGACGGACTACACGGAGTGGAAGGTGGTGCTGAACGCGCCGGCCAATGCGCACGCCTTCGCGTTCGATTTCCACTTCATGTCGGCCGAGTATCCGGAGTGGGTGGGGTCGCAGTTCAACGACAAGTTCCTCGCCGTGGTCGACAGCAAGCTGTTCAAGGGCAACGCGAGCTTCGACAGCAAGGGCAACTGCATCAGCGTGAACGCCGCGTTCTTCGAGGCGTGCAACACGGCCAACTGCTCGCTGGGCGACGGGCCGCTCAAGGGCACGGGCTACGAGAACGGCGTCGGCGGCGGTACGGGCTGGCTGACGACGACGGTGCCGATCACGCCGGGAGAACAGTTTTCGATCCGGTTCATCGTGTTCGATGAAGGCGACCACATTCTCGACAGCGTGGCGTTGATCGACAACTTCCGCTGGATGCTGAAGGCGACGAAGGGCGGGCCGAGCACGGTGCGGCCGGGCGGGTAGACCCTGCCAGACCGTGCGGCGGCTTGCGGCTGGCTGTCCGCCCACGTAGTGAGCACTTGCGTGGTGACCGAAGACGTGCCGTCTGAAGGCGTATGCCACCGCATCGAGGCGGTCGGGGCAGACGCAGTGGACGGGGATTCCAAAAAAGTAATGCGTTCCATAAGATTCCTTCGTTCTCAATCCAGCGGATCGACCGGCACGAGCGGTTCACCGCGTTCCGCCCGTTGCCAGTTCGCGCGCAGACCGCCGACTTGTCCACCTCGCCCTAGGCGATCACAGAATTGATTCGTTCTCCCCTGACCCCATCGACCGCGCACGGCACCGGCAAGTGCGCGGCGTACGCCGGTCGCTCAGACGAACTTCGCCCTTGGTGTGCCGATCAGGGCGGATGGGATGGCCGGTGTCGGTCGGGGATCGTCGCCGCAACCCCTACGCATGAAACCGATGTTTCAGTGGCTTGTGATTTCAAGCGGTTGCGTCGGTTTGCCGCGTATTGTCCCCGATGCGGCTTCAAGCCGCCGTGCGTTCCAAGACATGGACCTCGCGGCGGATCCGCTCGTCAGCCACGTCACGGGTCCGTTCCAGATCGTACCGCGACTGCAGGTTCATCCAGAACTCCGCCGTGGTCCCGAAGTACCTGGACAACCGCAAGGCCGTGTCCGCCGAGATGCCCCGTAGGCCGTGGACGATCTCGTTGACCCGCCTGGGCGGTACCGCGAGATCCTTGGCCAGGCGGTACTGCGACATGGCCAACGGCACAAGGAACTCCTCCAGCAGGATCTCGCCGGGATGAATCGGTGACAGCTTGTCGCTCATGGTCGTTTCCTGCTAGTGGTAGTCCACAATCTCAACGTTCTCCGCCCCGTCCGTCTTCCACACAAAGCACACCCGCCACTGGTCGTTGATGCGGATGGTGTGCTGGCCGACGCGGTTGCCGCTCAGGACTTCGAGCCGGTTGCCGGGTGGCACCCGCAGGTCTTCCAGCGTGATCACCGCGTCCAGTTGCACCAACTTCCGCAACGCCGTCCGCTGGATGTCCGGCGGAAGCCTGCGGAGCCACTCGCGGCGGAAGAGCTTCTCGGTCTCGATGTCGGCGAAGGACCGGATCATGCCACCATAATAACGCGGCCCGGTACTAACGGCAAGCGTTATGGTTGCGGCTGAACCGGGTCGGGCACGTCGATCGGGCGGCGGCAGCGAACCGACCAGCACGACAACGTGACGCTGCCTTCGACC
>SHZF01000048.1 GCA_009692425.1 Myxococcales bacterium | reverse complement strand
GAACGCGAACAGTACGACCTCGTCGGTGTCCGCTTCGGCGGCCACCCCGACTTGCGCCGCCTCATGATGGACGAGGACTGGCCCGGCCATCCGTTGCGCAAGGACTACGCCATCGAGACCTCGCACGCGCCCTGGCGCTAGGACCCGTCGGCGCGCTGGCGCCAACCCCCTGTCATGTTTACCGCCCTGCACCCACCTGCGCGTCCGGACCCCTACCTGGACCTCGACGCCTACGACCCCGCAGCCGACCTGATGGTGCTGAACCTCGGGCCGCAGCACCCGTCTACGCATGGCGTGTTCCGCGTCAAGCTCGTGCTCGACGGCGAGGTCATCGTCAAGGCGGTGAGCTACCCCGGCTTCTTGCACCGCGGCGTCGAAAAGCTCTGCGAGAAGCTGACGTACGCCAACGTGACGCCGATCTTCGACAAGAACGACTACATCGCCCCGATGCTTAACGAGCAGGCCGTCAACATGGCCTTCGAGAAGTTGCTCGGTCTCGAGGTGCCGCGGCGCGCGCGCTGGCTGCGGACCCTGCTGGCCGAGATGCAGCGCATTGCGTCCCACCTCATCGCCGTGGGCACGTTCGCGCTCGACGTCGGCGGGGCCATTGGAGGCGGCGCGTCGGTGTTCATGTACGCCTTTCGCGACCGCGACCGCGTGCTGGACCTGTTCGAAGAACTGACCGGTTGTCGCTTCCACTACAACACCCACCAGGTCGGCGGCAATCGCCACGACGTGCCGCCCGGCTGGGACCGGCGCGTGCTGGCCGAGATGGACGCCATCGAAAGCGCGCTGCCCGACTACGTCACGCTGACGGCCGCCAACGCCATCTTTCGCGACCGCACGGTCGGCGTGGGCGTGCTGGGCCGCGACCTGGCGCTGGAGTTGGGGCTCGGCGGGCCGATCGGCCGGGCGTCTGGAGTGGACCTCGACCTGCGCCGCGACGCGCCCTACCACTGCTACGACGAGGTCGAGGTGCGCGTGCCGACGTTCACCGAAGGCGACTGCTACGCGCGCTTCATGGTGCGCTACCACGAACTCGTCGAGTCGATCCGCCTGGTGCGCCAACTCGTGCAGGGGATTCCAGAGGGCCCGATCGCCGCCTTGAAGCCGACCAAAGGCCCGACGCACGTGAAAATCAAGGAAGGCCAGGCCTACGTCGGCATCGAGTCGCCGCGCGGCGAACTCGGCACCTACCTGATCGCCGGCGGGAACAAGGGGATGTCTCCGTATCGGCTGAAGATTCGCCCGCCGAGCCTGCACGCGCTCGCCACGATTCCCTACCTGCTGCCGGGCAACACGCTGTCGGACGCCATCGCGATCCTCGGCTCGCTCGACCCCGTGATGGGCGAGGTGGATCGGTAGATGGGTATGGACTTTGTCATGAATCACGTGTGGTTGCGGCCACTGTTCATGTCCGTCCTCGTGGTGACGGCCGTGATGACGACTTGCGCGTGGTCGATCTGGTTCGAGCGCAAGCTGTCGGCGCGCATGCAGAACCGCCTCGGCCCCACGATCGTCGGACCCGCCGGCCTGCTGCAACCGCTCGCCGATGCCTTGAAGATGCTGCGCAAGGAGATTCTCATTCCGCGCGATGCGGACCCGTGGCTGTTCCGGCTCGCGCCGCCGCTGGTGCTTTTCTGCACCGTAGCCGCGCTCGCGGTCGTGCCGTGGTCCGAGACCATCTACATCGCCGACCTCGACGTGGGCATCCTGTGGGTGCTCGCGCTCGCGGGGCTCATGCTGCTGCCGATCTGGATCGCCGGGTGGGCAAGCAACAACAAGTATGCGCTTTTCGGCGGGATGCGGGCCGTCGCTCAGGGCATCAGCTACGAAATCCCGCTGCTGTTGTCGGCGATGGTGCCCGTGATCCTGGCGGGCTCACTGAACCTAAAGGATATCGTGCGGTTCCAGCACGACCACGGCTGGTTTGTGTTGTGGCCGCCGGGCATTGGCCTCGTCGCATTCGTCGTTTTTTTCGTGACCAGCCTCGCCGAGGCCAACCGCATCCCGTTTGACGTGCCCGAGGCCGAGAGCGAACTGATCGCCGGCATCAGCGTCGAATACACCGCGATGAACCTCGGCCTGTTCCCGATGGCCGAATACGTGCACACGTTGATCTCGTCGGCCGTCGCCGCGACGCTTTTCCTCGGCGGCTGGGATGGCCCCTTCTTCGACGCCACGTGGTACGACGGCGTGGTGTGGATGGTGCTGAAGACCGGCGTGCTGTTCGTGTTCATCTACGTGCTGCGCTGGTCGCTCGTTCGCTTCCGCTCGGACCAACTCATGTACGCGTGCTGGGTCTGGCTGCTGCCGCTCGCGTTGGGGCTGGTCGGCGCGGCGGCGGTGTGGGTCAAGCTCACGCAAGGGCAGGGTTGACCATGGGCTACCTGCTCGATGCGTTCAAAGCAAGCCTCGTCACGCTGCGCCAGACGCGGCGGGCGACCGTCACCGTCGAGTTCCCCCAGGTGGTGCGGCCGCGTACGGAGCGCTACCGGGCGAGCTTCGCGCTCGTCCACGAGGCGGCGGGGCCGGAGGGCTCGCCCGCCACAGAAGGCGGGCAGGGCGAAGAGGCCTGCATCGCGTGCAAGCTGTGCCAGCAGATTTGCCCGAGCGACATCATCACCGTGACGCCCGGCGAGAAGCGTGTCAGCCCGACCACGGGCAAGAACCGCGGCTACCTCGCGGACTTCACGCTCGACGCCAACGCGTGCATCTACTGTGAGCTGTGCGTGCAGGTGTGCCCCGTCGACGCCATCGTGATGGTCGCGGCCGCCGAAGTGCCGAGCTATGCGCGCGAAGACCTCGTACTGACGATGGACAAGCTCTACGCCAACGAGACGCAACGCCGGCTGTCGTGGGCGAACGCGACGAAGCTGTGGGACATGCAGGACCCGACGCGGACGCCGCCCGCTCCGGTAGCGACAGAAGCTGTCGTATCTGTTGTGCCAGCTGTCGGCAATGCGACAGAATCCGTCGCACAGGCCCGCCCTGTCGCACCGGCGCCCGTCGAGAATTCGGAGGCGCCCTGATGGCCCAGCTCGCCTTCGGCCTCGTCGCCGCCGCCATGCTCGGCTCTGGCCTGCTTGCCGTGCGCAGCCGCAACCTCGTGCACGCGGTGCTGTGGCTGGCCGTCAGCCTCATCGCGACGGCGGCGGCATACGTGCTGCTCAGCGCGCCGTTCCTCGCCGCCATGCAAATCCTGCTGTACACGGGCGGCGTGGTCACGCTGATGCTTTTTGGGGTGATGCTCACCGACCACCGCCACGACGGCGGCGCGCCGGGACGGCTGTCGAACGACTCCGCACCGCAGCGGCCGTGGCTGGGAGCGTTCTTCGCGGCCGCACTTTTCGGCGTGGTGGCGGCGGCACTCTACCAGACGCCCCTGCCGGTGCCGGCGGCCGCGCTCGACGCCTCGACCGCACGGCTCGGCGAACTCGTGCTCGGCGACCACCTCGTGGCGTTCGAGGCCATCAGCGTGTTGCTGCTGGCCGCCCTGCTCGGCGCGGTCGCGCTCGCTCGCAAGACGGACCCATAAGGAGACGCCGCGCATGCCCGTCCAACCCTGGTTGCTGCTCGGCGCGGCGCTGTTTGCGCTCGGCGTGTACGGCGTGCTGACGCGGCGCAATGCGATCGGCGTGCTGGTGGCGATCGAACTCATGGCCAATGCCGTCAACCTGAACCTCGCCGTATTCTCGCGCCTGCACGGCAATCTGCACGGTCAGGCGTTCGCGCTGTTTGGCCTCGCGCTGACGGTCGCCGAGGTGGCGGTCGGCCTGTCGATCGTGATCCTGCTGCACCGTTCGCACCGCAGCGTGCGCGTCGGCGCAGCGTCCGAGTTGAAGGGGTAGCCGGTGGTCGCCTTCCCGCCCGTTTTCGGAATGTCGGCCGCCGTGGTTGGCCTCGCCACCATCGTGGCGCCGCTGGCGGCGTTCCTGCTGTTGGGTTTGCTGCGGCCGCTGCGCGCGACGGGTACGCCGGCGGCGGCTGTGGCCATCGTGGCCGCGCTCGTCTCGACGGCGTGTGCATTCGCCCTGGTGTTTGCGGGCGCTCCGCGTGAAGCGGTCGCGGACTTGACGGTGCCGTGGCTCGTGAGCGCGGGGCAGACTTGGGCGACCCTGGGCGTCTACCTCGACGCGACGAGCGTGCCGATGCTGGCGGTCGTCACCTTGGTCGGGCTGTGCGTGCAAGTCTACTCGCTCGGCTACCTGCACGACGAACCGAAAGAGAGCTTCGGCCGCTACTACGCGTTCCACAGTCTTTTTCTGGTGGCGATGCTGTTGCTGGTCGTCGCCAAGGACCTGCTCCAGTTGTTCGTCGGCTGGGAACTCGTCGGCCTCGCGAGCTACCTGCTGATCGGCTTCTGGTGGCAGAAACCGAGCGCTGCGCGGGCCGCCGTCAAGGCGTTCTGGCTGACCAAGCTGGCCGACATCGGCCTGGGCGCCGCCATCGTCGTGCTGTATGTCCAGACGCACGCGCTCGACTGGAGTCCGGCGACCGTACAGGCCCTCGGCCCCGCGGGTGCCACGCTGGTCGCCGCGCTGCTTTTCGTGGCGGTGATGGGCAAGTCTGCCCAGTTTCCGCTCCACGTCTGGCTGCCCGACGCCATGGAGGGGCCGACGCCCGTCAGCGCGCTGCTGCACGCCGCCACCATGGTCGCCGCTGGCGTCTACCTGCTGGTGCGCGCGTGGCCGATTTTCGATGCGGCGCCCGACGTGCGGCTCGCGATGGCCTGGATTGGCGCCTTCACGGGCCTGTTCGCTTCCGTCGTGGCGTGCGCCCAGACCGACATCAAGAAGGTGTTGGCGTATTCGACGTGCGCCCAGTTGGGCTACATGGTGGCCGCTGCCGGTGCGGGCGCCATCGACGCGGCGTATGCGCATCTAATCGGCCACGCGGCGTTCAAGGCGCTGCTTTTCCTTGGTGCCGGCTGCCTGATCCACGCCGTGCACAGCAACGAACTCGCCGACATGGGCGGTCTGCTGCGCAGGCTGAAGTTCTCTGGCGGCGCGTTCATCGTCGGCGCCTTGGCGCTGGGGTTGTATCCCTCGAAGGAACTCGTGCTTGCGGGTGTCGGCCACGCCGGCCTGCAGGGTCCGCTGGTGCTGCTGCTGGCGGCCGCGGGGCTGACGGCGTTCTACATGACCCGCAGCGTGCTGCTCGCGCTGTTCGGCCCCGCTTCGGCCCACGCCGACCACGCCCATGAGGCGCCTGCGTCGATGCTGGCACCCGTCCTGCTGCTGGCGCTGCTGTCGGTAGCCGGGTTCGCCCTGTTCGACAGCGTGGCGCCCGTGCTGGTGGCCGTGCGCGAACGGCCGCATTCTTGGCTGGGCCACATCGCCCACGGGCTGGCGCTGGCGGGGTTCGCGGTCGGGTTCGCGCTGTATGGTCCCCGTCGCCGCGACGCGCTCGCCCTACCCGGGGTGCGGGCGGGGCTGGCGTTCGTGCGGGCGGCGGCGGTCGATCGCGCGTTTCAGGCGGCCTACCGCATGGGTCTGCTGGCGTTCTCGCGCAGCGTCGCGTGGGTCGACCGCTACCTTATCGACGGCGTCATGAACCTGAGCGCGTTCGCGAGCCAGTCTGGGGCCGAGCGGGCCCGCCGCATCCAGACCGGCAAGACCTACGATTACCTCACCGCCGTCGTCGCCGGCCTGCTGCTGCTTGCGGTCGCCTCGGTGTATGCCCGCTGACCCCTGTTCCCCGTCCTCCCTTTCCCGCTTTCACTTCCCCTTTCCCGCTTTCACTTCCCCTTTCCCGCCTTTCCACCAGGACCTCATGCAAGGCGCCACCCTCGTCCAAATCGCCGTCGCCGCCCCGCTCGTCGCGTTTGCGGTGCTCGTCGCGATGCCCGGCCGGCTCGTCGGCCTGGTGCGCTGGACGTCGGTCGTCGGCGCCGCCGTTTCGCTGGCTGCCGCGCTCGGAGCCGCCGCGACGTATGATCGCACCGCTGCCGGCATCCAGCACGTGTCGTCGCTGCCGTTCGTGCCGTCGTTGGGCATCGCGCTGACGTTCGGCGTCGATGGCTGGAGCCTGCCGTTGCTCGTCTTGACCGGCGTCATCCTGCTGGCCGGCGTGTTCGCAAGTTGGGATGTCAAGGAGAGGCCGCGCGACTTCTTCGCCCTGCTGCTGCTGCTGTCGGGCGGCGTGCAAGGGGTGTTCGCGTCGCTCGATTTGTTTGTGTTCTTCCTGTGCTACGAAATCGCCGTGCTGCCGATGTACCTGCTGATTGCCATCTGGGGCACGTCGAAGCGCGTTGCCAAGGGTGGGCCGCTCGGCTTCGTCTGGTCTCGGCTCGACATCGGCGGCAAGGAGTACGCCGCGATGAAGCTGACGCTGATGCTGCTCGTCGGCTCGGCGCTCGTGCTTTTCGCGATGGTCGGCCTGTACGTGGCGGCGGGCTCGCAGTCGTTCGACATCCGCGACCTCGCCAAGGTGCCGTTCGAGCGCAACCTGCAACTGTGGGCGTTCGTGGCGCTGTGGGTCGGCTTCGGCTCGCTGGCCGGCGTCTTTCCGTTCCACACCTGGTCGCCCGACGGTCACGCTGCGGCACCGACGGCGGTGTCGATGCTGCACGCGGGCGTGCTGATGAAGTTGGGGGCCTACGGCGTCATCCGCATCGGCATGGTGCTGCTGCCCGAAGGCGCGCGCGAACTGGCGTGGCTCGTCGGCGTCGTGGCCACCGTGAACATCTTGTGGGGCGCGCTGGCGGCGATGGCGCAGACGGACCTCAAGTACATCATTGCGTATTCTTCGGTGAGCCACATGGGCGTCGTCATGCTCGGCGCAGCGACGCTCACGGTGAACGGCTGGAACGGCGCGGTGTTCCAAATGGTCGCCCACGGCCTGATGACGGCGCTTTTCTTCGCGCTGGTCGGCCTCGTCTATGGCCGCGCCCACAGCCGAGACGTGCCGCAGATGGGTGGCTTCGGCGCGCGGATGCCGGGCATCGCGGTGTGTTTCACCATCGCCGCGCTGTCGTCGCTCGGGCTGCCGGGGCTGGCGGGCTTTGGCGCGGAGTTTCTTGTGTTCCTCGGCGCCTGGCAGGGCGGTCAGCCGGTGTGGGCCGTCGCGGGGCTGGTCGGCGCGTTCCTGACTGCGGTCTACGTGTTGCGCGCGGCAAAGGCGATTTTCTGGGGCCCCTACGGCCAGGCGGCGTCGGCGTCGGATCCCCCCGGCGCACCTGACCCCTACCCGGACTTGTCCGACGCCCGCGGGGTCGAGTGGTTTTCGCTCGCCGTCCTGGTGGCCCTGCTCGTGGCGCTCGGCGTGTGGCCCCGGCTCGGCCTCGACTTGATCGACGTCGGCACCGCAGACTACCTGCCCGCCGTGGCCGGTCGCGCGCTCGAGGTGCTGCGATGAGCGGCGCCTCCCCCTTCGATTGGCTCCAGACGCTGCAGGCGCTGGCTGTTCCGACCTTGCTGGCCTTATCGGCCGTGGTGTTGTTGCTGGCCGACCTCGTCTTGCCCGCAGACCCTCACCCTGCCAACACCGGCCCGCAGCCCATCGGCGGGCGCCGCAACCGTGGTCCGCTGTCGTTTCGCGAGTTGCGTTCGTCGATCGCCGGCCTGCCGCCGCCCACCACCGCCACTGCCGGTGCAGCCTCTGTCAGTGCCGACGCACCCCATGCCGCCGTGCCAGCCGAACAGCCGGCCCCGACTGTGCCGGGTTCGTGGCGCGCTGGGCTGGCGTGGATTGCGGTCGGCCAGTTGCTCGTGACGCTGGCGTTTCGGCTGCTGGCGCCGGCCGATGGACTCGCCGCGGGCGGGGTCTTCATCGACGACGCATTTGCCGCCTACCTCCAGGTCGGCGTGCTCGCGGCCGGGCTGCTGGCCGTGCTCGGGCTGCGCGCCCACGCCGTGCGCCACTTCGGCCGCCGTCAGGTCGAACTCTACGTGCTCGTGCTCAGTTCGCTGTGTGGCATGACGCTGCTCGCCGGCGCCCGCGACCTGCTGTTGCTGGCGGTGGCGTTCGAGTTGATGGGCATCCCGCTCTACGTGCTGGCCAGCTACGCCAAGACCGAAACCGGCCTGCCGCACGCACCCGGCACTCTGGCCCGCCCGCAGCGCGCGCCGGCCGAAGCGGGGCTCAAGCTGTACCTGGTCGGTGCCGTGTCTGCAGCCGTCACGCTGTACGGGCTCTCGCTGCTTTTCGGGCTGACCGGTTCGACCCTGGTGGCCCGCCTGGCCGATGCGCCGCCCTCGCCACTGTTGGCCTTGGGTGTCGCGTTTGTGCTGGCGGGCTTCGGCTTCAAGCTGGGGCTCGCGCCGTTCCACTTCTGGATTCCCGATACGTACCAGGGCGCGCCGACGCCCGTGGTGGCGTTCCTGAGCGTGGCGCCGAAAGCGTTGGGCCTGGCCGCGCTCGTGCGGGTGCTCGCCGATGGCCTGGGCGCCCGTGCGGGCGACTGGCTCGGTCCGCTGCTCGGCCTCGCGGTCGCCGCGTTGGTCGTCGGCAACGTGTTCGCCGTGCCGCAGCAGAACCTGAAACGACTGATGGGCTTCTCGGGTGTGGCCCAGATGGGCACGATGCTGCTCGGGGTCGCGGCCCTCGGCGCGTCGCTGGCCGGGCAGGCGCCGTCCGAAGCCGCCGTGTCCGGCCTGGCGAGCCTGCTTTTCTTTTTCGCCGCCTACCTGCCCGCCAATACCGGCGTCTTCCTCGTGCTCGAAGCGCTGACGGGTCCGTTGCCCGCCGCCGACCCCGACACGCCGCACGACCGCGACACGCTCGCCAGCCTCGCGGGCCTGCACCGGCGCAGTCCCGGCCTGGCGCTCGCGGCGCTCGTTTGCGTGCTGAGCCTGGCCGGCATCCCGTTTGCGGTTGGCTTCTGGGCCAAGCTGTGGGTGATGGTCGCGGCGTGGCAGGCCGGCTTCGCGTGGCTCGTCGTGGTCGCGGCGGCTGTCAGCGTGCTGGGGCTTTTCTACTACCTGCGGGTTGCCCGCGCGATGTACCTGGGCCAGGCGACCGAGACGGCACCCGTGCGGCCGGGCGGCGTGTTGGGCACGGCGATCGCGCTGTGTGCGCTGGCGACGGCGGGCATGGGACTGTGGCCCGCACCTTGGGTGCAGTGGGCGACGGCGGCGGCGCGGGTGTTCCTGGGGCGGTGACCGGGTCGCCAGCAGCGCGCAGGACCGGTACAGCGATGGCGCACGGAACGGCCGTGCTCACTGAGCGCCTCCCGTCCCTCTCTGCGCCGACCCGTTGCCCGCCCGCTCCACAGCACCTCTGACCTGCTCCCACCGGCTGAGCACGCCAGCCATCGACTCCACCCGCTGCGACGCCTTCTTTGCCAGCATTGCGATCACCAGTTCGTCGAACGCCGGCGGCAGGTCCTCGCAGCCCGGCTGGGTCGACGGCGGCTCTGGCACGTCGTACACATGGGCCCGCAGCACCTGACCCGCCTTGCTGTGCACGAACGGTGGGTGCCCGGTCACAATCTCGTACAGCGTGCAGCCTAGGCCGTAGACGTCAGTGCGCTCGTCGATGCGACCGCCGAGGATCTGCTCGGGCGCCATCGAACCCGGCGAGCCGACGATCTGGCTCGGCATCGTCCGCACCGCCTGGGCGACGTGGCCGTGCGCGGCCACATCGATGAAGCGGGCCACGCCGAAATCGACCAGCGTTGCGCGCACGCCGCCCGGCCGCGTCGCATCGGTCGCGAGCAGCAGGTTGTCAGGCTTCACATCGCGGTGGACGACCCCCGCTGCGTGCGTCGCCAGCAACGCAGCGGCGGCGTCCTCGAGCACTGTGCCCCACAGCGGCCAGGGCAGGGTGCGGGTGCGCGCGAGGTGGTCCCCGACCGATTCGCCGTCGAGCAGGTTCATCACGACGAACGGACCCGCTGCCGCGTCGGCGCCTGCGTGCAAGATGCGGACAACCCCCGGATGGCGCACGACGCCGCCCACGGCCACCTCCTGGCGAAAGCGGGCCACGGCCTCGGCGTCGCACAGTCGCTCGGTGTGCAGGACCTTGATGGCGCAGACAGACCCGTCGCTGGCCAGCGCACGATAGACGGTGCCGAATCCGCCCTGGCGCAGCACGCCCGCGATGCTCCACGAGTCGAGTCGGTGGCCTTCAGGCAGCGTGGCGCCCAAGCTGCGCAACGGTGAGCCGTCGCGCCCACAGAATGCGATCGCGTCTTCGTAGGCGGCTTTGCACTGCGGACAGACTTTCACGCTCCCTCGCTGCGCCCATGCTCACCCGCGCCACCAGCCGGGGCAAGAAGCCCTTGCCTTCGGATGCCCCAGTCCGCACGATCGGGCCTGACGCGCCGGGCCACTGTGGCTGCCCGCGTCGAAGGGAGTCACCGCTGGCCGAAACCACGCGAAACTGCCGCGACTGTGGCGCGTGGGTCCTGGCGCGGGCCGAGGCGTGTCCGGTCTGCGGCATCGTGGCGCCTGCATCGCGTCTGTTGGGGCGCGCGCGCGACAACCAGGAGTTCTGGCTCGGAGTCGGCGCGGCGACCGGACTCGGTGCGGGCTTGTTGGCGGCCGTATCGACCGGATGGTGGCCCCTGTGGCTGGTGGGGCCCTTGGGGGGCTTTGCGCTCGGCCGCGGCTGGCTGTCACAGCGGCTGCGCCACGCGTTCGACCATCGCGTCACGGCGGCGGTGCGGCCCCGCCGGGACCGCTGTGAAGCGAGGCGCGCGGAATTGGAGGAGGCGCTGCGCCGCATCGACACCCTGCGCCACCGCATCGCGACCGAGGTGGCACCGCACCACCGGTCGCCCGCGCTGCATGCCCTGCAACAAGCCGAAGAGGCGACCCTGCATCGTCGGGACCGCTGCGTCGTCGAGGCGTTCGAATTGCGCGTTTTGGAGTGGCAGAACCGGCTGCAGCCGCTGCACCGGGGTTGGCGTCGCTTCGACGAGGCCACCTGCCAGCGCCACCTGCACGCGCTCGATGCCGCCATTGCAAACGGTCGCGCGCTGGTCGCCCGGTGGCGCGAAGCCCCGCCCGCCGCGACACCCGCTGGTCAACTGGCGCTGGATCGGCTTGGCCGCCTGCTCGGCGCGTGCGGACAGCTGCGCCAGGCCCTGTTGGTGCGGCAGGCTGCCGCGCTGACGGCCGAAGCCCCCGGCGTGCGCGAGGCGTTCGGCACCGACACCCTCCCCGCCGATGCGACGGCAGACATCGACATCCTGCTCGACACCGGTGGGCGCCTCGGCCTGCGCGCCGCCCTGCGCGCCGCCGCCGACGAAGCCCAGCGCCTGCGCGCAGAACTGGACGCGGTCGCCGATGTCGAGCGCCTTGTCGCCGGGGCGCCGCAACCCCTTGGATCGTAGCCGACTCACAACCGCCGCTGTCGCTCGCACGCCGTGCCGTGTACCGTGCCGCGGGAGATTCATGCGACCGACCTTTTTTTCTACGTCCTTGCCCGCCGCGGTGCTTGAGCGCCGTTGCCTGTCCGCGCCAGCCGCGTGGGTTTGCTCGGCCGTGGTCTGCGTTGCGTTCGGTGCCGGGTGCTCCGACGACAGCGCAGCCGGTTCTGCCGTCGCCGGCACGCAGGGGGTGACCGGTGGCGGCGGCACGAGCGGGCTGGGCGGCGCCGGCGCCCGCCGCCTCGTCACGAAACTCGCCGTAGCCATCGTCGACGCGGGCCAACCGACGACGGCGACCTGCTCGTGGGAGGGTGGCATCGGCCCCGCCGAGGGCTTCGAGGTCTTCGCCACCCCGAGCGGCGGAGTCGACGCGCAGGCCGCCGCGTCTGCCGCCACGTTCAGCGTGACCGGGACAAAGGTGGGCTCCTACGCCATCGCGTGCCGCCACACGGGTCAGAATGCCGTCGATGCCCAGCCTCCGCAGTTGCAGGTGCGGGCCGGTGCAGCAGTCAAGACGTCGGCAAGCATCGCGCCCACCGAGGTGCCGGCCGGAACGTCGGCCACCGTGACGTGCATGGGCTCGGACGCATTCGGCAACGCAGTCGCCAAGCTCACTTGGGTCCTCGAAGTCGCGCCAACCGACCGCGCCGACGCGACGAGTTCGGCGACGGGCGGCTCCGTCGTGGGCCGCAAGCCCGGCAGTGCGGAGGTCGTGTGTCGCGCGAAGGAGCACACCAAGGCGGTCGCGACGCCGGCCAAGTTCCAGGTGATCACCGGTGGACCCACGAAGGTGGTCACGGCGGCCGCGGCGGGCGTCGTCGGCGGGCAGGCGGCGGTGGCGTGCGCCCTCGAAGACGGCGGCGGCAATCCGGTCGCGTGGACCGACTGGACGCTGGTGGCGCCCGCGCCGTTGGCCGTGGGCAGCGCCCCGCTCAGCGTGACGACGACGAAAGCGGGCGGCCACCCCGTCACATGCAAGCCGGCGGGCGCGGGCGCACCGGACCTCGCAAAGCTGGAGGCGACACCCGCTCACGCCATGTTCCTGCCCGGTGCGGCGGCCAAGGTCGTGGCGGCGGTCAAACCCGAGGCGATCGTCGCCGGCGAGGACAGCGCGACGGTCACGTGCAGCGCCGAAGACGCCCACGGCAACCCGACAACCTTTGCCGCGGCGCCCCAGCCCGGCGCGACACCTCCCGCTGCCATCGAAGCGAGTGTCAGCGGGGACGGGGGCGTCACCGTCAACGGCAAGTCGATCAGCGGCCAGAAAGCGGGCCCGCACAAGGTCCAATGCGACGTGGCCGGTGTGGCAGACTCCACGCCAGCGACACTCACGGTAAAGCCGGGCAAGCCCGCGTACTCCAAGGTGACTGTGCCGGCCCAGGCCACGGCGGGCGCCAACGTGACGTGGGCGTGTGCGGCTGCGGACAAGTTTGGCAACTCCATCCTGCCGCCGTTGCAGGGTTGGACGCTGCAGGCGCCAGCGGATTGCAAGTCCGACCCCGCCAAGGCGACGCTGCAGTGCACGAAGGTGGGCAGCCACGAGGTGCAATGCATCCACAAGGACCTGCCCGAGTCGGCGCCCGCCAAGGTGTTGGTCCTGCCCGGGGCGCCCGTCAAGATCAAACTCGCGCTCGACCCCAGCCAGCCGAATTACAAGACCTCGCAGCCCATCGACGTGCTGGCCTCGGGCGAAGACGTTTTCGGCAATCCGATCGCCGACGTGCCGGTCGACCTCGTCATCGCGCCGGCCATCGGCGTGGCGCTCGACAAGGTCAACCAACAGATCACCTGCGGCGAAGACGGCAACTACACGCTGACGGCCACGGCCAAGGGTGCCGCGGGCGTCAAGGCGACGCTGAAGTTCAAGGTCGACTCGAACGGGCCGCTGGTCAGCGTGTCGTTTCCCAAGCGCGGCGCGACGCTCGACTACGCCCCCAACATCACGATCACGTTCAGCACGCTCGACGAACTCTCCAAGGTCGCGAAGGTCAAGGTCAACGGCAATAGCGTGGCGCCTGGCGCGGGACTCGACCTCAAGGCGAACCTGCCGGTCGTACTTGGGCTCAACACCATCGCGATCGAGGCCGAAGACGAGTGGGGCAACAAGAAGGAGACCGTGCAGTCGTTCTACGCGGCTGAACAATGGCACGTGATCAGCGATTTGAACCCGATGGCGGGCGCAGTTTCCCACGGCCTCGACACATGGCTGGGTCAGGCGGCGATCGACTCGGGCACGCGCAACCACGCCAAGCCGAAGGACCTCGCCACGGTCGTCGAGATCGTGCTCAAGAACATCGACCTGTCTGCGGTGGTGGGCGCCAGTTTTCCGTTCGAGATGAGCGTCGCGAAGGGCACCGCGACGGTGAACTCGTTCAAATACGGCGACCCCAGCTTCAACGGCGGCTATCCGTCGGTGAAGCTGACGGCCGTCAACGGTGGCCTCTACCTCGACGGCACGATCAAGAACGTCACCTCGAAGGTCGCGCTCAACACGACGAACCTCGGCATCTTCAACGTCTCGGCCGACGCCACGGTCACGGCGAAAAGCGTCACGATCACGGGCACGATCAAGCCCACCGTCGATGCGGCCGGCAAGGTCACGGTCGCGATCGAGGGCGTCAACGTAAATCTCGTCGGCCTCGACGTCAGCGTCGACAACTGGTGGGGATTCCTCGTCAACTGGCTGCTCGACCTGTTCAACAAGCAGATCACGAACCTGCTCGAAACGCAGTTCACAAAGGCGCTCGGCACTTCGCTCGCCGGGCCGCTCGCCAATGCCCTGCAGGCGTTCGCGCTCAACACGTCGTTCAACGTGCCGGGCCTGCTCGGCGGCAAGCCTTCGACCATCAAGTTGGCGTCGGTGCTGCAGTCCATCGTGTTTCAGGGCAAGGTGGGCACGACTCCGGGCGGCGGGCGGCTCGGGCTCAAGACGGCGGTGGCGAGCAAGAAGACGGTGCCGGAGAACCCGAAAGGCTCCTTTGCCCGCAACGGCTGTCTGGCGGCCGGCGCGGACCCGGCTGCGGTGCTCAAGAAGACGACGCCCGTCGAGATGGCCATCCACCTCGACGTGGTCGGCGAACTGCTGATGTCGATGTGGCAGACCGGCGCGCTCGACATCCCCATCAGTCCCGCGCTTTTGCAGGGCCAGTTGGACCTCGGCAAGTATGGCGTCACCGACCTCAAGGCCACCACCCACCTGCTGCTGCCGCCGCTCGTGCACGACTGTACGCCCGACGGCAAGCCGGAGATGCAAATCGGCGATCTGTCCATCGACGTGACGATGAAGCTGGGCGGCGTGTCCGTGACCGTGAAGGCCTTTGCCGCGATCGCCGCCAAGGTTGGCGTCAAGGTGGTGCAGATGGCGACGGGGCCGGAAATCGCGTTGGACCTCGCCAAGCCGCACCTGGTAAAGACCGACGTCGACACGGTGCTCATCTCAGGCAAGGCGTCCACCGAGGCGACGACCGCGTTCATCGAATTGCTGCTGCCGGTCGTGGCGGGTCAGTTGACGCAATCCCTGGGTGGCACGCTGGCGAGTTTTCCGTTGCCAGAACTGGACTTGAGCCTGATTGCCACGAGCATCCCCAAGGGGACGACGCTGGCGTTGGAAGTGCAGTCGGCGAGCAGCGTGCCGGCGTATGTGGTGGGTGCGGGGAAGGTGAAGTAGCTGCACAGCCGCCGACGTCTACCACGCCGCCCAGGTCGCTGTGGGCACTTCGACCCTGACCGCGCTTGCGCCGGGCTTGAGTAGGACCAGACCCTTGCCGTCGCAGCCGGGGGGTGAATGGGTCACGACGGGGCTTCGGTGAAGCTTCGGCACCACAAGCCACGCTCACGATGCCACAGTCCGACTCGCTACTGGCGGGTCCAACCCGTTGGACGGTATGGGAAATCGTAATCGTCGCACAGCCACGGGCGCGCGGGGAAACATGCGAACCCATCAATTTCCCGGTTTGCCGCAAGCCGCTGATCCATGTCACTGGCTGGAGAGCAATCAGCCTCCTACCGCGAATAATTCGGCGCTTCCCGCGTAATCGTCACGTCGTGCACGTGGCTCTCGTGCAGCCCCGCCGCCGTGATCCGCACGAACTGTGCCCGCCGCAAATCGACCAGCGTGCGGCTGCCCGTGTAGCCCATGCCCGCGCGCAAGCCACCCAGCAATTGGTGGACCACGCCGGCGACCGACCCCTTGTACGGCACGCGCCCCTCGATGCCTTCGGGTACCAGCTTCTTGGCATCGGCCTCGGCGTCCTGGAAGTAGCGGTCCTTGCTGCCGCGCTCCATCGCCCCCAGCGAGCCCATGCCGCGGTACGACTTGTAGCTGCGGCCCTGGAACAGCACCACATCGCCCGGCGCTTCTTCGGTCCCTGCCAGCAGCGAACCGACCATGACCGTGTCGGCGCCGGCCGCCAGCGCCTTGACGAGGTCGCCTGAAAACCGGATGCCGCCGTCGGCGATGACCGGGATGCCGTGTCGCCGTGCCGCCGCCGCGCACGCCAGCAGGGCGGAAAACTGGGGCACGCCGACGCCCGCCACGATCCGCGTCGTGCAGATGGAGCCGGGCCCGATGCCCACCTTGACTGCATCGACGCCGGCTTCGGCCAGCGCATCGACCGCCGCCGCCGTCGCGATGTTGCCCGCCACGATGTCGAGGTGCGGCCAGCGCGCCTTGAGCGTCCTCACGGTCTCCAGCACGTTGCGGGAGTGGCCATGGGCCGTATCGACCACAAGCGCATCGACCCCCGCGGCGACCAGGGCCTCGGCGCGCGCCTCCCCGAGCGGCCCCGGCCCGATGGCGGCGGCGCTCAGCAGGTGGCCGCGCTGGTCTTTGGCGGCGCGTGGGTGGCGGGCGTCCTTTTCGATGTCCTTGATCGTGATGAGGCCGACCAGACCGCCCAGCGCATCGACGACCGGCAGCTTCTCGACGCGGTGCTCGTGCATGAGCGCGCGGGCCCGGTCTGGCGCGCAGTCCATGGGCGCCGTGACAACCTCGCGTGTCATCAGGTCGGCGACCTTTTTTGCCAGGTCCGTCTCGAAGCGCACGTCGCGCGCCGTCAGGATGCCGACCAGCCGGCCATCGGCGACAACCGGCAACCCCGAGATGTCGTGACGCCGCATCGTCGCCAGCGCTTCCTGGAGCGCGTCGCCGGGCCCGACCGTGACGGGATTCTCGACCATGCGCGACACGGCCCGTTTGACGCGCCGCACCTCGCCGGCCTGGTCGGCCATCGTCAGATTCTTGTGCAGCACGCCGAGCCCACCCTCGCGGGCCAGGGCAATGCCGAGCGCACCTTCGGTCACGGTGTCCATCGCGGCGGACACAATCGGCACGGGCAGGGTCAGGCGTCGGCTGAACCGCGCCGTCAGGTCGGCTTCGTGAGGCAACACGTCGGACCAGGCCGGCACGAGCAACACGTCGTCGAACGCGAGCGCGGGCTCGGCGGTGGCGAAGCGGTGGGCGAAATCCGCGGTCTCTGCGTTGGGCACGGAAGGCACGATCAAAGCCCTCTAGCCCATCGTCGGATAGCTGGCGTGGCGCGTGCCGCCTTCGCCGATCTCGTGCCAGGCGACCTTGGAGCGCACGAACAGGTGCTCAGTCGGAGCCTCGCCCGGCGCGCCCTCGTCGAGGGAGCCGACCGCGACGTACGGCAGAATGCCCGGGGCGACCGTGACCTGGCCATACAGGAACGTGTGGCACTTCGAGCAGTGGTGGCGGTCGTACGTCGGTGTGACGTTGAACTTTACCACCGCGTCGGCGCCCGCCGTCACGCGGAAGCCGCTGGCACCGAAGACGGCCTGAAACGCGCCACCCGAAATCTTGCAGCAAAACTGACAGTAGCACTTGTAGACCGTAGGGAGCAGTCCATCCGCTTCGTAGTGGACGGCACCGCAGTGCCAGCCTCCCTTGACCATGACAAACCTCCGGCCGCGGCGAAGACGGACCCGGCGCGGCGCAGATGGTGGCACCGTGGGGAGCGCCATGCAAGATCGACCGCGTGTCCCCGATCCGCCGCCTTCGGCGCATTTCGTCGTTGCTGTCGTCGGTTGGCGCTTCGACGTGCCCGGTGTACGCGTTGACCGCCAACCTCCTAGGCGCCTAGAACTGCAACAGAATTCGGCGTTCGGGGAAGGTTGGTTGCTGGATTCTGGGTGTGCTATTTCGCGCCGCACGCGGTCGTTCCGGTCGTGGTCAGCCGAAACACCCACGCGTCCAACGCCGCGCCCGCATTGCCGATCTGCCCCGCCACCGCCCAGCCGCCCGGAGCCGCCGCCACCGCGTGCGCCATTTCCGCGCCACCACCACCCCACACGTGAGTGCCGAGTGCCTTGCCGGCGGCGTCCGTCCGCACCACCCCGAACTGCGAGGTCGCACCCTTGCCGTTCCAGGCGCCCGCCAGCACCACGCCGCCGTCCGCACCGACGGCAAGGCCCTTCGCCTCGTCGGCACCCGGCGTGCCGTACAACTGCTCCCACAGCATCTGGCCTTCGCCATCGAGGCGAGCGGCCCACATCTGTCTGCCGCCCGGACCGGGCAACTCGCGGTAGCCAGCGATGGCAAAGCCGGCCGCCAGCCCCGCCGCCTGCGCCGCCGGCCGCACGGCCCAGCCCGTGTCGACGCCATCGGAATGCAGGACCTTTTGCCACAACTCCTTGCCATCGCCGCCGAGCCGCACGAGCCACAGGTGCTGGTTGCCGCCCGTCCACGTCTCGCCGACCACGAGGAGCGTGCCGTCGGGGAGCGCGGCGACGTCCCACGCCGTGTCGAGTTCCGAACTGCCGAGCGTGTGCGACCACACCTCCTTGCCGCCGGGTCCGGTGCGCGCCACCCACATGCGCACAGCGCCGCCCACCGCCAGTTCCTGGTTGCCCGCCAACACGAACCCGCCATCGAGCGCGGCCAGACCGTACACTTCTTCGTTGGCGGTGCCGCCCAGCGTCGCCTCGCTCGCCACCTTGCCGTCGGCGTCGACGTGGACGAGCCACGCATCGCGCGCACCCTTGCCGGCCGATTGGGTCGAGCCCGCCGCAACGAAGCCCGTCCCGTCCGGCACCAACGCCAGCACTTCGTCCGCCTTGGCGCCTCCCGCCGTCACCTGCCACTGCACGGCGCCACCGGGCCCGAGACGCGCCAGCCAGCCGTCGCGGCCGCCCGCACCCGCCGATTCCGTGCGCCCGGCGACGACCACGTCATTGCCGAGGGCCACGACGGCGTGGGCGACGTCGTCCTTGGGGCCGCCGACGACAGCCTGCCAGTAGAGCGGCGCGCCGCCCTTGCAGGTTCCACCCGTGCAAGCCGCGCCGACCGTACACGGGTCGCCATCGTCGCACGGACCCGGCGCGCACGCGGCGTCGGCCTTGGCGGGTGTGTCCGGGCTCGCATCGGCCGCGACCTGGGGTGCCGCGTCCAGTGATGGCGTGCCTGCGTCGGGGGTAGCGAGCCCGTCGTTGCCTGCTGGTCCGCTGTCGTTGCCTGGAATGGCGTCTGCATCCAGGCCGCCCGCGCCAACAGCATCGGTTGCCCCGGAGTCCGGCGGCGCAGCGGTGTCCGCGCGGCCTTGGGCCACTGCGTCGAGCGCATCGGTTGCCGCGGCGGAGGCGGCGTCGGCTCCCGTGTGCGTCGGCCCAGACCCGCCGCCACATGCGCACGCGCAGGCCATGGCGACCGTCATCAAGATGCGGTGAAAGCGCTTACGGATCATAGCGATAACCCCATCCGCGCACAGTGATCACGTGCTTGGGGTGGTCCGGTTCGCCCTCGACCCAGCGGCGAATCTTCACGACAAAGTTGTCGATCGTCCGCTCAGTCGGCGACGCGTCCATGCCCCACACTTCTTCGAGAATGTCGGCGCGCGTCAGCACCTTGCCCGGATTGCGCGCGAGCAGCAGGAGCAGGCTCAGTTCCTTGTCGCTGAGGTCGGCCTCTTCGCCGTTGCGCGCTCGCACCACATGGCGCTGGGCATCGACGGCCGCCCCGCCGACGAGGACGATCTGGTCGGTCGGCACTTCGAGCGAGCCCTGGCTGCGCCGAATGAGGGCTCGCACGCGCGCGAGCAGTTCGGGCATCGAGAACGGCTTGCACAGGTAGTCGTCGGCGCCGCCGTCGAGTGCGGCCACCTTGCTATCGACATCGTCGCGCGCGGTCAGCATGAGGATGGGCGTGCCGACGCCCAGCTTGCGCGTCGCCCGCGCCACCTCGATGCCCGACTTGCCCGGCAGCCCGATGTCGAGCACCAGCAGATCGAAGCGGTCCGCCGCGAATGTGCTGATCGCTGCCTCGCCGTTGCGGTGCCACGTGACTGCGTAGCCGTCGGTCTCGAGGTTCAGGCGGACCATCGTGCCGATCAGATGGTCGTCTTCGACGAGCAGGATGCGCATGGGTCTCCGGTGTCGGGTCGGGCCCGACGGGTGTCATACCAAATCCCTTGAATTCGGCTCGTTGCTCGCTCGCCCGCGTCGCCTGCGGCTGCGTTGCGCAGGCTCGAAATCGTCCCGCTATTCCCTCGCCTTCGCGCCTTGCCGCGTTGCGGTTCGACGGCGTTGCGGTCCGGTGGGAAGGTCTCGACGAGGACATCACGGTGTGCGGCGTGGTGGAAGGCCGGTTCCAGTTGCCGCCGCCGGATCGGGTCGCTGCATAGAGAGTGCGGCACGCATGCAGGCCGCCGAATGGAAAGGAGGCGTCACCGCGGTCTTGGTATCACGTCATGGGCAGTTCGAGCGTGAACGTCGCCCCGCGGCCGGGGCCCAGGCTCTCGGCGCGCAATGAGCCGCCCATGCGGACGGCCAGCGCCCGCGACAGGTGTAGGCCGAGACCCGTACCGTGTCCAGCGGCGACGGCGCCCTTGCCGCGGGCAAACGGGGCAAACAGCCCCTCGGCATCGGCGGCCTCGAAGCCGCTGCCGTCGTCGGTGAACGCCACCGCCAGATGCGTGGCGTCGGGGCTCGCGGCGAGCCGGAGCGTGCTGCCGCCATACTTGAGGGCGTTGTCGGCGAGGTTGTCGAGGACCGTCCACACGGCCGTCGGGTCTGCGACGACGCGCGCATCGGCCGGGCAGGTCGCCTCGATCGACGCACCGACCGGCAATGTGGCGCGGCGCTGGGCTGCGAAGCGCTCGAGTAGGGGCGCCAGATCGACGGGCTCGCGCGCCAGTCGCTGATCCGGCAGGCGCAACCGCTGTGCCAGGAGCAGGTTCTGGATCAGGTGCTCCTCGCGCTCCGCCTGCTGCAGCGCCAGCGCCACGAGGGGGCCCTGCTGGTCGGCCGGGATGCGTCCCGCCTGCAGCGATTCGAGCACGGCGCGGATGCCGGCGAGCGGCGTCTTCATCTCGTGGGTCACGCGGCCGAGGAACTGCTGCATCTCGTCGCGAAAGCGCTGTTCCGCACGCACCAGCCGAAAGAGCATCGCAATGACGGCGACGAGCAGAGACGACAGCAGCAGGCCCTCGCCCAGCACCATGCCGCGCCGCCGCTCGAACGAGTCCTCCACTCGCCGCAGCGTGCCGGCCGCCACGCGCACGACGGGCGGCCGTCCCGCCCGCTGCACCACCTCGAAGCGCGCGTCTCCGGGCAACGCGCCGGGCGGCAGGTGGCCGAGGTGGGCGCCCAGGCGCGCAGCATGCAGTTCCGCCTCGGTTGCCAGGAGCGCAACGTGCAGGTCACGCGTGTAGACCGTGCGGCCGTGCAACAACACGAACCACCACACGCCGAGTGCAACCAGCAGCGCCACGGCGAACGCAAACAAGGCAACGGCACCGTGGCGGTGGGTGAGCGCGCGCAGGGTGGTGCGGTCCATCGCAGGTCGCTCAGCTGGCCGCGTCGAGCAGCGTGCGGGCCAGGTCGTCGGCATGGGCCAGTTCGTGGGCGGCCGACGCGAACATCACTTCGTAGGCGGACGGTGGCAAGTAGTGGCCTGCGCGCAACACGGCGGCGTACATGCGGTTGTAGCGCTCGACGGCCGGCGGCGCGATGGTGTCGGCGCGATCGGGCAACGGTCCCTCGGCGAAATACGGCCACACGATGGACCCCACCCGCGTGGCCCGCAGCCAGGGCAGGCCGCCGGCGTCGAGCCGGTCGCACAGGCGCGCGGCGACCTCGGTGGCGCGCGCGTACACGTCGGGCTGGTCGCGCAAGATGCGCAGCGTGGCGAGGCCGGCGGCGACGGACACGGGGTTCCCCGACAGCGTCCCGGCCTGGTAGACCGGACCCGCCGGTGCCAGCAGCTCGAGCAGGCGGGCCGGGCCGGTGAGCGCGCCGATCGGCATGCCGCCGCCTACGATCTTGCCCAGCGTCGTCAGGTCGGCCCGCACCCCGTGTAGCGCGCCATAGCCGCCGAAGTGCAGGCGAAAACCCGAGATGACCTCGTCGAGCACGAGCAGCGTGCCAAAGCGGTCGCACACGCTGCGCAGGCCGTGCAGGAACGCCGGCGTCTGCACGAGCAGGCCGTTGTTGGCGGGCAGGGGCTCGATGATGACGGCCGCGATGCGCTCGCCGTGCGCTGCGAACAGCGCGTCCACGGCGCCCAGGTCGGCGAACGGCAGCGACACGGTGAGCGCCGCGATTTCAGCGGGAATGCCGGCACTGGACGCATCGGCACCCGGCTGCGCGCCGGTCACGAGCCCCGACCCTGCCTTGACCAGCAGGCCGTCGGAGTGGCCGTGGTAGCCGCCCTCGAACTTGACGAGGAGCGGGCGCCCCGTCGCACCGCGGGCCAGGCGCAGCGCGGTCATCACGGCTTCGGTGCCCGACGACATGAGCCGCGTCATCTCCGCGCCGGGGAACGCCGACGCGATCAGTTCCGCCAACTCGACCTCGGCCGGGTGGCAGGCGCCGTACGACAGACCGCGCGGGGCGGCGTCGCACACGGCACGTACCACGTCCGCGTGCGCATGGCCCAACAGCAGCGGGCCCCAGGACTGGCACCAATCGACATAGCGTTGGCCATCGACGTCCCACAGGTGGGCCCCGGCGCCGTGGGAGAAGTAGAGCGGCTGCCCGCCGACCGACTTGCACGCCCGCACTGGGCTGTGGACGCCGCCCGGGATGGCACGGGTGGCCCGCGCGACCCAGGCGTCCGAGCCAGCGCGGGTCCACGGGGTCGGGTCTGGAGAGCGCAACGACATGGGAACCTCCGGATGGTCAAGCAGGGCGGGCAACCGGGGCGGCGACGGCCGCAACCAGCGCTTCAAAACAGGCGTCGTCGGTGGGCGCGGCCGCGATGGCGGCGGGTTCGATGCCGTGGCGATCGCGCAAGGCGGCGGCGGTCGTGTGACCGATCGCCACGAAACGACGATCGGCCAACTGCGGTGCCCAGGCGAGCAGCCGGGCGCATGCCGAAGGCGCCGCGACCAGGACCGCCGCGGCACCCGCACAGCGCAGCACGTCGGCCGCGGCGGGCGCGACGGGCTCCGTGTTGGCGTAGACGATGACCTCTTCGACCTCGCACCCACGCGCGACCAACGCTGCACGCAACTCGGGTCGGGCATCGCGCCCGCGTGGCCACAGCACAACCCGCGAGCACGGCCGGGATAAACGCCGCGCCCTCGCCTCGATCGCGTCAAGCAGCGCCAGTGCCAGGGCACTGGCCGCGCCGGGTTCGCTGGCCACCACGTCCACCTGCAAGCCCGCCGCGCGCGCCGCCGCCGCCGTTGCGGCACCCACGCAACCGACAAGGGGCCGGTGTCCACTGGGATCGCGCGTGGCGCCCTGACTCCCCGCCTCACGGTCGCAAGCGGCCGATGGGCCTGTGTCGGACTGCCAGCGCAGCCACCCGACGACAGCATGGCGACTCGTCAGCGCGACCCCATCGGCGCGGGCCCGCTGCCGGTTCCATGTGGTCAGGTCCGGCGGTGGCTCCAGCATCACCACCGCAGCCGTCGGGAGCTCCGCCACATCAAACCCCGCAGCCTGCAACCGGGCGCGCAGGGCGGCGTTGTCGGTCGACGCCCGCGTCAACACGACGAGGCCGCGTGCGTGTACCATCGTGCTCCGTCACGCCCACGCCTGGGCCGGTAGATACCAGGTCTCGGCATGGTGGGCCCGCGAATGGGCTGGCTCGGTCGCCGTGCGCCCCAGGGCCTCGAACGCGGCCGTCACCAGCGTGTCGACCGGACCGTTCACTTCGACTTGCACCCAACGCCCGTCGGCGAGCGCCGTCCCCGCCCGCAGCACGAATCCACCAACTTGGGCCTCGCACAGCGCGCCGAACGCAGAATGGCAGCCGCCTTCGATGCGCTTGAGCAGCCCACGCTCCGCCGTGACCGCCCGCGTCGTCGCCGCATCGCCCAGTTCGGCGAGCCGGGCGAGCGTGGTCACGGCGTCGCTGCGTGCCTGGATGCCCAGCGCCCCTTGCGCCGCCGCCGGCAGCCAGCGGTGCGGGTCGAGGTCGAACGCGACCAGACCGTCTGCCGCCAGACCGAGCCGGGCGACGCCAGCCCGGGCGACAACGATCGCCCCGTAGGCACCTGCGCGGCACTTGCGCAGCCGGGTTGGCACGTTGCCGCGCAGCAGCGTTGCGCGCAGATCAGGCCGAACGTGGGCGAGCAGGGCCTGGCGCCGCAGCGACGCGGAGCCGACGGTTGCACCTTCGCGCACGGGCAGGCCCGGCGCCGTCGGGTCGAGGGAGTCCGGGTGGACCAGCAAGAGGTCCGAGACGTCGGCCCGGAGCGGCACGGCGGCCAGAACAAGACCGGCCGGCATGTCCGTCGGCAGGTCCTTCAGCGAATGAACGGCAAAATCGACCCGCCCATCGAGCAGCGCGTGCTCCAGTTCGCGGGTAAAGAACCCTTTGTCGAGTCGGCCCTGCAACGGAACGTCGAGAATGCGGTCGCCCGTCGTCTTGATGACCTCCAGTTCCACGCCGGCCGCCGCGCCGCCCAGCCGCCCGGCGATGTGGTGCGCCTGCCACAGCGCAAGGTCGCTGCCACGCGTGCCCAGCCTCAAGGTCCCATTGGCACCCATCAGCACAGGCTCTCCAACGTCAGGTCCAGGTCGGCCATGCGCGGACCGCGGTCGTGGGCATCGCGCGGCACCTCGAACGCGGGCAACGGCAGCGCGGTGTCCAACACGAAGTGCTCGCCGAGCGCGAGCGCGGTCACGGCCAGCAGCGCGTCCGCATCGCAATCCAGCGTTTCGCCCAGCGCGGCGAGGTAGCGCAGGCCGACGGCGAACCCCTCCAGCAACTCGGTGTGGCCGCGCACGAGCGACTGGTCGCGGTCGATCGGGATCGCGAAAAGCCGCATTCCGAGCCACGCGTCGAGCGGCGCCAGGAGTTCGCGCTCATGGGGCACCACGCGCGCCCGCAACTGCGCCCGCCAATCGCCGTGGAGCGCATCGAGCAGCGTCGGCAGGTGGCCGGGCTTGAGGCCCACGTCGGCTCCCCACAGCGGCAACGTCTTGCCGGCGAATTCGGCGAGCGCCTCTGCCCCTGCTGCGTGCGCCCGGGTCTCGACGAACGCGCGAAACGCGACAAAAGTTCGCGGCGTGAGCGGGGCGACGGTGGTCGACAGCACCTGGTCGGTCACGGCCGCATCGACGGCGACGGCCACCCGCGTCAACTGGGCCAGCAGCGTTTCCGTCGGCTCTGCCGCCACGTCGAGCAGCGCCTCGCGCAGCGCCTCGAACTCGACCCACCGCACCGACTTGCGCGGCGTCAGGCGTACCTGGGCATTCTTGTGGTCGGGCTGGAACACCCGCAGGCCCTGGCGCCACCCGCCGTCGGACCCCGCGATGCCGGTCGGCTCTTCGACGGCGGCCAGCAGTCGCCGCACTTCGGGACACAGCGTGTCAAACGTCAGTTCCACCTGGTGTGGGGTCCCGACGGCGCCGATCGGAAAATCACCATATCCATGCTCTGCGGCACCGGCGACCCCTGCCTCGCCTGCGCTGCCCGCAATCCACGCCGCACCATCCACTACGGCAGCGACCGCGTCGCGTGCAGGCAGCTTGGGCTTGGCGGCGGTCACGGCACGGGGCGCAGCGCGCAAGGCCAACCGGCACGCACAATCGGGATCGACGCACGCAAAGGTGTCCATCGCCGCCGGAAAAACAACACGCACTCAGGACCCCCCGCGTTCGGTTCGATTCCACCAGCTGTCAGCCAGCCACACGCCGCGGCTGTCGACCACCCCGACTGCGTGCAACACCAGATACCAGTCGAGCAGATCGCCCATGTCGTCGACGATTTCGCGCGGCATCGGCTCGCGTCGGCGCCGACAGCGCTGCACGTAGCTGCCGACATCATGCAACAGGTCGATCAGCAGGTGGGCGGCCTGGCGCGCGGCGGAGACGATTTCGGGCAGCGTCACGCGCGCCAGCGGCACCGGCTCGTCGGCCGTCTCGGCCAGCCACGGGCGGGTCTGGTTGTCGCCGCGCGGAAATGCCGAGGTCCCGCGCGGCATGCGTCGCACTGCGCTGCGGGGCAACCGGCGCCGGTTGTCGGCGTACAGCTGCCCCGTGCCGGAGCGGACACGAATCAAGGGGTGGCTGGTCATCTCGCGCCGCCTGTGCCGCGGCTACTTGACCGTCCGCACCGCTTCTTGAATCCAAACCACCGCGCCGTTCGGCCCGGGCACGGAGCCCCTGACCACGACGAGGTTCTGCGTGACATCGACCTGCGTCACCGTCAAGTTCTGCGCCGTGACGCGCTCGAAACCGTAGCGGCCCGCCATCTTCTTGCCGAGGAACACGCGACCGGGCGTCGTGCGCGTGCCGAGCGAGCCGCCGTGGCGGAACACCTCGTGCGTACCGTGGCTCGCCTTGGGCATGTGGAAGTTGTGGCGCTTGATCACGCCGGTGAAACCGCGGCCCTTCGTGCGCGCGACCACATCGACCTTCTGGCCGACGCTGAAGGCCGCCGCATCGAGCACGAGCCCCGCTTCGACGCCGTCCACGTCGTTGGCCGTGACCCGCATTTCGCGCAGGTGCAGGGTCGGCTCGATGCCGGCCGCCTTGAATTGCCCGCCGTAGGGCTTGGTCGTGTGTTTGGGCTTGCGCGCGCCGAAGCCGATGACGATCGCGTCGTAGCCGTCCTTGCCGTTCGTCGTCTTCACGCGGACGACGGGGCAGGGGCCGACTTCGAGCACCGTGACGGCAACCTTGTTGCCTTCGGAGTCGAACGTCTGAGTCATGCCGATCTTGCGGCCGAAAAGTCCCTTGTGCATGGCTGGCTTCTCCTGCGCTGGTCGGAGCCCGCAAGCGGCGGGGCGAAGCGCGGTGGGTCGGGGCGCGCTGGGTCGGCCTTTGCCGCGGCGCCCGCTAATCCGCGCGAGAGGCTTGGGCGTGTTGGCTCCAAGCGTCGGCGGCCCTTGCCTGCGGGAGGCAGAAGGGGCGCGGAGTGTAGCGGCAAGGCTGCGAGTGTCAACTGTGGGTCGCGCTCGCACACAGGGCGACCGCAAGAACCGCAAACTAGCGAAAGTGATTGACAGATAATACGTTGTGCGATCAGGCACATCCCGTGCGGCCGTGATCCGGCGAAAAGAAAGTGCCGGGTCATGAGCGGATATCATCGACTTTTCAAGCTTTTCTCCACCGCCCGCAATCCTCGCAGCCGGCGCGGGCGCCAACGCATCCTCGCCGAGGTGCTGTTCGTCTCCTACGTTGCGTGACCGCACCCTGATTCGTTTCGATGGTGCAGGTGGGTACGCTGCGGCAATCGCCCAGGCCGGTCGCCACCGCACGATACCTTATCGGCCAGTGGGGCGCCGGACACGGGTCAGCATCGCATACTTGCCGATGACATAAACCGCACGAAACGCATCCTTCAGCCCAATCTTCTTGCCTTCGTCGTACGTGCGCCCGTTGTACCCGATCGGCACTTCATAGATGCGCAGGCCGTGGACTGCGGCGAGTTTCGCCGTGATCTCAGGTTCGATGCCAAAGCGATCCTCTTCAAGCCGCACGGACTGGATGACCTCGCGCCGGAACACCTTGTAGCAGGTCTCCATGTCGGTCAGGTTCAGGTCGGTGGCCATGTTCGACAGCATCGTCAGCATCTGGTTGCCGACCGAGTGCCAGAAATACAGCACGCGCCGCGTCGTGCCGGCGAAACGCGAGCCGTACACCACGTCGGCATTGCCGTCGAGGATGGGCTGGATGAGGCGCGCGTACTCCGCCGGGTCGTACTCGAGGTCAGCGTCTTGCACGATCACGATGTCGCCCGTGGCCACCTCGAATCCGCGCCGCAGCGCCGCACCCTTGCCGCAGTTCTGTGGCTGCAGCAGGACGCGCACGCATTCGTGGTCGCGCTCGAGACTCGGCAACAGGTCGCGGGTCCCGTCGGTCGAGCCGTCATCGACGATGATGAGTTCGAACTCATAGGGCTGCTCCAGCACGCGCGCCACGATATCGCGAATCGTCGCACGCTCGTTGTAGCAGGGGATGACAACCGACAGCTTCACGCGGCCTCCGCCGACGCTTGGCGTGCTGGGGAGCGCGGGGCGCGGCGGGCGGACGATAGCGGCGCGTTGCGCGGGGTCAAGGGGTTCATCGTTGCTATCGCGAAGTCCAAGGAGGGTCCGAGCCCAGCACGCGGCAATTGCCTGTCGGCACGAATTCCCCTACATTCCGCCGCCCGCCGCCGCGTCGGCCCGCGCAGGAACTTTGCCATGGCCCTGTTCAGCAACAAGAAAGTGCTCAAGACGATCCAGCCCTTGGAGGCTGCGCGAACCGTGCGCGCCACGCTCGAAACCTCGATGGGTGCAATCGAGTTGCGGCTGCATGTCGACAAAGCTCCTAAAACCGTGACGAATTTTCTGCAGCTCGCCGAGGGAGCCACGCCCTCGACGAACCCGATCACCAAGCAGCAGGAGAGTCGGCCGTACTTCGACGGGCTGCTTTTCCACCGCGTGATTCCGGGGTTCATGATCCAAGGCGGCTGCCCCAAGGGCGACGGCACCGGCGGGCCGGGCTGGGAATTCACCGACGAATTCCACCCGACGCTGCGCCACGACAAGGCCGGCACCCTGTCGATGGCCAACGCGGGCCCGAATACCAACGGCAGCCAGTTTTTTGTCACGTGCGCGCCCACGCCCTTCCTCGACAACAAGCACACCGTGTTCGGCGAAGTCGCCAACCAGGCCAGCCTCGACGTCGTGCTGGCGATCGCCGCGGTCGGGCGCAACCGCGAGGACCGGCCGCACCAGCCCGTGACGATTCGAAGCGTGCGGGTGGTGCGCGAGTAGATGATGATGTTTTCGATGCAGGTTCTTCGCGTGTCGAGTTGGGCCATGGGCGTCGCGATGGCTGCCGTCGCGTGCAGCGAGCCGGTCGATTGCCGTGTCGAGCCGGAGCGTTGTGCGGGAACGGGTCACGTCGCCCGCGGCAGTCACGCGACGGCACCACCCGCCCATCCTGCCCTGGTTGCGCCTGCCGAAGTCGCCGTGCCTGTTGCACCCGCTGCCTACCCTGTGCGGCGCGACCCGCCGCCGGTCGGCCTGGCCCAACGCGAACTTGACCTCGGCGATGGCCGCCTGCCGGGTCTGCGCGTGGGAGACGATGCGACGGCCGAGGCTGCCGAAGGCGTGCAGCTCAAGGTGCTGTTCCGTCGCTTCGGCGTCGCGGCGAAACGGCATGATGTGGAGGCCCTGCGCCCCTTCGTCACCGATGCGTTCCACGAACGCCTGCTCGACACGGTCGCCAAGCACGGCGACCGCTTGTGGCGCCACCTCGATCGGTTCGAGCGCGCCGCCGAAGCAGGGGTGGCGCTCGACGTCCGCCCCGGCGACGCGACCGGCACGCGCCAGGTCGAAGCCCAGTTGCCCGGCGGCGGACAACTCAAGCCCATCGTGCGGCGCACGGAACAGGGCTGGAAGTTCGACCGCTTCTGACGCCTGCCGTGCGATTTTCCGCGCCCGCCCTTGCCCCCGCAGCGCGGTGCCCCTGCCGAGGACATGCCGATGCCCGCTCTCCGCTTGCTCTTCCTGTGCTCTGGCGTGGTGGCTGTGATGGCATCCGGCTGCAAGAAAGCCGCCCCGGTCGCCGCGTTGCCCGTCGCACCGCCGGCTGTGGCTGCGCCGGCGCCCGTGCCCGAACCGACGACTGCCACGCCCGTCGAGCCTGCGGCCGGGGCCACCGAGTCTGCCGCGGAACCTCCCGCTCCCGACCCCGCGAAGAACGGCTGGGGCCTGCCTCTGCGCGGTACGGCGGCGAAGGAAGGCGACCGCGTCTACGTGCTGACCCAGGGCAAGGACCGCAGCTACACGAACGCCTCGGCGGTCTACCACCTCTTCGCGCATGAAATGGGCAATGTGCGCGGCGACGACCTGACCATCCGCGAACTGGGCGGCGGGTCGTTCAAGAGCACGGGACTCTTCGTGATCCCCGGCGGCATCGCCAAAATCGACAGCGTCAAGCCCGGCGACATGGTGCTGGCCGAGTGGGCGTCGAGCCTGAAGCACGCGACGGTCGTCAAGCTCGAGGCGCCCGACAAGGTGCACGTTCGCTACACGGACCTGCCGCACACGTGGGGCGATGACAAGCTCGTGGCGGTCAAGACCCTGTCCGAGGTGACCAGGCAGACCGAAGGACTCGCGCCGGGCAACTTTGCCGTCGCGCAGGACGATGGCAGGCCGATCCTCGTGCTCTTGGTGGCGGAGTCGGGCGACCAGTGGCTGGCGCTGCGCTTCAACTGGCGGGCGTCGGCGTTCGCGACGAAGGACCTGACCCCGATTCCGCTGGCGCCCAAGCTCAAGGTGGGGCAAGCCGTGCAGGCGCCTTGGGTGGGCATGATGTACCCCGGCAAGGTCAAGGCGGTTCTGGGCACGCGGGTTGATGCCGTGCTTGAAGGCATCGCGACGACCGAGCCGGTCGTGACATCGCTCGGCCAGGTCTTGCCGGTGCCGGGCAAGGCGAAGTAGGCGTCTGCGGCGCGCGTCCCGAGTCGACTTCCGGGCCGCGGGCGTCTAGGCTTGCCGCCTCCGTTTCTCGCGAGGTGTGCCATGCGTCTGCTGCCGACTTGGACTCCGATCCTGCACGTCATGGCGCTTGCCGTTTGGGTCGGCGTTGCCGCTTGTGGTGCGCCGCCGGTTGAACCGACTGCGCCTGGGTCGGAGGCGACCGCCGACGCTGGCGATCCTGTCGAGAACGCGTGCAACGAAGGCCGCGGCCCGGCGTGCACGATGTGGGGCCGCAAGCTCGACGCCGGCCAAGGTGTGGCGAAGGATCCCGCGGCGGCAGCCCGCGCGTTCGAGACTGCGTGCGGCAAGCAGGACCCGGAGGGCTGCATCCTGCTGGCTGGCGCCCTCAAAGCGGGCCGGGGCGCAGCGGCCGACCCGGTACGCGCCCAGGGACTCTACGAGAGCGCGTGCAAGGGTGGCGACGGCGGCGCGTGCACCGAGGCGGGTGCGATGCTGGAGTCGGGTGGCGGTGCCGCACGCGCCGTCGAGTGGTTTGTCCGCGCGCTCGACCTGCTGGGCAAGGCGTGCGAAGGCGGCAGCGGCGTGGCGTGCAACCGGTTGGGTGCGATGGCCGAGGCCGGGCAGGGCGCTGCGCCCAACACTTCGAATGCACTGGATTTCTACAGAAGATCTTGCTTGGCTGGGCATTCCGACGCGTGCGTCCGGACCGCGCGCATGTGCGAGAGCGGCGTGGGAGGCGCGCGCGACTTCGCCCGGGCCGCCGAGTTCTACGAGCGCGGGTGTAAGGTGCAGGCCAGCGACGGGTGCGCGGGGCTGGCCCGGTTGCAGGCGCGCGGTCTGGGTGTCCCGGCCAACCCCGCAGCCGCGGTCGCCGCTGCCCAGCGCACCTGCGCCGAAGGCAACGCGGCGGGCTGTGGCGTGCTCGGCTACCTGCAAGAAATCGGCCACGGCACGGCGCGCAGTTTGGCGGCGGCCCGAGAAACGCTCGACAAGGCGTGCCAGGCGGGCGACGGGTTCGCGTGCGGGCGCAGCGCGGGCTTGCTCGTCAGCGGGCGCGGCGGCAAGCCGGACCCCGAAGCGGGCGCGCGCGCGGGCGATCGCGGCTGCGCGGTCGGCGATGCCGTGTCATGTCGGGTCGTCGGATTGCTGCTCGCCGATGGCCGCGGAGTCGCAAAGGATGACGCCAAGGCCCTGGCATCGTTCCAGACGGCATGTGACCGCGGCGATGCCGGCGGCTGCGCGCAGGTCGCCTTCCTGGTCGGCCAAGGTCGCGGAGGGCCGCCGGCTCCCGACCGTGCCAAGGCCGCGCTGGCCCGCGCACGCGCGCTGCACGAAACGGCGTGCGAGGCCGGCGACGGAACGGCGTGCGCGGGGCTCGCCAACCTCGTCGATGCGCCCGGGGCGGGCGTGCAACTCGAGCGCGCGCGACTCGCTGAACTGCACGAGAAGGCCTGCGACGCCGGCGAGGCCCGCAGTTGCGAAGCGGCGGGCAACATCTATCAGCAGGGCGCCGGGCAGAAGCCGGACCCCGACCGCGCGGGCCAGATGTGGAACCGCGCGCTGCTCCTGTACGAAGTGGATTGCCGCGATGGCCTGGCCGGCGCCTGCTTCCAAGCGGGCCGGGCGCACGCGTTGGGCCGCGGTTCGCCGAAGGACGCGGCGAAGGCGCGCGCCCAATTCCACGCGGCGTGCGAGGGCGGCGTCGACCTCGGCTGCAAGGAAGAGGCAAAGCTGGCGCCCAAGTAGCCCCACTCGACGGCGGCCCCGCCTGCCTGCGGGCGCGCGACGGTACGGAGTGATACCAAATCCCTTGAATACGGCTCAGTGCTCGCTCGCCGCGAGCCCTCGATCCGATTCGGCGGGCTTTGGGATGAGCTACCCGAACAGCGATGCGTTGTGTTGCTGTGCCATCCACCGTGCGATGGCCGCCCGGACCTCGCCGTGGACCCGACACGTCACGGGGCCGGGTTCGCCAGTGCCGATCGCGCGCCCCGACAGCCGCGTGATCGCCTGCACCTCGCGCGTGGACGACGACAGGAAAAGTTCGTCGGCGGACCACAGCACGTCCGGACCAAATCGCCTCTCGTCGACGGGAACGCCGAGCGCCACGCACGCGCGCAGCACGAACGCCCGCGTCACGCCGATCAGGATGCCCGCGTCGGACGGCGCCGTCTGGACGCGCCCATCGACCACCGCGAAGAAGTTGCTCGTGGTCCCCTCGGTCGCAAAGCCGTGTACGTCGAGCAGGAGCGCGTCTTCGGCACCCGCGGCCTGCGCTTCGGCCAGCGCGAGCACGTTGTTGAGGTAGTTGCCTGACTTCATCGCCGGGTCCAACGCCTCGGGCGCGTTGCGCCGCCGTGCCACCAAGGCCCAATGCACGCCAGGCCCGCCGATGCCGTCGGGTCGCTGCGGCACGTCCTTGACGACGACGACCGCATACGCGGGCCCGCTATCGCGTCGGTCGATCGAGACATCGCCCACGCCGCGGCTGACCGTGACACGGATGTACACATCGACATTGCCGAACTGGGCAAAGAAGGCCCGCGCCGACCGCCGCACCATGTCGAGCAGCAGGTCGTCGGCGGGCAGCGCTCCAAAGTCGGCATGGCGTGCCGACGCCTTCAGCCGTGCCAGGTGATCGGCGAGCGCGAACGGGATGCCAGCGTAGGTCCGCACCACCTCGTACAACGAATCGCCGAAGTGGAAGCTGCGGTCGAACGCCGACACCGTCGCCTCTTGGGGTGGCACGATGCAGAAATCTTCGGTGCCGGGATTCTGCAGTGCGACGACGGCTCGGTGCGGGATGGGCGGCATGGCGGCACGGTAGCCGGTTCAGAAGAACTGGTACACCCCGACCGCGAGCCCGGGACACGCCACTGTGCGGCACGTCGCCTCGCGCAGCGGCACCGCGACGTCGATGCGCAGGCCCGTCCGCACGAAGCGGGGCACCAGCAGGCGCACCCCCGCGCCCGTCGCCACCAGCCCCGTCGAGCCGCGCCCCGGCCGGTCGTCGTTGGCGAGAGCGGCATCGAGAAACGCCACTGGCAGCACGGCGAGCCAGGTCGAATCAAAAGTCACGTGGCGCACTTCGAGGTTGGCAAATGCGTAGGCATCGGCCCGCAACCGGTTGTCCACGTAGCCGCGCACGCGGTCGAGCCCGCCGAGAAAACCGCGCAGGTGCACCGGCGTGGCGTTCTGCACGGCGGCCTGGGTCCGCAGCGCCACGTTCCAGCGCACGCCTGGGGCCGCGAATGCCTGCATTTCGACCACAAGCGAGGACCACGGCCGTGCGCCATCCCGGTCCGAGTGGGCGCCGATGGCCTGACGCAGTTCGAGGGCGACACCCACATGGCGCATGCGCTCCACGTCGACCCGGCCCAAGCGCAGGCTCGCTTCGAGCAGGGCCCCGCGGGCGTCGGGCGGGCGGTCGTCGGGCCCCTGGATCGATGCGATGAACTGGTCTGCAAACACTTCGCCGCGCATGGCCACACGCAGCCGATCGCCGTCGAACAGCCGCCCCACTTCGGCGCGCGCCCGCAGCCTGCGATCCGAGAATCCCGGCCGCGGCCGCACCAGCGCGTCGAGCCCCACCAGCACATCGAACCGCTGCGGCCCCAACCGGGCCATGCGCGCCACGACCATGCCGCCATCGTAGACTTGGAAG
>SHZF01000047.1 GCA_009692425.1 Myxococcales bacterium | reverse complement strand
AACCAATCACCCACGATCCAAGATCACGTTTTGTCTACAACTCGACACCAAGCAGCGAGAATGCGCGCACTTGCACCGGCGTCGGGTCTGCCAGGCGATCGAACTCGTTGCCTGCGACGGCCAGCCTGACCTTGGCCAGCGTGGCGAGGTCCCCGAGCAGCGCACGGAAGCTCTGCGCGGGCTCCCCATTGGAGTTCACTTTCGTCAGCGCCTGGCGTTCGGCCCCCCGGCGCCACCCGGGCCGAGCGGGCTGCGCAGGGTCACCTTCTGTAGCCCGCGCGACGTGACCGTGCGGGCGCGAGCGCAGGACGTGGACGGCCTCGTCGACCGACATCAGACCATCGCCACGCAGCGCGCGCCGGGTCGCATCGATGGTCGACTCCGGCAGGCCCGAAAGGTTCCCCAACGTTCGGTGCTTGACCTTGGCGCCGTCGCCAAAGCTCTGGCGCAAGAAGTGATAGGTGTAGGTCTTTCCCCCGTGGGTCCGGTTGATTTTTGCGACGTGGATGGGGGCGCTGCGATTCTTCATGCGCGTATCATACGTTCTGACGATGCCGAATGCAGGCGTGATTTTCATGGCTACATTTTGACGCCCCGAATTTGGGCGGGGTGCAGGAACAAGGGTCAATTCAGGCTCGGTGGGGGCTGGAAGATCGGCCTAGCGCACGCCACCCCGTAGGAACTTGCAGGGGCGCCGAACGGCAGCGTCACGGACGGGGTTTGCCCGCGGTGGGAAAAATGCGTCCACTTTCAACTCGATCCTGCCCCGATCCAGGCCTACGGCTGGAAAACTTGGAGTGTCGGCGTAGTGTTGACGGGTGCGGGGCGAGGTCGGGCGGCGGGTGGTGCGGAGCGATGGTCAATTGGACTGCCGATGCACGCAAGGCGCGCAGGACAAGGAAGAGCAGGCGGACTCGCCCCTACGGCCCGCAGTTGCCACCCGTGCATGCCACCAGCGTCCCACACACGGTGCCATCGTTGGCTTTGGCATGGATGCAACCGCCCTTGGCCGAGCACAGGTCTGCCGTGCACGCGTTGGCGTCGTCACAGGAGTTGGCCTGGCCGAGACACGTCCCGCTGTTGTCACAACTGGCGTTGCCGAACATGTCCATTCGCACCATCCAGGCGTCCAGTTGGCCTGAGCCCTTGGAGTTGGTCGTTCCCGCTGCCACGAGCGCTCCGCCGGTTTGGGCCAAGGCGAGGAACTCATCGTCCTTCGCGCCGCCAACCCCGTGGGCTCCCACGACGCCGCCGCTGCCGTTGACCCACAGGAGCCAGCCGTCGGTGGCACTGCCGGGCACTGTCGCATGGCCCACCACGAGAAACCCGCTGCCGAGCGCCACGAGTCCGGTCGCCGCGGCACTGCCCGCCTCACTCCAACTCTGTTGCCACAGGGTCTGGCCGCCTGCGTCCAAGCGCAGCAGCCACATGGCGGAACCGCCGGTTTCGGCCCACGTGCGCCCCACGGCGAGAAAGCCTGCGGCCAGGACCAGGACCTCGGACACGGAACGGTTGCCGGTGCCGCTGGTCTGGACTTGCCACACCCCCTTGAGGTCCGCAGTCGTTCGCACCAGGAAGCCCTGCTGGGTGCCTTTGGCCCCGCCGCCATTGCTCACCTTGACGTCGCCAGCCGCCAGCACGCCGCCGCCCGGAATGACGGCCACATCATTGAACGCCTCGGCGTCCACGCCGCCAAACGCCACCGCCGGCGGGTCCGGCGCGCCCGCCTCAGCCGGGAAGACATCGATCAGCCCGTCGCCGCCGTTACTGCCCTGGGCTCCCGCGACGAACACCAGCGGGCCGGAAATGTTGACTGCATTGAGAAAATCGGGCGTTCCCGCAGTGCCCCACAGCAGGGCTCCCAGCTTCTTGCCCTGGGCATCGAACCGGAACGCGCAGCCGTCGATGTCGCCAGGTGGGACCCCGACGTAGCCAACGGCAACGCCGCCGCCGTTGGCGAATGTAGCCACGTCGCGGAACTCCGACTGTTGCCCGGCGTTGGCGGCACTGAGGACGACAGCATCGGCCACGGTGCTCCAGATCGCCTTGCCGCCGGGACCCAGCGCGATGACCCAGGCGTCAGACTTGGGCGGCGCGGTCACGACGTGGACGCGGCCCACCATGACGACGGAGCCATCGGCGCGGGCGGCGATCCCGAAAACGGCTTCGCCCTTTGGTCCGCCAAAGGCAATGTCCCACAGGGCATCGGGGCCGGGGTCGCACGTCCCGTTGGCGCACGCGTCCTGGACGCTGCACACCACGCCATCGTCACATGCCGTGCCTTGGGCGACCGGCGTGAACTTGCAGCCCTTGACCGCGTCGCACTCGTCCAAGGTGCACACGTTGTCGTCGTCGCAGGGCGTCGCGGCCTGGCAGGGCCACGCCACGTCATCGCCGCCCGTGGCGGATTCGTCCCACCCATCGGTTTCGCCCCACCCATCGAATCCTGCGATGCCGTCGGCGTCTGCGGCGATGTCGGCGGCGCCGGAGAGGTCCGACGCCACTGGCATGTCGGGAGCGCTGCGACTGTCGGGCAGCACGGGGGCGTCGGGAACCCTGGCGGCGGTGTCCGTCGGTGTGCCGTCCACTGCCCCACGGCGACCGCCATCGGTCCCCGCCTCGATGGGTTCAGCGACGACGTGGTCAGCGCCGGCTCCATCTTCCAGCACGACGTCTGTCCGCGCCGGCACTGTTTCGATGGCGCTGCCCACATCGGCCACGCGCCGGCCGATCCAGCCATCCGAGGCTGCGGGCGCGGCGGGGAGTCTGGCGTCTGCACAGCCCGCCACGAGCAACGCAGCCCACACCGCCGCACGCGTCCACATCGGGCACGGCACACGTTGGGGGTGGTGCCAGATTGTCAGCGACATTGAATGCCGATGTTGTCGAACCAGGCCTTGACTTGGTTGACCGCAGGAACACGGATGACGGCGAGTTGAAAGCGCAGGCCGGTAGGCAGTGACCCCCCGAACAACGTGTCGGGCAGTTCGCCAGCGTGCAGTTCCCACGCCCCTGTGCCGCCCAGGCCGGTCGACTTGCACCAGGTGGCTACGGTGCCGAGCACGACGTCGGCCTTCTCGACCGGTGCTTGCGGGTCGTATTGACTGACCGCGTTGAGACGCACCGGCGGGGGCGAGCCGGCGTTACAGGTGTCCTGGTCGAGAAACAGGTTGTGGCGCAGGCTGTAGGTGCCGCCCATGACGGGCCAGAGGAAGCCCGTCTTGTGCGTCAACGTCGCCGCTTTCTGCTGGGCGGCGTTCGCGCCGTAGCTTTGGTACGCCGCGGTGGGCGGCGAATACGCCTGTTGGTTGTCGGCTTTCCACAGTGGCATCGTGGTTGGGCTGTTGGAAAACCCGCTCCAACTGCCGATGCCGTTCGTGTCGAAGTTCGCAGAGAAGCACGCGTACCTGCAGGTGCCCAGCACACCCAAGTCGTCGAGCTGCCACGTACCCTTCGCCGTCGAGGCGGCGCCGCTGATGACCTGGAACTCGATGTCGACCGTCACGCCTTCGGGCAGATCGAACGACTCCTCCTTCCACGTCGGCTGCGGATTGCAGCGCTGGTACACCTCCTTCGGCGCCAAGGCTTTGCCCGCGGCATCATGGGGCGTCATGCGGATGATGAGGTCATCGGCACCACAGTTCACGTCGCCGAGGTCCGTGGCCCGGATGTTGAAGTAGAACTTGTCGCCCTTGCTGCCGCGGACCTGCGGGACTCTCAAAGTGGCAGTGGCGGGCACGCCGTTGGGAGGTGCGCCGGCGTACTTGGACTGCGCGAGCCATGCACCGCTGTGCGCCTTCAGGGGCGGTGCGAGTTCCTTCAACTGCCAGCCGAGGTACGCATCGGCACCGGGCGAACTCGAGAACGTCCACGGCTGGGGCATCTGGTCGTAGGGGAAGTCCGGCTGCGCCGGCTCCGGCTCGAACGTCGCCCCCAGGCAACCGGGACCGCACGAACCGACGAGGCGCAGGCTGTCCACATCGATCAGCCCCTGCTGGCCGACCTGTGGCGAGACCACTGCGCGCAACTCGAGGTCGATCGGCATTCCGGCGAACGCCTGCAGGTCGATCTTGACGTGCTCATAATAGCTCGAACCCGCCTCCAGGTCGGCTGTCTTCGTGTCGCCGCACTTCTCGTAGACCACATGGCGGTTGACCAAGACCTGAAAGTCATCAATGGCACAATCCTGCGTCGGCAACTTCGTGGCCAGGTAGAAATCGAGCACCGGCGCCACCGTCGTCGTCGCGTAGATGCGGCGGAAGCGGTAGCCGGTGGCTACGCTGGTCTTGACCGCAATCTCGTCCGGCTTCGACGCAATCTTGGGCACTGTCCACTGGGCGCGCAGGTGGGACTCGCTCGTGTCGAATGGCTTGTCCTTGCTGATCTTCCACAGCAGCCACTTCGGCTCGTCGCCGGTCGCCTGCACGCTTTTGGGGTACGGGTCGTCGAACTTCTCGTAGATGCACGCCGTGCACCCGGTGATCGGGCTGTTGACGCACTTGCCGGACGAGACGTTGCACGCATCCAACGTGCACGGGTCCTTGTCGTTGCAGTCTTTCTGCTTGCCGGAAACGCACTTGCCGGCGCTGCAGGTGTCCGATTCGCTGCACAGGTTCTTGTCGTCGCAGCCGACCTGCTTCGTCGGCGAGCAGATGCCGGACTTCGTCGACTGGTCCACCAGCAGGCACGTGTAGCCGGGCGCGCATTTGGACGGCACGTCGGTCGGCGTGCACGCCAGGGCGGGGTCGAGCGTCACATACGACTCGAGCGCGGTGAGGTCGCATTTGCGCGTGTTCGTGCCCGTCGACTTGCACTTCGCTTCCGCACACGCCGACTGCGCCGTCGAGCAGGTGTCGTAGTCGCCGGCGGTGCAGAAGCCCAGTTGGCAGCCGTCGTCGAACGTGCAGCCGTCGCTGTCGAAGTTGCACGGCGTGCCCTCCTTCAGCGGCGCAGCGTCGCACTGGTACTTGTCGGAGCCGGCGGGGATGCACTTCGCCGTCAGGCACACGTTGACCGCCTTGGCGCTGCAATCGATCGGCGCGCCCGGGATGCACTTGCCGCCCTTGCATGTGTCCTTGTCGGTGCAGCCCGTCAGGTCGGCGTCGCACGCAGCGCCGTCGGGCTTGGGCGTGCCCTCACACTGGAAGGTCGCCGCCCCCATCGACTTGCACAGGCCTTGGGCGCACGAACCGGTGAACGCCAGGCAGTCCACGGCGTTGCCGGGGATGCACGCCCCCTCCTTGTTGCAGGCATCGCCCTTGGTGCAGCCGTTGTTGTCGGAATCGCACGTCGTGCCCAGCTTGGCGGGCTCGGCCACGCAGGTATTCTGCGCCGGGCCCAGCGATTTGCACGTGCCGACGAGGCAGCCGTCTGCCGAGGATTTCTGGCCGCAGTCCACCGCCTTGCCTGCGCCGCACACGCCCGCCTTGCACGCGTCGCCGACCGTGCAGCCGTTCTGGTCGGCTTCGCACGGCAGCAGGTCCTTCTTGGGCGCGCCGACGCACTGGAACGTCGTCTCGTTCACCGACTTGCACGCGCCGATCGTGCACTGGCTCGACGAATTCTCGCAGTCCGGCGGCACACCCGGCACGCAGAAGCCGGCCACGCAGCGATCGGCCGTGGTGCAGCCGTTGCCGTCGGAGTCGCACGTCGCCCCCTCGTTCTGGGGCTGCGGGAAGCACGCGCCACTGCCCGCGTTGCCGCTCTTGTCGCAGAATCCGAGCGCGCACGTACCGTTCAACTTCGCGCAATCATACGGCTTTGTTCCCGCGATGCACTTGCCGGTCTTGCAACTGTCGCCGACCGTGCACAACTGCCCGTCGTCACACGGCGCGCTATCGACGGCGAGCGCCACCGCGCACTCGAACTTGTCTGGTGTCAACGACTTGCACGAAGCTACCTGGCATTTTCCGGCCACACCCGAGCAGTCAACCTTGGGCCCCACCTTGCAGGAGCCGGCCTCGCAGCGGTCTCCGGCCGTGCAGCCGTCGCCGTCGGAGTCGCACGCCGGGCTGCCCTCTTTCGGCAGCGCCACGCACACATAGCCGAGCTTGCCGCCGGGATCTTCGACGCACTTCGGGTCGTAGCAGGGGTTCTTCGTCGCGCCGCACTCGGTCGGGCCGCCGGCCGCGCACGTGCCCGACAGGCAGTAGTCGTTGGCGGTGCAGCCCGCGCCGTCTTCACATTTCGTGCCGTTGACCGCCTCGGTCATCTCGCATTTGCCCGACGCCGAATTGCACTGGTTCTTGATGCACGCGCCGTTCTGGCCCGAGTCGCACACCACGGGCTCCTTCTGCGGCGCGCACACGCCGCCCTTGTCGCCGGGCAGCTTCTTCGTGCACTTCTTCCAACCGTTGCACTTGTTGTTGTCGTCAAAGATGTCGCATTCGGACTGCGCGCCCGTCGGGCACAGTTCGCACGTGATCGAGCCGCCCGAGCAGATGCCCGACTGGCACACCGTCTTGTCCGTGCAGGTGTCGTCGTCGTCGCACGCCCCGCCCTCGGCCACGTCTTCCACGACGCAGCCCTTGAGCGCGTCGCACGAATCGACTGTGCACGGCAGCTTGTCGTCGCACACCGTCGTGGTCGCCGTGCACTTGCCCGCCACGCAGGTGTCGTCGGTGCACGGATTGGAATCGGCGCACGTCACCTGGGTCGCGGCCCCGGCCAGGAACACGCACGGGTTGCCGTCGAGATCCTCAGAATTGCATGAATCCACCGTGCACGAGTTCTTGTCGTCGCACGGCTTCGGCACGCTCTTGCACTTGTCGACGGCGCACTTGCCCTTCTCGGTGCACGGGTCGCCGTCGTCGCACGCCGCGCCGTCGATCGCCTCGTAGACGCACCCCTGCTTCTGGTCGCACTTGTCGAACGTGCAGTCGTTCTTGTCGTTGCAAGTGTTCTGCTTGATCTGGCAGCCTTTCTTGGGGTCGCAGCCGTCGAGCGTACACAGGTTCTTGTCGTCGCAGTCGATCGTGATGCCCTGGCAGCCGCCGCCCGCGCACTTGTCGCTGCCGGTACACGCGTCGTTGTCGTTGCAACTCACACCGTCGTTCGCCGCAATGACGCAACCCTTGGTCGGCGAGCACTGCACGACGACGCCGCACACGCCGTCGGCCTTGCACTGCACCGTGCCGCCCTCGCAGGCGCCGCCGCCGCTGCACTTGTCGCCTTCGGTACACGCATTGCCGTCGTCGCAGGCCTTGCCGGTCGAGGGCAGCACGGCGCACGTGCCCTTGGCGCACGACTCTTCGGTGCATGGGTTGTTGTCGTTGCAATCATTTGCCTTTCCTAGGCATTTGCCGCCGATGCACGTGTCGCCCGTCGTGCACGAGTCGCCGTCCTGGCAGTCCTTGTTTTCGATCATTACGTTCTTGCAGCCGCCCTTGCCGTCGCAGTTGTCGATCGAGCACGGGTTGCCGTCGTCGCAATTCAGCACCGCGCCCTTGCAGGCGCCGTCCTTGCAGTTGTCCTTCTCCGAGCACGGGTCGCCGTCGTCGCACGTCAGGTTGTCGTCGAGCACCACCGAGCAACCACCCTTGACCTTGTTGCACACGTTGATCGTGCACGGGTTGCCGTCGTCGCACTTGACTGCCGTGCCGGCGCACACCTGCTTGACGCACGTATCCTTGTCCGTGCACGCGTTGCCGTCGTCGCACAATGCGCCCGACGCCAGCGTCGCGTGATCACAGCCGAACACCTTGTCGCAGATGTCGGCCGTACACTTGTTGTCGTCGTCGCAGTTCGCTTTCTTGGTCGATGCACACTTGCCGCCCACGCAACTGTCCGCCGCGCTGCAGGCATTGCCGTCGTCGCACGCCGCAGCGTCGGGTTTCGGCTTGCCTTCGCATTTGCCAGAAACGGCGCTGCACACCTGGTCGAGGCACGGCTGGGTCTTGTCCGGTGGGCACGTCACCTCGGTCTTGGCGGCCTTCTCGCACACGAACAGGCCGGCGCCCTTGTCGGCGCACTTGAACGTGCCGTTGCACAGGTTGCCGTCGTCATAGCTGAGGCATTCGCTGTCGCTCTTGCACTTGCAGGTGTTCTCGTCGCCCAGGCACTTGCCGCCGTTGCACTTGTCGTTGGGCGTGCACGCGTTGTTGTCGTTGCAGACCTCGTTGTCGGCCAGCGGCTTGCCGATGCAGCCCTTCTTGGAGTCGCACACGTCGGTCGTGCACGCTTCGTTGTCGTCGCACTTGACCGCAATGCCCACGCACGAGCCCTCGGCCGTACACGTCGCGTTCTGAAGGCACTTGTTGCCGGTCGCGCATGGCGCCGCTTCCGCCTTGAGCACCACGCCGCATTTGCCCGTGTTGGCGTCGCACGTGTTCTTCGAGCAGTCGCTGTCCTTCGCAGCGTCGCAGGTGATGACCGTCTTGACGTCGACCGCACAAACCGCCGACTTCGGGCCGGGGATGCAGCGCACCAGCCCGTTGCAGATGTTGCCGTCGTCGTACGCCGCGCACTCGATGTCGGTCTTGCAGCCGAGGCACGAATTCGTCACCGAGATGCACTGGCCCGCGTCGCAGTAGTCGTCGATCGTGCACGACAGCCCATCGTCGCACTTGGCGCCACCGGCGAGCGGCAGCTTCTGGCAGCCGAACTGCGTCGAACAGAAGTCGTTCGTGCACGGGTTCAGGTCGTTGCACACGATCGCCTGGCCGTCGCAGACGCCCGCGCTGCAGAAATCCTTCTCGGTACACTTGTTGCCGTCGTCGCACGGCACGGCCTCCTGCTTGGCGTGGGTGCAACTGCCCGATTTCGCATCGCAGGCGTCCAACGTACACGGCAAGCTGTCCGCGCAGTCCTTCTTCTTGCCCTTGCACGACGGGCCCAGACACGTGTCCGGGATCGTGCACGGGTTGCCGTCGTCGCAGAACTTGCCGTCCGTCGGCACGTGCAGGCAGCCGATCGCGGGCTGGCACGAGTCGTTCGTGCAGCCGTTCTTGTCTTCGCACTGCGCCGTCGACTCCCATTTCTTGCCCGAGCACGTCTGCAGTTTCGTCTTCGGGTCGAGCCCGCACGCATCGGCCGACGTGCACTTGTCGCCGTCGTCGCACACCGTGCCCTCGGGCTTCGCCGTCACCGCGCAATAGCCGCAGTCGGTGCCGACGATGCACTTCTTCTCGTCGCAGGCGTCGTCGGTGCACGGGTTGCCGTCGTTGCACACGAGCTTGGTGCCATCGCACTTGCCCTGCTTGCACTGGTCCTGCTTGGTGCAGCCGACGCCGTCGTCGCACGGGCCGACCTTCGCCACCAACGTCACCGTGCACGTCGGCGCGTTCGCGACCGGCACCGCATCGAGACACGGGTTGCTCGGCGTCAGCAGCGGATGCGGCTTGCCGGCGCACTTCGCGTTGACGCAGATGTCGTCGACGCTGCACGCGACCCCATCGTTGCACGGCTCGCCCTGCTTGGCCGGCAACTTCTCGCAGCCGAACTTGCTGTCGCACTTCTCGGCGGTGCACGGGTTGCCGTCGTCCTTGCACGTCACCGCCACCCCGCCCTCACACTTGCCGGTCTTGCACTTCTCGGCTTCGGTGCACTGATCGCCGTCGGAGCACAACGACCCGTCGGCCCGCGCCACGTGCGCGCAACCGATTTTCGCGTCGCAGTTGGCAGCGGTACACGCGTTGCCGTCGTCGGGGCACTGCTCGTCCTTGATCGCATTCGTCGCGATGCACGCGCCCTTGTCGCAGATGTCGCCCGTCGTACACGCATTGTTGTCGTCACAGGCATTCTTGTTGTTCGATGACGCGCAATTGCCCTCGTCGTCGCAGGCGCCGGTCGTGCACGGCTTGCCGTCGTCGCACGCGAGCGTGCCTGCGCACACGGCGCCTTCGATGCACGCGTCGTTGCCGGTGCACGCCTTGCCGTCGTCGCACTTGGAACTCAGGGCCCGGTCCGTCAGCACGCATACCGGCGCCGCCTGCGTCAGGTCGCACGTCGCGCGCTTGCAGCCAGACGCGGGCAGGCCTTTGCAGTCGTCGTCCGTCGCACAACCGAGCTTGGCCGCGTCGGCCTTGGCGATGTCGGGCAGAGCGCGGGTGTCAGGCGCGACGGCGTCTTGGATGTGCGCATCGATGGCCGCCCCATCTTCGGGTTCTGCCGCTGCCGCGGGCGGCGCGAGCGCGGGCGGATTCGAGCACCCGGGCAGGCCCACGGCGAGCCCCAGCAGGCCGCGGGCGGCACACCTGCGCACTCTTCCACCGCTTTGCATCGCGCTCCTCCCGGTGCCAGCGCCACCCGCTCACCCACAGACAGGCCCAGTGGCTGGCCTTCAACCGTACGAGTCCCGGGTGATGATGACAAGACGGATGCGGACGCCGGGAGCGAACTCGACACGCGCCTGCCACAGGAGCCTGCACTCCCCTGCCGGCGCCCACCACCCTGCCTGATCACTTCCGGTCGCGAAAGCCTCCCCTAGGCGCGCGACGGACGTACCCCACGCCGGGACGCAGGTCCCCGCAGCGGAATGCAGGTCTCCGCAGCGGAATCCAGGTCCCCGCTGTCCTGCCTCAGCTGAATCGTGACAGACCCAAAGCCGTGCTACCTACACGGCCCGGAGGTCTTCATGAGCGAGCGCACCCGCCGTCACCACAGCCCCGAACAGAAGGCGACCCTGGTCAAGGGGCACCTCATCGCCAAGGTTCCGGTCTCTCAGCTGTGCAACGAAAACGAACTGCAGCCCAGCCTGTGCGACGACTGGCTGCGGCTGTTCCAGATGCACGCGCACGCCGCGTTCGTGGCGCCTGTCCCGTCGAGCCGCGAGCGCCAGTTCGAAGCCAAGGTCGCCGCGCTCGAGGCCGGGCTCGCGTTCACGTTGAGGCAGTACAGACCGTGGTCTCGCCCGCCACGGCCAGGCGCAGACCGAGCTTGCGTTCGGGCACTCGGACCCGGGACTGCGGGTCGGCGGCCGGTGCTGATCCTGGCGCGCACCCGGGCATGCACCTACTTGGCGCGGATCACCGTCGCGGAAGTGACTTCGACGATTCGTGGGATCCCGCAAGAGGTCAGCGTCGGCCCTCGGGATGGCCTGTCCCACGACTGCGCCGTCAACCTGGACTCCGTGCACGCCGCTCCGCCCGCAGGCTGAACGGCGAGTCGAACACGGTCGGGTCGCCCGCGCGTTCGGTCAGCTTGCCATTGCGCCACAGCCCCACGCGCTCCAGCCACGCCTCGAATTCCGGCGCCGGCCGCATGCCGTACAATTCGCGCACGGTCGCATTGTCGTGGAAACTCGTCGTCTGGTAGTTCAGCATCACGTCGTCGCCGAGCGGAATCCCCATCAGGTACGTGCAACCGGCCGAGGTCAGGAGTAGTTCGAGGATTTCCTGGTCGTCCTGGTCGGCGTCGGCGTGATTCGTGTAGCAGGCGTCACAGCCCATCGAGATGCCCATGAGCTTGCCCATGAAGTGGTCTTCGAGGCCCGCGCGCGTGATTTGCTTGCCATCTTGCAGGTACTCCGGCCCGATGAAGCCGACCACGGTATTGACGAGAAACGGCGTATAGCGGCGCGCCAGCCCGTAGGCACGGGCCTCCATGGTGGTCTGGTCGGTGCCGAAGTGGGCGTTTGCCGACAGCGCCGTGCCCTGCCCCGTCTCGAAATACATGACGTGCGGCCCCTCAGCGGTGCCCTCGCGGCGCACCAGATCGTAGGCCTCGTCGAGCAGCGCCACCGAGATGCCGAAGTTGCGGTTGGCCTTCTCGGAGCCTGCCAGCGACTGGAAGCACAGGTCGATCGGCGCCTGGAAGCGCCGCAGCGCCTCCATCTGCACCGTCACGTGGGCCAGCACGCAGACCTGGGTCGGAATGCGGTGCTGGCGCATCAGGTCTTTGACCGCCTTCAAGATGTTGGCGGTGTTCTCGACGCTCTCGGTGCTCGGGTTGATGCCGATGACGGCGTCGCCGTTGCCGTAGCTGAGGCCTTCCTTCATCGCGGCGAGGATGCCGGGCACGGAGTCGGTCGGGTGGTTGGGCTGCAGGCGCGAGGCGGTGCGCCCTTCGAGGCCGATCGTGTTGTTGCAGCGCCGCACCACGCGCATCTTGCGGCCGACGACGACGAGATCGAGGGCGCTCATCAGCTTGGCTACGGCGCTCACCATTTCGGGCGTGAGCCCTGGGCCGATGTCGGCAATGTCCTGGGCCGTGGTCCGCCGATCGAGCAACCACTCGCGCAACTGCGCCGCCGTCCAAGCAGCCACGCGGCGGTGGGCGCGCGCGTCGAGGTCGTCGATGACCACGCGCGTCACCTCGTCCTGCTCGTAGGGCACCGACGGCTGTTCGAAGAAGTGGCGCAGTTCTACGTCGCCGATCACCCGCTTGGCAGCCACCCGCTCGCGCATCGACGCCGCGGCCAGGCCTGCGCCAAGGTCGCCCGACTTGCGCTCGCTCGCCTTGTTGAGTGCGTCCTTCAGCGACGTGAACGTGAACGACGAGCCGTGGACGGTGGCGGTGAGGTTCATGGGCGCAACCAGCTTACTGCGGGCGCGTGGGAGCCACGGGCCGCGCGTTCGGGTCCAGCGTCACAGGGTGCCCGGCGTCTGGCGCGACTGCCGGCGCAGTGCCCTTCGGCAGCACCGCCGCCAGTGCCGTCTGGAAGCGCTCGACATTGCCGGCGCCGTCCTTGGGCAAGGCAGCCAGTTGGGCGTCGAGGGCGGCGATGCGCTCCTCCGACTTGGGGTGGGTGCGGGCAAATGAGTTTCCCTCCGCCGTTTTTTCGGCTTGGACGAGCCGGGCAAGAAAATCGCGCAGTCCAGCCGGGCGCCAGCCAATCTGCGCGAGCGATGCGGTGCTGAGCTTGTCGGACTCGAACTCGGTGTCGCGCGGCAGGCCCTTTTCGAGGTACTCGCCGAGGAAGCCGTCGAGAAAGCCCTTGAACAGCGCCGCCTCCTTCCACGCGTCTGCGGCCGCGCTCGTGACGGCCTGCTGGGTCTTGAGCTTGCGGATGATGTCAAGCGCGTGCTTGGCGACGATGTGCGCGACTTCGTGCGCCAACACACCGGCCAGTTCCGCCTCGTCGTTCATCTTGGCCAGCGCGCCGCGCGTCACGAACACGTAGCCGCCGGGACCCGACAGCGCCTGGACCTCGTCAGAGTCCAGGATCGCAAAGTGGTACTCGATGTCGGGCCGTCCGCTGTACATCGCGACGGTCTCGCCGACCAAGGTCACGTAGGCGCGGGCCTTCGGTTCCTCATAGAGCCCACCGTAGCGGGCCATGATCTGCACGGCGATCCCGCCGCCGTACGAGAGCTCTTCTTCGTAGCCGATGGGCATCGCCGCGCCACCGGCCGCGACGGCTCCCTTGCTCAGCGCGGCGACGGCGACCATGGCGTCGTCGCTGGCATAGAGTTGTTGGAGGGTGCCACAACTGGCGGTCAGGGCCGCCAGCGGCAGCAGGGAGGCCACGCGAAGAAGGGGAGTGTTCACTTGAACTCCTTGTATTCTCCAATCTTGCCAGTGAGTTGAAACTTGTCGAGATCGTCTGCGTTCACCTTGTAGTTCTCCATCCGCGCGACCGCCGCCGTGGCCGCCGCCTTGTCGTGCGCGGCGCCGTAGGCCTGGGCCTGCTCCGTGAGGCCGCGTGCGCCCGCGGTGTAGGAGACCTGCCCACCGGAGCCGCCGCGCACCTTGGCGCCGATCTGCTCCGCGAAGCCGTCCTTGCCCGGCGCCGCCGCCGTGAGCCAGTTCTTGGTGATGAAGCCGAGCCGGCCGTCGGCGAACTTCACCTTCCAGAACGTGCCGTCGTCGCCGACGACGTCGAGCGGCTGGCCGTAGCCGATCTGGGCGATGACCGGGCTGGTCGCCGTCTTGCCGTCGCGCACCTTGGCGAAGCGGCTGCTGACGTACATGGGCCCGGCCAATGCCCCGGCGGGGAGGGCCGCGGCGAGAGCGGCGGCGGCGAGAACGTGGCGGCCCTTCATGGCGTGACTCCGAGCCCGGTTGGTCTGGGCGGGCGGAGTGTAGCGCATGAATGGGGCTTGCACAGGGGGCTGTCCGTCGCCGATCCGCCACTCAACCTGCCCCGGACCATGCCCGCCGGCGGTGACGCACAAGCACCTGGTGATGCCGCGATCCACACCGCTCACTTCGTCGTCATCTCATACACCCCATCCCACCCCCCGCCTGGCGGACTCTTCTCGAAAGCGGCAATCCTGCCGAGGAACACCTTGGCCGGCGGGTCGTCGGCCAGCGCCTCGAATGCCGCGCGCGCCACTTCCCACTGCTGCCCGCGGTACGCCGCCAGCCCGCGGGCGAACCCGTCGGCCACGGCCACCAGCGCCGGCGTTGCCTCAGCCTTCATCGCAAGGACGTGAAACACACGCACCGGCAGACTCTTGCCTTTGACCCGCAGCGCATCCAGTTCGCGGAAAAGCACCTCTGCTTCTGCGCGCTTGACCACTTCCTCGCCGACCAGGATGAAGGTGCCATACACCGCGTTGGCCCCCTCCAGCCGGCTCGCCAAGTTCACCGTGTCGCCCATCATCGTGTAGTCGAAGCGCGCCGCCGACCCCATGTTGCCGACCAGCGCCGAGCCGCTGTTGAGTCCGATGCGCACGACCAGTTCCGGCTTGCCGCGCGCGGCCCATTGCCGACGCAACTCGATGAGGCGAGCCTGGCAGCGCAGGGCGGCGCGGCAACCGCGCACGGCGTGATCGGGTTGGTCGAGCGGGGCCCCGTACATCGCCACGATCGCATCGCCGATGTACTTGTCGATGGTGCCGCCCGATTCGAGGATGAGGTCGGTCATGCCGCCCAGGCACTCGTTGAGCAGCGCCACGAGGTCGGTCGGGTCCAACTTCTCGCTAATGCCGGTGAAGCCCTGGATGTCGGAGAAGAACGCCGTGATGTCGCGGCGCTCCCCGCCCAAGCTCAGCTTGCTCGGATCCCGCACCACCTGATCGATGACGGCGGGCGCAAGGTAGTGCTGGAAGGCCGAGCGGATGCGGCGCTTCTGGCGGCCTTCCGTCGCGTACTGGATGGTGGTACCGCCGCCCAACGCGATCAGCGTTGCCAGCGTCGGCGACACCACGTCGAGCCAGACACCGTGGGCAGCGAACAACCACCCGGCGACGCCGAGGTAGACGACGACGACGAGCCCCGCCGCCGCCATCTGCAACCAGATGCGCTCGATCAGCAGCGACGCGCCCGCGACCAGCAGCGCCGCCAGGACGAGCAGCGCGAGGTTGAGCCCGGCCCCGGCGCGCAGCATGGCCACCCCCGTCACCGCCGCATCGTGGACGGCCGCGTGGAGCGTGACGCCGACGTCGGCCTCGCGGATCGGCGTCACTCGGAACTCGTAAGTGGCCGCTGCACTCGCGCCGATAAACACGGTCTTGCCGCGAAACCGTGCAGGGTCCAGGGTCACGGACTTGCCTTCGTCGAGCCGCAGGCCGTTCTCGTAAACACTTGCGAACGAGTGCGTCGGCCACGGCTGCTCCGGTGGCCGCCAGCGCACCAGCACGCGGCCACGGTCGTCGAGCGGCAGCACGTGGCGGCCGATGTGCAATTGGCCCGGCGTGAACAGGGCAGTGGCGCTCACGTCGTCGAAGAGGGGCGCCACGCCCAACTGCGGCAACGCTTCGCCGGGCCGGGACGGCTGCAACACCCGGGCCCAGCGGATGACGCCGTCCGGGTCTGGGTCGAAGTCGATGCGCGCGCCCGAGTGAGCGGCGGCGGCCAGTTCGGGCATCGGCAGCACGCCAGGGCAGCGCCGGATGGGCAAGGGTGGGGTGCCCTGGGTGCGCACCGGCCACGGGCGGTCGTCGCCGCCGTGATCGCCCTGGCACTGGTAGGCGAGCCACGCGCGGCCGTTGGCACGCAGGCAGTCGGCAAACGCTGGGTCGAACTCCATGTCGGGCTCGGAGAACTGGATGTCGAACGCGACGGCCGCCGCACCCGCGTGCTTCAAGTAGCGCAACACGGGGCAATACAGTTCGCGCGGGAACGGCCAGCGCACGCCATAGGGCGGGTCCTTGAACACCCGCAGCGTGCCTTCGTCGATAAGGACGAGCACCGAAGGGCCCGCGGGAGCAGGCCGCAGCAGGTGGCGGGCGCGCCAGTCGTAGGACTTGGCCTCGATCGTCTCGAGGAAGTCCGTGCGCCCGAGCCCGGCACCCAGCGTGGCGGCGAGCGCGGTCACGCCGACGGCGAGGAGGGCCCCGCGGCGGCGGGTCGACAGGTTGCGAATCACCGTGGACAGCATTGCGGCACCATCATGCGCGATTGGGTGGGGTCGTCAACGGCGCCATCTTGGTCACCACCTGCGGCAGGGTGATGGTCGCCCGGATGGCAGGTCGCGCGATGCCTACCCCAGCCACGGGCCACCCGCCGGGCCGATTGCGCTGCCCGGCTTGGGCGCCGACCACTGCACGGCCTGGACGACTTGACGCGTCGCGCGGGGCGTAGATGGTGCAAAGCGGAGGTTCCCGTGCCACCCGTTGTCGCAATCGCCATCCTCGTCACGTTGACTGCCTGTGCATCCGCCCCGCCCGCTTCGACCGCGGCGGCTGCGGGTCCGGACGCCTCCGCCGGTGTGGACCTCGACGTGCCGGCGGCGGACGCGGGCACGCCCGAGACCTCTCGCGCCGACGCCGCCACGACCGAGATCGTCGCCGCCACCGACGCGCCGCCCTCCGACCTCTCCATTGTCGATACTGCGAAGGTCGACACGACGGACGCTCCGTTTCTGACCGCATGGGGCAAGATCAGCGGAGCCTGTGGCGACAACTCGTTCGCCAATGCCCTCCAGCACGCCGGGCCGACGACCCTGATGAACTACTATACGTTTTCATCCACGGGGCCCTTCGACGCCAAACCCCTGCGGCCCAAGGCGTTCCAGCGCCGCAACGGCCCGAACAACGGCGGCAGCTCGAATTGCTCTGAGGCGATGAGCATCCAGACCATCTGCGACTGCTTCGGGGCCAAGCCGCTCAAGACCGAGGTCGAAATCACCTGGACGGCGAAGGGCCAGACTACCGACTGGCTCGGCGAGGTGTACAACATGAAGTTCGGCGTGTCCGTGTCGCGCATCTACCTCGGGCCCACAGCAACGGTCTACACCGCGGCCGACGCCAAGAAGTTGCTCGAGAAGAAGCTGGGCGGCATCATCGAATCGTCACGGCTCGTCGCGCCAGCCGACAAATGGCACAAGCAGGTGCTCCACCTGTGGACGCTGCGCGCGGACTGGGCCACGACCGTGCGCGACACGTTCGACGCGCTCGACCCGAAGATCAAGGCCGACACCGTCCTGCTCATCACCATCGAGCAAGGCAGCGAGCACATCGTCAAGGAGACCTGCAAGCCGTAGGCGTGGCGGCGCGCTGGAGACGTTTTCCTTGATCCCTGCCCGGCCACGGTCATGCTGTGCGGGAGGGCGCGCGTGCAAACCGTCATCGTCAGCGACATGCACCTGACCGAAGCCCAGCCGCTCGACCCGCAGCGGCCGTACTGGATGTCGTTCAAGCGGCGCGAGCACTTCATCGACGGGGACTTCGCGCGCCTGCTCGCCCAACTCCAGACCGAGTCACAGGAGCCCGTCGAACTGATCCTCAACGGCGACATCTTCGACTTCGACGCCGTCACCGCCCTGCCCGACCAGCCGCCGGTGCCGATCACGTGGTTCCAACGCGCCCGCGGGCTGGCGTCCGAAGCATGGATGTCGGCATTCAAGATGGACATCATCGTGCGCGACCACCCCGACTGGTTCGCCGCGCTGGGCGGCTTCGTCGCTGCCGGCCATTGTGCCGTATTCGTATGCGGCAACCATGACTTGGAGATGCACTGGCCCGACGTCCAACAGCGCGTGCGCACGGCCTTGGCGCTCGACGACGCTGCCAACGTGCGGGTGCGGTTCGTGCCGTGGTTCTACCTGTCGGGCGGCGACACCTACGTGAGCCACGGCCACCAGTACGACGCGTATTGTTCCGTGCCCGACCCGGTCAACCCGCTCATCGACGTGCACGGCCGGCCGCGCGTGGCGATTCCGTTCGGCGACCAGGCGAACCGCTTCATGCTCAACGGCATGGGCTATTTCAACCCGCACGCGACGTCGAACTACATCATGTCGGCGCGGCAGTATGTGCGTTTCTTCTTCAAGTACATGGCCAAGGACCAGCCGCTGTTGCTGTGGACCTGGGCCTGGAGTGCCGCGGCGACCCTGCTGCTGACCCTGCGCGACTACTTGCGACCGCCCCTGCGCGACCCGCTGACCGTCGAGGACAAGGTGGCGGCGATCGCCCAGCGCAGCAACGTGACCCCGGCGATGGTGCGCCAACTCGTCGCCGTCGATGTGCCGTCCGCGTGCACGAACCCGATCAAGATCGTGCGGGAACTCTGGCTCGACCGCGGCGTGCTGTTTGCTGCCATGGTGGCCGTCGCGTACTTGTTCGGGGCGACGGCCAGTTTCTGGGGTAACGTCACTCCGCTCATCATGCTTGTGCCGCTCGCCCTGCTTTTCCCGCTGTTCCTGGCCTATTCGTTTCAGGTGAAGCCGGAGACGTTCGTCGAGCCCTTGCTCACGCCCCAGCGCGCCCGCGTCATCGCCCGTATCACCGGCGCCCACATGGCCGTGTTCGGCCACACGCACGAGCCGTTGATCGACGACATCGGAGGCCTGCGCTATTGCAACGGCGGGTCGTGGAGCCCCGCCTTCGCCGAGCCGGAATGCAAGACGCGTCTGTCGGTGCCGACCTTCGTGCGTGTGCGGCCACTGCCCAGTGGCCGTCGCGCGCTGGAGTTGTGGCGCGTCGTGCCGCTCGGCCCTATCGAGTGGATTCCAGACAGCGTCGTGCGCCCATTGGGGTCGGGGCGGCGCTCGAGCCACGCGGTCGCGGTCATGCCGGTGCAGCCACCCGCGGAATGAGCCAAAACCTCACGCGCGCGCCGTCTGCTCCCGCCGCCGCCCGCCGCGCCCAGCCAACGCCTTCTGCAGCCCCGCCTGGCGCCGGAACGCGAGTTGGAACATGTGGTCGAGAAACCCGGCATGGCCACCCGCATCGTTGGCGAGGATGAAGTCGGCCGAGCCGTACTCCTCGATCGGGTAGAATACGCCGCAGTTCGGATTGATTTCTAGCATGTACAGCCGCCCGGCCGCGTCCATTCGCAAGTCGCAGCGGGCGTACCCCGTGCCGCGCAGCCCGGAGAACATGCGGCGGCTGGCGTCCATCAGGCGGCGCACGAGGACTTCTCCCTCGACGGAATGCCAACTCATGCCGGCGAAATCGACCCACTTCAGGTCATAGTGCTTGAACGTCTCGCCGGTCGGGAAGCGGCACTCGATCGGATGCCACGCCTTGGCCGCGCGCGCCCGCGGCGCCAGGGGCTCCGAGACGAGCACGGTGAACTCACGCCCATCGATGAATTCTTCGACCAGCGCGGTGCCGAACTCCTGGCACGCCCACGCCAGCCGCGTGCGCAGGCCGTCCAGGTCGTCCACCTTGGAGCCGCGGTCGATGCCGATGCTCGCGTAGCCGTTCCAGTGCTTGACGATCAACGGGAACTGGAGCTCTGCCGCAACCGCCTCGGCCGCATCCGGCGACGTCACGAACCGACACGGCGGCGTCAAGATGCCGAGTTGGGCGCACACCCGCTTCTGTTCGGCGCGCGACGGCTCGTAGAACCCCTCGCCGGACCCGGTGAACGCCGCGCCGAGTGACTCCAGCGTGTGGACGACCTCGATGCCGGCGGAGTCCTCGTGAGACATTCCGTCGCACAGGTTGAGGAAGACGTCCCACCCCTCGCCTACCAGTGCTTGGATGCGGGCGCGTGCGGTGAGTCGATTCAGTTCGACGACTTTCCACGTATGTTCAGGTAGATAGCAGCCAGGCGGCGTCAAGTGGGGTGCGCACGCCTCGTTGAGTACGGGGTCTTCTTCCGTCATCAGGATGCACACGCGCATGAGCCCTCCGCGCGACGCAAGAACAGGCCCCGACTCATGGTCGGGGACACCTTGCCGTCCGCTGGCTTGCACGCAGGCTTCGATGCGGGCCGCCGATGGGAAAAAGATACCGAGGCATTGCTCCGCCAACAAGATGCAACCCGCGCGCGGCAGGTCGGTTTTTTCCTAGCGCGCCGTGTTCCCGACCCGGCACAGCGCGACGGGGATGTCAGGGCGAACGCAAAGCGCGTCGGCAAGGCCTGTGTGGGCTGGACAGCGAACCGACCACGCGCGTACCTTCGCCCAAATCGGGTGCGTGGCCCATGATCGTGCGCGCGCCGGAACCACGCCGTATCTTCGCAACATATCGAGACGATTCATGAAAATGCAGCCCGTCACGCAGGAATTGGCAGGCAAGGTCGTCCAAGCCTTGGGCGGGCACCCGGTGCTGAAGCAGGTCGATGCGCGCACGCTGCAAGATGTTGCCTTCCAGTCCATGCTGATCCACTACGCGCCGGAGGAGCCGCTGTGCGCGCAGGGTGACAAGCCGGAGACGTTTTTCGTCGTCCTGCGCGGCAGAGTCACCGTGGTCGCGACGCCGGCCGAGGCGGACGATACCTACGAGATCGCATGGCTCAAGCCGCCCGACCTGTTCGGTGAACTCGACGTGTTGCTCGATGAGCCGCGCCGCGCCGGCGCTTTCGCCGCGGACCAGGCTCTCGTGCTTCAGGTGCCCGGCGAGATGTTGCGCACGCTTTTCGAGCGCTCGCCGACATTTGGCATGGCGATGGCGCTGGCGCTGGCCGGGCGTCTGCGCGACGAGGCCCCGAGGGTGCCGCTGCCGCTGGTAGACCTCGCCGCGAACCCTCCGCTCGCCGATGCGCTGGCGCTCGTGCCGCGGGCATTCATCGAGCGCCAGCGCGTGTTGCCGCTGCGTTCCCAGGGCGACCGGCTCATCGTCGGCTTCGTCGATGAACTGAACGCGCACGTCATCGCGGGGCTGCGCCGCCTGGTGCCGGGCATGGATATCGTGCCGATGCGGGTCACCCCGGATGCGTTCAACCACGCCGTACAGGAACTGCCGACAACCGGTGGCCCGGTCTTGGGAGGGTCCGCGCCCGCACCCGAGGGCGGCTACCCTGCTGCGGGAGGGCCGGCGCTGGGTGCCGCACCGGCCGGGTTGCCGGGTCGGCCGCTCTCTGGGAAGCCCCTGTCGGCGCCGAAGATGGATGCGCTGTTCCGGCGGATGGTTGCAGAAGGCGCCAGCGACCTCCACATGTGCGCCGGCCACCGCCCGCGCTGGCGCATCGACGGCGAGATGCGCGAGATCGCGGAGGGCAAGGTGCTGGGCGACGCGCAGGTGTGGGACTTGATGGAGTCGGGCACTCCCGACCGCGCCAAGGAGCACTTCCTTGCCGACAACGATGCGGATTTTGCGTACTCGCTGCCCGACGTCGCGCGGTTTCGCTGCAACCTGTTCCGCGATCAGCGCGGCATCGGCCTCGTCGCACGGACGATTCCGTCGAAAATCATGACATTCGAGCAGCTCGGCCTGCCCGAGGGCGTCCGCAAGATGTGCGACAACCCCAAAGGCCTCGTGCTCGTCACGGGGCCGACGGGTTCCGGCAAGTCGACGACGCTGGCGGCGATGATCGACTACATCAACCGCACGAAGCGCTGCCACATCATCACGCTTGAAGACCCGATCGAGTTCGTCCACGCCAGCCAGAGGTCGCTCGTGAACCAGCGCGAAGTTGGCGCCCACACGAAGAGTTTTGCACGTGCGCTGCGGGCGTCGCTGCGCGAGGACCCCGACATCATCCTGGTCGGCGAGATGCGCGATCTCGAAACGATCGGGCTCGCCTTGGAAACGGCCAACACCGGCCACCTCGTCTTCGGCACACTGCACACCGCGACGGCGATTTCGACGATCGACCGCGTCATCGACGTGTTCCCGCACGAGCAGCAGAGTCAGGTGCGCGCGGTGCTCAGCGAGACGCTCAAGGGAGTGGTGGCGCAGACGCTGGTCAAGAAGAAGGGCGGCGGGCGCTGCGCGGCGCTCGAGGTGCTGGTCGGCAGCCACGCGGTGTCGAATCTGATCCGTGAGGGAAAGAACCATCAGATTTTCAACATCATGCTGACCGCGAAGGCGCAGGGCAACCAACTTCTCAACGAGCAACTTGAGCGGCTCGTCACCGATGGCAAGGTCGAGTTTGACGAGGCGCTCGCAAAGGCGCTCGACAAGGCCGACCTCTCCAAGCGGTTCGGCAAGGATTACTTCGAGAAGTAGCGGGGCTGGGCTCAGGCTACGGCAGGAAGCGCGCCCGCTCGGCCGGCGACGGGAGGCGGCAGGAGTCCTTGCGCCCGAACCAGCGAAAGCGCCGGGCCGCCACGAAGTCGTACACTGCATCGCGCCACCGGGCGGGCAGGATCCAGAACACGGCAAGCGCGCGCCAGGGCCAGCCCAGACGGTCCGCCACGCGCAGCACGGCCGCGGAGCGCTCCAGCCGCGTACCGCCGTCGACGAGCACCAACGTGCCAAACGCCTGGCCTTCGACGATGCCGAGTTGTGCCCGGGCCGTCTCTCCTTGGAGCAAGGCGAAGCGAAACACGTGGGCGCGGTCTCTGCGGATGACGAAATCGACCGCCGCATTGCACATCGTGCACACCCCGTCGAAGTACATCACGGGGCCTGGGGCCGCTGCGGTGGGCGGTGGCTGGCGCGTGTCAACCGTGATCGGCAGCCGCGACGTGGGTACCGTAGGCCGCCGCATCCATCAGCCTTGCCAGGTCGCCGTCGCCATCCGGGCGCAACCGCACCATCCAGCCGTCGCCGTACGGGTCGGTGTTCACGAGTTCCGGCTCCGCGTCGAGCCTGCTGTTGCGCGCCACCACGAGGCCGGCCACGGGTGCGTACAGGTCGCTCACCGACTTGGTCGACTCCACCGTGCCGAAGCGGTCGCCCTGCGCCAGCCCCGCGCCGTCATCGGGCAGTTCGACGAATACGACGCCGCCCAACGCGGCCTGCGCGAAGTCGGTGATGCCGCACGTGATTGTACCGTCCTGCTCCGTGCGCGCCCACTCATGGTCGCTGGTGTATCGAAGTCCGTCTGGAATATTCATTGTTTCTCCAATGTTCGACCAGTAGCGACAGATCTTGTCGTAGGGCGATTCCCCTCGCACCGGGATGTCATGGCGCGGTCAGCGCCGTCTGGACGAACGGATAGGTGACGACCTCAGCGCGCACCGGCTTGCCGCGAATCTCCACTTCGAGGCAGGTTCCGGGTGCAGCGAAGTCGGCTTCGACATATGCCAACGCAATCGCAGCCTTGCGTGACGGGGCGTGCGTCCCGCTGGTGACCCCGCCGACGCGGCGCCCGGCGTGCAGCACGGGATGGCCCTCGCGGGCGATGCCGCGGTCCAGCATGGCGAGTCCGACCAACCGCCGGCGCGGGCCGTCGGTCTTGACGCGGGCCAACGCCTCGCTCCCCACGAATGCGCCCTTGAGCAGCTTGACCGCCCAGCCGAGGCGGGCTTCATAGGCATTCGTGGCATCGTCGAGTTCGTGGCCGTACAGCGCGTACCCCATTTCGAGCCGGAGCGTGTCGCGCGCGCCGAGTCCGACCGGGCACACGCCGAGGTCGCTGCCGGCGTCCATGCATGCCGACCAGAAATCGGCCGCGAGTTCCGGCGGCAGGTAGACCTCGTAGCCCGGCTCGCCTGTGTAGCCGGTCGTGGCGACGAGCAGGTCGGCGCCGTGGAAATCGTGGACGCGCAGCTTGTTCCGCGGCAGGTCGAGCGCGTCACCCGTCGCCACGCGGGCCAGCAGTTCGCGCGCTCGCGGCCCCTGCACCGCAATCTGGGCAAAGTCGGTCGATCGGTCGCGCACGCGCTCGGGCCGCGCGGCATGGGCCTGCATGTGTGCAAAGTCTTTTGCAATGTTGGAAGCGTTCACCACGAGCAGAAAGCGCTCCGCCCCGAGCCGGTAGACGTACAAGTCATCGACCGTCCCGCCGTCGGCGTGGCACAGCAGCGCATACATCGCGTCGCCGTCTTGCAGCCTCGTCGCGTCGTTCGTGACGAGGCCCTGCACCTCGTCGAGCGCGCCGGGCCCCTCGATCACGATCTCGCCCATGTGGCTGACATCGAACAAGCCAACGGCCGTGCGCGTGGCGAGATGCTCGGCAACCAGCCCACGGCCGGCGTACTGGACCGGCATTTCCCAACCGGCGAAGGGTACCATCTGGCCGCCGGCAGCGACGTGGCTCGCGTGCAGGGGCGTACACTGCAAAGCGGCAGGGGTGTCGGCCATCCTCGACTCATTTGCCCCGCAACGGCGGAGTCGGGCGGGGTGTCGCAAAGCACTGCGGCGAAGTCAAGGACGCGGCGAAGTCATGGACGCAGCGAAGTCATGGACGCAGCGAAGTCAACTGCGCATCGGCTTCAGGAGCCACCACCGACTCCCATCCCCGGCCGCCGAATTCGGATGCAGGTCAAGGCGCAGCAAGGACTCGGCGGGAAGACGTACACCCGGCACTTCGAACGAAGATTCCGCAGCGATAACGTAGAGTTGTGCCGAAGGCGGCGGATCGGGGGGCTTCACACTCTTTGCCGCCACCGGCAGGCCAGTACCGTGTTGCGCATCAACTGGGCGATGGTCATCGGGCCGACCCCGCCCGGTACCGGCGTGATGGCAGCGACGCGGCCGAGTGCGCCATTGAAATCGACATCTCCCGTCAGCCGGCCGTCGGAACCGCGGTGAATGCCCACGTCGATAACGACGCTCCCCGGCTTGAGCCAGTCGCCTTGCACGATTCGCGGCGAACCGACAGCGGCCACCAGCAGGTCGGCGCGCGCCACCCAACCGGCCACGTCGAGGGACCGACTGTGACAAATCGTCACGGTGGCGTCCGCCTGCATCAGCAGCAGCGCCATGGGCCGCCCGACGGTGATCGACCGGCCGAGCACCACGGCGTGCTTGCCGGCCAGCGTCCAGTTCGCGGCGTGGCCCCAACGCGCCAGCATGTCCATGATACCTGCAGGTGTGCAGGCGACGAGGCCCGGCCGCCCGGCGGCGAGACGGCCGAGGTTTTCGGGGTGGAAACCATCGACGTCCTTGAACGGCCCCACGCGCTCGATCACGGCCTGCGTGTCGATGCCTTTGGGCAATGGCAACTGGACGAGGATGCCGTCGATCGCATTGTCCGCGTTCCACTCATCGATCTGCCGATGGATGGCCGCCGCGTCCGCGTTTGCCGGCAACCGCGCTTGGACGCTGTGGATCCCCGTCTCGGCGCACGCCTTGAGCTTGGATCCGACATACACCGCAGACGCCGGATCGTCGCCGACGAGCAGGACCGCCAGGCCGGGTTGGACTCCACGCCGGTGCAGTTCGGCGACTTCTTGCGTGACTTCGGCGCGCAGCAGCGCAGCCATTGCCTTGCCGTCGAGCCGTGTCGTGGAGGCTTGGTTCATGCACAGAATCCCAGTTGCCGATGGTCAGTCGGTGTCGTCGCCGCGCAAGGAGACTGGCCCGGCCTGCGCCGCCAGCAGGTATGCCTTGAGGAACGCGTCGATCTCGCCGTCGAGCACACCCTGCGTGTCAGATGTCTGCGCGCCGGTGCGGTGGTCTTTCACCATCTGGTACGGCTGGAGCACGTAGCTGCGGATCTGGCTGCCGAAGTTGATGCCGAGCTTGGCGGCTTCGATCTCGTCCTTGGCGGCGTTGCGCTTGCGCCGCTCCAGGTCTGCCAGCCGAGCTGCCAGCATCTTCATGGCCTTGGCGCGATTCTTGTGCTGGCTGCGCTCGGCCTGGCACGCGGCGACGATGCCGGTCGGCATGTGCGTGATGCGAATGGCCGAGTCCGTGCGGTTCACGTGCTGGCCGCCGGCGCCGGATGCGCGAAAGGTGTCGACTTTGAGGTCGTCGTCCTTGATGTCGATGTGGATTTCCTCGTCCTCCTCAGGCAGCACGTACACTGAACAGAAGCTCGTCTGGCGGCGCTTGTTCGCGTCGAACGGGCTGATGCGCACGAGCCGGTGGACTCCGTTTTCGGCCTTGAGCCAGCCAAACGCGAACGGCCCCTCGATCCGCAGGTCGCAGGAGCGCACGCCGGCCTCTTCGCCGGGCACTTCGTCGAGCAATTCCACCGTGCAGCCGTGGCGTTCCGCCCAGCGACCGTACATCCGCGCCAGCATCGTGGCCCAGTCGGCGCTGTCGGTGCCGCCCGCGCCGGCGTTGATCTTCACGATCGCAGGCGAGCGGTCGGTCGGCGCCGCCATCGTGCGGGCGAAGTCGGCCTCGTCGAGCTGCGCCGTCAGCGCGTCAAGTTGGCCCTGCAGTTCGGGCAGCAGGCTCGGGTCCGCGTCGGCCTCGGCGAGTTCGAGCAGGCCCAGGACCTCGGCGATGGACGCCCGCGGCAAGTCCACGGCCTCCACGGCAGCCTGGCACGCGGCGCGCTCTTTGAGCAGGCGCTGGGCGCGTTCGTTGTCGCTCCAGAAATCGGTTTCTCCCGCCATTGCCTCGAGTTCGTGCAGGCGGACACGCCGGGAAGCGACGTCAAAGATGCCTGCCCAGCGCGTCGAGACGAATCGCGACGGCGCCGGCGCAGGACCGAACATCAGAAAAGGTGGCCATCGCAAACCCGGCCCGGAACGAAAGGCGCCCAGAACGCGGCCGCAGCAGTCTAGCATGTCAGGAGTCCTTGCCTACAGTACCGCCGCGGGGCGAAGCTTGTGCGGTGGAGCCTGCCGCCGCCGCCGCCGCCCTTGCCCGCAACGATGCCTACCTGCGCACGTTCGTCGAGGCGTTCCACGTGTGCCCTTTCGCACAGGCGTGCCGGACCGAGGGGCGCCTGCACCGCGAGGTGATCGAAGGAACGGTGCCCGCAATCGAGGCGGTGCTCGCCGACCGGATCGACGCGCTCCACCGTCGCGAAGATGCCTTCGAGATTGGGCTCTTGCTCGTGCCCGGCTATTGCGCTGGGCCAGCCGCGTTCGAGAGGGCCGTGGCCCAGGCCGCAGACGGCGTGCGGCAAGGGCGCGCAGCGCGTGGGGAGGCCATGGACTTCCATGTCGTGGCGTTTCATCCCGAGTTGCCCTGGAGCGACGGCGACGGGTATCGGTTGATCGGCCTGTTGCGCCACAGCCCCGACCCGACGGTGCAACTCGTGCGGATCGCGGTACTCGACGCCCTGCGTGGCGCAGGCGCTGGGCCGCCGCGCTGGGTCGATGCGAGCGACCCGGCAGCGCTCGCCCAACTCGAGGCGGCCCAGCTTGCGCAGCCATTGTCGGAACGCATCGCCCAAGCCAACCTGCGGACGTACCGGGCGCTGAGCGCCGCGATGCACGCCGCACTGGCGCAAGCGGCGCCCACAAGCGACGTCACGAACAAAGAATGACGGTCGTGCGCCGTGGCGATGGCCCTGCGATCTGGCGGGCGCCACGGTCTTGCTCGCGATCGATTCCGACCGGTGGCGAGCCCGGGTACGCGCCGCCGCGAGGCGTTCGACAGCCTCGCTCGCAGTCGGCCCCTCGCTGCTGATTGGTCCCGTCGCCAACGCGGTCGCCTCGGACGCGGTGTTGGCCGACCGGATGCAGTATTCGACGAAGGCGAGCACCTCGACCTGCTTCGGCTTCACGGAGAGCGAACTCGACACGGCGACCTCGCGCGTCGGACTGTGCATGGGGTCGCCCGTGCGATCGAGTGCGGCGGACCGTCGCAGTAGCCGCTTGCGCTTGGCGCCACGTGCGTCTAAATTGAAGGCGTCCCTGCGTGTTGGGGCAGCGGGCCCTCAATGACCAGTCGCATCCTCGTGGTCGAAGATCAGGAGCCGATCCGCGCCTTGCTCGCGACGGTGCTCGCGCGTGCAGGCTTTGAGGTCGATGTCGCCGACGACGGTGCCATCGGCCTGCAACTTGCCAAGGCGAACCCGCCGGCGGTCGTGTTGCTCGACCTGATGATGCCGGGAATGCACGGCTACGAACTCATCCAGAACCTGCGCGCGTTTCCCGGCACGGCGCGCGTGCCGATCGTGGTGCTGTCGGCCAAGGCGTACGCGTCGGATCATCGCAAGGCGCTCGACATGGGCGCCTCGGCCTACGTGCAGAAGCCGTTCGACACCGACGACATCCTGCGGCTCGTCACGTCGTTCATCGAACGGACCACGTTGACATTCTGGGGTGTGCGCGGCTCGTGCGCGGCACCCGGGCCGGAGACGGCACGTTACGGTGGCAACACGCCATGCGTCACGATCGAACACGATGGCCACATCCTCATCCTCGATGCCGGCACCGGAATCCGCAAGCTCGGGCTTCACCTGATGGCAGCGGCCGCGGGGCGCCCTCTCTCCCTCGACTTGCTCGTGAGCCACACGCATTGGGACCACATCCAAGGCTTCCCATTCTTCGTTCCCGCCTACATTCCCGGCAACCGCCTGAACGTGTACGGACCGCGCTCGGCCGAGAAGCCGCTCGAAAAGGTCCTGCGCGGGCAGATGGACGTCGAGTATTTTCCGGTCGCGCTCGGAGACCTGGCGGCGCAGTTGGCCTTCACCGAGTACCGCGGCCAACCGTGGCAGGTGGGCCCATTTCACGTGCGACCCGGCTACCTGAACCACCCGGGGCTCACGCTGGGCTTCCGCATCGAGGTGGGGGGCCTGTGCATCACGTACGCGACGGATACCGAGCCGTTCCGCACGCTGCTGCCGATGTCGCCCAGCGCCCACCGCGATTCTGGCGCGTTCGGGCGCACCCAGGACCAGGCGCTCGTCGAGCTGGTGCGCGGGGCCGACGTGTACATCGCAGACGCCCAGTACACGCCGGAGGAGTACAAGAAGAAGACCGGCTGGGGGCACACGAATTACGCAGATGCGGTCGAGACCGCCATCGAGGCCGGCGCCAAGCACCTCGTGCTTTTCTCGCACGATCCGATGCACGACGATGCGGAAGTGGACCACAAGCTCTCGGAATGTAGGGCAATGATAGCACGGCGCGGCGTGCCGCTCACGGTGAGCGCGGCGTCAGAGATGGTGCCGCTGCACCTGCCGACTCCCGCGCCGGCAGCCGCAACGCCCAAATCAGCCTGAGCGCAGCCGCGCTGAACCTGAACGCGGACTGGCAGCGGCGCTCCAAACTGGCTATTTCCCCGTCATGGCGGGCGTCGCCAACGCTGCGTAGGGGTCTTCAACGACCGCCTTGCCCGTGGCGAGCCAAGTCTGCAGGAAGTGCAGGGCCTGGTGCAGCCCCTCGCGACTGCCGGGGACGTTGCCGTGCTCGGCCTTCTGCGGCGCAGCGCCCGGCTGCTTCGTGACGCGGTCGTACTGGAACAGGGCCAGCGTCGCTCCGCCCGGCCCGTTGCCTTGCATGGGCGCGGCAACGGCGGGCGGTCCCAGCCCGAGGGGCTGCCATGCCGGCGCCACCAGTTGCAGGCCCAGGGCACGCGCCAGTGCGCGGTTGCACGAATTCGGCACTATTTCGTCGTCGATGGCCATCGTCTGGAGCACGTGGGGTACGCTGCCGTCGGCGCGACCCGCCCGGATGCGCGCGGCATAGGCGGCCGGGTCGCCGGCATCGAGCAGGGTCTGCAACATGGGGAAGAAACGGTCCACGTCGCCGGGCTCGGTGCCGTCGGGCTGCAATGCGGCGATGATTGGGGCAAACTGCACAGAATCGCTGATGATCGATCCGACCCTCGCGCCCGCCACCGGCAGCACGGCGGCTCGGATCCGGGGGGTGAGGGCCAGCAGGGCCGGCCCCATGATGCCGCCCAGGCTGACGCCGACGTAACTGATCTTGGCCACGTCGAATTCTGCGATGCCATCGCCATCGGCGTCGGGTTGGTCCGCCAAGGCGTCGAGCAACTGCAACCCGTCGAAACTGGACTGGCGAAAGTTGTCGCGCAGGCGAATCGCATCGACGCTTGCCGTGGCGACCGAGATGGCGAAGAACCCGATCACGCTGTTGAGTGTGCCCTTGTTGCCGCCGGCCGGGTGCGTGCCGTGCTGTACGGCGTCGATGGCCACCGTCGCGATGCCCTGGGGCGCCGCGACTTCGGCGAGCGCCTTGCCCTGCCAGCGGTCCGAACCGAGTCCGTGACCGAACACGACGACAGGGAACGGCCCCTTGCCCTGCGCCGGCAGCCACACCGCCACCGGCATGGACCATTGCTTGGCGGGCGCGCCCGATCCGATGGCGCCTTCCTTGCGATAGTCGTGGCCCGCAAATGCGGTACTGCACGTGCGCAGCGTCTGGGGCTTGCCGTCGTTGTCGGCGTAGGCCGTCTCGGTGCACGTCAGCGGCAGCGCCCACGGGTGCAAGCGACCCAGGATGTCGGCCGCGATGGCCTCGGCCGGCGCCGTCGTCGACTGGGTCGTGAACACGCTGGCCGCCGAGACATCGCCCGCCTCCAGGCCCGCCGCAGTCCGTGCCTGCTGCAGGCGCGGCACCATTCGCTGCAAGCGCGCATCCGGCGCCGAACCGTCGAGCACGCTGCGCAAGGCAAGGCTCGGCGAGATGCAGGTGCCGTCGGCGGCAAGGTGCTTGCGCGTCACGAATACGGCGTGGTGCGTGGCCGGTCGCAGCGGGCGCATCGGCCACAGGATCGCGGTGCGGCCCGCGTCGGTCAGTTGCACTTCGAAGGGCACACGCTCGGGCTTCGATCCACCGAGGTCGAGCAACTGCACGGCCTCGCTCGACGTCGACGTGGCCCCAGACGGCAGCGCGCCGGGCGCGGCAGAAAACCGCAACACGATGCCCGCCGTGACGCCCCAGCCGTCGAGCCTGCCGAGATCGTCGTAGAAGTGACGGAAACTTGGAGGGGTCTTGTCGATCCACGCGTGCTTCGACGCATCGAACCGAACGCGCACGCCAGTGACGCTGGCTGGGTCGTCGACCGTCCAGAAATCATCGGGCAGGACGTCGGTCCCTGCCGAAGCGACGGGGTCGTAGAGCGCGCGTGTCTGGCCTTCGCAGTAGGAAATCGCCTTGCGACGGTTTGTGTCGCTGTTGCCGGCATCCCCGCCGCGGGTCGATCCGGCATCGGCCGGCTTTGCGACAGAATCTGTCGCAGACGGCGAGATGCGGTGGTCTGAATTCCCGGCACACCCGGCGCCGACGACGGCACATGCCACGGCAAGCCAGGCCTTCATCCGGCACGCTCCACGCGGCCATCGGTGTGGCGGGCAAAGCGGCCCTCGGTGGGTGCGTGCACGGGGTCGGAGCGTGACCACGGCCAGCCGCCGAATTGGCTGCGCTGGTAGTCCGCATAGGCCTGGCGGATCTCGTCGGCCGTATTCATGACGAAGGGGCCGTATTGCACGACCGGCTCGCCGATGGGACGGCCCTGCAGCACGAGCACTTGGGTGGTGTCGGGACCGGCAACCAGCGGCGCGTCGAACTCGGGCCGCAATTCCGCCAGGTGCTGGGGCGGCACGGCCGTCGCACCTACCTGGAGCGCGCTGCCCTCAAAAAAGTAGAGCGCCCGGTTCGTATCGGGCTGGGCCGCGGGCAAAGTCCACGCGGCGCCGGGTGCCAGCCGCAGCGTCCAAATTGCGACGTCGGAGTCGGGGCGTGCGGCCCACGAACGCGGTGGTGGTGGCGGCGGCGGCGGGTGGCCGGCGAGGTGGCCGGCGACGACTTCGATCTCGGTGGTGCGGCCGGCCGGGTCGGTCGCGACGATGTGGGGGACCTTGTCGCGCCAGATCATCGTGAAGTGCGGCGGCGCGCGCTTGTCCGCCTTGGGCAGGTTCAGCCAGATTTGAAACAACTCCAAGGGATTCGGCTGATCCTGCCGGAGCAGCGGAAACATCTCCGCATGCTGGATGCCGTCCCCGGCCGTCAGCCACTGCACGTCGCCATCCCCATAGCGCGCGGTGGCGCCGAGCGAATCGGAGTGGTCGACCAGGCCGCGGCGCACGACGGTGACGGTCTCGAAGCCGCGGTGGGGGTGGCTGGGGAACCCTGGCACCTTCCTGCCATGGTACATGCGCCAGCCGTCGATGCCCTCGAAATCGCTGCCCATCTGGCGGTCGATGAGCGACGCGGCAGGACCCAGGTCGGCGTTGCCTTGCGGATATGCGTCATCGTGGTGGACGCAGAACAGGAACGGGTCGAGTGTCGGCCAGGGTGGCGCGCCGAGCGGACGCACCCGGCGCACGAGGTCGGCCGGTGCGGCTGTGGGCTGGGGCGCAGGCGCCGACGTCGCTTCGATGGGCTGGGCTTCCGGTCGGGCACAGCCCGCTACCGCGCCCGCCGCAGTGGCAGCGGCGCCGACGGCAGCGAGTCGACCCAGGGCATCGCGCCGGTTCAATTCGGTCATGGAGTCTTCCTAGGGTGGACGGCCGGACGCCGCGTCGGGAACCGCACCTGGGAGTCTGTCGGTGAGTCCGCCAGGCCCTCAAGGTGCACAGCGTACCGCAACCGGTCGAGCCTGGCACGCCGGGAGAACTGGACGGCGTGCTCCGTTCATGCGACACGATTTGTCGCACTAGCTGCCGCGGAGGCATCCGATGACCGACACCCTGCTGCGCCACTGGTCCATGCTGCGCAACCTGCCGCGGGCGCCGCGCAAGATTGACACCGCGATGCTGCGCGAACGCCTGCGCGCCGCCGGCTTCGATGTGACGCAGCGCAGTCTACAGCGGGACTTGCAGGCGTTGTCGGCGGTGTTTCCGCTGGTGGTCGACGACCGGCACAAGCCGTTCGGCTGGTCGTGGGCGCGCACTGCGGAGCCCTTCGACTGCCCCGGAATGGACGTGCACGACGCGCTCGCCTTCCACCTCGCCGAGGGGTACCTAGCGCCGCTGCTGCCGGCCGCCTCGCGGGCGGGCCTGCGTCACCACTTCGAGCGCGCCCGCAGCGTGCTGGAGGCGGCGGCCGGCAACAAGGTGGCGGGCTGGGCGGGCAAGGTGCGCGCGGCGCCGGCGGGTTTTCAACTGCTGCCGCCCGTGATTGACGACCAAGTACTTGAATCTGTACAAGACGCGCTGCTTCACGAACGCCAGCTCGAAGTCGTGTACGCCTCGCGCCAGAAGAACCAGACCCAGGCGGCGACCGTCAACCCCCTCGCGCTGGCGTGGAAGGGGCCGGTCGGCTACCTCGTCGTTTCGTATGCGGGCTACACCGACGTGCGGCAATTGGCGCTGCACCGCGTGCAGACCGCGACGATGACGGGGGCCGCGCGCACCGTGCCGCCCAAGTTCGACTTCGATGCCTGGATGCGCGCTGCCGGGCTCGGCTTCCTGCTGGGAGATGTCCCGCTGGCGGTCGATCTGGCGGTGCGGGCCGAAGTGGTTCAGCGCCTTGCGGAAACGCCGCTGGCCGAGGGGCAGACGCTGGAGCCGATGCAAGACGGTCGCGTGCGGCTGCGGGCCGAGGTAGCGGACACGAACGACCTGCGCGCGTGGCTGCGCAGCTACGGGCAGTGGCTGGAGGTGCTGGGTCCGGCGTCGCTGCGCGCCGAGATGGCTGCGGCGGCGAAGGCGACGGCGGGGCTGTATGCGAGTAAGGCCTGACTCGCCGCGCGTGGAAGGACGGCGACAGAATCCAGTCGATCCCTTTGCCGTTGCCGCGAGTCGGCGTCAGCCGCGATCTCGACGACCCAACATCGAAAAGGGCACCGGCTCAAGACCACGGGCATGTCGAGTTGTTTTCGTCGGCGCCCTAGACGGACATTCGACCAGTGCGCGCAGAAGGATTCGAACCTACGACTCCCACCGTGTGAAGCTGTCGCGGGCTTTCATCATGCAACCGATTGTTCGCCAATTCAAGCCATTGACGTTGCTGCACGTTGCTCGGCAGGGCCTGGCGACGGCGGTTGTCAGGGCGGTGTAAGGGCCGTGGAGGGCTAGTCCTTACAGCGCAGAGTGCACCTGAGGAAGGCTGGTGTAGCGGGCCGAGGTAGCGGACACGAACGACCTGCGCGCGTGGCTGCGCAGCTACGGGCAGTGGCTGGAGGTGCTGGGTCCGGCGTCGCTGCGCGCCGAGATGGCTGCGGCGGCGAAGGCGACGGCGGGGCT